>JBCBSS010000001.1:0-188148 GCA_039819065.1 Bacteroidota bacterium
CCTTGACTTTTTTTGTTTCGTTTTTTGGGTCAAGCCAAAAAATGAAAGAACATTGGCTCAAAAATGCTATCAGTAATTATCAAGTACATACTAAGTTAACCTCAGTACAATGTATTTCACCCCCTTGTATTCCCCCTACTTTTAGGGGGAAACTCTCCCGATCCATAAGTCTGCGAAGCACTTTCGAACTAACAGAAGGGGATATCAACACAGTATTACTATTCACCCAAAAGCTTATCTACAGCAGCATAAATACCTTCCTGCTCTATAAGCTCCAGTTGTGTTGCCACATAATTTGCCAATTCAGGAATCTCAGTCAAGTCTTCATCCCAGATAGATTGGTCTCTAAGAATTTCATTAACCAGATGGGTGTGATTCGCATGATGGTCACGCCACAAAGTTGAGAGCTTTGATAGTACTATTGCATCATCTTTAAGCTCGACTACCTTTCCTCCAGCATCACCTCGATAAAGCCTTATTAGGGCGGCTAAAGCCAGTAAGAGTTGTTTAGGCAATTGCTTGTGCTGATCAACATAGGCAAGAATGGAAGGCAGTACCCGTGTTTTAAACTTCGCGAAACTATTGAGAGAAATGGTTAGTAGCTCATGATGAATGGCAGGGTTTCGGAATCTTCTGATTATCTCTTCAGCGTAAGCTTGTAGTTCTTCCTTATCACCAGCCAAGGTCGGCATGATTTCCTGATTCAGAGCCTGTACTAAGAAGGAGGATAACTTCTCATGTTCAACTGTTTCTCTTACGGTAGTCATACCAGCCAGCAATCCTACCGGAACCATAGTCGTGTGTAGACCATTGAGGATGCGCACTTTGCGTGTTCGGTAGTAAGCAAGATCATCAGTGAAAACAACATTCAATCCAGCTTGCTTCACAGGCAATTTACTCTCTAGCCAGCCGGGGCCTTCTATCACCCAAAGATGAAACAACTCGCCTTCTACCAGAAGTTGATCCTTCACCCCTAATTCATCCCATATTTGATGAGCCGTCTGAGCGGGATATCCCGGTACTATCCGGTCAACCAGAGTATTGCAAAACACGGTTTTCTCATGCAACCATTTCAGGAAATACTCACCCAATTGCCACTCTGAGGCATACCTTTCTATGATCGCTTTGAGCTTAGTCCCATTTTGATCAATTAACTCGCATGGCAGAATGACGATGGGATCACAATCAGGCAGGGTTTGGTAGCGATTGTGTAAGAATTGAAGGAGCTTGCCTGGGAAAGATCTCGCTGGCTGATAATCAAACCTGTCTTCAGGGTCGTAGGCTATGCCTGCTTCGGTAGTATTAGATATGATAAATTGAAGATGCTCATTTTGTGCTTCGGTGAGATATTCTCCAAACGAACCGTATGGATCGATCACACCATTTACGACATCTACCAATTGGCGCTTGGCAGTAAACTGATCATGGTCGAAGCCATTTAATAGCACATGATACAGTCCGTCCTGTGCTCTCAGCTGATCTCCTAATCCTTGCGGAAGAGGTTGTACAATCTTAACCCCGGCATTGAAGCCGGCCTTTTGGTTCATTTCCAGTACCATCCAGTCGAAAAAGCCTCTCAGGAAGTTGCCTTCTCCAAATTGTAGAATTTTGGTGGGCTTAGTCTTGAAGGACTGAATTATGCTTTTATCCAGTTTTTCTATTACCTTTTCCATCATACGCAGTGTATTCATATGACATGCTTAGCCTGGAAAACCCTGACAGCTTAGTGGAGTTCAGCTTTTTAATCGTCTTATCCGTATGGAATCATTATCGTTTTTACTAGCTATTATCTTTGTATCTATTGTGCTGATCATTTTATCAGCTAATTATCTAAAGGTTCACCCTTTCTTCACTTTGATATTGGCTTGTTTCTTCGTTGGGTTCTGCACCGGTATGAATGGGGAGAAAATAGTCATCACCACTTCTTCGGGCTTTGGTAGCATCCTCTCGGGTATTGGTTTAATTGTGGTGTTCGGCACCATTATCGGTGTGTATCTGGAGCGATCGGGAGCACTAGATGCTATAGCACATTCCATCACCAGTCTGATGGGCAGCAAGCGCTCCATTTCTGCGATGGCCATACTTGGTGCCGTTGTCAGTGTGCCGGTCTTCTGTGATTCCGGTTTTATCATTCTCTCCAAACTGAGTAGAATACTGGCAGAAAAGAGAGGAATTTCATCAGCATCGATGTCACTGGCATTGGCCTCCGGGCTGTATACTACCCATACCTTAATACCCCCTACTCCGGGGGCCATCGCCGTTGCTGGCAACATCAACATGTCTGATCAACTTGGTATTATCGTGTTAACAGGCTTGATTGTTGCCATCCCGGTGCTTTTCGTTTGTATTTTCTTGGCGAAGAGGGTCGGTTCAAAAATTGAAGTTGAAAAGCTGGAATACGAGGCCTCTGAAACGAATAAATACATGCACTTCCTATGGGCTTCCTCTCCGATTCTAGTGCCCATTACATTGATCACCGCCAACTCCTTACTCAAGTTTTTTGAGGTTCCCGCTTATTTATCATCAACCCTTACTGTTATCGGCCATCCGCTCACTGCTTTGATGCTGGGTTGTATCTTGGCCATGGTACAAGCGCTGCCAAGGGTGCCTTTTAAAGAACAGGGGGCTTTGTTCAAAACTGGTATTGAGCAAGCAGGCCCGATTCTGCTCATCACCGGTGCCGGAGGTGCTTTTGGTGCTATTCTAAAAGCCACACCTCTTGAGAAACTACTGACCGCACAGTTTGATGGGGCCAGCATCAGCTTCTTGCTTCTGTTGGTACTGGCATTTGTTATTGCAGCCGTGTTAAAAACAGCACAAGGGTCAAGTACATCTGCATTGGTAATCGGTAGCTCCATTCTGGCTCCTTTTGTATTACAATCGGGGGTCGAGCACCCATTTCAGCTTTCGCTACTGATAATGGCCTTCGGCGGAGGCGCAATGACCGTTTCACACGCTAATGATTCGTATTTCTGGGTAGTAACTCAATTCAGTGGATTTGATATGAAGGGTGGCTATCGGGGCTTTTCCTTTATGACATTCGCTCAGGGCATAACAACGCTACTGGTAGTGCTAGCCATTTATTGGGTTTCGCAGTTTTTTATATGAGTGAGACAATTAGACACGCGTTACAAACGCGCGCCAGCAGCGAGAGGTTGCAAACACGCGCCAACTGCTAGAGGGACGAAATTAGCTTTCGCGCCAGATAGCTGGTTGTTGTGACCTAACCGAGGGCGAAGAACAGAAGATGTTATTAACAATTACGCTACTTTTCTTAGGATTAAATCGTCCTATTTCTAAAGTTTGTTATTATCAAAGTGCTAGTTTTCTCGTTCTATTAGAGTAGAAGTACCCTTCTTGTCCATGGTCACCAAATTCTCACCGGAAGCATCCAAAGTCTACTTCATCAATCAGAACACCATGTTCCATATATTGGAAGGTACCGGTGGCATTGAAGTAGATTTTAAACAGTTTCATAACTGGGAGGATAAACTCATTTTCCTGGAGAAAGGTCAATACATAAAATTCCTTACGGAGCAATTCGTAATCCGCAAAATCGAGTTTAGCGATGAGCAACTCTTTCTGAATAAGGACTTTAGAGTGCTTTTCAAGCACCTTATCTCTCTGGGTTACATCAATTTTGATGAATGCGATGATTGTCAAAAGTACCTGAATTCTTCCTTGTTCAGTCAACCTGGAAAGATTCTCGATATATCATCTAAGCAGTGGTTTTGGCAAAATCCTTTTGGCGCAAACAACAATGAGTATCATCTCATTTTCGATGTAAAAGACATTGTTGATAGTCATTATCAACAGTTCTTGAGCAATGATGATATTGTCCGCTTAATTGGTCAATACGATCTAAACCCCCATAGCCTCATTTCCAACAAGCTGGGCATAACCATTAAGTCGATGTATGCCAGAAAAAGACTTATCGAGGCGCAACGTCAGGTGGCATTTTCAGGTAAGAGCATCAAAGAAATCGCCTATGAATTCGGCTACGAAGACCCTGCTTATTTTAACCGGACCTTTAAGAAAGGGACAGGTGCCACTCCTGGAGAGTTCAGACATCAAAATGAACACGAAGCGCGTGATTCTTTTATTCAACACCTCTACGAACTGATTGGCAAGTTTCATACACAGCAACGCCAGGCTGGGTTCTATGCTGATGAAATGAACCTTTCTATCAAGACCTTATCTCACAAGGTCCGTTCTAAACTCAATACTTCCATTGGCCAAATCATCAGACAGGAGATGATCCGTACAGCTAAAACCCATTTGCTCAATGGTCATCCGGTCCACGAGGTAGCTGTGCTACTTCACTTTGAAGAACCTAATCATTTCTCCGCCTTTTTTAAACACTATACAGGCTTGACCCCCACTGATTTCATCAGGCAGAAAGTACAATAAATCGGGCATTCTCTGTACTGAATTGCTGCTTTGTTCGCTTCAACTTTGCATTACAATCAACATTAAAACAGAATACAATGGATGTAAAAATGCAAGTTCAAAAAATGGATGAAATGGTATCAAAAGGTGATATCGTTAATGCCGTAAAAGATTTTTTCGCCACTGAAGCTACCACTTCTGATTATGGCAACGTGGCCACCTCCAACAAAGATCAGATGGTGGCGAAAATGACCGGTTTCGTAGAAGCCATCTCCAGTGTCAATGGAATTACCCACCACCGAACCATAGTAGGTGATAACGCCACTGCGTCAGAATTTACTTTCGATTTTGATATGAAAGATGGTAGTAAGATCTACTGGCATGAGATCATTAGAAGAATTTGGAATGAGCAAGGTGAAGTTATTCAAGAACAGTACTTCAACGCCTAAAACAATTGTATCACTCAATCTTATAAGCAGACATGAAAATTTTATTTAGATCATTGGTCGTTTTGTTGCTTTTCGCTTCTACCATTAGCTATGGACAGGACAAAAAAGCGAACAACATCGATAACAGCAACATCGCATTACAGGGATACAGCCCGGTCTCTTATTTGGACCTTGGGTTGGCGCAAAAAGGAGTTAAGCAATATAAATCAGAATACGAAAAGGTGATCTACTACTTTACTTCCGGTGAGCAGAAAACCAAGTTTGATAAAAACCCAAAACGCTACTTGCCGCAATATGGTGGCTACTGCGCATTTGGGGTTTATGCAGGCGCAAAATTCAGACCTGATCCCAACAAGTTTATCGTCAAAGATGGCCAATACTTTCTCTTCTTGTATAACCTGGAGTTGGATGCTCAACAACTCTGGTTGAAAGAAAAGAATCACTCGGGACTAGTTAAAAAGGCCAATCAAAATTGGGCCAAGCTCAAAGGCACTTATAACTGAGCGATATTTCAATCGACACATTGATTTTTTCCAAAAGCAGCCTGGGCAAGCTTATGCCCAGGCTTTTTTTCATACCATTCAACAAGCGTCGACGGAGAGCCGAAACTTTAGATATATGAACTGGTTCTGAGAGTGTAAACCTCTTATACCCATCATGAACAAAGACTTTTGGAACGAACGCTATGGTAAATCGGATTTTGCTTATGGCCACACCCCCAACCTATTCTTCAAAACACAACTATTAAAACTTCAGCCAGGGAAGTTACTACTGCCAGCAGAGGGAGAAGGTCGAAATGCAGTATTCGCTGCCAAGCAAGGATGGGAGGTATCAGCCTTTGATTTGAGCGATGAAGGTAAAGCTAAGGCTGAAGCACTAGCGGATAAAGATCAAGTGGAAATTGATTATGAAGTAGGTGATTTCGGCGGTCTCAATTATGAAGAAGACCAGTTCGACGTGATAGGGTTGATCTACGCACATTTTCCGGCCAATGTCAAATCGGACTATCACAAAAGACTGGTCAACTACCTCAAACCGGGAGGTGTGGTGATTTTCGAGGCATTCGGCACATCTCACCTTCAATTTAATACTAAAAACCCAGCGGCTGGTGGCCCCAAAGATATCAACATGCTTTTCTCAACCGAGGAGCTGGCAGATGATTTCGCTGATTTTGAAATCATCAAACTGGCCGAAGAGGAAGTCGTCCTCAACGAAGGCGTTTATCACAACGGGCGCAGTTCAGTCGTTAGGTTTATCGGTAGAAAACCTTAATCGTCACTTTCCAGCAAAATGAGTAAAACCGTCAGAATCCGGTTCAGAAAAATTCGGAAATCACTCCGTACAGACCATTCAATACGTACAACCCAGCCAGTACAAAGACAATAGTACGCTTAGATTTGTCTTTGACGGCAAAGGCAAGGAGCAGTGGTATAAATGCCCAAACCAAACTTATCAGTGTATTTACCGTTTTGAACCAATTGGTTGAAAAGAAGTCAGTTTGTGCAATTCTAATGACAAACCAAAAAAACCTGGCTACGAACATCCAGATCACAACCATGAGTATGATCTTATCTCGATTAGTCTGTTCTTCAGTTGTGGCATTGGTTTCGAAAGCTTCCATTGGCGTGTCCAATAGGCTATGGTCTCTGTAAGTTGAGTGTCCGCCTAGCCGTTTGGGGTCAGGCCCATAATCATTATTGCCTCTATCCCCTTCAGTGGCTAATAAAACAAGCAGCCAAATGCTACCGATCAATGGAATGAACGATACCAATAGCATCCAACCGCTCTTATTGGTATCGTGTAGTCTTCTTACTGCTACTGCTAAAGATGGGAGAAAGGTAACAAGGGAATATAATATCGTAAATACGCCTAAGACACTTCCTGAGGCCATTGTGCCTACTACTCCATCTATGACGATCATAACTATCGAAAAGATGAGGTTGAAAAGGTAGAACATCCAATATTCTGTACGCCGCGCTCGTCCTGCGAAGTCAGCATATTTACGGAAAGCCTGAAAGTAGTAATGCATAATTTTAAGGTTAGAGTAAAAGCATAATTATAAAAGTGCTCTGGCATTTCCAAACAATGCGATTTAAAAGCGTAAGACTAACTGCGGGCTACACTACACCTTTTGGGTCGAACAATGGCAGGTGAACCCAGTTGACTATATTAGTGCTCAACCTTTTCCTAAATGAACTATAGCAATACCCTTTTTAAAAGTCTATCCGGATTATGGATAGGCATGCTACTTATAATCATTGGCTGTACAGAACGTGAAAGTAAATTGAACGGCACCTGGATGGTCATTGACAATTACGGCCAGTCATCCTGGCTCGTCAATCCTATGTTCACTTTCGACAATGACTCTATTTGCATTTACTACATCGGTACGGACTCAACCAAGCATCAAATTACTCGATTGACTGACTTTGAAATAGCGTTTGAAGGCATTCCAGATATGAAATACCATTTCCGCGGTGATTCTCTAATTCTAGGGTTACCAGAATACGATCTCAAGTTGCTTCGGTTCGAGCCTAAAGTAAGCAGTATACCGGTAGATGAGCTAAGAAGTATATTGATGCGACATTGGTGGAGTTACGATTTCGAAGGCATTAGGTTGGAAACCAGTTTTATAGATTCAGTTTATATCCGTGAGATTAGAGTAGGAGAGACACTCGCTTTTTGGGACGATTTATTCTCAAGAGAATTAGAGGAGGTCTATTGGACGCTCGAAGAATATCAAGGACAGTTGATATTGGCGATTGAAAACGATCTAGGTGCCGCTTTGGAACCCAGCACATTTTATATTCAGGACATTGCTCAAAATGGTGAAATCCATACCACAGCCTGGCTTGCCGGTGAACCACTGAAGGTCATTTTCAAGCCTCATAATTTTCCAAGAAATGACGAATTGGCCAACATGCAAAATCTAATAAAAGGTAAGTGGATGCTAAAGTCCGTTTCGCAACATCAGTTGCTCGTAGATTCTACTGAATGGTTTATAGACCCTTTTAAATATGAGTTTCCTAGTTTCCATATAGGAAAAAAGGGAGTTTTGATTGACAGTACGGATTTAGTTGATGGAGGATTATGCTATTCATTCCAAAATGATGGAACATATGAGGTAACGAAAAGCAATGGAGCAATTGCGTGTACTGGCAAATGGCGGCTATCCAAGAATGGCAAAGTAGTAGCTGTTACGACAGATTTTCATATTGAGGATGAATTTGCAATTGATTTTAAAGATTTCTTAATAGAGCATATTGATAATGGATCAATCAAGATTCAACAGCAAGTACAGACTTTCACAACGGACTCTACTTATATCCAGGATCATTATGACCTGGTTTTTAATAAATTGAATTCAAATGAGTAATTCAAATACAATCAAAGGCCACATCAAGCTCGTCAAGCCAGAAGTATTTGACGCCCTAAAGCCAACCAAGAGAAAGCAGATCAATGCACAATATGATGAAGACTACATTGTAGTATACCAAGCCTACAATAAATCAATAGCCAATTTCGCTAACGAGCATCAGTATTTCGGTGGGGATTTCAAGTACACCAGAATGACCTGGATCAAGCCGAATTATCTGTGAATGATGCACAGAAGTGGCTGGGCCAGCAAAGAAGGACAAGAGCATGTGCTGGCCATTAAAATATCAAGAAGGTTTTTCGAAGAGCTATTGGATAAAGCTACGCTCAGTAATTTCAATCAACATGTTTACCAGAATGAAGAAAAGTGGAAATCACAACTGAACCAAACTAGCATACGCGTGCAATGGGACCCATGTTATGACCTTTATGATAATAGAGAAGACTTTAGGGCGATACAAATTGGTTTAAAAAACGAAATGGTAGAAAGATACGCCAGACATGAAATTGCACAGATTATTGATATCACCGATTTTGTGCATGAACAAAACACCGCTGCAAAATACCAAGACCTACAAAGCCTTCTTCTGCCAGAAGAAAAGGCATATCCATTGCCTACACACCTTGAAAAGAAACTGGGTATTATATAATCTAATACACCAATAGACGGTTGCGTCTAAAATGGTAGTTCACTTCTTATTATCCTCGTGTAAATACAGGCATTCATTCTATCATGCCGAATAGAGCAAGCGCCTAAAATACACCAATACCATGACACATAAATTTCACAAATTCTGGTTGAAGATCACTGCTATTGTAGTCGGGTCTTTTGGGCCAGTTTTCTTTTTAGGTACAATGGCCAGTACCTCCGAGCCTGCCAGATGGACGCTGGACGTACTGAGTTGGCCAGTAGATGGGTTACAAACATATACCTCTGGTGATACGAGGTTCTTATCTGCACTCACAGGAGGGTTTCTCTTAGGTTGGGGGGTGATGATTTGGTTACTATCCCAATGGGTCTACGACAAGGCACCTGAAGCAGTACGCAAGACTGCTCTCATCAGCATATTGTCCTGGTTCTTTTTGGATAGTGCAGGATCTATTGCATCAGGGAACGCATCCAATGCGTTTTTTAATGTGATTGTACTGCTCATTGCGGTAGGGCCACTTTGGAGACCTGCTAAGCATGAAACAGCAACGTAGATACCTCTTCAGATGATGCCATTTTCATGAGTAAATTAAAGCATAATTAGCATTCTTTAGAATTCATAATGTGAAGAAATTTTGCTATCTTAGTAGACTATTAATAATGACTTAACGCTATGATCATCATCAAGTATTTCTGGGTCTTATTTATTGCTACTACAGTAATTAATGCGTTTATATTAAGGGCTAGGTCTAAGAAATACACGGCCGAAAAACCACAGTTAAAAGAAGGTTATAATAAGTTATTCAAAGGTTTTATCATTTACACAAATATCCCGTGGGTGATCATGATGATAGGAGATCTGACCGGTTCGACCCAGAATGTATTTGAGTATCTAAACCCTCGTTCTTTGAATCCTGTGGTGCTGTTATTCCACCTTTCTCTGATCATTCTTTGGTTTTTATTGGTTAGATGGATCTATTTTAAAAGAGGAGCTGAGTTCTTGGAGAAACACCCCGGCTTTATCAGGGTATCCGGAATACGCGGTAGGTCAGATGTAACTGCTAAACAGATCAAATTCTTTTTACCTATAATGATCCTTGGCGGAGTATTCGCCATGATAATGATGTGGTTTAGTCCAATTCCCTCTACAGAGCTTATACAACCTTAGACCGAGTGATCTCTTAGTGATAGGGATGTCGCAGCCATATCTCGCGTATTTCACTAAGAACAATTGACAAACATAATATCAAAACAAAGAACACATGCCTAACAACAAGCCCAGATTGACGCGTTTGACAGCCATTCTTACACAGTTACAATCGAAAAGATTGGTTACGGCGAAGGAAATTGCCAGCAAGCATGACGTGAGTATTAGAACAGTCTACCGGGATATCCGTACCCTGGAAGAATCCGGTGTCCCTGTGGTCACTGAAGAAGGAAGAGGTTATTCCGTCATGGATGGATATAAGCTGCCTCCTGTCATGTTTACGGAAGAAGAAGCCAATGCCTTGATTACCGCAGAGCAATTGCTTTTAAAAAGCGGTGATAAATCGCTTTCTGATCACTATCAAAAGGCAGTCACGAAGATCAAATCTGTTCTGAAGAATGGCCAGAAGGCCAAAACTGAATTCCTCACTGATCGTATGCAGGTCAGGAATTATATGAGTAACGATAGCTCCAGTAATTGTTTGGTACACCTTCAATCTGCTGTAGCCGGTTTTCAAGTAATGAAACTGCACTACCTTTCATTGGAAGACCAAGAGAGTGAAAGGTACATTGAACCTTTTGCACTGTATACCACTAAGGGCAAATGGATTCTCATCGCTTTCTGTCGTAACCGAGGAGACTTCAGATCCTTTAGGCTCGATCGTATTCTAAAGCTGTCCGCAGTTGAAGAGTATTTCGAACCCCATCAAATGACCTTGGAACAATATCTTGAAAATTGCAGAAAAAAGTCAATACCCCTGACATACTCTTGACACAGGCCCCCTCTAGTTTTGCTTAAAACAAATCGATTACATTATGCAAAACGTAAAGATTGAGCCTTTTAAAGTAATAGGTATCAGCATTCGCACTACTAACGAGAACAACCAGGCTGCAGAGGAAATTGCCGGGTTATGGCAGCGCTTTTTGAACGAGAACATTGCCGCAAATATTCCCAATAAGAAAGGTGATACGGTCTATTCAATGTATACTGATTATGAGGGTGATCATACACAACCTTACACCGTTATTCTCGGCTGTGAAGTCGATCATCTCGACGATATTCCTAATGGTATGGTTGGCAAGTCTGTGGCAGGCGGCGATTATGCCAAGACCACCGCTAAAGGTGATCTGACTAAAGGGCTGATCGTCAATGAGTGGTATAAAATATGGAATACGAATATCGACAGAGCTTATACCGCTGATTTCGAAGTATTCGATGAAAGAGCGCAAAACCCAGCCGATGCAGAGGTAGATTTTCTGGTGGCGGTTAAGTAATTGCATAAAATGCATCTAATGATATCCCTCAGTGTTTCTTGCAAGAAACACTGAGGCCTCTTTAGGCTTTGTCTTGCTAAATGGTGGTAGTGAGATTCCCCGGATTTTCTCCTACGTCGAAAACCGGGGAATGACGAACCTGGCGTTGGACTTATTACGGCAAGATTAGTGTTTTCGAGGTGCAGTCAGGTCTTTCGACCTGACTTTTTAAGATTGACTAATTCGAAGCGCCAGGTGGAAACACCCGGCTACACAATATGGTCGCTAATGTGAGGTAGTTCACCCTCAGACCATAGTACTTGTTAGCTATGCACATTAGCGACCTTATCCCTAAAAGTATCCATCAGAGCTCTGTAGGCATAGGGCCCGTAACTGATGCGGCCAACACCGAGTTTTGCCAGTTCAGAATGATCCGGTGCAGTAGGAGTTTTTATAACATTCACTGGTAAAGAGACATGTTGGCATATCTCACCAATCAAATCGGGATCATATAAACCAGGAACAAAAAAGCTATTCGCTCCGGCTTCCTCAAAGGCTTGAGCCCTTTCTTTCGCTTCCGATACTAGCGTAGCATGCTTGCCATTAACTTTTTCTTTTAGAAACAGGTCCGTGCGGGCATTAATGAAAAGCGGAGAATCCATTCGATTGGAGATATTGCGAAGTATCGCAATGCGCTCCATCTGCGCCTTGATATCAAACAAAGTATCCTCCCCCACGTGTTGGTCTTCGAAATTCACTCCTATGACACCTGCCTCTAACAGCTTTGAAATATTCTTAGCCAATAACTCATTATCCCTCTTGGCATATCCTCCCTCAAAATCCACACTGACTGGCACTTGCACCGTATTGACAATTTGTTCCACAATGGCTAAAAGTCTATCAAACGGAATTATCTCACCGTCATCATACCCTTGAGCAGATGCGAGGGGATGGCTACCTGTAGCCACTGCTTTCGCTCCCGCTTCTGCCACAATTTTGGCGCTTCCTGCATCCCAGATATTGTATAGAATGATAGGATTCCCGGGAATGTGTAGTCTTTCGAAGAGGTTAAATTTCTGTTTGGTGTTCATGCTTAAAATGTTTTGTCCAAGAGTCAGTATCCTGGTGCTGATGTTACACAATTCCTTAATGGATACCAAGATCAATATCATTTGAAATTTTCTAACTTAGTGACATTCAATCACGACTAAAGTATACATCGAACGTAGCGCTGATCACCATGAACGACTACTTGAACGTTTTAAGAATTTCTCTTCTTTTAACCGCTTTATCCCTCTTATTCTTCTCTTGTGATAACAACATTGAAAAGCACTACTACCCTAATGGGCAGCTTGAGTCAATAGGGGGCATAAAAAATGGTCTGAAAGAAGGGGAATGGAAATTCTACTATCAAGATGGACAATTAGGAGCTGTCAAATATTACTCAAATGATAAACTCGATAGCATTGCTATAGAATATTGGAATCATTTGGAGATTAAGGAACTGGCACCTGAGTATGATCAATTGATGAACTTCGATTCTACCAAAAGTTTGAACATAAAGTCTATCAAGCATTATCGGGATGGGAGGCAACACGGCAAGGAAATATTCTATTTCAAAGTCGGAGACAGTAGACACTGCCTGTATGTGAATGACACCTTGGAAGGGCCGGTTCAAGTCTTTTTTAAAACCGGCGAACTTGAGAGTCAGGGTTCATATGTGAAAGACAAACTTGAAGGTGAATACAATAGGTACTATAAAAACGGAAAGCTTTTCTCCAAAGAAATGTACGTTAATGATCAAAGACAAGGTTTAGCAAAAGCCTTCTTTCGATCAGGCAAAACCAAATGGACCGTCAACTACGTGGACGACCGAAAGCAAGGTGAGCAGAAATGGCTCTCTGAAAGTGGAAATGTAGAGGCAATTCATACTTATAAAGATGGCTCTGCGCATGGTGAGTGGAAGTCATATCAGGTCAATGGCAAGTTAAAATCACTGGCTATCTATGAGGAAGGGAAACAAATCGGTTCCACTATAGAGTATGATGAAAGTGGAAAAGTAACATCTTCTCCCAAGGATTAGCCTGAGCTCGATACATGGCTGGTGGGGTTTGAAGCAAATACAGTTTTATTGAAAGTAATCAACATAGTACCACATACATTTTCAAATAGATCGATTCTAATCAAAAAAGCCAAAAAATACCGCATTCTCATCATCACACTCATTCTGCTTGTGAGTGCACTATTCTACTGGCCTAGAAGATGGAAATACATCGTCATTCACCACAGCGCTGGCAGTTATGGGAATATTGAGCACTTGCAGCAAGTTCATAGGGACAGGCAACCTAACGACCCTATAGATGCCATCGCCTATCATTACATTATCGGCAATGGCAATGGACTTGAGGATGGTAAGGTAGACTCAGACTTCAGAAAGCAGTACAACATATGGGGAGGCCACGTACGCGCAACCAACGCAGATAAAAACTTCAGAGGTATTGGCATTTGTATTATTGGCAACCTTGATGAAAAAGACATGACTCAAGCGCAGTTCAATAGCCTCGTTCGCCTCACAAAGGAGCTAATGTCCAAATACGGCATCAGAAAAGAGAACATACTATTTCATGGAGAAATAGAGGGCGAATACACCAAATGTCCAGGAGCAAAGTTTCCTAGAAAGAAGTACCTAAACCAGCTCTAGGCAAGGCTCTTTGATCCGAATTCCATACGCTGATTATCCTATCTCCGTATTGCAATTATCACAATAAAATTTTCGATATTATTGTATGAATCATGCCGTTTGAAAAGCGTTAATTCTACATTTCAGATATATGAAAGCCAAAAAGCATATTAACCTCAACCTCTCAACATCCGAAAGGGTAAACCTGAGAAAACATAAGATCAAAATATCCGAATTACTCGATTATGCTGTTGACGAAATCGAGGAAATCCTTCAAGTGACACCGGAACGAGCCAGGGAAATCCATGCATTAGCTGACTTTCAGAGAATACCCTCTATAGGGGTCAAGTTTGCTGAAGACCTTATCTTTTTAGGATACTATTCAGTAGCTGATCTGCAGGAGCAAGACGGTGCCAATCTGACCAATCTTTATGAACAAAAGAAGGGGTACAGAATAGACTCTTGTGTAGAGGATCAATTTCGGCTGGCCGTACACTTTGCCAGAACTAATGACTACTCCAAGAATTGGTGGGACTTCACCAAAGAGAGGAAGGAGTACAGGCTCAACTTTGGCTACCCTGAAAACCGCCCTACTTTGAACTGGCATGAGGTGAGATAATTGTCAATCAGTTTTAGAAGACCATTTAGTTATCGTATTCAACATTGAGGTATCTACACTTTCCGCTCATTATCTTCATTTGCCTTGGCTGTATGCTGGTCAGTCAATCATTTGGTCAAACCAAGGCCAAATTCGAGCCCCCCGATGGAGAATGTCTTTTTTTCATTGGGCAGGACCTAGCCGCAACAGGTGGTCTTGATGGTTATAGTGACGGGTATAGTGATCATTTTGGCGTGCCGGCCGGATTTACGGTGTATACCGGTTTTTCTCCAGGAGATCAGTCTTACAATCTTTTACAGAAAGGTAATGATGGTATCAAGAGTAAAGCCAATTGGGGCGCAGGAGATAACTGCGCAGAATGTTATATCGACGATGAGGATTATCAATACAGTGTAATGGCCATAGGTTTATCGTTGGTAGGTCATGAAAAACAAGTGGCTACCGGCAAGCGTGACTACCTGATCAAAGACCTGGGTAATTGGATCAAAGCAATAGAACGGCCCGTATTCTTACGCATAGGCTATGAGTTTGACGGCTGGGATTGGAACAATTACAATCGAAAATTCTACCTGAAAGCGTGGGAGCGTATTCATAAGCTATTCCAGGAAATGGAGGTGAAGAATGTCGCCTTCGTATGGCAATCCAAAGGAACTGGCTCCGGCCAGGATATCTTGGAAAAATGGTATCCTGGAGATGATCTCGTAGACTGGTGCGGGTATTCCTATTTCTCTGATCCCGATCAGGAGATGTTAGTTTTTGCCAGAAAACACAACAAACCAGTCTTCATAGCTGAAGCTACACCCATTTTGGAAAGAGACGGTCAATTCCTTGATTCACGCCTAAGCGATCCGAAAATCGCAGAAAAAATCTGGCATGATTGGTTCATCCCTTTCATCAAGACATTGAATGAGAACCAAGATGTCATAAAGGCCTTTTCATACATCAACACCAACTGGCCTACACAGCCAATGTGGCAAAGTAACCCTGTATTCCAGCAAGTCGATTCCCGCATTCAAGTCAGTGAGTTCATATCGAAAAGATGGCAGGAAGAAATGGCCAAGCCCAGATATTTAAAGGCGACTCCCGAGTTGTGGAGCATACTCACCACTGATTGATAAATAATGGACAAATCGGTTAAGAAAAATATTCGGCTATTCGCTGAAAAGTATAAACACACTATTGAATATGATAAAGATGTTATGCTGCTCAAAAGCAAAATCAATCAGATTAAGGTATGGGTGGAAGATAAATACGGTGTCAATATCGCTTTGAATAAAGGTCAGTTAATTACTGACATAAAAGTCGATACTCATTTAATCTATGATGCACTACATCAAATATTCATTAGAAATAGTGACCTTGACGCATATAAGAGACCTGCCGGTATACTCATTACTCTTGATGAATGGATCAATGAAGAAGGAGAATTTGCGGAAGAACAAATTCAGCAGTTGAAAAAGCAATTAGCTGATGCTACCATCGATTATAAGCATTTAGGGGGCAATAGGTTTATAGCAGAATTCTATAAGGGTGTAGTCATTCTAACCGATGATCTATCTTGGGCAGCAACAAATATTGTCCATCTGTAACATACTTTCGCCTGCTCTGTTGGCCTTTTGAGCCCATTGAACCTGCTTTCTGGCACGTTTAACCGTTTTGGATCAATTTGGGGGATTACCAACAGTTTGAAATTGACGATATTCAATCCAATTCATAACTAACACTGAAAGTATCGGCCGTATGAGAACTGCACTGCTTACTTTACTCATTCTTCATAGTTCAAATATGCTCGTCGTTGCTCAGGCACCTGATGAATCCAAATCGACTGCTGACTTATCCTTCCTGATTGGAGAATGGCGCGTCACCCGCATTTACAGCCCTGACAGTGAAGGTCAAAGGATTTTGAAAGGAACGCTTACCTGTAGGAAAGCGCTTGATGGCCAATTCATCAATTGCACCTACGACATAGAACGGCCCGGTAAGGTGAGAGGGTTGGATGAGGTCTATTTCAATTATAACTCAATATACGGGCTTTACGAAAGCATGTGGCTGAGTTCTACCTGGCCAGTCAAAGTGCTGATGCAGGGTAACTTGGAAAAGAGCGCTGAACAAATGGTTTTGAAGACGTCCGCCCAATTCCCTATTGAAAATGACGTCATGGAATATGTACAAGGTGAACTCACAATCGGTACTGAAGAAACGAAACCGTCGTCATTCGAGCGAAAAACTTTTATCAGGACTTCCAAGGATGAAGATGGTGTATGGCGCCACCATATGACGGAGAAGGCGGAGAAAATGTAATGATGAATCCATGCTAAAGTTCAAATGGTGAATCCAGCATAATTAAGCTTTCAACAGCTAATTTTAAAGCATGGAAAAAGAACTTTCAAAAGAAGACATTAAGCACATAGCGGCACAGTTGAGAAAACCTGCGGGAGACAAGGGTTTAGAAGTGGGTAACATGATGAATTCCGGCAACGGGCCGATGAACCTGCATGCGCTTGCTGTTTTAGACCCTCAACCTGGTGATCGCATACTGGAAATCGGTATGGGCAATGGCCATTTTGTCAAGAATATTTTAAACATAGATCAGTCCATTACCTATGTAGGTTGCGATTATTCAGAGCTTATGGTTGACACATCGGCACAGAAAAATGCTCAGTACGTAGAAGCTGATCGGGCAGCATTCATTCACGCCGATATTAAAGCCCTACCACTGGAGGACCATACTTTCGATAAGATATTCACTATCAACACTTTCTACTTCTGGGAGGATCATAAGGCGGTCATTCATGAACTGAGAAGGGTATTGAAGGAAGATGGGGAATTGATCATTGCTGTACGCCCAAAAGAGAACCTTGAGCAATTTCCTGTCACGCAGCATGGGTTTACGATCATGGAAAATGAAGCGATTATTGATTTGTTCTTGTCAAATGGGTTTGGCCAAGTGGAAATGACTAGTATTCATGAACCTGATCAGGTAAGTCACGGTCAAAGGTATGAAAGGCATTCGCTCATCATGAAATATTCAAACTGAACGAGAGGCACCCATTAATTGAAAAGCTGGTGCTTTCCGGACAGCATGTATAACACCATAAACTGTTACAATGAAAGTTATTAGCCATTCAATTATCCATCACTTTTTACAGCAATTGATAACCTGTTGCTTGTTTCTGTCAGCAGTTTGCATTGGATATAGTCAAGGTCATCAAGCCGATGAGAACAACGCGAAGTCACCATTCATATTCGACCAGCATAACCTGGATCAAAACATCAAAGATCTATCGGCTATATACGCCTATATGGGCAAGTATTACAGGGCAGTCGAAAAAGCCGAGGTGAACCTGCTTGATGAAGTATTTCATAGCGGGTGGTTTATGCGGGATACTGACACGCCCAAAGAAGCCACTTTGAACGTTGAGAACAAAGCTACTTTCATCAAACGTGTTAAAGACCACGGTCCTTATCCCGGCTATGCTAGTGAAAGGGTATTTGCCGATGTCGGGATGGCCAATGATGACCTGGCGTTTGTAAGGGTCAATCGGGCTGCCACCAGAAGTTCCACCTGCTTTTTTCTTTTCAAAATGGCCAACGGCTGGACGATCATGGATAAGCTATGGGTACCAGTAAGGGAAGCAGCAACCACGCACGCATCCAAAGCTCATTCGACCATCGAGGAAATGCTCAATGGTTATTTCCAAGCCTTGGCTCAATCTGACGCCAAAGCCATTTCCCAAATGCTTCACGAAGACTGGAACGTAAAGTCCATAGGAAGCGGTGGCACATTCAAAACCTCCTCTAAGACTGAATTCCTTGAGTCTGTTCAAAAACAAAAACAACCTATCGATCACAGTCAACTGCTTTCGATCAATATTTATCATGAAAAGCTGGCCGTTGTTAGAATTGACATCCCTTCAAAATCCGCTACCTCGTATCTCATACTTTTTAAAATTGGTAACGAATGGAAAATCGTCAGCGAGCGGAAAACCACAAAAATGGACGACGAGGTTTAGACTTAATTAACACTCATCGGTGAAGCAGACACATTTAGATTGGTTGCTTTTAGAATGAAGTCTTCGGCATAAGCTGTAGCAAACTTAATAACCTGCGTCTTGTTGGTAATTTAAAGAATGTTATGGTTATGACTCAGTTTAAAACTTCCCCAAGTCGATTCATTCCAACCCTGATCATTCTTTTTCTGTGTTGCTCTTTTACACTTTCAATAGGTCAACAAATCAAGCAATACGACAAACTAGATGAAGCTTTAGCCAACCCTGAAGAAGTACTCTGGATAAAACTACAAGCGGAATCACTTGATAAATTTCCTGACGAGCTTTTCCTTTTTCCCAACCTACAGTATTTGGATCTCTCCAATAGTGGTATATCGTCGCTACCGGATAGTATCTCTAAACTGAGTAAGCTAAGATTTCTCAACCTGTCGGGCACCAGGATCATGGAGCTTCCCAAAACGCTAGACCAACTAAAATCGCTCACGTCAATTCAGTTATCTAACCTGACTAATTTTGACCTCAGTGGTGCTTTACCCATTTTATCTAGAATACCATCATTGAAAAGTCTTGACCTGAAATATGACAACTTAAGTGAGCTGCCATCCGACATTCAATTGCTGCAGCAAATAGAAGTACTGGACTTATCAGGTAATCCTATCAAGACGCTGCCGGATGAAATTGCCTCATTGACACGATTGCAAACGCTCTATCTTAATAACGATACCGAATTAGACCTGGATCAGAGTATTGATGTGCTGTCACAAATTCCGAATTTGAATGAGCTCCATCTTGAAAACGACGGATTTAAAACCATACCGGAACGTATCAAACGCCTTCAAAAGGTGAAATACTTATACCTCAATAACAACGAGATAAGAATCTTGCCGGCATCAATACGTGAGATGGGTAATTTGAAATACCTGGATGTAGAGAAAAACCCAATCCCGGATGCCTATTGGGTGGATTACCGACTGTCACCTAGCTTCAAAATAAATTTTGGCAATTAGTGCAATACTTGATCACTAAGCCAGCCATTGGCTCTATAATTTTAATATTAAACTGAGTCTCATTTATCTTTAATGCATATCATTTAGAACCCATTGATATGCTAACCTTCGAGGACTTCAGAGAGCTAAACTTCAAAGAAAAAATACTCGATTGCGCCGATCTATTCGAAGCATTTCTCATTGAAGAGGGACTAGCTCAAAGTAATTGGAAGATCGTTTTACAAACAATTAGGGAAATCGAAAATACTGAGTTTTGGGACGAATGGCTTTACAAGTATTGCGAAATCCTTCCAGATTCGATTCTTGAAGAAGATAGCTTCGATAAAAACAAAGCAGATTGGGAATACATCGACGCTCAAACATTCTACTCATTAAAAGATCTGTATACTGGTTCAGTCTACATTGACCGGATAAATAAGTCGATGAATTTAATTCACGAACTAGCCAGTATTGAGGTTTACACCGATTCAAGAAAAGTATCTAAAATCTCTTACAAGCCTTATGTCAAGTTTTGCAAGCTCGTCTCACATAATACTGGCAAGGACGCATCAAAGGGCTATAATATCTTCTCAAGAATATTTAAAAAAGGTATTGATCGTTGAAATAAGGGAATCCCGATTTCTGATCACTCCACCAAAAACGCAGCGCCAAAAACACCGGCGCTATCTCCCAACTTAGGCTTCACGATAGGGGTACGAAAAGCTCCGGTAGTATCAAATACATGTTTAGCGGCTTCTTTGACACCTTCCGTATAAAGCAGGTCAATATTGCCCACACCACCTCCAAGAACAATGACATCGGGGTCTAATACATTCACTATTTTCGATATACCTAAGCCAAAGAACTTGGTCAACCTTTCCATGGTTTCCGTAGCATACTCATCGGATTGAACCAAATGGCGTCGCACAATTTCCTTCAGTTTGAGAGCCTCGCCGCTGATTGATTCATAGTACCTTTCGAGCGCTGGGCCTGATATTATCGTTTCGGTACAACCGACCTTTCCGCAATAACATGGCCCACCGGATTCATCCAGAAAGTTATGGCCCCACTCTCCGGCAATGCCTTGTTTGCCATAAATGGCCTTGCCATTGACGACAATACCTCCACCTACTCCGGTACCCATGATCACACCAAACACCACCTGCGCATCAGGCGCTATATCGGGAACTATACCCATACGTGCTTCAGCCAATGCAAAGCAGTTGGCATCATTAGCAATCATAATCGGAATACCGAGCAATGCTTCCAGGTCTTTTTTGAACGGTTGACCATTGAGTACAACTGAGTTGCTGTTCTTTATCGTACCCGTGAATGGGTCTAAAGTGCCAGGGGTTCCAATGCCCAGCTTTTCGGGCTTTGATCCCAGTTGGGTAGCAGTTTGGTCTATGAGTTTTTTGATTTGACCAAGAACGTGTTGATAACCTTTCGGTGCTTCGGTAGGAATACGTTCTCTTATGATCACGTCATGCTGATCATCATTACTCAGGACTACACCTTCTACCTTGGTTCCTCCAAGGTCTATACCCCATAAGTACTTCATATAACTGAGGGTTATGTTTAATCTTTGATGAGACTGTTTTCAAAGCCAGTTGGCGCGCGTTTGTAACGCGTACCCAATCTTCTGTTAGCAACGCCGAACGTGCTACAAACACGCTCGATCAGCATATCTCAAAACCCTTCCTCAACTCAAACTGATTGATACACGCTTGCTTCCCACGGCCTCAGTTTAAGCATATTGCCTTCCAACACCTCGTCTTTATAATTGGATAAAAGAGAGGTTACACCGCCAAAGTCACCAAAAGCACCCATATCGAACGGCTGCTCTTCGGAGGTGAAATTTAAGATAACAAAATAACGCTCGCCTTCAAATTCGCGCAGGTAAGCATATATACTTTCGTCCTCATTATTGATAGAACGATAGCTGCCATAAACCAATCCCTTATGATCTTTCCTAAACTTAACTGCTTTTCTAAAGTAGTTTAGAATAGAATCAGGGTCGTTTTCCTGGCTGGCGACGTTGATGTTAGCATAATTCTCATTGACCTTAATCCAAGGCGCACCAGAAGTAAAACCGCCATGTGGTGCATTGTCCCATTGGATAGGCGTTCTAGCGTTGTCACGGCTTTGAATATGCAACGCTTTGAGCCACTCATCGGCGTCTTGTCCATTGGCTACTGCTTCGTGGTAGCTATTGAGTGATTCTATGTCTCTATAATCGTCTACACTAGGATAAGCTACGTTCGTCATGCCGATTTCGTCGCCCTGATAAATATAGACGGTACCGCGCAAAGTAAGCAAAAGGGTGGCGAGGAGTTTAGCCGATTCCGACCAGTATTCGTCGTCGTTACCAAACCGTGATAATGACCTTGAGAAATCATGATTACCAAGGTAAATGCTTCCCCAGCCATCTTCCCCGAGGTTTTCATCCCACTGGTTGAAGACATCCTTGAAGTCACTTAATTTCCAAGGCACTATGTCGTACTTTCCGCCTTCCCCACTATCTATGAACATGTGGCCGAAGTGAAAAATCATGTGCAGTTCATTACGGTCTTCACCCACATAAAGATTGGCTTGCTCCGGTCGAATACCAATACCTTCACCGATGGTCATCATGTCGTACTGACTGATCACTTCCCGATTCATTTCATTTAAGTATTCATGCACACGAGGCCCATTGGAATATACATTTTCAATGACATCAAGGAATTTCTCATCACCGACTGAAGGATAATCCTGACGCTTGGAAATGAGTGGAATGACATCCATACGGAAACCGTCAACTCCCTTATCTAACCAAAAGCGCATCAATTGGTAAACTTCCTCTCTCACTTTAGGATTTTCCCAATTCAAGTCGGGCTGCTTTTTGGAAAATAGATGTAGATAATACTCTCCTGTTGCTTCGTCTAATTGCCAGGCACTACCGCTAAAGAATGACGTCCAATTGTTGGGTGGTCCTCCATTCTCTCCCTGCTTCCAGATATAATAGTCCCTGTATGGGTTGTCTTTTGATTTTTTTGATTCTGTAAACCATTGGTGCTCATCAGAGGTGTGGTTCACAACCAGATCCATGACCAGTTTCATCTGCCGTTCATGGATACCTTGAAGTAGTTCATCGAAAGTGGCCATATCACCAAACTCATCCATGATGTTGTAGTAGTCACTGATGTCATAGCCATTGTCATCGTTTGGTGATTTATAAACCGGACAAAGCCAGATGACATCAACACCCAGGCTTTTGATATGGTCAAGTTTTTCTATTACTCCTTTGAGATCCCCGATACCATCGCCGTTGCTGTCCTTGAAGCTGCGCGGGTATATTTGATATACCACACTTTCCTTCCACCAGGTCTTTTTCATACCAGTAGAGTAGTCAATATGTTAAGTGAATGATTAAACTTTAACGGTCTCGAAATGAGACGCCTCAAACATAGCAGTTTCCAACCACTTTTCGTGCTGAGCGGCAGTGGTTTTATCCCAGTTAAAAGCTTCAGCAAAGCGCTGAAGTACAGCAGGCTTCACTTTGTCTATGCTGTTGATATTAAAATATAGTCTACCCGTGCGCCTTACGAAAAAATCCAGCGGCCCGAATACTATTTCATTATTCAAAGTAAACTCTAGCTCAGCTTTGGCTAGCCTGATGTCATGATCTTCCTCTTGGATATTGGACATCCGTTCGAGCACTTCATCAGTTTGTACGCCGTAATTACTTACCAGGTAGTTGGCTTCGAATTCATCAAACCCATAAGCCTTGATCTTTTCATGTATTTGACGGATGTATTCGTCTACCTCACCGGCGTTACTAAACTCTCCACCAGCAAGTACGATCTTGTCAGTGTGACACTTTTCGAAGTGGCGGTCATCATCCTTCTTGATCTTTTTTGCCACCAAGTCGACAATACGTTCCGCCATTTTTCGATACCCGGTCAACTTACCACCGGCAATAGAAATTAAGCCCGAACGAGATTCGAATATTTCATCCTTCCTGGAAAGTTCCGAAGCCGATTTACCGTCTTCATGGATAAGTGGTCTTAAACCGGCCCAACTTGAAATAGCATCTTCAGAGGTAAGCTTCACTTTAGGAAACATACTATTGACCGCTTCCAAGAGATAGTCTACATCATCTTGATTGGTCAATACATGGTTCTTGTCACCATGATAATCAGTATCAGTAGTTCCTACATAGGTGATTTTCCCCCTGGGTATGGCGAAGATCATTCTACCATCGTGTGTATCGAAATAAACTGCCTGACGTACGGGCAGGCTCTCATGAGACACTACGATATGCACCCCCTTCGTCAGGTGCAATCTTTTGCCCTGTTTGGATTTGTCGATCTCCCTCAATTCATCCACCCAAGGCCCTGCGGCACTCACCACATAAGCAGCTTTTATGTTGCTCGTCTCACCAGTAATATGATCTATTCCTTTGATGCCGGCCACTTGCCCTCCCTCATCCAGGAACTCCAGGGCTTCAAAGTAGTTGATGCTATCGGCACCATAGGCAGCGGCTGTTTTAATGATCTCGATGGTCAGACGTGCATCATCAGTCCTGTATTCCGCATATAGGCCAGAACCTTCCACCCTACTTTCAGGTAGTAATGGTTCTACTTCCAAAGTCTCGTCTTTCGCGAGCATTTTGCGCTGGTCTGCCTTCTCTACTCCGGCCAATACATCATACACCATCAACCCAAGTGAGGTAAGGAGTTTGCCATAAGTACCCCCGGTAATGATGGGCAAAAGCATTTTTTCCGAACGTACCAAGTGAGGTGCCAGCCTATGAACAGTAGCCCTTTCACGACCTACTTCGCGCACCAATGCTATTTCAAATTGCTTAAGGTAGCGCAATCCACCATGTATAAGTTTGGTAGAACGGCTGCTTGTACCGGAGGCAAAATCATTTTTTTCTACCAACGCTACTTTTAAGCCTCTAGAGGCTGCATCCAAGGCAATACCTGCCCCCGTAACACCCCCTCCAATGATAAGAAGGTCATAGTGGTTATTGCGAAGTTGTTCGATTAATTCAGGGCGATCAAATGAAGATAATTTGTTCATTTCAATGGGCAGATTAAAACATGCTTATGACTACTTAAAGATAGGCTTGGGTGAGCTTGGATAAAAGCCGTTTTGTCCAAAATATCAACAACTTATCGTTAATTATGTTTGTACTTATCCGGCCTGAAATTGGGTTAGTTATCTATCCAATCCATTGAGCGTTTCACCGCCTTTTGCCACCCTTTGTAAAGGCTTTCTCTCTGGCTTTGATCCATACCCGACTCAAAGGTGCGGTCGATGCTTCTATTGTTGATGATATCTTCTTTTTTCCAAAGCCCAACCGCTATTCCAGCCAAGTATGCCGCTCCCATCGCAGTGGATTCGGTCACTTCGGGCCTTTCTACATTGGCACCCAGAATATCCGATTGAAACTGCATCAACATATTGTTAGCCACCGCTCCACCGTCCACTTTGAGCGTGGTGAGTTGCAATCCTGAGTCTCGTTCCATGGCGCCTAGAATATCCTTGGTTTGATAAGCCAGCGATTCTAATGTAGCCTTAATGATATGAGCTTTTCCAGTATCACGGGTCAATCCGAATATCGCGCCACGGGCATACATGTCCCAATAGGGTGCGCCTAATCCTGCAAAAGCAGGCACCACGTAGACCTCGTCATTACCTACCGCTTTTTGAGCATAATACTCGGAATCTTTGGCCTCATCAATGACCTTCAGGCCATCACGAAGCCATTGTATGGCCGCTCCGGCGATGAAAATACTCCCTTCAAGTGCATAGTATACTTTTCCATCCAGCCCCCAGGCCAGTGTAGTGAGTAGTCCATTTTCTGATGCTTTAAATTCTTCGCCCGTATTCATGAGCATAAAACAACCGGTGCCATAGGTATTTTTAGCCATACCTGGCTCAAAGCACGCCTGGCCAAAAAGGGCCGCTTGTTGGTCTCCTGCTATCCCCGCAATGGGAATGTCATGGCCTTGCAAGTTCCAATTGCCATAATGGTGCGATGAAGGCTTGACCTCAGGCAGCATCGATTGAGGTACTGAAAGCGCGTCCAGTAGCTTATCGTCCCATTCTAACGAACGAATGTTGTAGAGCATGGTACGAGAGGCATTGGTATAGTCTGTAACATGCACCTCGCGCTTGGTGAGGTTCCATATCAACCAAGAATCAACCGTTCCGAAAAGCAAGTCGCCATTCTGGGCTTTCTCCCGGGCGCCCTCTACATTATCGAGTATCCATTTTACCTTGGTACCGGAGAAATAGGAGTCAATAACCAAACCTGTATTCTCCCTGATATATGGTTCATGACCGTTATCTTTTAAATCTTCACAAATGTCTGCCGTGCGTTTGTCCTGCCAAACAATGGCATTGTAGACAGGCTCACCCGTATGCTTGTCCCAAACGATGGCTGTTTCCCGCTGATTGGTGATCCCAATGGCCTTAATAGAAGCAGGTGCTACTTTATGCTTTTTGATCAGTCCATTCAGTACACCAAGTTGTGAACTTAAAATCTCCATTGGGTCGTGTTCTACCCATCCTGATTTGGGGAATATCTGGGTAAATTCTTGTTGTGATATCCCTTCAATTCTTCCTTGTGCATCAAATAAAACGGCCCTGGAGCTAGTAGTCCCCTGGTCTAAGGCTATGATATAATCTGACATGTTGTGTAGCTGGTTTAATGCTTATGATAAAATGATAAAGGTCTTCTATGAAGCCAAATACCCTCCTTGATTCAGCAAACAAGGAGGGTATTGGATAATATTTTTCAGTCGAATCTAACTACCAGAATGAACCTACCACTATCGCCGTGATGATCAGCAATATGATTGACAGGTATCGGTAATTGCGGTACCATGGCAGTGCGCGAAGTTCCTCGGTCTCCATGGTGAATATTTTCCTTTTGTAAGTATAATCCTTAATAGATTCTTCAGATGCCATTGGTGTCATTAAGCTCACCACAATGTGGACTGTCAAACAAGAAATAAATAGTATGCTCGCCTTACCCAAAAAGTGTATTTCGTTCAAGGCTGGCACCCATTCGAATACGATAGAAAGCAACATGAATATGGCAAAGGCGAATCCGAATAATAAACTAACAAACGAACCGCTAGGGCTGGCCCTTTTCCAGAACATCCCTAACAAGAATGTTGATACTGCCGGTGGCGAAGTGAAGGCTATCACCAATTGTAAGTAATTCCATAGTGAGTCACTAACCCTTTCTATGAACGGCACCCATGCAGCAGCCAATACCACTAGAATGGCTGTAACAACCTGACCTACCTTCACCAGTTGCTTGCTGGTAAAGTCAGGTTTGATATTTCTTACGAAGTCCATGGTAACCAACGTAGAAGCAGAGTTAAAGGTAGCTGAAACCGATGACATCATAGCCGCCAGTAAACCGGCAACCACCAAACCTAAGATACCCGCAGGAAGAAGTTGGAAAAGCAATACCGGATAAGTAAGGTTAGAACAACCACTCAGATCAAGACAAGGGTGAGATACATTGAATCCATCGCTTACTTCCGTAACAGAATACTCCGCAGATGCCTGTGTCAGTTGCCCCACCAAAACATCCAATTCGGCTTGCGTCGCGACGAAGCTGGTAACCGGATAATTGAGTGCTGTTATATCCAATGTGTTGAATAGAATCAAAGCCAATACACCAGGAACTACCATAATAAACACTACAGGTAGTTTCAATAGACCAGCGAACAAAGCTCCCCAGCGACCATGGTTCAGGTCTCTGGCTCCCAATACACGCTGTACCATAAATTGGTTGTTGGCCCAGAAATAGAATCCTAATAATGGTACGCCGGAAATAAGCCCCCACCATGGCATGAATTCATCGTTACCTGGTCGCACCAGGGAGAATACTTCCCCGGAATTACTGGGTATAAACTTCCCTTCTGCTGCCCTATCTCCAAAATCTACCTGACCTCCTGCAAGCATTCCGTTTAGTTTTTCCGTCATTAAATTCCAGCCTCCGCCCAGCTCTTCAAAAGCAAAGTAGGTTAATAAACATGATCCTAAAATCAGTAGAATGGCCTGAATTACCTCCGTTTGAATTACAGAGTTCAGACCTCCGGGTATGGTATAGGCTGCGGCAGCCACAGCCAGAATAATGATAATAACGATTGAAGGCAGGTCAGGGAAAAGCAGTTTTAAAACGATATTTCCTACGTAAAGGCCAGCTGCTGTATCAACCATTACGTTACCTACCACAGTAATGAATGAGAAGTAGTAGCGAGAGCGCCTGTCATAGCGTCGTTCCAGAAATTCCGGCATCGTATAAACTCCAGACTTCAGATAGAATGGCAAGAAGAAAATCGCGAAGAAGATCAATACTACTACCGCATACCATTCGTAGTTATATACGTTGATATTAGTCTGATAAGCATCGGAGGCTAACCCTACCAAAGTAGAACTGGATATATTCGCTGAAAATAAGGCTATCCCTACAATAGGCCATGTCATGGTTCTACCGCCTAAGAAATAGTCTTCTGAGCTATCTTGTTTACCCTTCTTGATACCATACCACACAATCCCTAATAGATAGACCACGATAACCACAAGGTCTATAGTATTAAGTCCAAAGTTTTCCATACTGAGTTGGTTGAATGAAGTGTTTTGATGAACGACGGAAAGACAGTGAATTATGCTGTTTGACTTTGGCAATAGCAAACAAAATTTGCCTCCCCCATCTTCCAAGTATAATAAGATTTGTCAAGATTTCACGAAGATAATTGCTGTTTTTTGGGTCACAGGCTATGCAAACGGTTGCGTAATACAAATACTTAAATTAGGAGTTGGTTGATAGGCTTTTCATAATTCTGTTTATTTTTCAGGCTGTAGTTTGATTGATAATCGCCTAAGAAGGTAGAAATGAAAGAATTTGGAGCATACGACGCTATAGGGCTGGCCGAACTGGTCAGCAAGAAAGAAATAAGTGCTGTAGAACTAGTAAATGAGGCAATCGAGAGGATCGAGCAATTCAACCCAAAAATCAATGCCGTAATTCACAAAATGTATGATGTAGCCCATGAACAGGCTGTCAAAGGCAGTCATACCGGCACTTTTGGTGGGGTGCCCTTTCTCTTAAAAGATCTGCTGTCCACTTACGGCGGTGCGCCTTTTTCGAAAGGATGTAAGGCCCTGAAGTCATATATCGCCAATGAGGACAGTGAAACGGTTAAGCGGTTTAAGAAGAGTGGCCTCGTAACGCTGGGCAAAACCAACACGCCAGAATTTGGACTGATGGGGGTGACGGAACCAGAAGCATTCGGTCCTACCAGATCTCCATGGAATACCAACCATACGCCGGGCGGCTCTAGCGGTGGGTCAGCTGCCGCAGTAGCGGCCGGCATCGTACCCATGGCCTCAGCTGGTGATGGCGGTGGTTCTATCCGTATACCCGCCTCCTGCAGTGGGATATTTGGCTTAAAACCTTCACGCGGCCGTGTACCTACAGCCCCAGCTGGAGAAATGTGGCAAGGGGCTTCGGTAGAGCATGTGTTGACCCGATCGGTGAGGGACAGTGCTGCCATGTTAGACATATTAAACGGTTCTGTGGCAGGAGCACCCTATCATATTGCTCAACCTGTCCAATCATATAGCGAAGTGATTAAAACGACCCCTCGTACCTTAAAAGTGGCCTTTACCACTCAGTCACCACTAGGTAATGAGGTAGACCCAGCCTGCAAAGAAGCGGTAGCACATGCCGCTAAGTTACTCAGTGATCTAGGCCATCATGTCGAAGAAAAGCAGCCTGAATACGATGGTATGGAAGTAGCTATGGCTTATTTGATCATGTATTTCGGAGAAATAGCTGCCGAAATTGAAGATCTTGAGCCCATGCTTGGACGCAAAGTGAAAAGAAGTGATGTGGAATCAACTACCTGGACATTGGGTCTATTAGGTAGAACCTTTACAGCCGCCGAGTTTGTGAAATCTAAACTAAAATGGAATGATTTTGCCAGAATGATGGGAAGATTTCACCAGACTTATGATCTCTATCTCACCCCTACTATTGCCGTAAAACCACCTGAAATCGGCGCTACTCAGCCGTCAAAAGCAGAGCAAATGACAGTCAATATCATTAATGCATTGGGTTGGGGCAAGCTGTTACGTGCTTCTGGTGTGGTAAACCAGATTGCAGAAAAGAGTTTGGGTATGATGCCCTTTACCCAGTTGGCCAATTTGACTGGTCAACCGGCCATGTCCGTGCCGCTCTATTGGAGCGAAGATAATTTACCTATAGGGGTCCAGTTCATTGCTCCTTCAGGAGATGAAGCAACACTGCTTAGCCTAGCGGCACAGTTAGAACAGGCTCAGCCTTGGTTTGATAAACGTCCAGCCTTGTAGCACAAATTGATTTTGAGCCTTTCTTAGCCGAAATAGGTGTCCTCACTCACTTCATTTCGAATATTCATGAGCAGTGAAGATAAGGCTCGAACTCACTGGTTGAGCCTGTCATTGGTTCCAAATGGGCTCAAAATCTTGATTACAGCTCTAAAATGGTCAAAAACAGGCTTTTGGCCTTTTTTATTAACTTTTACTAGTATATAATTGCTATTAGAAGCTAAAACCAGCTCAACTAACTGATAAGCAGCCAAAACCGTATAGTGACTTGAAAAGTAGAAAGTACTTTCTATTTGGGTCTTTGTTATTGATCCTCCCCATAATGCTCAGCGAACGCAATCGACCGGTCGCCGAAACCTTACCCCCTCCTGAAAAAGTTGAAGTCAAAGTCAATCCACACATCGTCACAATGCTGGATGATTACGATGCGCACATGGAGGATCTACTTGAAATGACAGGTACTCCGGGGGCTGCTGTGGCAGTCGTCAAAGACGGTGATATTCTCTACACCAACGGGTTTGGCATAAAGCAGGTAGGCACGAAGGATTCAGTGGATGCCAATACAGTCTTCAGACTTGGCTCTGTTTCTAAGACCTTTGCGTCAATTCTTACAGGCATATTGGCAGAGCAGGGCAAGGTGGATTGGGATGATGAGATAGTGGATTATTTGCCAGACTTTACCCTCAAACCAGATAGTCAATCTTTAAAGATTAAGCTGAAACACGTATTGTCGCATACCACTGGCTTACCTTATCATGCTTACACCAACTTGATTGAAGATGGCGTTGCGCTGGATACCATGATAAAGAAGCTGGGTAGTCTTGATCTCATAGGTGATGCCGGACAGATATACAGTTATCAAAATGTTGCATACAGTATAATCGATCCAGTATTACGCGTGGCCACCAACTTGACTTATGATTCGTTACTGCAACAACACATTTTTGATCCGCTGGGGATGGAAAATGCCTCTGCCAGTTACAAAGCGATGATCAATAACCCTAATGTGGCGCAACCGCACCGCATGCGACATGGCTGGAAACACATGCCTATTTCTGACAAATATTATAATACCATTCCGGCAGGAGGTATAAATGCCAGTGCCAATGATATGGCCAAATGGCTCAAGGGACTCATTAGTGAATCCGATGCGCTGTTAGAAGAGAAGAGCATTAATGATGTTTTTGAGCCGGTAGTTACTATTTCAAAATACAAATACAGACGAAATTGGCCGACTTTAAAGAAAGCCCATTACGCCTTGGGCTGGAGAGTGCTGGAACTCGAAGATGACACTATTATCTATCATGGCGGCTATGTGAATGGTTATCGTGCAGAGATAGCCATCAGCAAAAAGCATAATCTTGGCATCTGTGTACTGGCCAACGCACCTAGTGGATTCGCCGGAAGAAGTGTGCCTGCTTTGTATAATTTATATACCCACCATCTCGATTCTATTCAATCCTGGGAGAATCAGCAAAATCCTATTTTTAGTGCTACCGCCACAGATATAGAAGAGGAGTAGGTTAGTAGATAGGTCAGGAAGCGCGCTTTGAATTAATCCTTTTAAGCTGTACATCCAGACATGTTGGGCACATGCCATGAGAAAACCCTGCGTTAGAGGGAAGCTGAGAGAAAAGCTCTTCGAAACTGTACCACTTATCGTTTTTATCACGGATATCTTTACAGAATGAACATATCACAAAGATTGGAATCTGTTCATCCGAATCTGCATCCTCCTTCTTTTTCTGCCAGTAGAATTTTACAAAATCCGAAATATCCCGTTTAAGTCCTCCCGTGCTTTCATCGCGGAATAGTGTCTCGTCATCCACATTGATTTCGTCATGGAACGATGTAAGAAGAAACTCAAGAAATTTGGCCAACGAAACAATAGAAGTGTAGTGCTGTAATTCTGCTTCCGTAAGCAGTTGACTGATAGCTTTGAGGTTATCAATAGCCACACCCCTATCCTTAGAGGTATAGAAAGTCAGTTTCAGGATCATAGTCCACTTCTCATGATCGTCGACTTCTTCGGGAAATGTAAGTGTTTGTGTAAGGTGTGTTATCTTTTCAAAGCTCAATCCATGGTTGAGCAACCAAGCACTATGAAGGATATAGCAGTAATTGTTCTCGCAATGATACATCGCCGCCGATAAGATCCCCTCTATCACCTTAAGGTCTTTGATCCCCTTATTTCCAAGGTAAACTTTAGATATTAGGTCACCTAATACAACGCCAAAGCCATGCTTCACTGCGGCCTGTACTAATAGTGTGTATTCCCCTTTGAAAAGCTTATTTGCAGGACCTAAATCAGTTTCTATTCGGGTAATCAGGTCTGCTGGTATATCGGGTTTACTTACCATCTATTCAAAAAATAATAGAATTATTCAGATATCTCAAGCCTTAGCAACATAGCGCCATTGCAACTAGTTCCATTGACCTCAATAAAATTATATTATTTACAGAATAAAAAATACAATAGTAGTCAAACAACTTTGTTTTAAGACTGAATGTATAATAGCTTTTAAACTAAAAAAATATAGTTATTTTGTTAGTGCCATTGTCGACAAATGTGTTCCATTTTGATATGGCAAAATACTCGATGGGAGCTGGCAGGAAAAACTTATCAATCAGTAGGAGGAGATAAATAGGTAGTGAGGCAACCTCCAATTATTATTTGAGGCTGCTCACATTGATATGGAAAGGCGATAGCTAAATTACCTGTTGTAGAAATTCTTCCAACCTGTTGAATACAGAAACCCAACCGTTGTAGAAGCCCATTTCTTCCTGTTGCTTACAATATTCCTCGGTCTCGTGCACAACACTAAAAACAAAGTGGGTCTGCTCTCCCCGCGCTTCAAGATTGACGTGTAATTCTACGCCCTCGGTCATCGGTTTGAAGTCAGCGGAAGTGACAATACGACTGAGTTCTACAATCTCTTTGTATTGACCTTCTGCGATGAAGTCGTTGCCATCAGGCATTTTCATCACATACTTCCATTTTCCACCTACATTAAAGTCATGTTCTATGACGGTCGTCTCCATCCCTTGAGGTCCCCACCAGTTGGCAATATGCTCAGGGCGGGTCCACGCTTCCCAGACCAGTTTGATCGGGGCATCAAAAGTTCTTTCTAAGGTCAGCGTGCGATTTTTGGCGTCATCAGTGTTACTCATGGTTTTTATTTTTTGATTGTAATTCGTTTAAATACGCTTCAAATGAATCTAGCCTATCTTCCCAAAGCTTGCGATAGCGGTCTATCCAAAGGAATGCAGGTATCAGACTCTTGGATTCAATGCTGCAAAAACGCTCCCTACCTTGTTTGGTAATGACCACAATACCACATTCCTCCAGAATTTTCAGGTGTTTAGAAATAGCCGGCCGGGTCACATCAAACTGCTCAGCCACGGCATTCACAGTCAAGGTTTGTTCAGATAGTAATTCGATAATATCTCGCCTTACCGGATCGGCTATAGCCTGGAAAACATCTCTTCTCATATCATAATGTAACCGTTTGGTTACTAATATACATGTAATCGAACGGTTACGCAAGTGTTATTTAATAAAGTCTCTGGTTGACTTTTATGCGAGGTGATATATTTGGTGGTTAAAGCCTTATCTCTTGAGTGATAGTTGCCACGGGTTAAAACCACGTGGCAAGGCTATGACCAACTAATTCTACAATCTTGGAATGATTGCAAAGAGCCTTAATTGTATGAGGCTTAGATTTTGCCATGGCTTCAGCCCACGGATCAAATAGCTAACCCAATAAAGGCTTTAGCCCTTAGCTCAAGAATTACTCTAGCATACAACTAAGTGGCACATAGGATCAATATGGGTCTAGAGCATCACTGTGATAGGCAGGTTATTCTTTTCCCTCTTCTTTTTGCTTATCCAGGTATGAACCCAAACCCTTCAGTTTTGACTTCCAGAAGCTTTCTAGCTTGCTTATGTAGGCTTCTACCTCCGCCAGGGCTTCTAGTTGAGCATAACAGTTAATCTGACGGCCATCTACTTTGTCAGATTCGACTGATATCAAGTTGCAATCACGCAATACCTTGATGTGTCTGGAGATGGCAGGGCGAGATACCTGGAATTTCTCTGCGATTTCATTGACGTTCGTCGGTTGCTGGGCCAACATCAGGAGTATCTCTCTTCTGGTTGTATCGGCTATGGCTTTGAATACATCGCTCATTGGTTATGCTTTAAGTATTTTGGCAGTTGAACTGCGAGAATTTTCTTTTTCCATCCGGCGGCCAGAATTCGTCGCACGATGAGCTTATTCAACAGCCCATCAAAACCACCATGCTCAAAGTGAAGTTTGGTTTTCTCTCCTTGTGCTTCTAGTCTGAAAGTAACTCTGGTATTCTCCAGCGAGCCTCCACTCCAGGAAAATGCTAGCAGTTTTGGTTCATCCACGGTCAACACCTCACAATTCACTATACCATCAAAACCAGGGTATGGTTTGGTTCTGAACTGAAATTTATGTCCTACCACCGGTTCCATATCGCATGGCATCAGCCACTCACTCATCGCTTCCTTATCGGTTAACGCCTTCCAAACATTTGCTATTGGGTGGTCATAGGTCACTTCAAATTTTATAGCCTTTTTCATCTAGTTCGCATGGTAGGCTTGTCTTACAATATTGATCATTTCATCATCCATATCATTGGGGCCTTCGATGATTGTCTCAAAATTTATTCGTGTACTGGCCAAAGACTTGGTCATTTTGAACTTGTCATTTTGAAAGCCTTCCGGTAGGTTAAGTGCTAGCACCATATTATCATGTTTATCCATGGTCACTAAAGCAAATTGCGTCTTTCTATAAAAAGGAATATAGGTCTGACAGGGTTTCACTTCCACATCTTTCCCAAATGATAGAATGGCATCGGATATGTGCTTATACATCTTCAAAGATGACTTAGTCTTGAACAATTGATCAATAAATAGATCCGGATTGGTATACTTATCTGTACCGGAATACTGCTCAAATATCTTCTGTGCCTGAAAGTGTCCTAAATTGTGTTCTGTTTTAAGAAATGTCATGACAGATTTCTTATCGGTATGCTGAGCTTGACTAAGGATTTCCAACCACTCCTCCAATGTTTTGCCAGTTTTCTGTTTTAAGTTCCGGATGATCGCTTCACCCATTTCTTTCGGTCCTAATGCCATAGTAGAATTAATTTGAAGTAGAGAATTTGTTACGAAGAAAATAAGATACTGCCGAACCTGCCAAAAACCAGCCGGCCAGCATGTTAAGCCACCTGGCAAGTACATATTCTGTAGAGAATGCCCACCAGTTCCATAATGGCAGAAAGAATGTCAAACCTACCAATACGCCAATGCCCATTATGAATTTTACACGTGTCCAATGTTTGGCGAAGCCTGTCCGTAGCAATAAGTAAGTGATAAGTATCCAAACAAGAAGTTGTGTCAGTAATTCTACACCCATGAATTTGGCAGGGTTATAAAAGGAGGGATCGCTCTTGGCTACAAAGTAAACAATCTCTTGTGCTTCGCCGTTACGCTTACTCTCATCGCCATGAGGCCATACATACATGCCGCTTTCGGGCATATTAGCATTCAGTGTTTCATTTACTAAATGTGGATTGGATACTTTTTTATAAGGCTGATGCAGTAGAGGATTGAACCACTCGGTCGCTCCCCAAAGAAACATCACTAAGGTTCCGATCAGTGAAGCTTTGAACAGAGATTTGGTTTTCATTTTATTACTTTCGTAAGTATGTAACAATTTTGTTACACAAATATATACGTAACAAAATTGTTACGCAAAATAAACTTGTTCTAATAGCATATTGAGTGGATAACTTTTGTCTAGTGTTCGATAACTTACTGGGGTAATTCTATTATGGCTTTCCTTAAGTGATCAAATTGAAAAGTTAGATATATTGCAGACTGTAATTACCTCATATGTTTGACCTGTTAAAAGCCAACCTTAGAAGTAAGATCAACTTGAGTGATGAGCAATTCGAGCAAATCACACCAAAACTCAAGTTGAAATTCCTTAAGAAAAAGAAGGATCTTATCATGGAGGGGCAAGTTTGCCAACAGGTGGCTTTCGTAAACAAAGGGGCATTGCGTTCTTACAGTGTCGATAATAAAGGCCAACAACATGTAATACAATTGGCCGTAGAGGATTATTGGATAGCCGACCTTTACAGCTTCTTGACCCAAACACCTTCCCAATTAAGCATAGAGGCCATTGAAGATTGTGAGTTGCTCATGCTGAGGTACGACGACTTACAAACGCTTTATGATAAAATACCTCCACTCGAAAGGTACTTTAGAAAGTTGGCCGAAAGGGCTTATATCGCTACTCAGCAGAGGCTAAACGTTACGCTAAGCACTTCAGCCGAAGATCGTTATAAAGAATTGATAGAAAAACACCCTTCTATAGTTCAGCGGATTCCATTAGTTCATATTGCTTCCTACCTGGGCATTACTCCTGAGAGCCTTAGCCGCGTTAGAAAGCAGCTTTACAAAAGCTAAGGCCTACTTTTAAGGCACCTCCTTTTCTTCTTAACATAGATCAAGTCTATTTCTTACCATAACTCAATGCAGTTGATTTGAGCGTTTCCCAACTTTGTATTGTCATTTAAATCATACATCAATTTTAAAATATAATTCGAATGGAAACTACTGCATTAACTCTAGAAGAAAGAATCAACACATTGAACAACATGATCTTAGAAGGTAAAGTCCTTGAGGCTTTTGACCAATTCTACGCACCCAATGTAGTGATGCAAGAAAACGAAAATCCTCCAACTGAAGGTAAACCTGCTTGCCGTCTACAAGAAGAAGCATTCGTTGGTGGGTTGACAGAATTCAGAGGTGCTGCTGTTAAGAACGTTTTGGTTAGCGACGATATCACCGTAGTGGAGTGGGATTTCGACTATACTCACAAAGACTGGGGTGACAGAAAATATACACAGGTATCAGTTCAGCGATGGAATGACGAAGGTCAGATCGTAAACGAGAAATTCTATTACAACAAATAGTTGATTCAATTCAACGGACTACAATCAATTAATACGATGAAAAGGACTAGAAAATTCGTCGCATTGGCTTTGGTAGCCTTAGCCTCTGCGGTAGCTTTACAAAGCTTCGTAATTAACAAACCAGCAAAATCCTCAGAAGAAGTTCTCACTTCTGCGGACTCATCGGTTGCAGGTGACTGGGCAGTAGATGTAGCTCACTCAACCGTTAAATTCACTGTGTCTCACCTCGTAATTTCTGAGGTAGAGGGTAACTTCAAGGTATATTCTGGTTCCGTTAATGCCAACGGCAATGATTTCTCAAATGCCAAAGTTGACTTCTCTGTAGATGTGAATAGCATCGACACCGACAACGAGATGAGGGATAAACACCTGAAATCAGATGATTTCTTCAATGCTGCGAAATTCCCCACGATGAAGTTTAAAAGTACTTCTTTCAAAAAAGGAAAAGGTAACAAGTATACTTTGGCTGGAGATTTGACAATCCGTGACGTTACTAAAAGTGTGAAATTCGATGTTACTTATGGCGGTACTGCTAAAGATGGATACGGTAATACTAAAGCAGGATTCAAAGCTTCAACTACAATTAACCGTTTCGATTACGGTCTTAAGTGGAATGCTTTGACCGAAGCCGGTGGTGCCACGGTAGGTAAGGAAGTAGATATAGACCTCAAGCTTGAATTAGCTGCTAAAAAGTAATTCGGCTTACCTTATAATTATTAACTATGGACAGAAGCGCCGGTCAAAATGACCGGCGTTTTTGTTATGTGGGATTCTTATCTGTTAATCAGTTGAGGTGAAGAGATTCCCCGGATTTTCTCCTGCGTCGAAAACCGTGGAATGATGAAGTGCAGTGAAGTAACCTAAACTTACTTCCGATCATTTCTACCCATCCTTGAAACGACTGGCTAAAGAGATAGATTTCTAGTACCTCGAAATGATATGTTGAGGAAAGCCGAAGGCTAAAAGCTTAAATTCAAGAATGGAAAATGTGCCTTACCGTCATTCCCTTGCGACCTTGCGCAGCTTGGGAGACTTGGGAATCTCTTAGCAGTTAAGCCCTCGTTGGAGACAATACCCTAAGAAGGGCCGTAATGAGATTCCCCGGATTCGTTCCTTCGTCACGAACCGTGAAATGACGCGGTACGCAGAAGCTTATCTAAACCTTAATCCCCAATCACTTTCTGCCCTTACCGGAGCTGTCTCCGACGAGTATATGATGTGGCCATAATACACTTAGTCATATCCTTATGGATTTGTATGGCCTTTAGGGTTAATATCAAAAAGGGGGTGGAAATGATAGTCGTGGTGTAAAACGAACATTCCTGTTCGTTTATACAAGCGAACAAGAATGTTCGCTTTACCTAGCGACTGTAATCTTTTACGCCCTAGTTAGAGTTGTCTCCAACGAGTATAAGCTATAGCCAAAGTAGGTATGACTTTTTGGTGACAACACCAAAAAGGGCTTTGAGGGGCTATAATGAGATTATACTTCTTGATCGCTTACATCAAAACACCTCTATCTCGTATCCTTCTGTGATCAACTTCAGGGCAACTCCATTGCTCCAGCCGAACCCATCTTGAAGTGGGTACTCTCCACCACCTGCCTCAAGGTCATTGGTCGTGACATTGTATTTTTCTACCATCTTACCGGTGGCTTTATAGACCCGCTCATTCAAGGCTAACCATCTTGAGGCAGCTTCTTCGGCTAATTCATCATAGTTATAGTTTTGCAGGCCCTTGATGGCCATCCATTGCAATGGTGCCCAACCATTAGGCGCATCCCATTGCTCACCGGTGGCACTTAGGGTCGTGACAAAGCCCCCCGTTTTGAGGAAGTCTGCTTCTAGTTTCTCAGCTACGGCTTTGGCCTGACTTACTGAAGAAAGCTGAAAGAATAATGGATAGGTTCCTGCCATAGATAAACGTCCGGTGGAAGCGCCTTTGATAAAGTCGTAATCAGTGAAGAATGATCTTTCTTCGTCCCAGAAGTATTTTGAAATAGCTTCTTTGCGTGTATTGGCCTTATCTAAGTACAACTGATACCTCTCCGCATCACCTGATTGCTCGTAAGCGACTGATAAAGTAAGCTCCAAGTGAAACAGCAGACTATTCAAGTCTACAGGTAGTATATCGGTGGTGTGAATGGTTCCCAGATTCTGATCATCTTCAAACCACCTACTGCTGAAGTCCCATCCCGACTCACAGGCGGCACGGAGATCACGATATAACTTTTCCTCCTCTCTACCGGTCTCTTTCAATAAGTGTACATCTTCCTTGTATGATTCTGGTCGAGGCTCCGCATAATTGTCCCAATAGCGATTCAATATTTCTCCATCTGGTAGCATCACCACACGGCGATGGGTGTTATTGTCACTGGTCAATTGGTCGGCCCCTTCCATCCAGAATGCGTATTCCTTCTCCAATGATGTCAAATACTTTGAAACATCGACATCTGCTTTTTGCGATATCAGCTTGACCATCAAAGAGTAGAACGGCGGCTGAGACCTACCCAAAAAGTAATTGCGATTACCGTTAGGGATAAAACCGATAGAGTCAATGATGAAAGAAAAGTTATCCACCATATTTATAGCCATCTTATGCTGTCCAGACACCTCCAAGCCAAGCATGGTAAAGTAACTGTCCCAATAGTATATCTCGGAAAAACGGCCACCGGGCACGATGTATGAATTGGGTATAGGAATCAGGGAAGAGTTGGGGTTATACTGATCAGGTTTTCGTGTCAGTACCGGCCAAAGTTGTGCAATGTGATCTTCCATAGCTCTGGAAGTATCTGATGTAAATCCTGTCCCTGGTGTTATTGGCGGTGTAAAATACTCCTCTACAAAGTCCGACAATTCAAAGTCTTCCTTATTTTTTTGTTGCTCATAAATCGATACGATTTCTGATAAAGGTTTCTTGGGATTGCAATCCACAAAGGTCTTAGAATCAGGAAAAACAGCCTCTAGCTGAACAGCCTTAAATAAGTCTGTGGTATAAAAATCAACCTTTGCAGTACCTTCAGTACTTTGATCGGTCGATGTTTCTTGCGCATTCTGACAGCCTATTACAAGCCCTACTAGTAACAAAAAAATCAGATTTGTCAATTTCATTGATTTAAAAAAATTAGGGAGTTAGAAAAATTGTGGTAACATGATACTGAAAGCAACTATAACCACAAAATAAACCAATAGAATAAGGTTTTCAAGACTCAACCATTTCTTTTGATCATTTCGCGTTTCAGAATTACCCGATTGGCCTTGACCAATTAAAAGACTCACTATCAAAGCAATAGCCATTGTCACTATACCACCAATGGCATTCCACCAAAACCAGAATACATTGTCAATGAAAAACAGCCAAAGTATGAGGTTCACCCCCACACCACTGAGTAGCCCTGCATTCATACCAATGCCATTGGTTTTCTTAGTAGTAAGTGCCAGTAAAAAAGTAGCTAGAATCGGCCCATAGAATAATGACCCTACTTTATTGATGGCTTCGATAACGGTATCAGCAATCTGGCCAGAAAAGAAAGCGACAATGATGCAAGCAACACCCCAGGCCAAACTTAAGTATTTAGAATATCGAAGCTTTTTAGTGGCAAGTGCTTCATCACTTTCAGCCTTTTTGTTTCTATAAATCAAATCCTCCATGGTAGCAGCACTGAGGGAGTTGATAGCAGAGCTTAACGACGACATGGCTGCTGAGAGTATGGCTACGATCAAAAGGCCAAGGATACCATGTGGTAGATAATTGGCGATGAATAGTGGCATTAAACGGTCTGGTTGATCAGCAGGGATTTTGGCCAAAAATTCTGGTTCGCTCATCGCTAGTGTGCCAATTACCAATCCCATCATGCAATAGCATACGGTGATGGGGAAACGCATCAATCCATTGAAAAGCAACATTCTTTTCACCTGGCCAAAATTTCGAGCAGAGAGTGCTCTTTGGGCCTGGCTTTGGTCGCAGCCATAATAGGACATATATAGAAACAGGCCACCTAAAAGCATAGGCCAAAAACCAAACTCATTACCCTTGGCTGACTTCTCATCGGCATTGAGGCTTATGCCCCAGTCATCGAAATTCACAACGTCCAATCTTGATCTATCGACGGATTCCAGGAACACATCCCAACCTCCGAGTTTGTCAAGGCCATAGAACAAACAGACCAGTATGCCGATGAAAATGATCACCATCTGGATGGCATCTCCCCAAACCACAGCTTTCATCCCACCTTGATAAGAATAAATTAACGTGATTACGCCCGTGATCAACAAAGTCGCCCAGATGGGTATGCTGAAAACTGCTGAAAGGATCAAAGCCACGGCATAGATCATTATAGCGGTGGCGAAAGCACGACTGAATTGAAAGACGATAGAAATGATAACCCGGGTACTGCTACCGAAACGCCTTTCCAGGTATTCATAAATACTTGTAATCCCGGCGCCATAGATCTTCGGCATGATCACCACGATCAGCAATATCATTGCTATGGGCACTGCAAATTCGTAACTCAACCATTGCAATCCACCTCCTTTTCTTATGCCTACAAATGCTGAGGCAGAAATGAAACTAATGGCTGACAGCTGTGTAGCCATGGTGGAAAGACCCAGCTCAAACCAACCGAAGCTCTTCCCTCCCAGGAAATAGTCTTTAGTGTCTTTCTGTCCTTTGAAAAAATAGCCCAGCCCCAACAAACCGGCTGAGTAAACAACGATAATGATGATGTCAAGATAGTTCATAGGGTGAGGTTAAGGCTAGTTGGATTTAAAAGTCTTTTTGTCCAACCCCACTCCTTTCACTTCGATTGATTTCCATTGCTTAGGTAGTGGTCTTTTCTTTTGTTCTACCCCGTTCTCGGTAATTTCAAGGCCAGCGTAACCTGCCAAAACTGCTTGTAGCATAGCACCTGCCCCAGTAGCAAAATACGGGTTGGTACCGTTGGCCTGTTCAGAAATGACTCCGAAAGGAGGCACTTGGTTGGGCCTGTAGCTTTTGAGAAAGATATCGTAGGATTTATCCGTTTCACCTAGCCAATTGTATAATAAAGCCAGAATGGCAAAACCCATGGCCGGTCCATTGTCGTCATATCTAGGTGTGTAATAGGTCACATCTTTTTTCATTTGCGTCTCATCCCTCACTAGGTCAAGTGGATAGGAGAGCAAATTCACATCGGCCTGCTTTATAGTTTGCCCCTGGTAACCTTGGTATTCGCTAGTGGTGCCATCCTGAAACTTAGGAATCACAATTCGCTCAGCCGTGTTTCTCCAGGCCGGGTCAGGTGTCAGGCCAAGCACTTCGGCGGCATCGGCCGCATACCTCAATGCTACTTTTGCCACTCCGTTGGTAAAGGCATTATCATCTACGCCCTCAGCATATTCATCCGCTCCTACTACATTATTAATGTGTAGCTTGCCATCCTCGCCTTCTTCTGCTCGGCTCACCCAAAAGTCCGCTACCTCTTTTAAAACTGGATAACCACGACTTTGCAGCCATTCCTTATCCTTAGTCACTTGATAGTATTTCCAGAATGCCCATCCAACATCTCCGGTGATGTGGTGCTCAAATAGCCCGGTCAGTGCCCAGATCGGGGTCGCTTCTTGCCCACTGTCATCGGATTCCCAGGGAAACATAGCTCCTTCGTATCCGTGAGCGAAGGCATTGCGCTTGGCATTTTGCAGTCGTTCATAACGATATTCTAGTAATGACTTAGCGATCTCCGGGTGGAAAGTCAGCAGTACGGGATACATCCACAATTCTGTATCCCAGAATACGTGACCGTTGTATCCAAGGCCGGAAAGCCCCATAGGTGACATGCTGTAAGCGGTGCCAGCTCGTGCGAATGAATAGAGATGATATAAAGCAAAGCGCACATCCTTTTGCACTTGTGGGTCTCCCTTTATGACAATATCTCCTTCCCAAAGCGCTTCCCAGGCTGCATTATGTCTTTTGAGGTTACGCTCCCTTCCTTCAAGGTAAGCATAGAGAGTGAGTCGTTCAGCCTCATTTTGTGGGTCTTCAAAGTGAGCCGAAGTACACACACTACCGAAGACCGTAAAGGAAAACGTTTCATTCCTCTTGAGCTCTTTGTAGAACTTCAAATTGTGGTTGTCATAGTCTTTCTCTTCGTGTATTAACTCCACATGCTCTTCCTCAGACTCAAACAGTATGGTTGACGAAGCGGCCACTTTCAATTTACCGGTTGGACTAAGGGCTGATGAGGTCATCAATGGTATTTGCTCCCTTCCTGGCACATCGATTACCGCGTAATGATTACTTACATCTCTCAATATTTGAGGTGCCCTCATGAAACTGCTCGGTGCCAGCAACATGTCTTTTTTGGCCTTGATGGTAACTTCGACCATAGACGTGAATGGCAAATGCCTAAGAGATCGCAATGTATAAGTAACGGTAAGGTCTTTGTAGTCCACCAAAGAAGTGAACGTACCGTTTCTGAAATTGATAGACTGTGTTTTCTTAAGCGTATTCTCTTCGCTAAAGGTGTTATTGTATGCTTTTTTCTTTTCTTCAGTAAAATGCGGGTTTGAGAATTCTATATCAGCAAAGTTGAATACCTTCATGATGTTGGCTACTCTGCCTCGACCATAGGTATCAAAGGCCCCATTGAGTACTACATCCTTTATCTTGAAGTTGTCAGGTGAAGAGACAAGTCCGACCATGCCATTGGCCACGGTCACACCGAAGTATCGGTTGGGGTCAATCTCGTCGACAGATATTTGCCATTCTTCTTCGACTATTTTTTGGGCCAAAAGTATAGGGCAGGCTAATAAAAATACCGTTGCTATAAGCAATGATCTCATATCTCAGGGTTGGGGTTAGTTGGGTACAATTGGTTTTTATAACCAATCTAAAAATTAGAAGAATTGCAATGCAATTCCAAATGAAACCCAGCTTGTGGATATGAAACCTAACAGTAAAAGTGCTAGACTAAATCAGGTGAATAGATATGAGCGCTATATCAGTTTGCCGAAGCCTGATTTTCCGACGCTGCGTCTTTCCTTCTGGTTACTAGATTCTGAAGGATAAAAGAACCTACCTGCTTTCCTTGATCTACACCATTTTCAATGGCCGGCATATAGTGAATGCCACCGTAAAGTCGGCTAATGGCCGCTTCTTCTGACGCTTCAAAGAATGAATCAAATGTACGCACCGGAAGTCCGTATTCTACCTCAGTAGAATCAGCGAAGTGAAACTCGCTGCCAAGTAAATCGGTCAGAATGGTGGCAGCCGAGGCAGAGATAACGCTGTGCCCGCTGGTGTATTCTGGGAAAGGAGGGGTTTGTAAAAGCGGCAGCCACTCCTCGTCAAGGTACTGATTAATCAGCGTCTCAGGGCGTACCAATATACTGCGCCATTTTTCATCCCAACAACTGATAAAACCATCGGCTAAGGCAATAGATACGCGCGTGTAGGCCTCTACAGTTTGCATCATATCGAGTTCGGCTTGCCTGGTCACGATAGAAGTGATGCCTATCCAATGGCCTCCCGGGGTGATCTTCTTGGTAGCAAACATGGCGTGGCCAGCATGATGGGATACATAAGGGTTGCAATCCCAAAATTGTGCGATGCTTTCCTTCTCTTCGTCTAGATTCTTACCGGTTTCGTATACCTCGATCAGCTCTTTGTAGAACTGGCTATTCTCATCCATGTCGAAAGGTGTGGGAGGTGCAGGAACAAATTGCTTAGCCGAGTCAATCACGAAAGGTCTGATCTTATTCCAGTGCGGCTCTATCCCTTCCATATAATCGGGTGGGGTGGGTTTCCAAGCGTCAGTCTCTTCTCTTATGGTGTACTTAGGGAATGTTCTGGTTTGTTTATAATTGTCTTTATCGGCCCATGCTAGTATGTGCTGGGCAACTTCTTCGCCATAGGCAATGGAGCGATCATATACCTTGGAAGGCATTCCTGAATCCTTAATGCTTTGGTACAGGCTATTCTGGTAAGATTCTATTTTGTCCTCAGAAAAGATCAGGGTTTTACCCACAGTAAGAAAGGCGTGAATACTAGCCAAAGGATAGGCGTATTCCTGGGTGGTATCTGGTTTAGGGACAACTTCCAGATCAGTAAGCTGACCTGCCAATGTCTGGTACTCAGGGTGTTCATGTAACAACACCTCATAGGCAGCTATGCTGGGATATACGTAAATTCTACTGGCCACAGGAGGTGAGAATATGTCATGCACGATCACATCGGTCAGCTTTTTCATGGAGTTATGAAACAAAGCCGTATCGGTCAATGCTTGTTTGTATTCCTGATTGTTATTCTCACAGCTCATAGGCACTATAAGCATGCCTAAAGCCATGGCGATAGCAGTTATTCTAAAATTAATCTTCATCACTATTACCTGTTCATTAATACTTACAAAGGATCTTCAATTGCTCGCTTTTTGTAAGATAGGATCTTTAATGCCTCATTGTTCGTTCCGACCAAGATCAGCTTTTCCTGTCCGACCGTATTGAGTACTTTCAAATCCCGAACTTCACCGTCAAGGGTTAGCCCATATTGATTCAAATTTAAAGATTGGAATTGTTTTGTGCCATCCCCGAGCAAAAGGAGTCCGGGACTGGCGTCGTATCTGCCCAAGTTAATGGTTGGGTTGAGCAGGTTCCCAGCCATCAGCATATCCAAATGTCCATCCCTATTGAAGTCGTCAACAGCAATCGCGTTCACCGGGGACAGTTGCGCGAATAAAGGCAAAGGTTCTATGGCATAAGTACCATCTCCATTATTAATAATGAGGGAAGTGCGCAGTTCAAATGCCTTCTTGATTGTCACACCTTCATCCAACTCACCATTCACGAAAATATCATTAATAGTTTTGACCTCAGCGTATTGCTGAAAACTGGTAAACCTTTTCCTTAAAGAAACAATCTGATTGGACATGTCCAAAATGGATGGGAATGGCGTACTAAAACCTTCTTTGTAATAGCACAGCACAGGATCAATGGTACCATTCTGATCAAAATCCTTCACATAAAGTGAGAGCGGCTCTTCCAACGATGCCTTTAGTTTAGAATTTGTACCTAGGTTCCCTGCGATAAAATCAATATCACCGTCTTGATCTACATCAGCAGCTGTGATGGTATTCCACCATCCATTACTGTTTGACAAACTGGCTTCTTGGGTTGCATTGGCAAACTTGCCATTAGCATTCTTGAAAATCGTTATGGGCATCCACTCTCCGACCACGATTAAATCTTTAAATCCATTGTCATCGACGTCAATCCAAAGTGCGTCGGTGACCATACCCAGTGAATCTAGTCCTGGCAATACAGATTGATCGGCCGGTGAGAAGCTACCCTGCCCGTCATTCGTCAGCAGCAGACTTCTTGGAGAAACACCGTAGCTTCCAGGCACTGACCTGCTGCCTACAAAAAGGTCGTGATCTCCGTCATTATCATAATCTATGGCAGTAACACATGAGCCATTGAGGCGTGAAACAGCAAGTGATCCTGTTGCTCTGGAGAAATTTCCACCTCCATCATTTAGATAAAGTCGGTCTTCCAAGAGTTGGTGGCCTTCAGGAAACTCTCCTCCTCCACTAACCACGTAAAGATCAACGTCTCCATCTTTATCTGCATCGAAGAAAGTCGCATCGACATCTTCGAAGTTTTTATCTACTTCAAGCGCTAACTGAGATAGTTTAGCCAGTTTCCCAACTTCGTTTTGAACTACTATGGCACCTGCCTGACCATTGGCACCACAGACATAAATGTCATTCAGGCCATCTCCATTAATATCTCCTACTGCTATGCCCGGGCCCTGGGTAGACAGCTTGTGGGGCATCAAGTATTCTTTATCAAAATCGTCATATTCATTTTCTTGGTGGGCAATTGAAAGCGTATCACTTTGACCGTATTCGGTAATGAATGGAGTCACTTTTTCGCTTACGGGAACGAACTTGCCAGTGGCTTCTGATTGGTCGACTACAATCTCTTGATTCACTGGTATATCCTTGATCAACTGATAGCTACCTCCGGGCCATATCACTCTGAGACTATCTGCTTTTTGCATTTGCCCAATGCCAAAGGTGAGCGTATTATCAACTGAGGAAATGAATCCTCTAGATGGCAGTTGTTCTAAAACCTGGACTCTGGCACTATCATATAGCGTCACTCTCGCCCCTACACCATTGGTGTTTTTGCCAGCACCTTTGAGTTTTACTCTTAAATAATTGTTTTGGCTGTTGTTGCGATAGACAAAGGCTTCATCATTGATATTGTTGATGATCAAATCCTTGTCCCCGTCGTTATCCAAATCGGCATAGGCCGCTCCGTTTGAGAAAGAAGGGTGATCAACATTCCATTGCTTAGAGAAATCGGTAAATGACAGATCGCCGTTATTCTTGAAGATGAAGTTGGGAATCTTAAGTGAGGGCATACGGCTGATCAGGTACTTCTCCACCGAATCTTCAGGATGCCGAGCATACAGCTTTTGTGCATCGTTAGAAAGGTAATTAATGTAGTCCAAGTCATTAGGCCTCCTGATAATACCGTTGCTCACAAACATGTCTTTGAAACCGTCATTATCAAAGTCAGCCAACAAGGGTGACCAACTCCAATCGGTGGCATAAACATCGGTCATCAGTGCGATGTCACTGAACTGGCCTTTTCCCATATTCAGTTGTAAAGTATTTCTGGCCAATTGATTGTAATAGCCAAAGGTCTTTTTAATATCATTGATCTCATTTGTTTCCTCGCCAGAAGACTTCTTCAAGATGGATTCTTGTGCAGGTAACATGTCCATTACGGCTATATCTACCAATCCATCATTATTAAAGTCTGCTATATCGTTGCCCATCGAAAACTTGCTGGTGTGCTTCAAGGATTTTTTGAGTTGCTCACTGAAAGTACCATCGCAGTTGTTAATATAGAGGTAATCATCCTCATGGAAGTCATTAGAAATATAAAGGTCAATACATCCATCGTTGTTGATGTCGCCGGCCGTTGCGGCCAAGCCGTAGCCTATGATACTTCTGAAAATACCGGCTTCATCCGTCACATCTTTGAAAAAGGGGATATCTTCATCGAAATCATTTCTAAAGAGACGGTCTCCTCCGCGTAGCGATCGCTCATATCTCAAAGTGGTATCGCCGTAAGATCTTCGCGTATGTATGGCATGGTTTAATAGAAATACGTCAAGATCACCATCAAGGTCATAATCGAAGAAGGTGGCGTGGGTAGAAAACCCGCTAAAGTCAAGTCCGTATTGAAGCGCTTTGTCTGTGAAGGTCAAATCTCCATTATTGATGAAGAGTTGGTTTTTACCCCGAATACCTTTGTAGCCACCCAATTGACAAACATAAATGTCCAACAACCCGTCAGCATTGACATCGGCCATAGTCACACCTGTAGACCAATCACCGGTACCAGTCACTCCTGCTGACTCACTGATATCTTCAAACTTGAGATCACCTTTGTTCAGGTAGAGTTTGTTTTCTCCTTCATTCGAGGTGAAGTAGACATCTACCAGGCCATCGTTGTTGATATCCCCGGTAGCAACACCGCCACCATTGTTATAATAGATATATTCAATGATGTTGAAATAGGGACTTTCTGAAAGTTGGTTAGTGAAATTGATGTTCGTCGCTGACGATTCCATTAAAGTAAAAAGCTCACCCTCGTTGTTCGTAGAATTGCACGCTCCCACAGCCAAAAGCAATACAACTAGCAGTCTTCTCTTCATTTATTCTGGAGTTATCTTTCAATAATACGACTTCCAGTGAATATCTTAAAGGAGATACGAGCATAAAGTTGGGTTTGGTTTACTGCCGGCTTCTTGTTAGAACAACCTATTGTTCACTGACTAAAATGCGGTCTTAATTATATCTTAATTGTATTGATAGAAGGAGATTGCGGTTTTATCTGATTTTAATGCCAAATTCTTTACGAAGCATTCAAATTATTACCAATTTAATATTATCTTAAAACCTCTTAGAACGGCTCTATACGCACGGAAAGATCTGTTCGGCTCAGCAAGATCTACGGAGCTTTGCAGAACAGGTAAGCTTGGAACGAGAGCAGTGGTTTATCTCTTGAAGATTTAGCTCACTCTATGTGTCGAAGGCCTGCTAAGGTTTTGGTAATTATTTCAATAACGGGCTGACTATATCATGAGCAAGCTATATCTATGTCTTATATGCATAGCCATATCCTTTTCGTGCCTCGGGCAAAGCATTCTTTCTAAAAAAATATCAGCTCAATACCAGGATCGCCCCTTGATAGAGGTCTTGGATGACCTGAATAGCAAACACCGGCTCAATCTGTATTTCAAGAGAGAGTGGATTCCTGATCAAAACGTAACCATCTCGCTAGACAGCACCTCGGTTGATGAAGTAATCAATCAAGCATTAAAAGATTCGGGCTTAGCATACTTATCCTATAATGACTATGCTATTGTCATTGCACGCGAAAGCGATCTCAAAAAGCAATTCAGCCAAGATTATTTCACGCTGAGAAGAACGCAAAAAGAGGAAGCTGAAACGGTAGTATCTGTCGATAATGTGGTAACCATCGGGAAGTTAAGTAACGATGGTACTGTAAGGGATGCCACACTCACGGGAAGGGTATCCGTCGATGGTAAAGACGAGCCTTTGGTTGGAGTGGTAGTGTATATTGAAAAGCTCAATTTATCTACCACTACTGATGTGGATGGCAATTACAGACTTAAAGTTCCTGCTGGCAATCACGTCATAGAGGCGCGGATTCTAGGTTTTGATCCCAAAACACAGTACATCAGAGTAAACGGTAACGGCCGTTTTGACATTGCTATGGCAGAAGAGGCCATCGAACTTGACGAAATCGTGGTCAGTGGTGTAGCGGATGATAATAATGTTAGTTCAGTTCAAATTGGGGTAGAGCGACTCTCACCTATTAAGATCAAGGAAATCCCTTCTTTTTTAGGAGAAGCTGATGTTGTGAGAAGCATTTTGACACTCCCGGGTGTAAGTACAGTGGGGGAAGGTGCTACGGGCTTCAATGTGAGAGGAGGTAGTATTGATCAGAACCTTGTGATGCAAGATGGTGCATTGGTTTTCAATTCATCACACGCACTTGGTTTCTTTTCTGTTTTCAATCCTGACATCATCAAAAATGTCACCTTATATAAAGGTAATATCCCAGCACAGTATGGCGGCCGCCTTTCATCGGTACTGGAGGTCGAAACACGTGACGGAGATTATAGAAAAGTAAAAGGCCAGGGAGGTGTAGGCCCAGTTTCGAGCCGTTTCACGCTGGAAGGCCCTTTAGTTAAAGATAAGCTGTCATTCATGGTGGCTGGAAGGTCATCATATTCTGATTGGATTGTGAGGCGGTTCCCTGATTTTCGTGAAAGCTCAGTTTTCTTCTATGATGCCAATGCTAAGCTAAGCTATCGCCTTTCGGACAATGCTTCATTATCAGGTTCTTATTATAGGAGTTTTGATCGCTTTAAGTTTACCAACAGATTCGGCTTTAGTTGGTCTACCACAACGGCCAATGCTTCTTTTCTAAAAGTGGTCAACCCACAATTGACTTTATCATCGCTGGTGAGCTATGGAGAAATTGATAATTCGTCTTTTGATACAGAAAGTGTTGATGCTTTTGAACTCAACAATGGTCTGGAGTACTTAAAGTTTAGGCAAGACTTCTACCTTTCATATTTTGAGAATCACAGCATCATTGTGGGTGCAGAGTTGATCAACTATGAGGGGCAACCGGAAATTATACGGCCTGATGGAGATAGGTCTTCCATAATACCCGAAGAGGTAAGCAAGGATAGAGGAAGAGAGTTGGCCTTCTACATTAATGATGAAATCGAGGTCAATGATAAAATTTCACTTTCCGTGGGGCTAAGGTATAGCAGATTCCAGAACCTAGGCGCGGATGAGGTTTTTGTCTATCAACCTGGGGTAGAAAGGTCTGTCAATAATATCATTGACACACTTAGTTTTTCTGATGGTGATGTGATTGAAACTTTTGACGGATGGGAACCTAGAGTGTCCTTTAAGTATAGCATCAATTCAACCAGTTCCATCAAGGCGAGCTATAATCGTATCAATCAATACATTCACCTGATATCGAACACGGCTGCTGCTGTACCTAATGACCTCTGGCAAGTGAGTAACCCTCACATTCCGTCCCAAAAAGCAAACAACTTCTCACTGGGTTATTTTGAAAACTTCAAGTACAACGTCTGGGAATCTGGTGTGGAGGTGTTCTACAAGTCAATAGAAGATGTGGTAGAATACAGGGACTTGGCTGATTTGATCCTTAACCCTGCATTGGAAACAGAGCTTTTAAATGGTACAGGTACATCTTATGGTGCTGAGTTGAGCATCAATAAGAAAAAGGGTAAGTTGAATGGTGCCTTTTCTTATACCTATGCAAGAAGGTTCAATCAAATCATGGAAACGGCCACACAGGAATCAATCAACAGAGGACAACGTTTCCCAGCCAACTTTGACAAGCCACATACGGTCAATTGCAACATCAATATCAAACTCAAAAAGCAAAGCACTATAGCATTTAACTTCACCTATAGTACAGGTAGGCCAGTGACGGCTCCTACTTCGAATTACTTCTTGGGCAATGTGGTGGTGCCGAACTTCTCGGATAGGAATGAGTTCCGTATCCCGGACTACCACAGACTTGATCTGGCTTACACTTTCAGCCGGTCAAAAATCAAGAAGCAACGTTATCAATCTAGTTTTACTTTCTCGATCTACAACTTATATGGTCGGGACAATGCTTTTTCTGTCTTTTTCCAAAGAGACATAGAGAGTATATCGAATGCCTTCAAATTAACCGTTCTGGGAAGTCCATTCCCAGCTATCACATATAATTTCAGTTTCTAGGTATATGAGGAGATTAATTTATTCGTTAGCGCTAATTGTGTTGTACGCTGGCTGTGTAGAGCCTTTCGAATTTAGTTCAGCAGAAAATGAGGAGCTTTTGGTGATTGAGGGCAGTATCACTCAGTCGACAGGAACACACCAAATCATGTTGTCAAGAACAGCAGATTTTGGTGCTGGAAATGCAAAGAGAATACCCGGAGCCGAGGTGACCATCTTTGATGACTTAGGTGGTTCCGAGCGCTATGTAGAACTCGGTGCCGGGGTTTATTCCTTGAGAGGGGAAAATGTCCAAGGGGTTCCGGGCAGGACGTATTTCGTAGAAATCAGAATTGGTGATGACCTGTACAGATCTGAGCCTGAGACTATGCCGTTGGTACAACCAGCTGATAGTGTTTATTTCAGGGTGGCTGAAGAAACCGAAATATTGGAGTCAGGTGAAGAGAGATCTGATTTCTTCATTACCATATTCCTCGATTCGCCTATCAATCCCGAAGGTACTAGCAGTAATTTAAGATGGCAGATTGAGGAGATTTATTCTTTCGTAACGCTGCCCATACAACCGTTCAACGTAATCTTCACCTGTTACATACCAGTACCAGCCGACCCGCAGAGAATTATTCTGGCAGATGGAGAATTTATCGGCTCTAACCGGGTGGATGGTTTTGAATTATTCAAGAGGGACATCTTCCCCCCCGAGCAGTTCATATCAAGACACTTTTTTAACGTCTATCAAATTTCGCAAACCGATCGGGCCCAGGTTTATTGGGAAGACATTCAAAAGGTAGCTAATCAGCAGGGCACCATATTCGATCCACCACCGGCACCCGTACGAGGTAATGTATTCAATGTGAATAACCCGGACGAACTTGTACTAGGATATTTTTCTGCTCAAACCGTAGATACGGTAAGAACATTTACAACTCCGGGACTTCTGGAGCCCTTCGTGGTGGTAGACCCGTGTGATGGGCTTGATCCTATAGATTTATGCTTTAATTGCCGGACACCACAAGGATCAACTTTGACCAGGCCAAGTTACTGGGGAGACTAAAAGCTTAAGGACTAATGAACAGATCAATAAAATCCACCTCAGCCTGTATCTCACTGATGCTCATGATCAGTGCAATATGCACAACGGCACACGCTCAGGATGACACTCCTTTAAATCCCGAGCTGATCCACTTGCACACCGATAAACCATTTTATCTGGCTGGCGAGACGATGTGGTATAGGACTTATTTTCTAAATGAGGATAAAAGTACCATACGCAGTAAGGTGCTTTACGTTGACATGATCGATCAAAGTGGTAATGTGGTGTTCGATCAGAAAGTAAAGATCAATAAAGATGGTTTTACTTCGGGCAGTGTGGAATTGCCATTTGATCTTAAGGAATCATACTATTTGCTACGATGCTATACGAAGTGGAACTTGAACTTCCCGGTGGAGGCCATCTTCTCAAAAAAGATTGCTGTATATAATGAGTGGGAAAACCCAGTATCAGCTAATAGCTTCAGCGATAATAAGGTCGACACGTTGGATGTGAGCATTAATAACAATGGCTCACTGAAAGTTCAGGTTGAAAAAACATCAGGTGGAGGTGCTGGTGAAACTTCTATTGCTGTTTTAGTGACTGATCAAAACGGCCAACCTGTATCAGCAAACCTTTCTGCATCAGTGGTCGATGCCACTGTTGTTTCTCCTGCCTCGACTCATGACATTGCTACCACTCAGACTGGCTACCAGCGCATCAAGGACTTACAAGCAGAAGGTATAAGGGATTTCGAACACGAGGAAAATCTAGTCATTGCTGGCTTATTGTACGAACCCGAAACCGGTGAGAAAGTCACTTCTGATCTACTCATGGGCAATTTTATCAGAAACGGATGGTTCAGAAGTTCAGAGGCTGACGAAGCCGAGTTCCAGATTTTTATGCCTGATTTTTATGGCACCGAAAAGATTCAGGTCCATAACCTCAACCCTTATGGTGCTCCTGCCCCGACACTGGAAATCAATCGGTTTGCTGATCGGTTACCCAAGTTATCGGATGGCCAAAAACCTCCCAGAACTGATGAGATCAAGAAGTATATCTACCTGAGTTCTATTCGTAGAAAGTTTAACGAGATTTTCAGACCTGAGGAAGAAAACGAGGCCGGTAATAGTCAGGATAATGGCATAGAAGCCAAAGCAGCGACCCCCGACAAATTCTATGATGCGAATAAGTATAAGAATTTGAAAAACATAGAGGAGTTTATAGATGAGGTAATTGTTTCTGCCCATGTGTTAAAGAAAAACGTAGATGGCCGTTCTGTCAGAATCTTCAGCCCTGATATCTCCAGAAGGTATTCTTATCGCCCATGGTATATGGTCAATGGGTATTTCATCCCTGAAGAAAGTGCCGCCTTGGCCATCCCTATGAAGGAAGTAAAAAGCGTTAGCGTGTTCAATCGCAGGGAAAGTATTGAAAAGCACTTCCACCTGAATTTCGCGTTACGCGGTATCATTAGCATAGAAGTAAAAGAAAACTTCCTGCCTTTCATACTGGAAGAGATTCAAGGCCTGATCGATTTCAAGGGTTTTGAACAACCACAGTCTTTTGAGGAGTATCGTAGCGCTAAATTCATAGATGGAAATCAGCCTAATTTTGAGCCACTGATTTACTGGTCGCCAGCTGTACAAACCGATCAAAATGGACGAGCGACATTCACTTTCAAGCACAACAATACGGTCGGGAATTTCATGATCTATGTTGAAGGCTTGTCAACCGGCGGCGAAAGCGGCAATGGCCATATGGTTTACGAAATCGAACTGCAGCCTTGACCGGTATTTGGTTATTGCTAGACCAAGTGATTTAATACAACTGTTGTAGCTATTTCAACTCCCATGAATCAGGATTGCCATCTTGATCGTTTGTGAAGACACAAACTACGGCTGAAAAACTAACAGGTCGCACCTATGGCTCTTATTGGTATTGACTTCATTGTTTATCCCCTTGAATTCCCCCTAACATTAGGGGGAAACTTCCCAGAATAACAGAACCGCCTAATGAGAAAGAATTCTATTTTGATGCCTTTGTTGGAGTTAATTTCAACAAGCCTAGACAACTCATTTGTTGGTGTTTTCACCAACAAAGGCTGTAAATTGACAGGTCGCGCCTACGACGCTTATAGATAGAGTCTACATTGATAATCTATAGACAGGTCGTCCCTACAGGACTCCCTATTATAGCCAAGACCATCTAATGAGAAAGGAATTCAATTTAAAGATACTATTACCACAATTTGACTGCCTACTTGCAAAGGCAGGTCTTTACCTGAGCCCTTAAATTGACGGCCATGGTGCAGACGCAAATGAGAACTGCTAAAAATCAATACACTTAACCCACTTGAGCAAAAAAAGAAGTCGGACGTTTCCATCCGACTTCCCAATTCTTATACATTAAAACCGTCAGGTCTTTCAACCTGATAGTCAGCATATTTAGTTATTCACGAACAGTCTCTTAATGACGTGACCATTTTCGCCTGCTATATCGATCATATACAATCCATTGGTCAGGTCAGCGGTATTGATTCGCACTTCTTCATTGACTCCGAATTTTCCAAAGTCTTTGCGAATTACCGGGTTGCCTATCACATCATAAATCGTTATCTCAGCAGTTGAACCTAGTTCTGTTCCAAACTCCACAATCACAAAGCCTTCGGAAGGGTTAGGATAAACGTTTACAAAACGTGCCAGCTCCTCATTGTTGAGTCCGACCACATCATCATCGTCATCATCTCCGTCCTGATTTTCTTTAGGGAATACAGACACCAGGTCGGTACCCGGAGATTCTAATTGTTGTGTGGTGTAAATCCTGAACTCACCTGGAGACAGGTTGATCATTTCGCTGGTATTGGTGACAGTGAAGGTAGAATCAAAGAAGTAATCATGCCATTCACCTGTCTGGCTGAAATTTGGATCGATTTCATTCTCTTCAAGTCCGAAGTTACCAATGATCACTATGTCCATATCAGCATGAGCAATATTGATGCGCTTGGTTTGGCCCGTCTGGCTAAAGTTGTAAGTTCCTTCATTAATCACCTGAGGGAAGTCATTCCTGATTTTCAGAATACCCGCTGTGGTGGCATATAATTTCTGGCGCTCTGGATCATCATAGTAACCAAGGCTACCATCTCCCCAAACCAATGGTTTTTCTCCTGTTCTACCGTTAAAGTTGATATCAATATCGTAGCCCAATTCCTGGAACTGCCACAGCATTTTAGGGCCTGGTGTAAGGAAAAAGAATGCAGAAGCCATTTTCACACGGTTCAACCCTATCTCCAGATTCATCACATCATAGTCACCTTCTGAAGCACCACTCACCATATTCTCATACATCAAACGCTCTTCATCGTGGCTCTCCATGTAGTTCACATAAGCGCGATTGTCCATATTGAATATGGTAGCGGATGGGGTTTGTCCTGATATGAGAGGCCTGAAGGCAAAATTAAGATTACCCCAAAGTAACATGCCTTCGTCGGCCAATACCTGCTCTTCAGAGCCATCGGCAAAATGCTCAAGTATGACATAAGCCGTTGGGTCTGATTCCCAGATCACTTCGGCCATTCTGGTAAGGATATCAATTCTGGACTGATCAAATTGTCCCCAAGCGCCAACATCTCCCGGGTCTTTACCTTGGTTTTGTGTAAACCCTTTAGACAAGTCGAAGCGGAAACCATCAAAGTGGTACTCTTCTATCCAGTAGGTATTCACCGAATCCATGTAGTCCCTGGTGTACTGGCTTTCATGGTCAAAGTCATAACCCACATTGAACGGGTGGGTGGCGTCTATATTGAACCACGGGTTCAAACCGGTCGGCTTGAAAAGGTCAAAGTTGAAATGTATACGTGCTAATGGACTTTGACCGAAGTGGTGGTTCAATACCATATCCAAAATAACAGCGAATCCTTTTTGATGAGCAATTTGAATAAAGGTCTTCAAGTCGTTCTTAGTACCATAATATTTATCTGGGGCAATGGCATACGAAGGGTTATACCCCCAACTGGAGTTGCCTTCAAATTCCATAATGGGCATCAATTCTATGGCATTGACTCCTAAACGCTGAAGGTAATCCAGTGAATCGATCAGGTCTTTATAATCGTGAGAACCGACAAAATCCCTAACCAATAGTTCATAAACTACCAGGTCTTCTTTGTCGGGTTTTACCCAAGTATCTTCACTAGCCGCCCATGCGAATGGTGTTTGCCCAGTTTGGAAAGTAGTCGCTATTTCGTTTTCCGTACGAGTATATTCAATCAAGTTCGGATAAACAGAATCCGGTATGAATTCGTCATTCCAAGGGTCAGCTACCTTATCTGCATAAGGGTCTCCTATTTTAATAGTCCCATCTACCCAATATTGGAAAATGTATTCTTGACCTGGGGTAAGCCCTGTAATTTCCAGCCAATAGGTTTCATTATCAGGATCACGCTTCATTTGATAGTCATTGCTCAATTCGAAGTTGGTGAAATCGCCAACTACATAACAACGCGTCCTGAACGGTGCCTGAAGCACTAAAGTCACTTTAGTTTGATCAGTGTCGTCATAGTTAATACCCAACTGCAATCCGGCTGGAAGTGCTTCTATCACATTGTCCTGAGCAATAAAGAATTCTATGTCGCGATTGATTTCCACGTCATCTCCGGCAATCATACCTGTCACCCTAACACTTACCGTCTCATTCATATTTACTGTGTAGGTAGACTGAATAGTGGTAGCATTGGTGACAGAGGCAACTGACATATTATTAATGAACATTTCCATGTCACCTGCACTGGAGGCTTCAGCTGTGATAGTTACTTCCTGCCCTTGGGTTACGAAATTGACAGAATTAGGGTCAGATGGTGAAGTAAGTGTAATGAAATTACCCGGATCAATATCGATAAAAACATCTTCAGTCTGGGCTGTGCCATCTTCGTTCTTTAGGAGTAATCCTAACCTAGTAACCCTGGTACCGTCAGGTATACCATAATAAGATCTTGGGGTCAGTGTTATTTGCCAACGGTCGTTTCCAATTGAGGTCATTCTACCTGGTTCAAACGCTACTCCAAAATTGTTCTGACCGTCTGGTCCATATATAAATGCTTCAGACTCATCACCTGCTCCTGACCAGAGGAATACATCATCGGTCAGTCCTAGTAAACCTTGCGCTCTATCATCAGTTGACTGAGTGACATCAAAAGTTAAAGTGATCTCGTCATCTACCGTTGGCAAAGTGGGGGATACCGTGACCACTTGAGCCATGGACACTTGGCAAATGAGCGTCGTTATCACTAAAAGTAAAGTTCTCTTCATAACGTTCTTCTTTAGGGTTCGTCCGAAATTAAGCGATTATATCGGTCAAAGAAAAGTGATTAAGTGCGATTTTCTCAAACCAAAAAAATGCAATCGTTTGCATAAAAAATTATCCTGAAAACGTCTCTTTAGTACATATGATATTTGTAAAATCTCGGACACTTTCATATTATTGTTTAGTTAGAAGTATTTGAAAAGTGATTTTTTAAAACGGTTTAATATGAAGAAGTTTAACTATTTGATTATTTTACTTACATCCGTTGTGCTGTTCAATGCCTGCGATGAAGAGGTGGATGTACCTGCCTTGGTGTCGACTGCGCCAGTGATCAACTCGGGGGATGTAAAGACGGGCGTTGCGTTAGATCAGCCTATCGGTATTCAGGTTGAGGTAACGGATGGATCGGATGGTTTCAGTTCGAGTCCTCTTAGTTCAGTATCATTGGTCGTTCTAGACACATTAGACAATGAAGTATTTTCTTTAACGCCATCAATTTCAACACCTACAAGGGCATTATTCCTTGATACGTTGAGTTTGGCTAACGCTGCCAATGGATTCCCTGTTGGAGATTATAGAGTAATTACCAATGCTCAGGATTCTGAGGGTCAAACGGCTACCGATACGGTGGAGTTCGTGGTTAGAGAAAGTGAATTTGCTTTCGTACAGACGGGAGTTTGGGTATTAGGTTCTTTCAATGGATGGGGTGCTAACACTCCTGACTTGGCCATGACCCTTGTTGCAGACAATACTTGGGAATTAGAAGGTGTAGTTGCGACAACAGGTGATCAGTTTAAATTTGCTAACACTCCGGATTTCTCTGACGTAGACTGGACCGACCCAGAGTGTGATGGTACCGCAGTAGATGGAACTGGTGTTCAGGAAAACATTGCTTGTTTCCCTTTCAATGCTACTTATACGTTCAGATTCAATGATTTATCATTAGCTTATGAGATCGTTGCTGACATTGATATACCGACTGTATTCCCAGATTTATACCTACTAGCTTCGTCTGATAACTTTGAAAGTCCGGGCAACCAATTAAGTGTGGCTGATACCAACCGATGGACGGGTTCATTAAATCTAAGTGCCAATGACCTGTTCAGGTTCTCAACAACACCAACCATCACGAATATGACCTATGGTGACAATGAGCCGGACGGTGTACTAGACGAATTTGGTAGCTTCATTAGATTACCGGATGGGTCTTCAAATGGTATCTATATAGTAGAAGTGAATGACCTTACATTCGAGTATTCATTTACACTTGATTGTTCGAGTACACGTCAGGATGGTATCTGGGTCTTAGGACAAATGAACGGATGGGGAGCCAATACTCCTGATCTGGGTATGTCAAAAATCGATGATGATAACTGGACTATCAGTGGTGTGGCAGCCAGCAACGGTGACGCCTTTAAATTTGCCAATACGAATAACTTCACTGGTATTGATTGGGGTGATAACAACTGTGATGGTGTAGCCATTCAAGGTACAGGTGACAACATAGCTTGTATTGAAGCTGACGGTAATTTCACAATTACTTTCAATACCTGTTCATTAGAATACTCAATTACCCAAGAGTAATTGAATCCAAACATTATACTGAAAGCCTATTATTGATTTAATAGGCTTTTTTAGCTTAATCAAAAAGTAGCAGTTATGAAAAGATTGATTGTTATAGCTGTGATCTGCCTGCTTTTGGTTGAATCAACCTTTGCTCAAACAGCATCATTCCGAGATGTATCATCAAGCGCAGGGATCGGCACATATGGTTCGAACTACGGTATTTCCTTTGGAGATTATGACAATGACGGTGACGATGATGCCTATATAACTATGCGGGATGGGAACCCCAACCTTCTATTCAGAAATGATGGTAACGGTTCATTCACTGAGGTAGCAGCATCTTTGGGGATAGATAACGCAAAGTCGTCCACCGGAGCACTTTGGGTAGATTTTGACAATGACGGGGATTTAGATCTTTACGTGGGTAATACGGAATCTGCCAATACTTATTACATCAACAATGGCAACGGTACTTTTAGCGACAAAACCGCTGAAGCTGGTTTGGGCGATGAAAGCTCGCCACTCTCTATGAATGCGGGAGATTTGGATAATGATGGTTTTGTTGATATCTATTTGGCCAATATCCATGAAGAAAATGTATTGTATCACAACAATGGTGACGGCACATTTACCAACATAATCTTCGAGTCTGGCGCTACGGACACTCAAATCGCAATGGGTGGCATTCTGTTCGATTACGATAATGACCGTGATCTCGATATCTATTTGACACACGATGCCAGACAAGATTTCATACTCTATGAGAATGATGGTTCAGGTCATTTCACTGATGTATCAGTGCAAGCAGGTGTGAATTATCAAGGCTTCGGTATGGGCGTAGATGTGGCTGATTTTAACAACGATGGTCACTTGGACATTTACGTTACCAATCTTTTCGAGAACTTTCTCGCTATCAATAATGGCGACAAGACCTTTACTGAGATAGGGGCTGCAGCCGGAGTGGATGACTACGGGATGGGATGGGGTGTTTTATGCCTCGATTATGATAACGATGGCCTGCAGGATGTTTACGCTGTAAACAATGGTGTGTATTCTCCACATCCTAACATGTTGTATAAGAACAATGGTGACAATACATTCAATGTGGTGAGCGGGAATACCATCTTGGAAAGCCCTTTCGTGGGCTACGGCGCGGCTTGTACTGACGTGGATGATGATGGCGACGTGGATATATTCATAGCTAATGCCGGTACTAAGGGAGGAAACCAGCTATTTATTAATGAAAGTACACGAAGTAACTGGCTTAAATTGAAAGCCATTGGAACTGTTACTAATCGTTCTGGAATAGGTGCGAGAGTGGAAGTAAAAACAGCGACCAGAACACTGATTGATGAAGTGATCGCGGGTTCTAGTTATCTATCCCAGAATAGCCTCACCTTACATTTTGGTTTGGGAAGTGATGAGATCATAGAAGAACTAACCATCAAATGGCCATCTGGTATTACAGAAGTTTATAATGACATAGAGGTGAATAACACATATGCAGCTACTGAGGAAACAGGCATAGCGGTGGTTAATAAGCAAGATGTTGTCACTTCAATAGAAAATGAACTAGAAGCGTACCAAGCTGTCATCTACCCTAACCCATTCAACGGTCAGTTGAAAATCGAATTCGACAATCCCGAGAAGCAAAGGGTAACGATTGGGCTTTACGACGCATTGGGCCAGCAAATCACACAAATTGCCGACGAAGAGTTTTTACCTGGAAGAATTGATTTAGCAGTGGAAGAGCAAAGCTTACGAAATGGCATCTACCTGGTGAAGGTAAACTCAAAATCAGTCAATTTCAGCCAGAAGGTTTATAAAGAGTAAGTTTATAAAAAAGTCTGATAGTGGCGAAGCCGAGCATTTATGTTCGGCTTTGTTGTTTCAGCTAGTATGAACTGCTCGTTTTGAGTCAATTATTGATTCGCTTTAACCGAACCGAGCTTAATGATCACTAATCCCTTCCAACAGAAATGGATTTATCACCATAATCGATTTCTATCCAGTGAATTTTCTCTTTTAAAAAATCTTCGAACGACCAATCCATTTCCCTATTCAGTTGTTCCAAGTGCCTGAATCTTCTAACGTATATCCTCAACATAATCAAGTCCGAATATATAATACGTATGCCTCTGAGTTTAGCCGGTGGTTCATCGATAAAGTACTTATCTTCATAATTTGCACCCAAGTCATCAAGAAGTTTGCCTACCCGTTTACCAATATACTTCTTAAACTTGAAGGACTCTATTTTGGCTGAATCGAGCGTATCCAATGCTAAGGTAAACCGATCTCCTATTTCATTTGAGCCAGCAAAGGCTGTTATGGGAAAATTGAGCATCCCCAACAGCATGATTAAAATCCAGAAAAATTTAATTTCAAAATTAAAGGTGTACATCACTCAAAAACTACGGATTCTTAGCCCTTGATAAACGCTCTTGAAGGAAGGTTAGTATTCGGAAGCCCCAATTCGAATCAGGTTGAATTGGTTATTTGCAATACACCACCTAAGTTTTACCTTCAAGGAATACTGAGGCCTATTTTAAGCCTTCAACGTCCTCTATAAGTGACGAGGCAGAGGGCGAAGAATTAGAATTGGTTCGAATTAGTTATTGGCAACCACCTGACGATTATTGTCAACCCTAATCAACTGCAAATAATCAGAGTTTTTGCTGACCAATATACCTCTACCTCCATCAGCTAGCTTGATGGTTTTCATGAATTTGACATCACCATCTACAAAGAAACCTGACTCAGTAGCTGGCACAGATGTAAAGTTACCCTGCCCGTTTCCTTTCAACAACAAACCATAAGAGGCGTCATTTCGGGTCGTTTCTACCTCAACAGGATATAGGTTACCTGCTACGGCAATATCGATCAGACCATCTCCATCAAAATCTTCGGCTACTGATGCATTGATCGATGAAATTTGGGCTAAGGTTGGCAGTTCTCTGGGTTCGAAGCTTCCTCCATTATTGATGAATAATGTACTGGCAAAAGTGGTTGCTTTGTAATGTATGGCCTCAGCTAGCTTTTCGGCTCCATAAACCTGCTCAAGATTGGCGGAAGCAAATTCGTGGTAAGTCGGGAATTTCTCGGCCAGAGCAGGAATCTGTTCAGAAGAACATTGTCTACCTCGCAGTGGATAAAGCTCTCCTTTATCAAAATAGCTTAATACGATATCACCCCTACCGTTGCCATCAAAGTCGTTATAATAAACATGAAATGGCTCTTCTGGTGAGGCTTTGTACTTATAGTTGAGACCAAGGTTTCCCGCAATGAGATCCAGGTCACCATCGGCGTCTACATCCGAAGAAGCAATACTATACCACCATCCTGTATATGCTGACAGCCCTGATGCTTCTGTGATGTCAACAAATTTGTCTCCATCAAATTCATAGATCATTACTGCCGTCCATTCTCCTACAATAACCAAGTCAGGTTTGTTATTGCCATTGAAGTCTCCCCATTGAGCGTCTGTAACTAGCGCTAATGCTTCGAAATCCTTAGCATATTGACCCGTTACGTCTTTGAATGATCCTCCCTCATTCTGCAATAGGAAGCTTTTAACTGGCTTTGGATATTGTTGAGGGAAAACCCTTCCCCCTACAAAGAGGTCCAGATCACCATCATTATCAAAGTCATAAGGTTTTACCACAGAACCACTGGTATTTACAGAAGGCAACAGGTCCATCCTCGTTTCAAAATTCCCTTGGCCATCGTTGATATAAAGCCTGTCTTTCAGTGTAAAGCTGCCAAACACGTATTCATTACCACCGCTTACCACATATAAGTCTAAATCTCCATCAGTATCCGCATCGAAAAAGGTAGCATCCAGGTCTTCTGATTTGGCATCTTTGACCCAAGGATTTGAGTTTGACCTTTCAAACGTGCCATCGGCATTCTGTGTGAAAAGTGCTCCTGAAAAATCTTTGGCTCCTCCAACGTAGAAATCATCTAACTGATCTCCGTTAACATCGCCAACGGCAACACCTGGTCCAAATTGAGACATCTTGTGAGGCAGCAATACTTCAGCCACAAAGTCGTGATAGTCGTTCTCCCTGTGTAGATAATCAATGCCAGAAACCTCAGTTACATCTTCGAAATACCTTTGTGTGTTAGACTCTTTGTGCTGGAACTGGCCTTTAGCATTGTCATAACTGAGTTCAAGTATCTGATCAACCTTTACGTTTGAAAGTGCTTGAAACTTGCCATCCGGCCAGATTACTTCAAGTTTGGAAATGTTGCTCACTTCACCGAGCCCAAAGTGCATTACATCTTCACTACTGGACTGGAACCCTCGAGTGAGAAAGTGTTGTCCAGCTAATTTCTTGCCTTCCGACGAAATGTTGATTCTAGCCCCCAAGCCTGATTGGTTTCCTTTCGGCCCATCGAACTTGACCTTTAAATAGTGCTGCTGAAGCTCTTCAGAAGTTTTGTTTTTATAAATAAAAGCCGGGGCATCTACATTATTTATGATTAACTCTAGATCACCATCGTTATCCAAATCTGCCACAGTAGCACCATTAGAATGAGAAGGTTCTGTTAAGCCCCATTCATAGGTTTTCTTGCTAAAGGTCAAATCCTGGTTATTCTCAAAAATGTAGTTCGGAATTTTGGTCTCAGGAAGCTTATTGATCAATTCACGCATAGCCGCCAATTGAACTTGTAAATCTCCTTGATTGGCCTGTCGGGTAACTTTCTCTCTGTATTTGACATAATCCTTATTCGAGAATTCCTTTCTAAAACCATTACTGATAAAAAGGTCTCGCCAGCCATCGTTATTGAAATCAGAAAGCAAAGTAGCCCAGCTCCAGTCGGTATTGGAAACGCCTCCCATCTGAGCAATCTCGCTAAAAGTCATATTCTGGTTGTTCAATTGCAGGGAATTGAACATATATTGATGGTGAAAACCGTATTCTACCGCCTGATAGAATTCATCAGGGTTCATGGCGCGCATCATAGTTTTCTGACGGTAATTATCTTCAGCGACCATATCCGCTACATAGACATCTTGCCAGCCATCGTTGTTGATATCAGCAATATCAACACCCATACCGAAATTGGAAATGTGTTTAGTGGCCTTTTTGATTTGATTGGTGAAAGTACCATCGCCATTGTTGATATACATGTAATCTGGCTCAACGTAATCATTAGTCACATAAATATCCACCCAACCATCATTATTCAAATCCCCAGCAGCCACACCAAGACCATAACCCAATGGATTGCGATTAATGCCCACCTGGGCACTGATATCCGTAAATTTGCCGCCATCATTTCGGTAGAATTTGTCCCCGGCAAAAGGATCGATTTGCTTACTTAACGCTAATCCATCTTGTCCTAAAAAGAGCCTCACAGAATGGTTGAGCAAGAACATATCAAGGTCATTGTCTCCGTCATAATCTAAAAACAATGCTTGACTAGAATAACCGGGATCGTCTATTCCAAATGCACCAGCCTGCTCTGTGAAAGTAAGATTGCCGTTATTGATCAGCAGTTCGTTTCTGCGATTCACTTCAGGATACTTACCTGACTTAGATAAGTAAATATCGAGGTAGCCATCACTGTTCACATCCGCCATCGTCACACCCGTTGACCAGCCAGGTTGGCCAGCGGCACCTGCTTTATCCGTTATGTCTTCGAATCGGAGGTTGCCCTTATTGAGGTAAAGTTTATTGGGCAATTGATTAGCCGTAAAATAAAGGTCTGGCAGACCATCATTATTAATATCACCTACTGCGACACCTCCGCCGTTATAGAAGTATTCATAGGTCAAGATATTGATGCGTTCATTATCTTGAATGGTGTTAGCAAAAGTGACTCCTGTACTCTCCGGTGACAGTAACTCGAAAAGCTTAACTCTTTCTTTTTTTACCGGTTTTTTTGAAATTTCTTCCTCCTGCTGTTGGCCACATGCACCAAAAAGCATAGTGGTCGCTACTATTAAAATGCCTCTTTTCATCATTTAGATCTAATTATCAACCTCCCAATTGTACTACTCGGACTTCATCATCATTTCTAGAGATCACAATGTAGTTCTGATCTTTGACTTTAATTGTAATCATATCACGAACTTGGCCACGCACTTTAAAACCTGAAGACTTTGACGAAACGGCCACAAAACCACCTTTACCATCTCCTTTGAGGTAATGCCCATAACTAGCATCATATATACCCACTTCAGGTTTAGCATCAAAAAGGTTTCCTCCTGCTAGAATGTCCTGGTTACCATCACCATCAAAATCATTGACAACCAATCCATAAATGGGTGAGAATTGCGCCTCGACTGGTAGTTCGATTACTTCGTAACCTTGCCCGTCTTTACTTAGCAAGACACACGATTTAAGATAATTGGTTTCAAGCTTAGTGGATTTTTCGAGAAGGGTGATGTCAAAGATCGAATCAAGCGTTTGATTCTTGAACCCTTCATACTTCAGGTATTTTTTCTTGAGTGACGGCATTTGCATTTCCAGATCATGTTTCAACACGAATGGGTATGCATTGTCTCCGTTGTAAACGTTAAGGATCTGCTCTACAGTACCATTACGATCGAAGTCGTTGATATACATGGTAATAGGCTTATCAGCTGTCGCCTTGAAACGGGAATTAAGCCCATGATTGCCGATAACGAAGTCGATAAAGCCGTCATTATTAAAATCCCCTTTCTCAATGCTATTCCACCAACCCTTATGATCAGATAGCCCAAATTGATCAGTAACATCTGTTAATTGACCATTTTCATTGCTGAATACCTTGATGGACATCCACTCACCTATTATAACCAAATCGTCATCTTTGTCTCCATCTACATCTGCCCAAAGTGCATCGGTGATCATGCCCATATCTATCAATCCGGGAGCCAAGCGTCTTGTAACGTCCTTGAATTTGCCCTGTTCGTTCTCCAGCAAAATACCTGAGACAGGGCTACCATAAGCCAAAGGCTTCAACCTTGCACCAATAAATAAATCCATATCACCATCGCCGTCATAATCAGAGGCCACAGCGCAGGCGCTTGAATAGGGCTCCAAATCAGGTAATAAACCATTTGATTTTGTGAACACGCCGGATCCATTATTGAGATACAACCTATCGATAAGCGCTTGAGCACCAAGGGAAAACTCGTTACCACCGCTGGCCACAAAAAGGTCTAAGTCTCCGTCACCATCCGTATCGAAGAATATGGCACCGGCATCTTCTGAAGCCTTATCTAAATCAAAAGCAGCCATATTACGCGACTCAAATTTGCCGTTAGCCCTTTGTATAAAAAGCTTGCCGGCCTGATCTTTGGCCCCGCCAATATAAAAATCCGTTAGTCCATCCCCATTCACATCTGCGCTGGCCATTTTAGGCCCTTCCGTAGATACCATATGGAATACAAGCCTGTCTCTGTCAAAGTCCACAAAGCGGTTTTCTTTGTGTTTATAGGAAATGCCTACTTCGGCACCGGAAAGAACATTAAAAAGGCGATCGTCACTTAAGGGCTCACTAAAGCTGCCTCCTGACGCATCCTTATGACTAACTTGAACAACTGTATCTACGGCAACGTCAGTTAGCAATGAAATGCGATCATCGGGCCATATAACCTTAAGCGAATCCACCTTTCCTGCTTTACCCAGGCCAAAATTCAACCGGTTATCAACGGTGGATTGAAAGCCTCTGGTGGGCAATTGCTCTTGATACAATCGTTCTCCACCTGCAAATACCTCAACTTTGGCACCTACTCCATACAAGTTCTTTTCAGTTCCCAATAATTCTACCTTCAAGTATTGATTATAAGCGTATTTGGTATCCGTTTCATTCCGGTAAATGAACAATGGCATGTTAACATTATTAACGATGATGTCTAAGTCTCCATCGTTGTCTAAATCTCCATAAGCTGATCCATTAGAATGGCTTGGTGTGGCCAGTCCCAACTCCTGGGCTTGATTCACAAAAGCAAAGTCATGAGTTGAAGATTGGTGCCCGGTGGTATTCACAAAAGCGTAGTTCGGAATGCGATTGGATGGCATGGCATCGATCAAAGGCTTGAAATCAACCTTATCGCCTGTAAAGATCGACTTCATAGTCTCTTCATTTGAGATAAACTTCAAATAGTCCAAGTTGGTAAGATCCTTATAGATACCGTTAGCTACGTAAATATCCTTGTGCCCATCATTATCAAAATCAAAGAATAGTGCTGCCCAACTCCAGTCAGTGGCTTCAACATCTGCCAATCGGCCAATCTCACTAAAAGTACCATCACCGTTATTCAGATGAAACATATTCCTGGTGAACTGGTGATAATAGTCATTCTTGAGCTTGTATTGATATTTATCCCAATCTTCGAACATGGTGACGGTTTTGATCCTTTCATTAGGCTCAGGTAGCATTTCCGTAACGAATATCTCTGGGTAACCGTCATTGTTCATATCAGCCATATCCGCTCCCATAGAAGCCGCGCTGATACTGATCATTTGCCCTTCTAAATCTTCTTTGAATGTTCCGTCTCCGTTATTGATATAAAGGTAATCGCGCTCAAAGAAGTCATTGGAAACATAAATATCCAACCAGCCATCGCGGTCCATATCACCTACCGTTACACCTAATCCAAAGCCAATAACACTACCATAAATACCCGCAGCTTCCGAAACATCTACAAATCTGCCGTTATCATTTCTATAGAGTTTATCCCCACCTACAGAATCACGTTTAGGACGTTCATTTCTAGTGAGGTTAAAACTTCCTATCGCTTTGTATGAATTATTGAGTAAGTAAGCATCAAGGTCTCCATCCTTGTCATAATCAAAAAAAGCAGCGTGGGTAGAATACCCCCTGTCCGCAATACCATACTGCTCGGCCGATTCGGCAAATGTGAGATCTCCATTGTTGATGAAAAGCTCGTTTTGCTTATTGTCACCGTTTACATCACCGGAATTACAGACGTATATATCCAGAAGGCCGTCCGCATTGATGTCAACCATACTCACTCCAGTAGACCAGGCTTTATCACCTCCAGTTCCAGATTGGTCGGTAATATCTTCAAATTGGAAATTACCCTTATTCAAAAAGAGTTTATTTGAAGACATATTGGAGGTGAGATATACGTCCAATAATCCATCGTTATTGACATCTCCGAGTGCTACACCACCACCATTGTAGAAGTTACGATAGGTGAATACATTAAAGTCGGCATCATACTCAAGATCATTAGAAAACGATATGCCAGTATGTTCAGCAGTGAGCTGAGTAAACAGAGTAGTTGTATCAGTTCCTGAAGGCTCTTCACCGCCGTTCTGACATCCAATAGTGAGTTGTACAAGACTTAGCGTCAATATAGAAGAAAGGCCAAACCTGAATCCCTTAGTCATAAGTCTCGTCATTTCTTGGTGTCTGTCTTTTGCTGGTCGAGCAATTTCTCGGTAGGTAGGTCTACATACAATACACTTACATAGCGCTCATCCTTGGTGTACACCGTGATGCGTCGGTTGCCTTGAACTTTCACATAGGCAGTACCTCTTTTTGGATCCTCCACTTCAAGGAAGTCTCCGCCGTACTTCTTTTCGAAGAAGGTCAATATATCTTTTTCTAATTTATCAGACCACAGTTCCTTATTCCACGGTGACCAGTTCTTATAAGCGACATTAACCGGCACTTTGAATATCTTTTCTTCATGGAACCTAGGATAAAAGTTCCATTCGGATGGATGTTCGAGTTCATCCATTTCATGTACAAGATGTAGCTCGTTTGCCCCGATCCCTACTTTATTTTCTTTATTAAGACCAGCACAATGGGCGTAGAATTCTTTTTCTGTCATTCCTATATTGAGCCCCATAAATAAACTATCAAACCTCACACCACTATTCAACTCCCTTTCTTCTATTTTAAAGTATTCAGGGCGGTTATCACATTGCCCCATTACCATAATCAATACCACAGATAAGCAAATTGCTCCTATTCTCATCCTTTTATTTTTTGTTTATCTCGTATATTTCAATGTCATCTGAATTTCTGGCAATTACTAGTAATTGTATATTACCCACCGTCATTTCTTCTATGGCTCTAATTTCTCCTTCGACTGACAGTCCTGATTCCGAGGCGGGTAAGCTCTCAAAGCCACCTTGCCCATCTCCCTTAAGGGCAAGTCCGTAACTAGACATATAAATACCCATTTCAGGCTTAGATTTACTCAAATTACCCCCCAAAATAACGTCCAAATTACCATCCTTATCAAAGTCATTTATCTCAATGGCATATACTGGAGCCATTTGGGCTTGTATGGGCAGAGGTTTGTTGTCGAAAGTACCATCCCCTTTATTCTCAAAATACGTTGTTCGGGTCTGATACACGTTCAATGACAATGCCCTGTCAAGCTGTTCTGTATCAAATATGTCTTCAACAGTCTGTTCTTTATAATTTCCGTATTTCAAATATTTTTTCTTGTAGCCCGGCATTTGCATGACGAGGTCGTTTCTCAATACCAGCGGATAAGACTTATCACCGTTATATGCACTTATTACTTGTTCGATAGTACCATTTCTATCAAAGTCTCCCACTATCATAGACAGCGGCTTTTCCTTGGAAGCTTTTAGCCTCGAATTCAGCCCATGATTACCAGCAATCATATCAGGGTAGCCATCTCCATTTATATCGGCTACTTCTATAGTATTCCAGAAGCCTTCTGTACTATCCAAATTCGTTTGCTGAGGAGAAACTTCTTCCAGAACACCAGCATTATTGCGGAATATGCGAATCCCCATCCACTCCCCGATGACCACAAGATCTTGATCACCATCTGCATCATAGTCCAACCATTTTGCATCAGTAACCATTCCACTTTCGACAAGTTCGGGTGCCACGCGACGGGTCACATCTTCAAATATCCCGTAGCCATCGTTGCTCAATATATAACTGTTAGTCGGCGTCCCATAACTGCCAGCATTCACCCGAGTACCTACAAATAGATCTACATCGCCGTCTTTATCGTAATCAGCAGCTTGAACAGTAGCGCTATTTTCCAGTATTAGTATCGGTATAGCTGGCTTAGATTTGATGAAGGTGCCTTTGCCGTTATTAAGGTAAAGCCGATCGGCTAAAGACATAGTCCCCCTTGGGAATTCGTTGCCTCCGCTGGCTACGTAAAGGTCTAAATCACCATCATTGTCGGCATCGAATAGAGTACAGTCCGTATCTTCAGATGATCGATCGTTTTCTATATCTTCTTGTAGCAAAGGTTGAAACTTACCTTGACTGTTTTGAACGAACAACTTCCCTGAGGCGTCTCTTGAATTACCTACGAAAATGTCTTCTTTCCCATCTCCATTGATATCCCCTTTACAAAGACATGGGCTTTCATTAGAGAGCATATGAAACAACAGTCGATCTCTATCGAAGTCGACAAAGTTATTCTCCTGATGACGAAAAGTTAATCCCACCCCCTGAGATAACCGTTCAAAAAGCTTATTATCATTATCTAATCTAGGAGATGTTCTTTTATGATCGAGCACTTGTGACTTTCCTTGATCTATCACAAGAAACTCGTTGACCTCAATGTCGGTCAATACCGTTTCAGTCAAATCTGGCCACACTATAAATAGTGAATCAATTTTATTTACGTCACCTAAACCAAAATGGGCACGGTGGTCAACCGATGATTCGAATCCTCTCGTAGGAATAATTTCCTGAAAGAAAATGGTGTTTCCTGCTTTCAAGGTTAATTGTGCACCCACTGCAAAGGGGTTCCCCTCCTTACCCTTCAAAGTAACACTTAAGAAATTATTTTTCTGTTCCGATGCGTTGGATTCATTTCTGAATAACCAGGCCGATTCATTCACATTGTTGATTACCAGGTCGAGGTCACCATCATTATCTAAATCACCGTATGCAGAACCATTGGAATGCCCTGGTTCACCTAAGCCCCATTCAGCCGCCATATCAGTAAATGAGTAGTTACCGTTATTCTTAAATGCGTAATTAGCAAGCTTCTCGGAAGGAATAGAATCAACCAGTTGCTTGATCACCTGGTTTTCCTTGGTTAGTATTTGCCTGATAGTAGCGGGATCGGCAAAGTAGTTAATGTAGTCTTGATCAAGCAGGTCTTTATAGATGCCGTTGGCAATAAATATGTCCTTATTGCCATCATTATCCATATCCATGATCAATGCTCCCCAACTCCAGTCAGTAGCGTGGATACCTGACATTCTCGATATCTCACTAAACTTGCCGTTTCGGTTATTCAAGTGAAGTACATTACGAGAAAACTGCTTATGATATCCGCTTTGAACAGCTAACTGATATTTATCCCAATTTTCAAACTGGGCCTTAGTCTTCAGCCGGCGATCATCGTTGGGCAACATCTCGGTGACATAAAGGTCCGGATAACCGTCATTATCTATGTCTGCCATATCCGCTCCCATCGATCCCATACTGATCTCAGGCATTTGCAATTCTAATTGTTCAGAAAAAGTGCCATTCTGATTATTGATATACAAGTAATCCCGCTCGAAGAAATCGTTCGCTACGAATATGTCCTGCCAACCATCCTTATTGATATCTCCAACCGTGACCCCCAAACCAAACCCAATGGCACTACCATAGATACCTGCTTCTGCACTGACATCAACAAAGCGGTCTCCATCATTTCTATAGAGCTTATTGGCTCCTAGACTATCTCTCACCTCCCGTAACCCTCTTCGCATGTCATACCCCCCCACTGAACGGAAAGAATTATTCAGAAGATAACAGTCAAGGTCTCCATCTTTGTCGTAGTCAAAAAAGGCGGCATGCGTAGATAAACCTCGATCGGCAATACCATATTCTTTTGCTTTTTCAGTGAAGGTAAGGTCGCCGTTATTGATGAAGAGTTCGTTATGCCGGTTCTCTCCTTTGAGGTCACCTGATTTACAGACGTAAATGTCTAACCACCCATCTCCATTTACATCGGCAATACTCACACCCGTAGACCAAACCCCAGCGCTAGCAACGCCCGCCGTTGATGTGATATCTTCAAACTTGAAGTCTCCTTGATTGACATAGAGACGATTATCTACCTGGTTACCACAGAAATAAATGTCCAGCAGACCATCGTTATTGAAGTCACCAAGGCCCACACCGCCACCATTGTAGAAATTACGGTATGTGTACACGTTAAACTCTTCAGTGTATTCTACATTGTTGGCAAAATCCACTGCCGTAACAGTTGGAGGCATTTTGGTGAAAAGAAAACCATTACCCTCACCAGTGATTGTATCCGCGTCATTTTTAACACAACCCGCTAGCGCAAACAAGCATAAGAAGATAAAAGGGGAAAACCTTTGCATTAGGTAAAATTAACAGATAAACATTAACGTCGTAAACCTAAGCTGAAATGTACTCAAAACTGAAAGGCACAAAAAAAGCAAGTGGTTACCCACTTGCCTTTAGTTTCACATATTGTAAATATTTCTAGAATCCAGGAGTCTGGTTCAATTGATCGTTAGCATCTATTTGATTTTCTGGTATTGGGAAAATATTGTAAAGGTCTGCTGAAGGATCCTTGAATGACCAAGAACCAGAAGTAAAGGTACCAAATCTCACTTGGTCGTTTCTTCTCCAACCTTCAGAATAAAACTCTCTACCTCTTTCCGCCAAAATGTCATCAGCAGTGAGTGCTGCGAAAGGAGCCACACCAGCCCTTATTCTAATTTGGTTGATCAAGTCTAGCGCCTCTCCGCTACCAGCATCCATTCTCCAAAGTGCCTCTGCTCTCATCAATAAAACATCAGCATATCTAAAGATGGCAAAGTCACTATTCAAATCGGGTTGCGCACCAGTGTAATCATTCTTAGCAAAACGTGCTCCTGCCTGACGTAATGAATTAGGTTCTAGTTCATTGATTTCAGGAGTAAAAGTTAATGGAGCGCCATCAGGATCGGCAGCTTCAACCGCTGCGTCCAAAACTCTTTCACCAGTTGAAGTGAATTGCTCACCAACAAGAAAACCATCTTCCCTTCTATCATTAGGTTCAAAACTTTCATAGAACTCTTGTAAGGTAGCATATCCGTTCCAAGGTTGGGCAGCCAAATCGAATGTTAATTCACTCTGATAATGAAGTGTCATTTGCGCTATATTAAAACCTGTAGCAAAAACTTCATCGTAAGGTATTGAGAATATCTGTTCAACTGAACCTTCATTCTCAGCAGAGAATTGATCAAGATAATTGGCTTCTAAAGAGTATAAACCCGATTGAATAACCAAGTTAGCTTGTTCCGCAGCCTCAGCATAACGCGGAGTCCCGGTATATACCTCTGCATTTAGGTATAATTTGGCTAGTAAAGTTCTAGTCGCCCATTCGTTCATTCTGGCATAGCTAGAAGCGTCATTTGCATCACTGAGCAGACCTGCGTTAAGCACATTAAGGAGTTCTGTTTCAATAAAATTGAATACCTGAGTTCTACCTGTCTGGAAATCAGGATTATTGGCAGGCGCCGCCAATTCAGCTTGCTCTTCTGGCGTCTCACCCACGAACTTATCAACGATTGGAACATTACCAAACATGTCGATTAACCAGAAATAATACAGAGCTCTCAAAGCTTGAAGTTCTGCTATAAATCCAGGTGCGGATTCGTTTCCTTCCAATTGAGAGAATTGGAAAATTAAGCGGTTGGTAGTGTTAATACCCTGATAGCAGAAGTTCCAGGCATTGTCGAAAGATGCCTCAGCAGAATTAAACTCGTGTTGATGCATTCTGATCCATTGTCCACCATCGAACCAGTCAGCTCCTTTCGTTGCAATTACTGCTTCATCTGAAGCTACCTCATTAGCCGACCACAAACTATTGTGGTTCCTAAAACCATATAGGTTAGTATATGCTGAACCCAATGCGGATAAGAATGGCTCATCATCACCCTCCACAAAAAATTCGTCTGCCACAACTACGTCAAAGACCTCTGGCCTTATGTCCGTACATGCATTTCCTGCAACTATTAATATAATAGCCAGGAAGGATTTAATAATTAAATTTGGTTTAGTCATAATATCTTTATTTGTTCAGGAACAAAAATTAGTCATAATTAGTTCTACCTGATTGCGAAGTTTACACCCAATGTGAATGTTCTAGTTGTAAACCAGGTATTTCTCCTGTCAATACCAGGCACTAATATATCTCCAGCACCTGAATTTGATCTTCCTCCATTATCAACAGAGCCCGTATCAGCAAACCTCACCTCAGGCTCAACACCTGAATAATTTGTAATAGTCAATAGGTTTTGACCAGTGATAAACACTTTGAACCTTGTAAACGGTCCGTTACCGTCAGGGAATTTCCACTCTTTGGCAATTGTGGCATTATCTAGCCTTACAAAGTCAGCTTCCTCGACATGGAAGCTTGAGAATATAGGTCCTGCTCCCAAATTAGTGACATTGGCAGAGGATTGAAGAAGGTTCCATGTGCCTATTTGAGTAGGCGCTTCATAGAAGACTCTATTGATGTTGATCAAGTCATGACCAAAGGCACCTCTCCAGAACATATTAAATTCAAAGCCTTTGTATTTGAATGTGTTGTTAATACCTACAGTTAAATCAGGAAGTCCGTTTCCAAGAACTTGATTGTCATCTTCTCCAACGCCAGCTTCAACTACACCATCACCGTCAAGGTCAGCAAATTGCCAGGCACCATCTTCACCGATACCGGTGAAAACAGGACCGAAGAAGTTACCAATCTCCTCACCGATGGCTACCCTGGTAGTAGGTATTTGGTTCAAACCAGGAGCACCCACGTTTCCTCTATCTTGTACAGTTTCGTTGAAATCTGTTAACTCAGTGGTGAAAGTGGCAAAGTTGATCGATCCTTCCCACTCCAATTCACTAGTTATTTTCCCTTTATAGCTAACAAAACCTTCAAATCCAGTGTTATCAAAAGATCCAGCATTAAGGACGGTTGTGTTCACCAAGTTTGGCGGAACAGGAACGGCTGTACTGATCAATAGGTCTCTGGTATCTCTGGTATACCAGTCAAATGTCGCTTGTAACTTACCGTCAAAAGCAGCAATATCAACTCCTATATCAAGCTCAGCTTTTTCCTCAAAAGTCAAGTTTGGATTAGGGTTTTGAACAGGTGTAAAACTTTGAACAAAAGTTCCGTTAACTAGTACAGATCCGCTTGGTGCCAAGATATCCTGCGCTAAGTTAGCCTGACCAGGTAAACCACCAGTCACACCATAACTCACTCTGAACTTCAAATTGTTGATCTCTGGAAGGGATACCAAGTTGGCAATTTCAACACCTCCACTTAAAGCGTAGAAATTACCCCAGCGGTTGTTAACACCAAATAAGCTCGATCCTTCTCTTCTATAGGTAGCAGAAGCGAAATACGTGTTGTTGTATACAGCATTTACTCTACCAAATCCAGCCAACAATTTTTGTGTATTGTTGAAACCTCCAACAGCACCTAAACCATTGTCAAAATCTTGTGCGAATGACAGGTTATTGAAACCAGTAGCATCCGTTACGAAGTCTCCACCAGCTAAAAGTACTCCCTGAGAGGTGATTTCCTGATAAGAATATCCACCTAGAAAAGTCACATCTAAATCACCGAAATTTCTCTCATAATTGGCGGTAGCCTCAATCAATTCTGCGAAGCCTTCAAAAGCGTTTCTCTGAGCAAAGCCATCCTGGGCAGCGTTACCTCCGTTGCCAAGAAAACTCGATCTTACAAACCTCGCATCTTTTGCATAAGCTTCTCCATCAAGGTCATTCTGTCTGAATTGAGAATAAGAACCTGTCAGCCTTAGTCCATCAACCAAGAAACCCAAGTCGATTTCACCTCCTATAGAGGCCAATATTCTTGTTCTTCGGCTCTCGGCCACACCTTGTTCTATGATGGCAACAGGATTGAATATATCAAATGCATCAATTTGAGTGAATGATCCGTCAGGCTGTCTGATTGGAGCAGTTGGATTGAACGTTACTGCATAACGGAAAGCTTCAGCAAATCCTAAGTCAGCATCTCTGGTTTGGAAAGCTATACTTGTATTGAAGCTAAGTATATCATCGAGGAATCTTTGTCTGAAATTTAAACGACCGTTAAGGCTTGTAAAGCCTGTACCTTGCGCTACCGCTTTTTGATCACGGGCTGTAAAAGACACACGGTAGTTACTATTGTCAGCGCCACCTGAGAAAGATAAGTTGTGTGATTGAGACACACCTGTCTGAGAAATCTCATCGAACCAGTTAGTATTGGCTCCGAGATCTCTGGCAGCCGCTTCATCTGCACCTAAGGAATTAGAAATGGTATTCAAATAACCATCTCTATCCAATACTTCCCATCTTTTGGCAATTGTTTCAACCGCTACGAAACCATTATAATTTATTTCGTTGTTTTTTGAATCGCCTGCTTTGGTAGTTACCAAGATCACACCACTAGATCCCCTTACCCCATAAATAGCGGCAGCAGAACCATCTTTCAATACTTCCATTCTATCAATGTCGTTCGGGTCAACGGTCGATAGAGGAGCACCGATCACACCATCTATAACAAATAGTGGTTCTGAGTTAGCTCCTAAAGTTGAAAGACCTCTAAGGCGAATAGTGAAGTTCTCATTAGGGTCACCACCTGGACGTGCAATAACGAGACCCGATACTTTACCTTGTAGAAGCTGGGACACGTTAGGAACGTTACCTTGGTTAAATTCTTTAGAATCAATACTGGTTACGGCACTGGTAATTTCCTTCTTCTCTTGGGTACCATAACCTACTACTACGACTTCAGAAAGGGCTGTAACGTCGGGCTGTAAGGAAACATCAATTGATGTTCTGCCATTGACCGAAACTTCCTGTGCTTGAAATCCCACAAAAGAAAACACAAGTACACCGTCGCTTGGGGCGGACAAACTGAAATTACCATCAAAGTCGGTGATGGTTCCTGTACTTGTTCCTTTCACAAGGATGTTGACACCCGGAACGCCCGAGCCGTCCTCGGCCGAGGTAACTTTACCTGTGACCGTGACATTCTGCGCAAAAGTCTGCAAACTGCAAACCATTGCGATCAAAAAAATAATCCGTTTTTTAAAATCTAGATAAAACTTACTCATACACTTCAGAGTTTAATTAATCCACAAACTAGGTTCTAAGTTTATTATAAAAAGGTGTAAGAATTTAAGCGATTTAGTGCTCGGTGGGATGCCATTAAAAACCCCCTAAATTCCAGCTACAATTCCATTAAAATAAGGGAATAGCGAAGTTATATCCTAATAAACAAAGCATTTTTTTTCGCAATCGGTAGCGCAAACGTTTGCATAATTTAGCGAATTCTAGGCATTTTTCTTAAGATTTAAAAGTAAGTTTTTTGAGCTTTAGTACACTTTCGGGAAAGGGGTAATTAGCCAACGTTCACGCCAATTTCAATTCGAATTAAAATTCGCCAATAAAGGAGTTAGTTTTTAGATAAAAAGTAAATTTGGAGCCGAGTAAAATTGTCTTTTGTTTAAGATTTGACTAATTTCCTTAAACTTACCCTATGAAGAGCGGCCAGGTTACTATAAAAGATATTGCGAGAGAGTTGCAGATTTCACCTTCTACAGTTTCTCGTGCACTCAAGGATCACCCCGATATCAGCCCTGAAACTAAAAAGGCGGTAAATGAATTAGCCGAAAAGCTCAACTATCAGCCTAATACCATTGCGCTAAGCTTAAGGCAAAGCAAAACCAATACTATAGGTGTTATCATTCCTGAAATCGTGCACTTCTTTTTCTCTTCGGTAATTAGTGGTATTGAGGATATTGCTTACGAAGCGGGATATAATGTAATTATTGCTCAGACCAACGAGTCTTATGAGCGGGAAGTTACGACCGCTCGTGCTCTTTTCAACAGCCGAGTAGATGGACTTCTGGTATCTATCTCTAAAGAAACTGATGATTTCGCTCATCTGGAGTCTCTTCATTCGCGAGGTGTGCCTATGGTGTTCTTTGATAGAATTTGTGAATCTCTTGATACGAGTAAGGTAATCGTTGATGATTTTCAAGGTGCTTTTGACGCTACTGAGCATCTCATTCAACAAGGCTGCAAGCGTATCGCTCACCTAGCGGGTCCACTTAACCTGCTAATCGGTCAACAAAGACTAGATGGGTATAAGAAGGCATTAGCCAAACACGACATCCCATATGAAGAAGCTTTAGTTAAAGACAGTGGTGGCACTAATGAAGAAAAAAGCCGTGCTGAGACCAATGTGCTACTTACACTTGATAATCCACCAGATGCCATTTTTGCCAATAACGATCTAGCCGCTTTAGGAGCTCTCAAGGCGGTAAAGGCCAAAGGTCTTAGTGCCCCAGAAGATGTGGCGATTGTTGGATTCAGTAATTGGCAATTCTCGGAGTTAACCGACCCTCCTCTATCTACAGTCATACAGCCTGGTGTAGAGATAGGTCAGGAATCTGCCAAATTGCTGATAAGAGAGATCGAAATGAAAGAGGACGAATATATTGCTCCTGAAACTAAGACTTTGAAAACTACACTCCTTGTTCGTAAATCTTCCGACAGGAGCCTAACCTAGCGCGTAACAAAGCTACAGTAATCACCTGTTCTGATTAAAGACAATCTCCGCAAACGTTTGCGGGATTATTTTAATTTTCTTCCCTAAGCATAATTGAGAATTCTCCCTATTTTAGGATTTTACACTAATCTTCAATTTGCATTTAAGGCATTTCTGTAAATGGATCAAATCAGTGTTCCTCCTACGCGAGTCAATAACAGCTTGGGGGATTTAGTATCGCATGAGATAACCAAGACAGGCATTAAAGGAAGTACAACTTTCGGTAGCTTCGAAATTTCTGTTTATTCAGCTAACGTTTTTAGAATTAAGGTATGGCAAGGTGACCTGACTTCTTTTTCGTATGCAGTCATCTCCGAACCTGTTGAGGTCGACTTTGCGATAGAAGCAAGTGATAACGCATTGGTATTAGCCACTTCGGCTATGCAACTTCAGATAACGAAGCAGCCTGTACGTTTTAGTCTGATCAATAAAGATGGTCATGTGGTCAACGAGGATGATACATTTGGCACATCATGGATTGGGGAGCAAGTCACAACGTATAAGAAGCTTCAGAAAGGTGAGCGGTTTATAGGCCTGGGTGAAAAGACCGGTCCACTTGATCGCAAGGGAAATGGATATATCAATTGGAATACCGATAATTTCGGCTACGACCTTGAAGGAGACCCGCTGTACAGTTCAATACCTTTTTATATTGGGCTACATAATAGTCTGGCATATGGGCTTTACTTTGACAATACGTACAAAAGCTACTTTAATTTTGGGGCCTCCAATAATCGCTTTTCGAGCTTTTCTGCCGACGGTGGCAGTATGGATTATTATTTAATACACCATGATAACGTAGCCGATATCATCAAGTCATATACTGAATTGACTGGTAGAATGGAGCTACCTCCACTTTGGAGCTTGGGCTATCAGCAATGCCGATATAGCTACTATCCGGATTTAGAGATAGAAACACTGGCCAATACTTTCAGGGACAAAAACATTCCGGCCGACGCCATTGTCCTTGACATTCATTATATGGATGAATACAAAATATTCACATGGCACCCTGAGCACTTCAGCAACCCTAAAAAACTCATTGATCAGGTTAAGTCACTTGGATTTGAAATAGTGATCATGTGCGATCCAGGTATTAAGATTGAAGATGAGTATAGCACTTATACAGACGGTGTTGAAAAGGACGTGTTTCTCAAATACCCTGATAATACTTACTACACCGGCGAGGTTTGGCCGGGCTGGTGTCACTTCCCTGATTTTACCAATCCCGCGACCAGAGCGTGGTGGGGGTCTAAATTCAATGACTATGTAGAACTGGGTGTCGAAGGCTTCTGGAACGACATGAACGAAATTTCAACCTGGGGCAATATGATGCCTGAGTTGGTCACTTTTAACTTGGAAGGTCATCATGGCACTTCCAGACAAGGGAGGAATTTGTATGGCTTCCAAATGGCGAGAAGCACATATGAAGGTGTCAAAAAGTTGATGGATGGGAAAAGGCCTTTCGTGTTAACGCGATCTGGTTTTGCAGGTGTTCAGAGATATTCTGCAGTCTGGACAGGAGACAATGTTTCTGATGATGAGCATATGCTATTGGGGGTTAGAATCGTCAATAGCTTGGGTTTATCCGGCGTAGCTTTCGCGGGCTATGATGTGGGAGGTTTCGTTGGGGAAGCCTCCGGTGCGTTGTTCGCTAGATGGATTTCTTTAGGCGCACTTTCTCCTTTCTTTAGGGGACACACTATGATCAACAGTCGCGATGCTGAGCCTTGGTCATTTGGCGAAGAGGTGGAAGAGATTTCACGCAACTATATCAGATTGCGCTATGCTTTAATGCCTTATATATATAGTCTCTTTTTCGATGCCACCCAGACGGGTATGCCGGTGAGCAGATCATTGGCTATTGACTATTCATTTGATAGTAACATCTATCAGCCTCAATTTGAAAACCAGTATTTATTTGGCCCGTCGATATTAGTTGCACCGGTAACAAGTGATAAAGAAATCACCAAAGTGTACCTCCCTGAAGGTGAGTGGTACAATTTTCATAATGACAGCTTGCACAAAGGTGGAAGTGAGGTATTTGTAGAATGCCCTCTAGACAAACTTCCGATATTTATCAAAGCCGGTGGTATGATACCCATGCAAACGCCCGGCGAAAACACGGCCACAATTGGATCAGATATACTAGAAATACATTTATATAAAGGAAGTGAAACGAATACCTTCGAATATTATGAGGATGATGGGAAGACTTATGACTTTGCAACCGGCGATTATTTGAAGAGGGTCATCAACTATGAACCAACTTCAAATCAATTAGTACTCTCTACGGTTGAGGGTAATTTTCCCTCTAAGTTTAAAGCAGTAAGCCTTATTTTCCATGGATTCGATGACTTAGGTGATCAAATTGATTTGAACGGCGAGCGGGTATCGGCTGAAAAGGAGGATCTACACTTCCTTGAACCCATTACAAAGTTTGATCCTTTTACCCCTGGGGGTACCGTGGATAAACTACCAATTCAGAAGGTCGTATTCGACCACACTAAGGATGAAGTTACTATCAACTGGTAAATATTGATTTATGTTAGGCATTCAGAAAAAACTGACCAACTCCTTTTATGCTATCCTAAGTCTGCCCGCAACGGCAATGGGATTTGCCCTTTCTGTTCAGATCTCGGCATTGAGTTGGATATTGAAGAATAAATATGGGTTAGAAATCGAGGATATCGGCTTCGTATGGGCAGCTGGCCCCTTGGCGGGTATTTTGGGACAGGTCCTAATTGGAGTAATAAGTGATAATGTATGGTTCTGGAACGGGCGGCGCCGGCCGTTCATCATAATTGGAGGAACCTTGGCCGCGCTCATGTTACTTGCACTGCCTAGCATCGATATCATATCGACTTCTTTAGGTTTTGATGAAATACTTGGTGTTGCTTTGGTTGTGGCCATTATGCTTGATCTTGCCATCAACGTCAGTTTCAATCCGACTCGTTCGGTGATAGCAGATGTTACACCAGAAGGTGAAAAAAGAACCAAAGGATACACATGGATGCAAACAGTATCCGGTACATTCGGGGTTCTTGCCTATGCAATAGGCGCACTATGGGATAATTATGTACTCATCTATTTCGGAGCCTTTTTAGTGCTTGCCACATCTGTTATTCCTCCCTTTTTTATTGAAGAGCCAAGAAACAATGTGCTATCAGAAACTGGCAGTTCATCTAAACTTTCTGTTGGCAAGATCCTATTGATCATTCAACCTCTTTGGGGCTTTCTGATTTATGATATATACGCAATGGTAATCAAAATCGGAAAGTTTGAGGTTGATCACTACTATGTAGAATACATCTGTTTAGGGCTATCCGTCATTTTCGTTGGTAATGCTTTATTGAAAAAAGAAGGTAATGAGAAATCGATAGGAACAGATATAGGCGGATTCAAAAAAGTACTGGCTGCACATTCTTTCAGTTGGATTGGCGTACAGTCGATGTTCATATACACCTTATTTTACGTAGAAGATAAACTGCCAGACCTAAATGAAACAGAGGCAGGGCGTGTTGTATCCTGGAGTTTCTTAATCCTCAATGCGGTGGCTGCAGTACTACCATCAACAGTCTTAGAGCCATTAGCGAGAAGTTATGGCAGAGTCAAAACCCATTTGGTAAGTATAGGTATTATGGCTTTGGGGTATGCAGGGATTGTATTCTTCGGAAAGTCTGAGTTAACCATTTACATATTTATGGGTATTGCTGGAATTGGCTGGGGTGCCATTGTGAGTTTACCTTTCGCCATTATGTCTCAAAAAGTAGACAAAGGTAAGATGGGTTTATATATGGGGTTGTTCAATCTTTCTGTGGTCTTACCTCAACTAATAGCTAGCCTAGGCATAGCTAAACTGATCGACTCATTTGAGGATAAAAGTTTGATTTTTATCGTATGCGCTGTGTGCCTATTGATTTCTACAGTAGCCTGGGGGTTTGTAAAGGAGCAAAAAGAGGAGGGCCAATCAACTTAGTAAATCAGGCTAAAAATAAAAAAGCCCCATAAAGGGGCTTTCTCAATCATATCTTCAACCTATTATTTACCGAGTGCTTTCACTAGGGTTTCTCCAATGTTTGCAGGAGACTCTACCACGTGCAAACCGCACTCTTCCATAATTTTCATTTTAGCGGCGGCAGTATCATCAGAACCACCAATTATAGCACCAGCGTGTCCCATCCTTCTACCTGGAGGCGCTGTTTGCCCAGCTATGAAACCTACCACTGGCTTAGTACCATTTTCTTTGATCCATTGAGCGGCATCAGCTTCCATACTACCACCAATCTCTCCGATCATTATGATCGCCTCAGTTCCGTCGTCCTCCATGAGTAGTTTAACCGCCTCAAGGGTAGTAGTACCGATAATCGGATCACCACCGATACCTATACACGTTGATTGTCCAAGGCCTGCTTTGGTTACTTGATCTACTGCTTCGTATGTCAGTGTACCTGACCTTGATACAATACCGATGGTGCCTTTATTATGAATGAAGCCCGGCATAATGCCAACTTTCGCCTCTCCGGGAGTGATTACTCCAGGGCAGTTAGGGCCTACCATAGTGACGTCTTTATTGCTGATATAATCTTTTACAATGATCATATCTTTGGTTGGAATACCTTCCGTGATAGTGATGATCACCTTGATACCTGCATCGGCTGCCTCCATAATAGCATCAGCTGCGAAAGCAGGTGGTACGAATATAACTGAAACGTCTGCGCCAGTATCTTTAACCGCCTCGCTTACTGTATTGAAAACCGGCTTACCTAAATGCTCCTGACCGCCTTTACCTGGGGTCACTCCACCTACAACATTGGAACCATACTCGATCATTTGGGTGGCGTGGAATGTACCTTCCGAACCAGTGAAGCCCTGTACAATGATCTTAGAATCTTTATTGACTAAAACGCTCATGTATTATCTGAATTAGGGATTTGCAAACGTTAGAAATAAAAAAAGTCAGGGCAAAAATATAATAATAAACTGCATTGCCAAAGTAATCCCGAGCCTGTTCTACAGCAAAAATAGAATAGCCAAAAAGGTTGGTAAAAATATCTAGGTAATAGGTTGCATGGGGCTAAAGGCGATGTAATAATAGTTGTGTAATGTGACCCAAACAAAAAAGGTCATCCAATGGATGACCTTTTTTGTGATGTCTGAAGATCTTAGTTCAATTTATTTCTTATCAGAAACTCTTCGTAAGCTTCTCTGTAGCTCTCTACATCAGGAGCAAGTTCCATTGCTTCTCTGTAACTTGTAAGCGCATCAACGATAAGATTATTCTCTTCGTAGAATCCAGCCAGGATGTATTTGTTAAGAGCAGTTTGCTCGCTCACATCTGTCATAAGATCCTTCAAATCATTTTCAACGCGATCAGATTCAGTTTGCTTCAGTCTTTTGATAGCATACTTTTTAGACTTTATGCTAGCATCATCTTTTAGTGATACCTGTACAATAACCGCATTTTCTTTAGCGAACTGATTAGACGCCAGATCAAGTTGGATAGAAGGTTCTTTCGTCTCAACTTTGAGAATTTCATCCTCGAACATGCTTGAAAACTCGACAACGTAAGTCTGGTCTCCCTCTACTTCTGTCCACTCCACTGTATTTTCATCGTTAAAAACTACTACCGATTTAGGCATATATACCTTCAAGTTGTTTTTGGCTTTAGACAGTTCTATTTTTCGCTCGGTAGCCCCTGTTGCTATCAACTTATTTTTCTTACTATCTGCGGACATTTTACTCAAAACGAAATCAGCATACTTACTCGCCACGCTTGAACCTTTATTCGCAAGTTTAGAAGCTAAATCTGCTACTTTATGACTGCCTGGGGTCTTTAGTTCCATTGTACGTCCACTGGCATGAACTAATCCTAAATAGGCATTTTCTGATACCTTCAACTCATCACTAGCATCTAGTGATGCACCTGTCCTTAAGGGCTGCCACTGCCCTCCCGTTTTTACCTCATTCGATCCCTTATTCGCCAGCACCTTGAATGTATAGCTTTGGCCAAAAGTTATAGATGAGCTAAAAACAAGTAACATTAGAATAAAATAGTTACGTCTCATGATTACCACTTTACAGTTAATTTACCTCTTGAAATTGCAAGTTTTAAAAATGTATTACTTTATACGCTAAAGCGTTGAATAGTAAACTCTTAACTTAATTTATTATCGATAAGTTCGGCAAATACCGGGCCGGAATTACAATTAACCAGACGGAAATTCCTTACACACGGTTGCCAAACGTGCTATTCAGATTCAATTTATGAAAAAATGAATCAAATGTATATAACATCATTTTCGAACTCTATTAGGTTTCTTCGGGTGCCTGGGCCAATTCGTTATTCTTCTTAAACCTAAATAGTTGTCTACGAGATTGTTGGGTGAATAGATTTCTCACGACACCGAAATAAACTTCCAATGAATCTCCGGTTAAAGCTACCGCTACTAAAGTAATGGAAAGGTTGAGTTTGAAGTCATACCAATCGAAAACCATGACCATGAGAAAGGTCATGAGCAATATTTCAACCAACTGGATCAATTTTGTCAGGCCATCATACCATTTTGGCAACTTTCTATATATCACTGAGAAGAGCAACAGATTCAAAAAGCACATCAAAATAGCCAGGATTAACTCCTGGGTTTCGGATAATTCGTTGACATGGTCACCTCTTAATATCATGGATACAATATTGGCGTGTATGACCACACCATACATGTCAGGATTCGCTTTACCTGCATACTTTTTATTCATCGGTGTATGAAACTTATCCTCCCAGTCTGTATCTAGAAAGTTGTCCCCCATATAGCCAAAAATCACGATCTTGTCTTTGACGACACTAGAATCGAAGTTTTCGGTTAGCACATCTTCCACATCGAGTGCAGTGAACATTGTTCCAAAATTGGTACGTTGAAAATAATCAGCCGCATTACCCCTATAATTGATGGTCTCCCAAGTATTGTTTCTTTTTAAAAACTTCTTTGCCTGAGCAGAATCATAAGCCATAGCCAAGCGCACTCCGAAGGCATACCTTGGCTTCCCGTTAAGGTCTCTAGTCGGAGGAAATCTGCGGCAAGTCTTGAAGTCTTGTTGATAATCGGCATCGGTTTCAAGATTGGCAAAGCCCTCATAGACATTTTGCCGGAACATTGGGTGAGATCTCTTAAGAGAATCATATATCTCTTCACCTGTCGCTACCTTGGTCAAAGAGTCACTTTGCAATAGTTTACTCACCATGACCATATTATCAGTTGCACTAAGCGTAAAACTTAAAGACAAGTCGCCTAATGTATCTTGTTTTGGGCTGCTAAAAAAGCTATCAAAGCCCATGATCTTAGGTTCGTACCGGCTGATAATCGATATCTGCTGAGCGATCTGTCCCCTGCTTATGTTACCAATATTGACCAAAGTTATGGCAGTGTCTGCTATGGGATCTTCTCTCAATTCAGAGAAAACTACATCAGTAATTTCCATATCCGATAATGCCTCACCAATTGGATCGAATATTTCAAAGACCTTAAAGGCCGCAATACTTGAAAACATCCACATCAGAAAGAAAACGAAGATGGTAGCAAACACGGCATCCAGTATCAGCTTTTTCATAAGAGCAAAGGTTAATTTGAACTCGCTCAGCAATTTGAGCTATAGTAAATTTATTAATTAACCAAAGATATGAATAGTAAACCTGCATAAAATTAGAAGACACAGCCACTGATGCTCAAGACAGAATTGTTATTTTTAATCAAATGATCGCTATGAGAAAAAACAGGCTGCCCGTTTCTGATTATGTAAGTGGTATACTTGAAGGTAATAAAGTTATCCTGAGTCGAGCTATTACTTTGGTTGAAAGTAATCACCCTGATGACAACGACCTGGCTGATGAGGTGCTTGAAAGGGTATTGCATCAAACCGGCAAATCTATAAGAGTGGGTATTACTGGGGTACCAGGTGTAGGGAAAAGTACGTTAATAGAGTCCTTAGGTCAATATATTACCTCAACACAGCAAAAGAAGTTGGCCGTATTGGCCATAGACCCAAGCAGCAGAAAATCCGGTGGTAGTATACTGGGAGATAAAACCAGAATGGAACAGCTATCTCATGATCCATTGGCCTATATCCGTCCTAGTGCTACCGGCGATACGCTAGGTGGTGTGGCCAATAAAACCAGAGAGACTTTATTATTATGTGAAGCGGCGGGCTACGAAGTGATCTTGGTGGAAACGGTGGGTGTAGGTCAATCCGAAACGGCTGTCAAAGGCATGGTCGATTTCTTTCTGTTATTGATGCTTGCCGGTGCGGGCGATGAACTGCAGGGCATCAAAAAGGGGATCATGGAAATGGCAGATGCTATAGCCATAACCAAAGCCGATGGAAACAATCAAAAACAGGCTAAACAGGCAGCCAGAGAATATCAAAATGCACTTCACTTATTTCCTCTCTCCGAAACAGGTTGGCAGCCTAAAGTAACTACTTGCTCGGCATTGGGCGAAGATGGTATGGATCGCATTTGGGAGCTGATACTTGAGCACAAAAAACATATGGAATCACGAAATCTGCTAGATGGGCTTAGAAGTAGGCAGAACGTAGATTGGTTGCATGACAATGTGCTATCTATATTCAAATACGGGTTCTATCAGAATAAAGACCTGAAGTCGGCTATCAGTGAATATGAGTCGAAAGTAGCCGAAAATAAAATTGCCGCCCGTAGGGCGGCAAAGTATTTGTTTGATCTGTACCTTAAAAATTGAAACCTACTGTTTATTCAAATTCCAGTCATATTCATAGTATGAGACTTTATAACTGGAAGGAATTTTTTTAGTTCTGTACTTATTGATGTAGGCTAGAATAGCTTTGCTATCACCACCGAAATCTTTACCGTACCACTCGAATATCTTTGATATCTGCACTTCTTTCTTGCTGTCATTAACTCGTATGAAATAATCACGATCAACAGATGCTTTAGTTCTAGTGGTAAGTTGCTGTTCTACCTTAGCGGGAGTAAATGCAAAGTTGGCCAATTGAGGGCAGCCAACGGCCGCACAAACAACCGCAAAATGAATTCTGGCATCAGGATATGCCTTGAAGAGTGTCCCTTTTTCTACACCATCTAGCGTAAGCGTCTTGCCAGCCACCTTATGAGAGGTATTATTGAAGAAACCTTCTACTTTCAAAGGGCCTTGAATTGGGTAATTCTTCACGACCTGATAAACGACTAGCACATTATATGCATTAATATAGAATGCTTTTTTCTCAGCATCTGATTTACCAGATAGGTTGGCACCTCCAACCTGCTTGTAGAGATTATTAAGCGCGGTTGGATTGGCCTTAATTCCTTTATAATCAACTGCACCATTTTTCACGTACTTCTTCAAAAAAGCATCAGTGCCGCTAAAAAATTTACCTAAATCCGATTGAGCGAAAGAAGAGATGCTGATTAACAGCACAGCGGACAATGTTAATATGACTTTGTTTTTCATGTTCAATTTTACTTTAATCCTGTCAGCTCTTTTCACAAAGAGCGTGCTAGAGTATGTATATTGGACTGACAAAGGCAAGTAAGCACCCAATTGGGTTACCTATTGTCAGTACTGTGACAATCACCGAATGCAAAAAGCATGAATTTAGGCGACATAGTTCTCAACCCTTAAAATCCGCATTTCAAAGACATGAAAAATGTTATCATAATCGGGAATGGCATCTCAGGTATCAGTGCAGCAAGGCATATTCGCAAATTGAGCGATCATAATATTACAGTGATATCGGCTGAGACAGATCACTTTTTTTCTCGCACTGCCCTTATGTACATCTACATGGGCCACATGAAATATGAAAACACTAAACCCTACGAGGATAATTTCTGGGTAAAGAACAGAATAGCATTGGTGCGGGATTATGTAGAAAAGATAAATGTGAATGATAAGTCCCTCACTTTAAAAAGTGGGAAAACCATGGATTATGATGACCTGGTTTTAGCAGTAGGATCCAAGCCCAACAAGTTTGGATGGCCGGGCCAAGATCTCAAAGGGGTTTCGGGACTTTACAGTTATCAGGATCTAGAGGCGGTAGAAGAATACACCAAAGACATAAAAAGAGGAGTTATCGTAGGTGGTGGTCTGATAGGAATAGAACTGGCGGAAATGCTGCTCTCCAGAAATATACCAGTTACCTTCCTGGTAAGGGAAAAAAGCTTCTGGAATAACGTCCTCCCTAAACAGGAGTCAGAAATGATCAACCGACACATCAGGGAACATCATGTTGATTTAAGATTGGGCCACGAACTGAAAGAGATTCTTTCAGACGAAAACGGCCGTGCCAGAGGAATAATCACTAATGATGACGAAGAAATCGCCTGTGGTTTCGTTGGTCTCACGGCAGGTGTAAGTCCTAATATAGCTTTCTTGAAAGAATCAGAAGTAGAGTTGGGTAGAGGCATATTGGTCAACGAATTCCTGGAAACCAGCGCTCCCGGTGTTTATGCTGTAGGTGATTGCGCCGAAAGGCGAAATCCTATTGTGAACAGACGCCCATTGGAGCAGGTGTGGTACACAGGCCGAATGATGGGCGAAGTAGTAGCGCACACCATTTGTGGATCACGCACTGAATACAAGCCAGGTATTTGGTTCAACTCGGCCAAATTCTTTGATATAGAGTATCAAACCTACGGCCACATCTGGAGTGAATTGAGAGAAAACGAGGAAGAATTCTACTGGGAACACAGCAGTGGAAAAATGTGTGTTCATTTCGTTTACGACCGCGAAAGTAGAAGGCTTCTGGGGGTAAATACTTTTGGTATCCGACTTAGACATGAGGTCTTTGACAGATGGCTTGGAGAGCAGAGGGATATGAATTTTGTCATGGAGAATCTTAGGGAAGCGAATTTTGATCCTGAGTTCTTTGATCGGCATGAGGAGGCCATTGTCTCCGCATATAATGAGCAAAACCCAGGTAACGAGGTGGTTTTGAAAAAGAAGGCAGGATTACTTGCCAAACTATTCGGATGATTCTAAAGATACATGGGAAAGATATTAGGGGCGAAGAGATTAAGTAGACGTATCATAACTGTTGTTTTCACCAGCTTAACCGCTATTATCATTTACTTTACTTACACATCCTATACGGCCAATATTGTCAGATCTGAAGAAAGAGTGCTTGATAAACTCGATGCTTTGGCTAAAACGGGTGTGTTGGCAATCGATGGTGATTTGCACCAACTGTTGGTAAGCACCTACACGAACAAGGATGATATCATGTCATCTGATCAGGATTCTGTGTATCTACTGCTACATCAGAGACTTAGGGCCATAGAAATGTCCAATGGTATCAATACCGCAGTTTATACACTGGTAAGACCAGAAGGTGCTGATTATTATGAGTTTATAGTTACTTCCTCAGAGACGCCTTATTACAGGCACCGTTATCAAAAATTCCCAGAGGTGCTGGAAGAGAAATTCAACGAAGGTGGCACAATTAGCCGTTTTGCCAGTGAAAACGGTATTTGGTTATCCGCTTTTGCGCCAATTCATAATAATAAAGGAGAGGTGGTTGCTGTATTCCACGTCGATCAGCGTTTTGATGATTTTATCAGTTCATCACGGCAGGCACTGTATAAAGACCTGGGGATTTCGTTGGTTATCTTTTTAATCATCGGTGGTATAGTGAATTTTTATCTCCGGAGGATAGTGGACAGCGAAGAGCAGGACAAGGAAGAGTTGAGAAAGTCTAAAAAGACTATAGAAGTAAAGAACAGGTATTTATCTGATAGTATCAATTACGCTAAACGCATACAGGATGCTATCATCCCTAATCAGGATAGTGTCAAAGAAATCTTCCATGACTCCTTCGTCTTCTTTAAAGGGAAAGATACGGTGAGCGGGGACTTCCCGTGGATGCTAAGCTTACCTCACCAGAACACGGTATTGATGGCTTCCGTCGATTGCACCGGTCATGGCGTCCCAGGAGCATTGTTGTCCATCGTTGGCCATTTCTTACTCAACGATGTCATCATAGGTAAAGGTGTTCTTGAGCCTGGGGATATACTAAAAGAACTGCATGAAGGCGTGGTGAAAAGCCTTAATCAGCGCAAGCAAGAAGGGCTTTGCAACGACGGAATGGATCTCGCCTTGGTAAAGATCAACCGAGATGCCAAAACCGTTGAGTTCGCTGGGGCTCAAAGGCCTTTATTTCTCATTCATTGTAACGAGCTCAGCATTATTAAGGGCTCCAAGTTGCCCGTTGGCGGTGTGCAATACGAAAAAAGGAACAAGGCCATTGAATACGAAACACACAAGATAAATTATAAGGATGGAGACATTGTCATCTTCTTTTCTGATGGCTATCCAGATCAGGTAGGAGGGCCTAATCAAATGAGGTTCTTAACCAAGAATGTGGGGCAGCTTGCCCTAAAGCACTGTGATAAGCCTATGGCAGAAATAGGTGATGTTTTCAAGGCCGAGTTTGACAAATGGAAGGCTGGAAATACCCAGATGGATGATGTATTAGTAATGGGAATACGTCTATAGCATGCTTTTAACTACTGAACATATCAACTCAAATATCATATTCTAATGAAAGGACTTAAGCTTTTAGGTTTAGTACTGTTTATCGTCGGTTTCGTCATTTTTAACGCAAGCTTTTTCCTTGGCTCATATCGCATGACCGAGGACATTGCTAAGGAACAATTTGGTGATAAATCGGAAGTATTCGTAAAACATGGTGGTGACTTTATTGGCAAGCAACACGAATCAATTTTTGAATTCGTGAGTAACCTTTTTGGCACCTTCGAAAAGGCCAATGAAGCACAGTTTAAGAATTACAGCATCAGCCAGGCTGAAATTGACCAGATCGTTGCTGCCAATAGCCAAGGTGAAGTGAAGTTTTCTTTGGCATCCCTGGAAAGTGTCTTTAATACGCAAGATGAATACGGAAGTTTCAAGGCAGAAGCTTTCAAGAACTATGGTGGATGGTTGGAATCTGCCAGTTTCAATTCGGTAGATGAGCTCAAGAGCAGGGTTTCAGAAGTAGCTGATAATGTCAGGAAATATGAAATCATACAAAAGAAGGGTTTTGATAAGTACTATATCAAAGCAATCAAGTTGACGCTAGTCAAAGCTTCTACTTCCGGGCCTATAAAGTCGAACCCTGGCATGTTCATCTTCTTGACTTATATACTGTGTATCGTAGGCGCTGCACTGTATATCATACCTAGAATTAATGAGATACCGGGTATCAAGAACCATGGTATTTTCCATAGTGCGATGAAGAATGTAGGTTGGTTAGGTATTCTTACCGGAGCTTACCTCATCTCATTCTATGTATTTCTTTATTTCTATCCGGAGTACATGGCCAATTGGGTAATCATGGTAGACCCGGTGAGTAATGCGCTAAGCGGTTATGATGCTGGCCAGTTTTTCCTTTATGGTTTTCTATATACCATTTGTATCCTGGTGATGGGCTTTAGAATGATCATGAAGTATAAGCACAGCAAATACCAGATTATCAGAACGCTATCGGTGATGTTCTTTCAAACAGCCTTTGCGTTCTTGATTCCGGAAATACTGGTTCGCTTGAATCAACCGTACTTCGACTTCAAAAATATCTGGCCACTGGATTATGATTTCTTCTTTGACAATGAGATAGATAAGCTTGTAGCCGGTGGAGGATTAGGCATATTCATGCTCGGTTGGGGTATAGCATTAATCGTGCTCGGTGTTCCGATATTCGTTTATTTCTTTGGTAAAAGATGGTATTGCTCGTGGGTATGCGGTTGTGGTGGACTAGCCGAAACATTGGGAGACCCTTACAGACAGCTGTCAAATAAAACACTGAAAGCCTGGAAGGTAGAACGCTGGCTTATTCATGTCGTTCTGGTCTTTGCTGTACTCATGACCACAGGTGTACTCTATACCTACTTCCCTACTGAGGGCACATTAATCACCAAAAACAGATTCATATGGGGTGTGAGCATAATTTTGCTTGCTGTAACATTCCTATTCTACCGTAATTCTAAAAAGGAAGACGGACTTCCTAAAATAGCCGTTTATGTTGCTGGTGCCGCTTCCCTGCTTGTGATTGGGTTTTCGTTCATGAACCTTACCGGTAATCAAGGTACTTTCAATGTATTAAGCGCGGATAGTTATCAAATAAGGAGCTGGTATGGTTTTGCCATAGGCTCTCTATTCTCTGGTGTGGTTGGTACGGGTTTCTATCCTTTAATGGGTAACAGGGTGTGGTGCCGATTTGGCTGTCCTCTTGCCGCTTATTTGGGCCTCGTTCAAAGGCTTAAATCAAGGTTCAGAATTACTACCAATGGTGGTCAGTGTATTTCATGCGGAAACTGTTCTACCTATTGCGAAATGGGTATTGATGTGAGATGGTATGCACAAAGGGGTCAGAACATTATCAGATCATCATGTGTAGGATGTGGCGTTTGCTCATCTGTATGTCCAAGAGGCGTACTTAATCTGGAAGTAAAAGAAGAAGAGGGCAGATACAACAACCCTATTCTCATTGGAAACGACAGTATAGAAATAGCTAAATAGCTCATAAGCCGAGGTGGATGAAAAGATATTTCGTCCACTTCAGCTTATTGAAACGTTCAATTGGTAACTGACACGACAAAGCTTCGCCTCAAAGATTTTTTTGTCTGTAAAACGACTCATGAAGGAATATAATCACTTAATTTGCCCACTTTTAAAAAAATAACACAAAAGCAATCAATTTAAAGTGCCTAATATAAAGGTGATCATCCCTGCTTTTAATGAGCAGAATGCGGTGGGCAAGGTGATCAATGATATTCCAAAGGACTTAGTAAAAGAGGTCATCGTAGTTGACAACGGCTCAACTGACAATACTGATGAGGAGGCGAAGGAGGCCGGTGCTACGGTCCTCAAGGAGGCTAACAAGGGCTATGGCAATGCTTGCCTTAAAGGTATTGAGTACGTAACTTCATCGCCCGATAAGGCCGATATTGTTGTTTTTATTGATGCTGATTATTCGGATCATCCTGAACAAATGTATGATCTGATAAAGCCAATTGAAGAACAGGATTACGATATGGTGATTGGTTCAAGGGCATTGGGAACAAAAGAAAAGGGAGCTATGACTCCACAACAAGTGATCGGAAATTGGCTGGCGACGCGATTGATGAAGTTATTCTACGGAGTTACTTACACCGACTTGGGGCCATTTAGGGCTATCAGGTACGATCGTTTAATGGAGATCGGAATGGTGGATAAGACATACGGGTGGACTGTAGAAATGCAGGTCAAAGCCGCCAAGAATAAATTAAAATGTACAGAAGTTCCTGTACTATATAGACGGCGTATTGGTAAGTCTAAAGTATCAGGAACGGTAAAGGGAACTATTTTAGCGGGCTATAAAATAATTTTTACCATTTTTAAATACATATAAACTAATGCAGTTTGTTGTAGTAGCACTATATTGTATCTCGCTTCTGATTATCCTGTGTTTCAGTCTGGTGCAGTTCAACCTTACCCTTCACTATCTGAAAGGCAAAAGAAACAACCGAAGAAAATCTGCTGAAACGCCTGAAACCAGTGACAGCAATTTACCTCATGTAACTGTACAGCTTCCGGTGTACAATGAAAAATACGTTGTAGAGCGACTGATTGATGCTGTAGCTTCATTTGATTATCCAAAAGATCGTCTGGAAATTCAGGTGTTAGACGATTCTAATGACGAGACGGTAGAAATTATTGCCGACAAGGTAGAAGAATGGCAAGCACAAGGTATAGATATACAACAAGTCCGCAGACCAGAAAGGAAGGGCTTTAAAGCAGGCGCACTACAATATGGTCTGGATATAGCGAAGGGAGATCTTGTCGCCATTTTCGATGCCGATTTCATGCCTGACAAAGACTTTCTACTCAAAACAGCCCCTCAATTTGACAACGAAGAAATAGGTGTGGTTCAAACCCGGTGGGGGCACTTAAATAAGGATTATTCTTTTCTTACCAAGGTACAGGCGTTTGGCTTGGATGCGCATTTCTCTATAGAACAATCAGGTAGAAATCTGGCAGGCAGCTTTATCAACTTCAACGGTACTGCCGGTGTTTGGAGAAAGTCGTGTATCTATGAGGCCGGCGGTTGGTCCGCTGATACGCTGACCGAAGATCTGGACTTGAGCTACAGGGCTCAAATGAAAGGATGGAAATTCCTTTACCTAGAAGATATTGTGGCCCCGGCTGAGTTACCGGTTATTATGCCTGCTATCAAGTCACAGCAATATCGCTGGAATAAAGGTGCGGCGGAAACAGCAAGAAAGAACCTTGGTAAAGTGCTTAAGTCTAAATTGAGATTTAAGAATAAGATACATGCCATCTTTCACCTTTTCAATAGTGCCATGTATGTCGGCCTGCTGATCACTTCGGTATTGAGTATTCCAATGTTATTCATTAAGGACTCTAATCCTAACTTGGAGATATTCTTCCATTTGGCCAGTACATTTTTGATTGGCTTCTTAGCCATGTCTTACTTCTACTGGGTGTCGTCAAGGCAAACTAATCCGAACAAGACTTTCAAATATTATATCACCACCTTCCCCGCGTTTTTGGCTTTTTCCATGGGCTTATCCTTGCATAATGCCATCGCAGTGTTAGAAGGCCTGTTAGGCTTCAAAAGTCCTTTCATCAGAACACCTAAGTTCAACATCAAGGACAAGAAAGATAGCTGGAAGGGAAATACCTACGTCAAACCCAGCATTAGCGTTTTAACGCTTCTGGAAGGCTTATTTTGTGCTTATTTCATCTTTGGGATAGCCTCGGGGATATACCTTCATGATTGGGGCTTGTTATTCTTTCACCTGACTTTGACCATTGGCTTTGGAAGTATCTTCTATCATTCTATAAAGCCACTGCGGTATGCTTAACAGCAAGAGAGATTATGGTTTAGTCTCTCTATTGTTTGCCTCCACTGCACTTTTTGTGTTCATCACATATTTCACCGAGCGGTATGATTCCGTACAACTGATCCTATTGTATTCAGGCGCTTTCCTTATGTACATCTGGACGATTAACACCGTGAGGACAAAGCAACAGATTGACATCGTGGTTTACGGCTCTATAGCCATGCGTCTCTCGCTGTTATTTGCGCTACCCAATTTATCAGACGATCTCTACCGGTTCGTTTGGGATGGTCGGCTGCTGGCTAACGGTATTAATCCATTCTCAGAATTGCCTTCCTATTATTTGGCTGAGGGTGCCCCCAATATCCCTGGCAATGACCAAGAATTATATGACAAGCTAAACTCACCAGAGTACTTCACCATCTATCCTCCGGTTGCTCAGTTGGTATTCTGGATCACAGCCAAGTTATCGCCTACTTCGGTATGGGGAAGTGGGGTAATCATGCGCTCATTTATCATATTGGTAGAAATTGGAAATACCTATTTGATCAGAGCGCTGCTCAAGCGATATGGAGTCGCGCCAAAACATGTTCTACTTTATGCGCTCAACCCCCTGGTAATACTCGAGCTTTCTGGGAATCTCCATTTTGAGGCCTTCATGATATTTTTCTCGTTACTGGCCGCTTATCTACTGCATAAGGGCAAGTGGTTGTACGCCACCATTCCTTTTGCCTTGGCGATCGCCTCTAAGCTGATTCCATTGATTTTTTTACCGTTGATTTTCAAGAGACTGGCCTTCAAAAAGCTCATACTGTTTTACTTATTAACTGGTGCCGTCACTGCGCTGTTATTTCTGCCATTGCTCAGTCAATCTTTAATAGATGGTATGACATCAAGTGTATCGCTTTATTTTCAGAAGTTTGAATTCAATGCCAGTGTCTACTACGTAGTAAGGGAAATCGGTTATGCGGTCAGAGGTTATAACATCATTCAAACGGCCGGAAAATACATGGCCTTAATTACTTTCATCATCATCATTGGATACGCACTGCTGGTGAAAGTAAAGAAGGTTGATTTGCTACAATCAATGATGTGGGTATTGCTAGTCTATTTTCTAATGACCACAACACTTCACCCCTGGTATGTTGCAACGCTGCTTGCCCTGTCTGTATTTACACGCTTTAAATTCTCAGTGATCTGGACTTTTCTGATCTTTCTGACCTATGCGGGATATACTGAAACAGGCTTTCAGGAGAATCTGACCATAACCATAGTGGAGTATTTGATTACCGTCAGTGTATTGGTCATTGAATTGATACGTCCAAAACAAATAGATTCTCTGTTCAACAATCTTTTCAAAATGAGGATTTCGGAACAAAATGCAGCTTAATTATCTTTATACAATAAAAATCAGTAGAATTTCACAGCTTGAACATCAGGAAAGCTTCATCCAAATTAGATTTTGATCTTATGATACAAAGGAGTTTCTACATCTTGCTATTATTAGTAATAGCCGTACATGCACGAGGACAAATTACTTACGAAGAACGACTGGAACAGCTTTATAAGCATACGGTCCCTCTCATTACTGATACCAAGCTCAACGAAGAAATCGGCCAGAATAAGAATATGGTGATTTTGGATACCCGTTCTATCAGGGAATATAACGCCAGCCATTTGAAAGATGCTAAGTTTATCGACTATGACACTTTCAATAAAAAGATGGTAAAAGAAATCGATAAAGAGGCTACCGTTATTGTCTACTGCTCGGTGGGTTACCGTAGCGAAAGGATAGGTGAGAAACTTCAGAAAATGGGGTATAAAAACGTCTATAACCTATATGGCGGTATCTTTCAATGGGTCAATGAAGACAATCCCATTATTAATCAGCAAGGTGTGAAGACAGATACGGTTCATACCTACAACAAGACATGGTCTAAGTGGCTCAAAAAAGGGGTGAAGGTTTATGAATAAGCACCTACTGATCATCTTCGTTAAGAACCCAGAACTTGGCAAGGTAAAAACAAGACTAGCTGCCACCATCGGTGATGAAGCTGCTCTTAGCATTTATCATCAGCTATTAGAGCATACCAAACGCATCACCCAAAGTCTTGATGTTGATAAAATCGTTTTCTACTCTGGCTTCGTAGATGATCAAGACCTATGGAGTCCGGAGAAATTCCAAAAGGCCGTACAAACGGGCGAATCACTAGGTGACAAAATGAGCAATGCATTCAAAGCTGGATTCGAAAATGGCTATGAATCGATATGTATTATCGGCAGCGATTGCTATGAATTGAGCGAAGAGATTCTAGCATCGGCTTTTCAAGCATTGAGTGGCAACCATGAGACTGTTGTGGGGCCAGCCAAAGATGGAGGATATTACCTGCTGGGAATGAACAAACATCATCGAGCGCTTTTCGAAAATAAGGCTTGGAGTACTGATGAAGTATATCCCAAGACAATAGCTGATTTCGAGTCGTTGGGATTATCATATAGTGTGTTGCCCACCCTTAGTGATATCGACCAGGAAAAAGATTTGGAGGGTACAGACCTGCTGGTGAACAGGCCTTAGTTTCCTACCTTAATTTCTCCATATCCCTCACCAATATTTGCCTTCGATCGAAGTTGATGAGATTCTGTTCTTTGAGTTCGTTCAGAATTGTGGTAACTGTTTGCCTGGAGGTACCGGTCAGGCTAGCGATATCCTTATGGGTTAGCCTGGTGCGAACCATGGTCTCAAAACCTACCTTCTTGCCACGTTGCTCAGCCAATTCCTTGATGAAATCTACTATTCGGCTTCGGGCATCTTTGAATACCATAGATTCTAGCTTACGCTCTAACCTCTTAATCCTGAACCCAATCAATTTGAATATTTTGAAGCTAAGCTCCTTATCCTCAGCCATTAGCTCTTGCATATCATCTATGCTCATTGGGCATACCGAAGTACCATCTTCCATTGACTGGGCGAAATCGCCTCTTTTCTGTTCGCCAGTCAGCGCGAGCTCACCAAATACTTCCCCTCTACCGAGAATGGCCTTGACTATTTCACGGCCATCTTCTGTATATGATCCGATCTTAACACGGCCATCGGCAATCATGTAAATGTATTTGGAAGGCTGATTAGGAAAATAAATGTATTGATCCTTCTTGAAATCGTTGAAGTGGTGCTTGTCTGGTATGGTTTTAACTTTGTGTGGACAAAGAATATTGAAAAGATCCACACTCTCAAAATACCAAATTCCTGTATTTTCGCTCATAATAGTTCGAAAACGGATGTTTACTATCTAAATTCGATTATAAGTAACAAATAAACAAGATTTGCTAATAAATGATTTGAACATATATGCCAAATTTAAAACTGAGCCAAATATTTATATACCCAGTCAAATCTCTGGCCGGAATATCTTCGGAAATCAGCCACGTTGAGGAACGTAGACTTCGGCATGATCGGCGTTGGATGCTAGTTGAATAGCATGGTCAATTTATCACCAAACGCAAGGTATCGGATTTTCGTGGGTGAGTTGATTAAGGATAAAAAATATGACTTTTGACCACTTTAATGAAGCATTTTATGCTGAAATTTAGTAATTTCATAGACTACATAAACCTAACATAAATATGAAAAAGCTAAATGAAATCAAGAAGCAAGTAGTACTGAGTAAGGCTGATATGAAGAAGCTGAAAGGTAAAGGTAATGTCGACCTTCAGAACATGCTCCAGAAGCAGCAGAAGAAGGGTTAATTTAAGTAATTAAGGAAACCGGAAAGGCACAGTATTACTTTCATGGCTCGGGATGGCTTAATTATGAAATTTGAGCACGTTGAGAGTCATGCTTACTTTCCGGTTTTCTCTATAGATAACGATACCTATCAGCTTCTGATCTTCAACCCTAGAGGCCGCGATAGCCTGAAGATTTTGCTCTTGCATATCATCTATGCTCATTGGGCATATCGAGGTGCCATCTTCCATCGATTGTGCCAAATCACCTCTTTTCTGTTTTCCAATAAGCGCAAGCTCTCCAAATACTTCCCCCTGCCTAGAATGGCTTTGACTATTTCATGGCCGTCTTCGGTATATGATCCGATCTTAACACGGCCATCGACAATCATGTAAATGTATTTGGAAGGCGGGTTAGGGAAATAAATATATTGACCCTTCTTGAAATCGTTGAAGTGGTGCTCATCTGGTATATTTTTACCTTTATGTGGACATGAAATATAGAAGGGGTCCACACTTCCGAAATACCAAATTCCTTAATTTTCGCTCATAATAGTTCGAAAACGGATGTTTACTATCTAAATTCGATTATAAGTAATAAATAAGATTTGCGAATAAATGATTTGATCATATATGCCAATTTTAAAACTGAGTCAAATATTTATATACCCAATTAAATCCCTTGCCGGAATATCTTTGGAAATCGGCCATGTTGAAGAGCATGGACTCCGTTATGATCGGCGTTGGATGCTAGTTGATGAACATGGTCAATTTATCACCCAACGTAAGTATCCTAACATGGCACTATTGCGCTTGCGTATGGATGAAGATCATTTATACATCAGCTCGCCTGAAAAGGGCGTAGAGGATTTAGAACTCAGCCTGGCACCAACGTTAGGCGACTCCTTAGAAGTGACAGTATGGGATGATACCTGTATCGCTTATCATGTTAGCTCTTCTGCAGATGAGTGGTTCACCCGAGCCTTGGGCATGTCTTGCAGGCTGGTATATAAGCCCAATGATTCAATTAGGAAAATCAAAGCGCAATGGGCTTTGAATAGTGAAAGCGTCAGTTTTGCGGATGGTTATCCTTATCTTATTGTAGGGCAAGCATCTCTTGATGACCTCAACGATAAGCTCGAAAACCCTATTTCTATGATCAGATTCAGGCCTAACTTCGTATTCACCGGTGGTCAGTCATATGAAGAGTTTCAATGGAGTACATTTTCAATTGGAAATAACCACTTTCAGGGCTTGAAGCCTTGTGTAAGGTGTGTCTTAACCACCATTAATCCTGAAACGGGAGAAAAAGGCAAGGAACCACTTACCACACTGGCCAAGCAAAAAATTGATGAGAAGGTAGTGTTTGGCCAGCATGCGATTGCAGTTGATCATGGTGAAGTCAAACTTGGAGATGACGTTTATGTTGTATCAAGAAAAGAATCTCCTTATGCTCCATTGAATAAGGATTCCGTTCACTAAATTTGCGGCAAACGGGCTGTATGGACCAAGCGTATTTCTATATCAAGGCACTCCACTTAATTTTCATCGTCACTTGGTTTGCTGGCCTTTTCTACATCATCCGTCTATTTGTTTATCACACCGAAGCTTTAGATCAAGAGGAGCCGGAAAGAAGTATTCTATCCAAACAACTGAAGAAGATGTCAAAACTACTATGGTACGGTATTACCTGGCCGTCTGCCATACTGACCTTGATTTTGGGCTTGAGTTTAATACATCTTCAGTATAAAGACTTTGTTCCCACATGGTTATGGGTTAAAATCGGATTCCTAGTTGGTCTGTACGCCTATCACTTTATCAATCATCGCATTTTCAAAAAATTACAACGCGATCAAGCTGCGATGACATCACAGCAATTCAGGATATGGAATGAAGTGGCTACTATCTTCCTGGTGAGTATCATTTTTCTAGTGACGCTAAAGAGTACAATCAGTATGGTATGGGGCTTGGTCGGGTTAGTGGTTTTCACGATAGTGCTGATGTCGGCAATTAAGATTTATAAAAAACTTAGAAAGAATGACTAACAGTATTTTCACATTCAGAACCGTAGTCTTATTGGTGATCATAGTGTTTTCATTTGTGGCTTGCAGCCAAAATGAAAGTAATGAAAGAGCAGCATTGCCTAAGCTTGGCAGGAAGCAGGTAGTGGAAAAAGAGGTAGACGGTAAAAAGACCTATGATACCATTTATCATTCCATCCCGGCCTTTGCATTTGTCAATCAGGACAGTGCTTTAGTAACAGAAAAGACTTTTGAAGGAAAGATCTACGTAGCTGATTTCTTTTTCACCTCATGCCCTTCTATTTGCCCTATCATGAAAACACAGATGTTGAGGGTTTACGACTCTATTCAAGACGAGTCTGATGTCATGTTGTTATCCCACACGATTGATCCCGAGTATGATACAGTAGCCTTACTAAAAGACTATGCAGCAAGGCTAGGGGTAACTAGTGACAAGTGGCACTTCGTGACCGGCGAAAAGGATAAGATATACGAAATCGGCCAGCGTAGCTATATGGTTACTGCAGTTGAAGATCCCAGCGAACCAGGAGGCTACGTTCACAGCGGCGCTTTCTTATTGATCGATAAGGATAGGCATGTACGCGGTGTTTATGATGGCACCAAAGCTGAGGATGTCGATGAGTTATTAAGAGACCTTGATGTATTACTAGCAGAGCACAATGCACCCAATGAGACGAATTAAATCTATACTATTCATTTTTTCTATAGCCGCACTCACCTCGGCCATTCTTTATGCATGCGGTGGCAGCGCATCTGATAGCGAGAAAAGTGCCAATGTAACCGGGGATGTAAAGCTACAGCAGTACAAGAATCAGGGCAGAAAGCTTTACATACAGTATTGTGCCAATTGCCATCAGGTTACAGGCGCGGGTTTGGGGCTCGTTTATCCACCGCTGAATAAGTCGGATTACATGGATAGTAATCTCGAAAAAGTGATCTGCTTAATGAAGAATGGCATTAGTGGGGAGATTACTGTAAATGGAAAGGTGTATAATCAGGCCATGCCAGGCATTTCCACATTAACTAATCTGGAAATAGCCGAGATCGCCACTTACATTTACAACACCTGGGAGCACGATAAGGGTCTTATCAAAGTGACAGATGTAGAAAAGATAATCAACCAATGTGAGCAATAGAGGTTTTAGATAGATTCTACTTTTCTATCATAAACTGCCTGTATATGCCTTGCATTATTGCCCTCTAAAAGGTTGAGCTTCTTAATCTGCTCGGGAGAAGCCTCATATATTTGCTTCAATATCATCCAGTTCACTGATTCAGTGAAGGGTGGTGTGGTAAGTGATCCTTTATAGTAGAAGAAGTGACTGAGATTGTCGGATATCAATGTGCTGATATCGATAAACATATTTTCCAGTTCAACTTCCCCGCCTTCATCTGGTGGGATGGCATTGATAAATTCGTTAAGGAAAGAATTCTCTTCTCCCTCTCTGAATAATATACCGATTACCAAATATAAAGGCTTGTCAGGGTTCTCAGTGTGGCTATCGCATTCATGCACCATATGCATTTCCAGCGGATAAGTGATGCCATCGACGTGATGTTCTGAAGGTGTATGGAAGTGAAACTGTTTGAATCCATAGTTCTTGTCATCGAAATCAATAGAACTTCCTTCATCGTAATTAACTTGAACGGTGTGGCCAAGGTTCAAGAGTTTCTCCTTGGAAGTTTTATAGTGTACCGTCACCTCATGCATTCCTGTTTCAACATTTTTGGTTACGATGTTGATCGGTGATTGTAGCAGTCCGTGTGACATGCCAGGCAGAAGGTATCCTTGTTCCTTCTCAGTCATCGCATCAGGCGCTTTGGCCTCAACAAGATTGTCTGTTGTAGTTTTGTCCTCCTTACTTGCACAGGACGCAAGAAACACCAGAATAATTAGTTTGATCAGATTCTTCATGTTTCATAAGATTTAGCTTAACCAAAAGAGACGACAGTATTAATTATTCCCTCGTATGGAACAGGACAAATGAAAATTCCTGCACATAAGAAAAGATTGTGGTCTCTGGAATTTATAATTGTAAGTTACTAGGTATCTTCCAACCAAAATGTCAATCATGAACCACTGTACAGCTCTGCAACCAATGAAAATGCTTTTTTTAACACTTGTTACGGTAATTTCTCTGCCGTGTACTGCACAAACAACTCAATTCTACGGTAAGGAACCGCTTGCGCATACCTATTCTATCGTGGCACGTGATACTGAAACTGGAGAAATGGGTGTTGCAGTACAATCGCATTGGTTTTCAGTGGGTTCTTTGGTCATTTGGGGGGAAGCCGGTGTGGGTGTTGTAGCTACACAATCTTTCGTGAACCCTTCTTTCGGCCCAAGAGGGTTGTCATTACTAAAAGCTGGTCTTACACCTCAGATGGCAGTTGACGCGCTTTTAGAAGTAGATGAAGCACGTGAGGTTAGGCAACTGGCTATTCTGGATAAAAATGGAAAGGTAGCGGCGCATACAGGCAAGAACTGTATCCCCGCGGCCGGGCAGATAGTCGGTGATAATTTCTCGGTTCAGGCTAATCTAATGGCCAATGATAAGGTATGGCCTGCTATGGCCAAGGCGTTTAAAGAAACTAAAGGCCCTTTAGCTGAGCGCATGTTGGCGGCCCTGCAAGCTGCGCAAAAAGAAGGTGGTGATATACGCGGACAGCAATCGGCTGCTCTGCTGGTAGTGAAAGCGGAGGCGACTGGGAATATCTGGGAAGATAGAGTGGTAGATCTAAGAGTGGATGATCATGCTACCCCGGTTGATGAGTTAAAGAGATTACTCAAAGTTCACCGCGCCTATGAACACATGAACCAAGGAGATTTGGCGGTAGAACATGGTAATATGGAAGAGGCAATGAAAGAATATACTGCTGCCGAGGAAATGTTTCCTAATAACCTTGAAATGAAATTCTGGCATGCGGTAACGCTCACTAATACTGGCCAACTGGATGAAGCTTTGCCACTGTACAAAGAAGTATTTAGCAAGGACAACAATTGGAAGATATTACTTCCGAGGCTCAAGCCTATAGGGCTATTACAAGTTGATGACAAGGGGCTGGAGAAGATATTAAAGCTGAAATAACAAACTAATGGACAAAGAATATCAAGAAAAGCTCAGTCACCTTCATGAGTTGATAAAACTATCGCGCATTGATGACAATGTATCTTTAATAGAATCTACCTTTATTGAAAGGGTAGCCACCCGATTAGGAGTACCTAAAGCTGACTTAGAAAAAGTCAAAAAGAACGAGTTCAAGTTCACTCCTTCGACTTACGAATTTGAGCGCATTCCTCAATTTCATAGAATCCTGATCTTAATGGGCATTGACTTGGTCATCACTGAAGAAGAAGCCATTTTCTGCAAACAGGTTGGCATCAAGATGGGGCTTAATCCTAATGCCATTTTAGATCTACTGGAAATCGTCAAGAAAAAACCAGTAGGGTTACTTAAGCCTTCAGAAATAACCGAAATCTTCAAAAGATACGAAAGCTAAAAACGACGAGCTTCCAGAAGCGAAAGCAGTATTAAACTACCATCGCTTCTGTTTACTCGAAATACTATTTTCTATCTGAATCGGCTCAAGGCTGTTTCAAGAATGGTGTCTTTACCGGAAGCCCTATCTTCCTCGTCCATATCCACCTTGATATCGGGAGGAATGCCATCTTCTATGATAAAGCCATCAGGTAGATAGGTGATAGAAGTAGAAAAGTTGAATGACCATCCGTTGGGAAGCTCCCAACCAACCGGAGCACCGCCTCCTCCACCGGTCTGATCGCCAATGATGGTCACATGTGGAAAGGCTTTCATCATGGCTGTAAAGAAGTTTGATGCGCTGTATGATCTGCGATTCACTAGCAATACAATATCCTGTTCAAAACGAACTTTATCTTCTTCAGGCTCAATAAAAGCTTCATCAGGAGCTGTAAAGTCATCACGCCCAGGCCCGTCCTTATACTTATTGGTGTACAGGTGCCTTCTTTGATCTGCAATACGTCTGGCCATTCTATATCCGTTTTCTGGATTACCTCCCTCGTTGTTCCTGATGTCCAGAATAACGCCTTTCAGTCCCTTGAAGCGCTCAATCACGAAATCCAGGTCTTCCTCCCTCACTGGTTGTTGGAAGCTGCGATAGTAGATGTATCCCACAGAGTCGATTACAGTGTTAATCAGTCTGCCTGAAATCTTAAAGTTGCCCAAGTAGTTTTCTTCCAGTAACTGAAAATCGAAATTCTCAGGGAAGCCCGAATAGGTGCCATCATAAAATGAGATATCAAATTCCGATCTCAAGTTGACATGTCCATCACGGAGTGTATTGAGCATTTCTTCCATGGTTTCGAATAATGCTACATCGCCCATATCAGACGTGATTCTAGGTCGATATTCCATGTAGATAGAATCCCAGTCAATGCCTTTGTAATCAAAGAAGACATACTTCTCATCCATAGTTTTCCACATAATCTCAAAATTCGATATTGGATTATCGATAGGATCTTGATCCAAAAAAGGGGATTCGCAGCCGCATAGTCCTGCTATTAGGAGTAATGTCGTTGTATATGATCTGATATAATTTTTCATTTTCGGTCGGGTTAAAACTTAAATAGGAAACTCACCAAGACTTTATGAGATGCGCTCACAGCATTGAGCTTATTATTGAGGTTATAGAAGTCCCAATTGTAGGATAGTCTTATAATATTGTTGGTGTTGAGCGGATAGTTCAATTCAAAACGGCTATTGAAACTTTGCAGTTTGTTGATGGTCAGCAAGTCGCTGTCGTCAAGGCGTTCGCCCACCCAATCGTTCTCAGGGTCGAGATAATTGAAAATATTCAAATAGCTAGGCCGAATGACATGTGATATGACCGGAATACCGAGTTGATAGTATAGGGTTATTTCTCTTCCCAGCCATCGTACTTTTCTTTCTATGGCTGATGAAACAGCCAGGCTATTGCTGAAGATGAATGTGATGAACCCGGTATCCAGTTGTTCATTTAACCGGACGTTAGAATGGGATAGTAACTGGCCTCCTAGGTAGAGTTTGTAACGGTTTTTAAAGACTGATTTTACATATCTCAGATAAGTATAATCAACATCAAAGCGAATATAATCTCCACGCATAGGCCTTAGCTCGGTAGCATTGCGCGATCTGATGCTGCCATAGACGAAATCGAAGTAAAGGCGGCTCTTCGACCGTTCTCCGGATTTCTCGTAGCCAAAGCGAGGGAATAGGGAGCCTCCATAATAGTTGAGTGGAGACATGTGCTGGTCATAAAGCACCACATTTTGACTGCCAATACCGGCAGTTAAATAACGATCCCACTTAGAAGTTTTTGCCTCAGTCGTGTCTAAGTCTTGTGCCTTTCCTTCATTAAACAGAAACAATGAAGACAAAAGACATAGAAAAAGCGTAGACGTAGTTATCCTGTTCATAATACGTTATGATTTAAATTTTCAACCTAAATACTGATTAAACTAAAAAGCGATGCCTATCTCGAATTCTACGATTACTTCTATACTATCATTGACATCGGGGTAAGACTTGATATTTCCTTGAAAGCCAAAATTGAGATCTAAATAACCATATTTACCTAACCTGCGCTGGAGTCCATAGAGTAATAGCACCGAAACGGAGGTGTCATCATCTTGCGGCCTGACCTGGTAAACTGGGTCAATACTGACGTAATTAGCCGAGAAATTATTGGCGCTTTTACCCTTCAAAATGCGCTTGTCAAGATTGTAATAATACCTGACACCACCTCTGAACAGCACATCTCTTATTTCACCTGTTCCACGATTCCCTTGCCAGCCTGTATGTACCAACCAAGACCATTCGGGTTTGAATTTACGCTCGTATGTTAGTCGAAAAAGCCCAGTCAATGTCGTATCATTTTCAGGACCAGAAAGGGCATAACTGAAAGGGTACAATAGATCAACTTTGAAAAGTTGTGTTTCCTCCACTTGTGCCCTTATAATGTAGTTATAGGTATTCAACAACTTGTCTTCAGTTCCAGTGTCCACCTCTTCTTCGGTGTTTTCATAGGTAACTTCTTCTTCCTGCCCAAAGCAAAGGGTAGAAGCTCCTAAGCAGCACAATATGATGAGTAAATTCTTCACTCTGTAATTATTATTTTTCCAAAAGACGTACTCAACTGAAAACTGGGGCTGCTACCTATTCTACCGTATTCAAGAGATTTCTTCGACTCAGTAAAACGACCAAAGTGGGCAGTATACCGTTCAGGCACAAGTATCTCTCCGTAGTTAGCTTCCAAGCTGATATTTATTGCCTCAATAGGCGGTACTTTGACGGTAATGTCGGCTTTGGAGGCACTGATCTTAATCGTTTTCAGATCTGTGATCTTGTTAATCACCACATCACCCAAAGTGGTTCTCATATCCCATATTCCTGAAATACCATCCAAGTTGATTTTGGTATGATTAAATGAACCGTTGAATCTTGCATTGATCGCTTGTCCGGAGAAATTACCAAAGTATCCTTTTACTTCAAGGTCACCAGCAATATCCGAAAGGTTCAAGTCTCCATATTTCAGTTCTATACTAGTCTTGTTTTGTAGGCCTGAAGCTGTTACGTTGCCATAGCTATTCTCTACATCAAGCTTCGCAGAAGCGGGCAGCCAAATTTCATATTCAGAAAGTAAAAGTGATTTTACGCGCTGAGTACCTTTGGGTATGGCAAAGTAGTTCTTGATATAGATCGTTCCCTTTCGCTTCTCCATGATATAGCGATGATACTCCAACTCTTTAGTAGCCATATCCTTATCAGTACCTTTGGCCACTTGCCTCAGAATGACTTTAATATCTTTGGAATTCCAGGTATGCAGTTTAATACTAGCCTTCTCCCCTTCAATTTTGATGGTTTCTGAGGGCATGTACTGCATGTCTTTTTCTACCTTCCGCGTAATCACCTGGAGCTTAGACTGAGCCAATGCTCCGGTAGCTATTATATTAGCCACCAGCCCAAGGGAAAAACCGAATATGTATATCAACTTTTTCATTAGCTCATCAACGATTGTATCAAGGCTTTACCAATTTCTGTCTTCTCTTTTTCCACCTCAATCAGGTAGTTCACTAGTTGCACTTGATGGCGATTCGATTTCACCTCTTGCAGCAGGTGGTTTCTAGCATCCTCCAACTCAATGTAATGATCCAGCAATCCTTTGAATTCAGGGTCTTCGCACCTGGCAATTAGGTCGGTACAATTCTCCTTAATGAATGTTAGGACTTCATCTTCGGTATTGGCTTCAAAATCTTCTATTACCGTCAACGCATCTATATCTTCTTCCCCTACCTCCTCGCTGTAGGTGATAGAAACCGTTTCTTGCTCTTCGCCTTCAAGGTTGATGGTGAAAAACAAAACAGAAGCGATCAATGAAAGAGAAGCTGCTATTCCCGATATCACACTGAGGTTTCTTCTGAAGAATGATGGATTATCCGTCTCAGTTAGGTTGTTTAAATCCAATTGAGGCGCTTTAAGTAGCGGCAAGCCATCAATAGCTTCTTTCAGCACAGGTCTGTTAAACTCTTGATATGGCTGGTCATCCAAATCCGCTTCTATATCAGACCAAATATCTGGTGCTTTCAAAGTCTCCTGACGCACCTCTTCAACCCCTTCCTGCAGTGATTTGCCAGTCTGGTTATCCAAGGCATCCGAAATGGCTTTCCATACTTCTTTCGGTGCCTTAAACTTGGGCAAACCCTCTATACTCTTCGACAATATGGTGCGATTGGTCTCCTTCAACTTAATACATGATTTCTTTCAATAACTTTTGTAGCATCTTTTTAGAATGGTACAATTGAGACTTTGAAGTGCCTGCACTGATACCCAATAACTCGGCTACTTCTTTATGAGCATATCCTTCTACCTCTACTAATAAAAACACGTTTCGGTAACCCTGAGGCAATTTTTTGATGCCCTCTTGCAGGTAATGGCTTGTCAGGTTTTCATCCCATACAATAGGATCGGCATCGGCTTCATGTGTGTGGTCTTCTATATTCTCAAAGTACATTTTCCTCTTTTGTAATCTTAAAGCTGTGCGCACTACTATCACTTTGATCCAGGCGCCAAGTGACGATTTCTGCTGGTAGCTCGCTAGACTTCGAAATACTTCAATGAAGGCTTCTTGAAGGCCATCAGCGGCCTCTTCCTCATTGCTCAACATTCTGAACAACAATGTGTACATGCTGTCTTTATACCGGTCATATAGCGCACGCTGCGCGGTGCGATCATGTACCTGACAACCCTCGACCAGTTCTATTTCGTATGGATCAATTTTAAAACTCAAGCGACGCTAATTACGGTAATTCAGTGTTTGCTTTTAAAGAAAGTAGTGATTATCACTGGAAAGGTTGTATGGATTTATATTTTTTTAGCGCGGAGGAAAAATGTTACCCATTTTGGTCAGTTCAACGGCAGGCTAACTAGTTGATTGTTTGCTTATTATACAAAACTCAACTACCTTATTAGGTACGTTTCCAGTTTTTGCATCAGGAAACTTATACAGCAAGTCACAAGGAATTATTCAAGATGGGACACGAAACCGAATTACAACAGCGTATTGAGGATTTGACACTGCTATTGGCTTATCTAACCTCTTCAGATGAAGGTCACTTTGGCAGCGCCAGAAAAACCAGAAAAGGTTTGCCATTAGAAGCGCTGAATCATTTACAACAGGAAGGCTTAGTAGAACAAATGAGTAAAACGAAGTCGTTATACATCACTGAAAAGGGCGTAGATAAGGCCAAGTTGTTGGCCAGTGAGTTATTGGGGAAAGATTTTTAACGTCATTTAGTTAGAAAGTTCATTTTCCGCTCTTTCTATAGCTTTGTCAATATCGACACTGACTTTTTCAATTTTTTTCATTTCCTCCTTTAAAAAGTTCATCGCCTCTTCATGTGACATCGCATCCAATTCTCGTAGTTTAGGCGTGAAGTCATGCATCCAGCTCATCATCCCGTTATCTGCACCTTCCAGTTCATCAATAATTTCCCTAATTGCTTTTCTACGTTCATCACCCACAGGTTTGAGTGCATCTCCCAGACCATCCAATGCGGTAATAAGTTGCTGTTTTAAATCATGAATCTGGTCCATGCGGGCCATGGCCGTATCGTGAACCACCAAAACCTCATTACGCAATGTGGATTCCTTCTCTTCCTCGCTTATCTCCTGTATGGCCTTGTTATCTTCTATGGCCTCTTCTTCCGCATTTTTCTTGGGTGTTTCACAGCTTGCCAGCATACCAAAAAATACGACAGCCAAAAGAGCGAAGGAAATAGGTGATTTTATCAGTTTCATAAGTGATGAATTCAACGTTCTATTCTTAGGCTAAGTTAGTCAACGTCAAGAAAATATGAGATCGAAATTGAAAAATTCTGGCTTAGATAATCCGCCAGGTTTACTTGGTTACGGGAATCAAATTGTAGGAAAGATCTTGATTCAGTGCTTCGACGCTAGAAAATAGTTTAATCTCTTTTACGTCTTCCTGAACGCCATATATTACTTCGGCGAAAATCTCTCCGAAGGTATATACACAACACTTCTTATTACCGTTGATAGCACAGCTTAAAAGGGCTCCTTTTCTTTTGATTAGGGCTGCTTTACGCTCAGGGGATAAGTACTTGAATATCAGTTTAAAAAGCATGGTTATAAAGTTTTGGTGGTTATCCTAATTGTAAAGAATAAACCCCGGCACCATGACAAAAATTCTAGGCCCTTTATGGCGTCTATTAATGTAACTTTAAGAATTACATTAAAACATTAGTAAAGTTGCTTTTTTCTTAAGTGACCTTACACGATAGGTTTTACCTGCTTTTCTAATAAAGCCTTGTTGTGCGTAGAATCCAGCCTCTATAAAGCGAATTATGATGATTTTCTTGCGTGTGACAGACTATATCATTTCAGCTAAAGAAGCTGATTGGCCAAGTCGGCTAATTCCGAACGTTCCCCTTTCTCTAAAGTAATGTGTGCATACAACTGATGTTCTTTAATCTTATCAATCAAGAATGACAAACCATTACTTTGAGAGTCGAGGTACGGTGTATCGATTTGATAAACGTCCCCAGTGAAAATGATCTTGGTATTTTCTCCTGCCCTGGTAATAATTGTTTTTACTTCGTGTGGGGTCAAGTTCTGCGCCTCATCCACTATAAAGCATATGTTAGATAAGCTACGTCCACGAATATAGGCGAGTGGTGTCACGACAAGCTTTTCCTGATTCACCATTTCAGTGATCTTGGAGAACTCCTTATCGGTTTCGCTGTATTGATTTTGAATGAATTTCAAGTTATCCCAAAGTGGCTCCATGTAGGGATTAAGCTTGGATTTGATGTCACCCGGCAAGTATCCTATGTCCTTATTGCTCAGTGGTACAATTGGTCGAGCCAGATATATCTGTTTAAAATCTCTTTTTTGCTCAAGAGCAGCCGCAAGCGCGATCAACGTTTTACCAGTACCTGCTACTCCCTGCATTGTAACTAGTTTCACGTCTGGGTTCATGATAGCGTGGATAGCAAATGTTTGCTCCGCGTTTCGAGGCTTGATACCGTAGACCGTTTTCTTTTCTACTTTTTCGATTACCTCATCGGTAGGGTTGTAATAGGCTAATACTGATTTTTTGCCGCTCTTCAGTATAAAGTAGTTATTGGATCTGAACTCAGTATTATCAAGCGCTTCGCCTGGTTCACAATGGCCTTGTTCGTAAAGCTTATTGATGATGTCCGGAGATACTTTTTCATACACGGTTTTGCCGGTGTACAACGAGCTTACGTTCTTTACTTTACCAGTAGTATAGTCCTCAGCAGGCAGATTTAAAGACTTCGCTTTTAGTCTAAGATTTATGTCTTTTGATACAAGTACTACCTTTTTGTCTTTCTCCTCTTCCTGAAGCTGCAAAGCCGCGTTTAGAATGCGGTGATCAGCTTTGTCATCGTCAAATATCTTAGTCGCGTCTACCTTCTCACTGAACGAATTCATCAGCACTTTGAACTTCCCGCGGTTTCGACCATTCAAGGGAATCCAATTGCGCAAAGACTCACCATGCGCCAGGTTATCGATCAGCCTTATAAACTCCCTTGCCTCAAAATTCTTAGTGTCGTTACCCTTTTTAAAGTTATCTAGCTCTTCTAACACGGTAATCGGGATACCGACGTCGTGTTCATCAAAGTTCATTATAGAATTGTGTTCGTAGAGGATGACGGAGGTATCAAGCACAAAAATTTTCCCTTCCTTCTTCTTGGTTCTCGGCATAAAAGTGTGATTACTTTAACGGTGACGGGTATATACAAATGTAAGTATCCACTACCGAAACGAGAACCATGGGATTAAGTTTTTTGTAAAAACTTAACACTCAATTAATCATACTGCTGAAGTGAATAGAAATCTTCTTTTTCTTCGGGATGTACGCGTAGAACATTAGCCAACACCAACAGTACCAGCGTTTTAGAGGCTCTGAATTTGTTCACATTAGTCATGTTGATGAATTGCTTCAAAGTGATTTGATCATTCTCCGCCAGAAAATTCATCAGCCACTTCTCATGGTCGCCATAGCTAAAGCGAACACCTTTTCCTCTATCCTGTCTTTTGATAATTTCACGCACCTCTCGACTAGCTTGTATGCTTCGATCATCTACACGTACAAATGCTTTTCCTCTAGATGAGTCGCTCTCCTCGATTACGTAATGTGGTTTTTTCTTGCTGGCCGCTACGTGATAGACAATCACAGTACGTTTGGCAGAAACAGGCACCAGTTCGTAGGTATATTGGATACGTGGTTTGCAATACTGATCTATGGCTGTATTCAGTGCAAACACCTCTTCGTCTGGTATCTTGGAGCCATAAACTGTTCCGTCATCATCTATCCCAACAAACAAGTAACCGCCTGAGCTATTCGCAAAGGCTACTATCTCTTTGATTACCTTTTCAGGAAAGGCCACCTTACGCTTAAATTCGATGTGTTGCCCCTCTCCTTCGGAAATCAGCCTTTTTACCTCTTCCAAAGTCATAGGTCGTAGGTTCTACGTACTTAAATAAGAGTCAGTTAAACTAAAATTGAAAATACGTCAATATCTATCGTCTGGGGAATCATCATATTCGTCATCCGCCGAGCCGGGCATGGAAAACATACTGCTCAACAGGTCTTTAAACTGGAGTCCTTTCTCAAGTCGATTTTTACTCAGTTGGCTAAATTCTGCTAGACCATGTAAAGCAAACTCCATCAAAAATACCTTTGTTTCATGGTCAACTGTGCTGTGTAGACTCGAGACAAGATCACTTAAACCAGGCACCGATTTTAAGACGCTTTCGTGGTCTTTGAGGTTGGCGTCATTGATTATATCAATGGTATTCCCCTCTCCAAACCAGTCAGTGATCTTTGTATAAGGATTATTGTCTTTCTGTTTTCTCAACTTCTCTGGATCTGGGAAGTAATTGATGAACTGGCTACGAATAGCTTTCCCTACCAAGTTATGTGCTACAATCCCAGGCCCTTCCTGCTCTCCTTCGTATACCAATTCTACCTTACCGGTGATAGCTGGTATCACGCCAACAAAGTCAGATACCCTTACAGAGGTGCTCCCTTCTCCATTGATCAAAGCACGCCTTTCCGCCGCGCTAATTACGTTCTCGTAGGCTGAAATGGTCAACCTGGCGGATACACCACTTTTCTCATCTACGTATTCGCTCTCACGGGCTTCAAATGATACTTGCTCAATGAGGTCTTTCACAATTTCATTGGCCTCCACTAATTCATTTTGTTCTGGCTCAACGCGTGCCTCTTGTTGGGTGATCTTTTTACTTATATCAATTGTCTTCGGATAGTGCGTAATGATTTGGCTATCAATTCTATCTTTTAGTGGTGTTACAATACTTCCCCTGTTGGTGTAATCTTCTGGGTTGGCAGTAAAAACAAACTGAATATCCAACGGTAGCCTTACCTTAAAGCCTCTTATTTGTATGTCACCTTCCTGAAGGATATTGAACAGTGCCACCTGTATTCTGGCTTGCAAATCCGGTAATTCATTGAACACAAATAGACCTCTATGAGATCTGGGTATTAATCCGAAGTGAATTACTCTTTCGTCTGAGTAGGGTAGCTTTAGTGTGGCCGCTTTGATAGGGTCAACATCTCCGATTAAATCAGCCACTGATACATCGGGAGTAGCTAGCTTTTCTGTATAGCGATCGCTACGATGCCACCAAGTAATAGGTGTTTCATCGCCCAATTCTTCTACTTTTTCTATACCGTATCTTGAGATGGGGTTAAGCGGATCGTCGTTCAGCTCAGAACCTTCTATCACAGGTACATACTCATCCAAAAGATTGATCATCAATCTGGCCAATCTCGTTTTCGCCTGCCCTCTTAGTCCGAGCAGGTTGATATCATGCATGGAAAGTATAGCCCTTTCTAAATCAGGCACGACCGTCTCCTCGTACCCCCAAATGCCTTCAAATACCTGTTCCTTATTTTTGAGTTTCTGAATGAGATTGTCTCTCAGTTCTTTTTTTACTGATTTCGACTGATAATCGGATCCTTTTAACTCGCCGAGTGTACTTATTGTAGTCAAATCCATTCTTGTGCTTTGAAGTAATTATTGCTTAAAGTTTTTACGTCTATTTCTCTTGTAGTCCTCGAATATCAAATGTCCAAGGCCTTTCAAATTACTGTAATAGGCATTGCCATTATTGACTTTGGTGAATTCCTGAACGAACTGCTTTAAATATGGGTCTGATGCAATCATAAAAGTAGTAACAGGAATGTTTAGTCTTCTGCATTGTCTGGCCAGGTTCATTGTTTTATTAATAATCTTGCGATCAAGGCCGAAACTGTTTTTATAATACTTAATTCCCTGCTTGAGACATGTCGGCTTACCGTCAGTGATCATGAAAATCTGCTTATTGGCATTCTTTCTTCTCCTTAGAATATCCATGGCCAACTCAAGCCCTGCCACAGTGTTGGTATGATAAGGCCCAACTTTAAGGTATGGAAGGTCTTTTATCTCAATCTGCCAGGCATCGTTGCCAAAGACAATAATATCTAGCGTATCCTTAGGGTATTTCTTAGTAATGAGTTCAGCCAATGCCATGGCTACTTTCTTAGCAGGTGTAATACGATCTTCTCCGTATAAGATCATCGAATGCGAAATGTCGATCATCAGTACTGTTGAGGTCTGCGTTTTGTATTCGGTCTCAATCACCTCAAGATCATTCTCGGTCATCATAAAGCTATCGAAGCCATGATTGATCTGGGCGTTGCGCAGTGAATCTGTCACCGAGATTTGCTCTAAAGTGTCACCGAACTGATACTCCCTCCTATCTGTGCCAGTATCGTCCCCATGTCCACTAAAGTTAGTTTTGTGATCTCCTTTTTTAGTTTTTTTTAATTTTCCGAAGATTTCTTCCAGTGCACTTTTCCGAATATTTTGCTCCGTTTTTGCCGTCAATTTGAACTCTCCCATCTCATTTTCATCTGAGATGTAGCCCTTGTTTTTGAGGTCTTCTATAAAGTCACCCATACCGTAATCATCGCCGGTCAGGCCGTACTGTTTGTCCAATTCACTCATCCATTGTAAGGCCTCTGAAACGTCTCCTGCCGTGATTACAAGCAATTGAGTAAAAACATCCAGCAACTTTTCGAAGTCACTCTTATTTTCATTCTCGTTGGGAACGAACTCTGTGAATCTATATCCAACCATGATTTTTCTAAGCTTTGATAGGGTATAAAAATATGCAACTTACTTTAAAACCAATAAACTGTTTTGAGTGTTCAATGTCGGCAAATATGTGTTTCAATAGTTTAGTCGACACGTGTAAGTTATGTCAAGAAAATTACAACATCTGCACAACGATTAATACTACCTTTGAATTGTCGATAATTAAATTTTTTAAGCTATGAAAAAGTCTATATTGGTATTAGTAATTGCAAGTGTTTTTGCGTCAGCGTGCTCAAGTTATACATGCCCTACTTACGCAAAAAAGACTGACAAGAAAGAATTAAAAGAACAAACAAACGAATCGGAAAGGATATAGAGATAGTGAAGATGGCATTAATAGTAACATCGATCAAAAAAGTGAGAATCTCTAGACTATTGAGAGAGTTAATCTCTTATAGGTTGAAGAGGTATTCAAGGCGGTCCTTATGATCATTTTTTAAGCTGAAGGGTTTTATGCCAAAGGGGTAAGCAAGCGTGTAAGAAATTTACTTTTTAATTTTTTATGGGCCATAAAGCAAAAAAGCCTTCTGATCTTACGACCAGAAGGCTTCTTTGTTTATTTCAATTCATACTATTACTTCGGCATAGTTCCGAAGATATAGTCCCAAAGTGGTGATGAAACGCCAAACACCTTATCATGATGCTTGTAGTGATGGATTCCGTGGTTTACCCATAAAGCCTTGAAGACATTTTTAGGTGGCTGATAAGCATGTACGATGTAATGTACAAACAGGTACCCACAGTAACCTACCAAAAAGCCTGGTAAGAAACCAAAAGCCAGGTTGCCCATGATCAGTTTAAATAATAATAACAAGATAGTAGCAATGGTCACACTTAGAATGGGTGGCATAGCCAATCTATCCTTGTCTTTAGGGTACTCGTGATGAACGCCATGGAATGCATACTGCATTTTTGCCCTAAGCTTAGTATGCGTACTCATATGGAAAATATACCTATGGGCAAGGTACTCGACTAGCGTGAAAGTAATCACACCAATAAAAAATAGCGCTGTGGTAAACAAAGCGCTTAATCCGGCACTAGCTATACTCCAATACAACAATCCTGCTGAATACACAATAAAGATTGAGATCGGTACAGCTATGTGTGTTCTGGTCAGCTTTTCAAGAAGCTTGTTCTCGAAAAGTTTTTTTGTCCCTTTATTATTCGGCTTTATCGCCTGTTCGGTAACTTCTGCCATTTTCTTTCTGTTTCTTTGAACGGCTGCAAATTTAATTTAAGAAAACTATTTTTCGTGCTGTTTACAACACTTAATGTTAAATAGTTGCGGTTTAAACTTCTTGAAGCTTGGTATTTCTATCCAGAATTTCTCGATAATAGCTCTCATACTTCGGTAGAATAGCTTCAACCTCGAATTCTTTAGCTCTTTTCAATGCATTGGTTTTAAAGGTAGGGAGGTTATTGTCGTCAAGTACATGCAACGCATTTGCTACCATATCGTCTATATCCCCTATTTCACTAAGTGAACCGGTCACTCCATCTATATTTAATTCTGGAATACCTCCTGCATTGGTTGACACGACAGGCACTTCACAAGCCATAGCTTCAAGAGCGGCCAAACCAAAGCTCTCTTTTTCAGAAGGCATTAGAAATAGGTCTGCAACAGACAGTACTTCTTCAACAGCATCTAGCTTTCCTAAAAACCTGATATCATTGCAACTGCCCAATTCTCTACACAAAGCTTCAATATTGCCTCGCTCAGGCCCGTCACCTACCAACAACAGTTTCGCAGGTACTTTCCTTCTGAGTTTATCAAATACCTTAACCGCATCCTCGACTCTCTTTACTTTTCTAAAGTTCGAAGTATGCACCACTAACTTCTCGCCTTCTGGACAAATGGCTGTCTTGAAATGATCCTTCTTTTGCTTTTTAAAACGACTAAGGTCAATGAAGTTAGGAATGACTACAATGTCCTTGGTGATTTTAAAGTGTTGGTAAGTGTCTTTCCTTAAATCTTCTGAAACGGCAGTCACTCCATCTGATTGATTAATACTAAACGTGACCACAGGTTCGTATGAAGAATCTTTACCCACCAACGTAATGTCTGTGCCGTGCAGGGTAGTTACTACCGGTATCTGTATTTTGAATGTATTCAGTATTTGTTTGGCCATATAGGCTGCAGAAGCATGTGGAATAGCGTAGTGCACATGCAGTAAATCCAACCCTTCATGCTTTACCACATCTACCATTTTACTGGCCAGTGCCAATTCGTAAGGCGGATATTGAAACAATGGGTATGTCCTGATATCTACCTCATGGTAGAATAGATTCTCATTGAAAAAATCTAATCTGGTGGGTTGTGAATAGGTAATGAAATGAATTTCATGTCCAGCACGTGCTAATGCTTTTCCTAGTTCTGTGGCTACTACGCCGCTGCCACCGTAAGTCGGGTAACAAACGATTCCTATTTTCATTAATTCATGTTTAGAAATGTGATTTTTTATAATTCCACATGGCCTGATAAATCACATCCTGGATTCTTGTACGAATATTGTTTTTGAGAAGTTTGGTATTAGTGGCATCTGGGTAGATACGATTCGACAAAAATACATAGATCAAATCGAACTCCGGGTCTGCCCAAACGGCCGTACCTGTGAAACCCGTATGCCCAAAGGTTTTAGGCGATGCAGACTCAGAAGTGGGACCGTACCATTCACCTAATAAGGGCTTGTCCCAACCAATACCTCTACGGTTGCTCGCATAAGGAGGAGTCGTAAATTTTTCAATCGTATTTTTTTCAAAATACGCGCTTCCCCCGTATTGGCCTTCTTGTAATAGCATTTGCATCATTTTAGCCAAATCCAAGGCATTACTAAAAAGTCCGGCATGGCCAGCTATACCTCCCAGAAGTGCTGCTCCCTGGTCATGCACCATCCCTTCAACAAGATTAAACCTGAAATAGTTGTCTTTTTCAGTAGGAGCAATTCTGTCTACTGGGTAGTTACACAGCGGCAAATAGCAGGTTGTTGTCAAACCCATAGGATCGTAGAAATTTTGTACGAGAAAATCTTCCATGGGCTGATTGAGGACTTTTTCGACCAGTCGCTGGAATATATAGTATCCCATGTCGCTGTACTTATAATCATAGGGCTGTCTCGGGCGCTTCTTCCTTACTTTCGATTCTATTACCCAATGCCAAACTGAATCTTCAATGGTATTAGCCGTGAAAAGGCCTGGTCCAACGTGGTAAGGAAAATTATCTGAAGGATGATATGAATAGTAATCAGTGGAATGCTGAGATGACTCCATGGTTTTGAGCCAAAATGGTTGAAAAGGCCATAAGCCGGCCTGATGCGTGAGAATATCAATGAGAATCATATTCTCTTTGTTAGTACCAACCAGTTCTGGAAGGTAATAGGAAGCCTTCTTTTCGAGATCGATGACACCGCGTTCTTCAAGGAACATAACCGTTTGCAAAGTGGCCATAACCTTTGTGATACTGGCTACATCATAGACCGTTTCTGAAGTTACCGGATCGGCTTGGTCGTATGTGTAGTAGCCGTAAGACTTTTCTAGAATTATCCTACCACCTTTAGCCACCAGCACCTGACAGCCTGGTGTAGCTTGGTCAGAGATGGCTTCTTCAGCAATTTCATCTATACGCTTCAAGGTCTTGCTATCCAAGCCAACTGCCTCAGGGAGGCCATAACCCAACCTGCCGATACGCTCTTTACTATACCCAATACCTTCGAAGTATTTTTCAGATGCTGTTACTGGAAGCTTGCCTGTAGCAGGGAGTGCTCCGAATATAACCTGTGGCACACTGCGCTCCAGCAATTCATTCTCTTCGTATACACTTATTATATGATCAAATGCTTCGAATGGCTTCAATGCATAGGGGCTACCAAAAACAGAAAGGATAACAGTCGTTTTCTCATTCAGCTTTTTGAGCAGACTAAGTTGTTCCGTTTTAATGCCGTAATTACTGCTTCCCCTTCCGTTTAAGTCAAATAAACCTACCACTACTATATCATACGAGGCCAGCTTGTCGACCAAGTGTTTATCCATCTGCTTTTCAAAGTTGTAATGGCTGAAAAGCGTATACTTAGATAGGTACTCCTGAAATGTAGGATGATCTTCTCCAAGTGTTAGAGATGCGAATGTCAGGGTATCCAGCACTTTTAACGGCAGTCTATCTTGCTGGTCATTTACCACGGTGATGGACTGCTCGTATAGATTATTTTTTAGTTGGTGTGCTTCGGCTGTATTGAGCCGAAGCATCAAATTGTCCAGATTGAGTTTTTGATAACTGCTCAAACCGGCTTGATACTTTGCAGTTAGTACTTTTCTTACCGACTGATCAAGTTGGGCTTTCTTTTCCTTATTCTTTCTGAGCAACTTTTTAATGCGCTTAATGGCATTGGGAACATCTTCCGCAAATACCAGAACGTCATTCCCTGCACTCAGCGCCAATTCTACCACCTCCCCAGGCGCTTTGCCCTTATTGACGCCTCGCATATTCAATGCATCGCTGAAGACTAAGCCATTGAAATCAAGTTCGCGTCTTAAGTAGCCTTGAATGACATCTTCAGATATTGAGGCTGGTCTATTCTGCCCATTCTGCAAAGCAGGTACATTCAGGTGAGCCACCATTATACCTTGTATCTGATTTTCGATCAACGTTCGAAAGGGATACAGTTCCAATTGATTAAGGTCTTCAATTGAGCTTGATATAATGGGTAACTCCAAATGTGAGTCAGTATGAGTGTCGCCATGGCCGGGAAAGTGCTTGGCACAAGCGATGATGCCATTATCTTGGAGGCCTTTCATATAGGCGAGGCCTTTGCGCGTTACATTATCTCTGCTTTCACCAAAGGATCGGAAGCCGATTACGGGATTATCCGGGTTACTGTTGATATCAATGACCGGGGCAAAGTTGACATGCACTCCTAAAATCTTCATCTGGCGTGCTATCTCTGCTCCCAGTTGATAAACGAGTTGATCGTCTCTAACCGCTCCCAGTGTCATCTGACGAGGAAAACTGATGGTACTGTCAAGTCGCATAGCCAACCCCCATTCTAAATCCATTCCAATCATCAAAGGCACTTTAGCCTGTGATTGAAATCTATTGGTTAATTGAGCCTGCCTCATTGGCCCACCCTGCATGAAGATGAGACCGCCAATGCCATATTCTTTAATTAGCTTTTCTGTTTTCTGATGATCTGTTTCGCTACCGTTAGAATAGGCCGCCACCATCATCAATTGGCCAATTTTCTGCTCTAAGGAAAGTGTCTGGAAAACACTGTCTACCCACCTATCACGGCTTTGGGATGGGTTTTCTATGGTCAATAATTGAGCGTAAAGGGGAAGCGTGAAGAGATAGAACAACCAGAAACCACCAAAAACTTTTTGCAACATCTACCCGTTAGCTTTTATGAATTAGATTATAAGATATAACTTTGTTTACAAGCAAAAAGATATAGTATCTAACAATTGAAGTGACTATTTTAATAAGCTTGGGTTATAAAGATATATTTACCTAAACTTAATTTAGATGATATTTTCCTCTTTTTTTCGTAAAGCCAAACCACAAAGGTTCAGTTTTGAGCCTCGCTATTACGACCCTGTAAAGGAAGAAATAGAGGAAAGGACAGAAAGAATCAAGCGTGAAATGCAGCAATCCAATGATGAGCAAGAAGTCGGAGATTACCGATCACGCATATCAGGGTCGTTTCATTCGCGAAAATCATCCAAATCAGTCGGGCTGCAAACCGGCCTTCGGCAAATGACGATCATTATTATATTGGTTGGAGCCATGTTTGGTTACATTCAGTTTGGCAATGACGTACTATACGGCCTCCTCTTGTTAGTACCTCTTTATTTATACTTTCGGCTTAAAAGAAAGTAATTGGGAGATTTTACATGCCGGATATCATTCGATTATTACCTGATGCAATTGCCAATCAGATCGCTGCGGGCGAAGTAGTTCAGCGACCAGCATCAGTTGTCAAAGAACTTATGGAGAATGCAGTAGACGCTAAAGCTACTGACATTAAGGTAATTATAAAGGATGCTGGGAAGTCACTTATCCAGATTATAGATAATGGCATTGGCATGACCGAAACGGATGCCAGAATGAGCCTGGAGCGCCATGCTACATCCAAGATCACCAAAGCAGAAGATCTTTTTTCTCTTAAGACCATGGGCTTTAGAGGTGAGGCACTGGCTTCTATAGCTGCAGTATCGCAAATGGAATTGAGAACCAAATCGGTTGATGGTGAGCTGGCCACAACTATTTGTGTAGAAGGTTCTGAAATCAAGAGTCAGGAGCCTACAACAGGTGAGCAAGGTACTTCCATTAGTGTTAAGAATTTATTCTACAATATACCGGCTAGAAGAAACTTCCTGAAATCAAATAGCGTCGAGAACAAGCACATTATAGATGACTTCCAGCGTGTAGCATTGGCCAATCGAGATATTTCATTCTCTCTTTTTATAGATAATAATGAGGTGCTTTCATTACCAGATGGTAAGCTTAGCCAACGCATAGTGAACATTTTCGGGAAGCAGTATCGGGAGCAATTAGTAGCGTGCAAAGAAGAAACACCTCACCTGCAAATCGAAGGTTATATTGGAAAACCGGAGTCTGCCAAAAAGAGCCGTGGTGAACAGTTCTTCTTCGTCAACAATCGCTTTATAAGAAGTAATTACCTTAATCATGCTGTGTTAGGGGCTTTTGAAGGTTTATTGCCGGAAGGAAGTTATCCATTCTACATATTGTTCATTACCATAGACCCTAAGCACATTGATGTCAATGTGCATCCGACTAAAACAGAGATCAAATTCGATGATGAGAGAACAGTCTATGGTATTATCAAATCGACTGTCAAGCAGTCTCTTGGTCTCCACAATGTGGTACCGAGTATTGATTTCAGTGTTGACGTCAATTTCAAAAGTGCGACTGAAAAGGTAGGTCAGGCAACCACTAAAGCTGAGCGGGATTACTCTCAGTTCAAACGCACGCCACTGGAAGATTCTAATATCAAGCACTGGGAAAATATATACGATGACGCTTTAACAGCTTCAAAGCTCAACTACGAGGACTTGAGTGATGAAGAGAAAGGCGAATCCATTACGATTGAAAGCTCGGCTAATCAAATGGAGTTGAAAGATCTTCAATCGAACCAAGAACCGGTCTCGCTGGAAAAGAGTAATGTATTTCAATTGCACAATAAATACATCGTGACCCAGGTGAAGTCAGGCATGATGTTTATTAACCAGCAAGGCGCACACGAACGAATACTTTTCGAGAAGTATTTAGACAATATTCAGCACCAAACTGGCATGTCTCAGCAATCGTTGTTTCCGCAATCTGTAACACTCAACCCTTCCGACTTTTCTCTCGTTATGGAAATGGAGCAAGAAATAAAGTCACTGGGTTTTGTCTTTGAAGTTTTCGGCAAAAACGATATTGTTATTAATGGTATTCCCACCGACGTTATCTCAGGAGATGAAAAAAGTATTTTTGAAGGGTTGATAGAGCAATTCAAGCAAAACAAGTCTGAGTTATCTATTCCGTTGAGGGAGAACCTGGCTCGTTCTATGGCTAAAAGATCGGCTATTAAACAGGGGCAAACGCTAAAAGCCGAGGAGATGAACTTCATGATTGATAAATTGTTTGCTTGTTCTAATCCGAATTATGATCCCGGTGGCAATTCTATTTTTTATATTTTGGATACGAATCGGATCGATAGTTTCTTTAACTGATATTAAATGCTTCAAATAACTCCAACGGTAAAAAACTTATTGATCATCAATGTGATCATATTCTTAGGGCAAATGCTCTTTGATAATTTCACCGGCATCATGGCTTTGTGGTGGGTAGAATCGCAAAACTTTGCGCCTTACCAATACTTTACCTACATGTTTGCTCATGGTGATATGGGTCATTTGTTCTTCAACATGCTGGGGTTATTTTTCCTTGGGCCAATGGTAGAGTCTTACTGGGGAGCTAATAGATTTTTAATCTTTTATATGGCGGTGGGCATTGGAGCAAGCTTTTTCTACACTGGTATCCGCTATTATGAAGTCAATCAATTCAAGCAGGAGTATAACCGGTTCATGGAAGAGCCAAGTGCAGACAGGTTCGAACAATTTGCTTACAAAACTGGTCGAAAACTGTTGACAGAAGATGGTTATCAATTGATCGACAATTATGCTAAAAACCCTGACAATCCGTCATACCGCCAAAGGAGTATAAATGCCGCTAGAGAGATTTATGCGCACAAAGTAAACAATGGTAGCATGTTAGGTGCTTCTGGCGCGATTTATGGATTAATTTTGGCATTAGGGATGTTGTTTCCTGAAAGAGAATTGCGTTTGCTATTCCCTCCAATTGCGTTAAAAGCAAAATACTTTGCTTTGATATTCGGAGGATTGGCGCTATACATGAGTCTGCAGGGTCAGGATGACGGGGTGGCTCATTTTGCTCACTTGGGAGGAATGGTTTTCGCATTTATATTCATAAAGAAATTCTAGAAGAAGAATAGAAATGTTTCAAAGTATAGCCAACGATTTTAGGTACGCATGGAACAGGCCAAACAGCGGGCTACAACGGCTGATTATGGTTAATGTCATCGTTTTTTTGGTGATTAACATACTCTGGCTTTTTAGTAGTGACGCGCTTTTTGCTGAGATCATTAGGTTCATTGCATTGCCTGTCGACTTAAAAGAGACTATCTGGAAACCATGGACAGTAGTTTCATCATTCTTTGCACATCACGGTTTTAGTCATATTCTGTGGAATATGCTTTTTCTGTACTGGTTTGGTATGTTGATCAGAGACTATCTGGGAAACGATAAATTGATCAGTCTATATTTTCTGGGAGGTTTAGCCGGTACCATAGGCGTGCTCGTACTTTTTAATTTGGTTCCAAGCTTTGCCGCAAGAGCCGAAGGTATTGCACTTGGTGCTTCTGCAGCAGTGTTTGCTATTTCAGTGGCTGCCGCCACACTTATGCCCGATCATGCTTTCCACCTGATATTCATAGGTCCGGTAAAGATCAAATATATAGTGGCTATTCACGTATTCTTTGCTGTCATAGGCCTAAAGGGAAATAATGTAGGTGGTGAAGTTGCTCACCTTTCTGGTGCTTTTGTGGGATACTTATACGTCCGCCAATTACAACAAGGTAATGATATGGGAGCCTGGGTGATCAGAACATTAAGTTTCTTTCAAAGCTTTTTTGTTCGACAACCTAAAATCAAGGTATCTTATAAAAAGAATACTTCATCAGGCAGACGTAGTGCCACTCAATCAAGATCGACTCGTGGCACTTCAAATGCCAAAAATGCTTCTCAAGAGGAGATAGACGCTATTCTAGATAAAATATCCGAAAAGGGCTATGAAAGCCTAACCAAGGAAGAAAAGCAAAAACTTTTCAACGCCAGCAAAAAATAGGTATTAGCTTTTATTGGCTAGCTGGCCGCAGGCTGCATCAATGTCTTTACCTCTGCTTCTTCTGACATTGACGGTAATTCCGTTGCCTTCCAATTCTTCAATATAAACATTGATGCTATTTTCAGCAGCTTGTTGAAATTGCTCGTCTCCAATGGGATTGTATTCTATCAGATTTACTTTAGAAGGTATTTTCTTGCAGTACTTGACCAGTGCTTTAGCATCTTCAACCGTATCATTGATCCCCTTCCAAATCACATACTCGAAAGTGACTTGGCGTTTGGTCTTCTTGTACCAATACTGAAGTGATTCTAGCAACTCATTCAATGGACTCTTTTCATTGATTGGCATGATGGACGATCGCGTCGTATCTATGGCTGAGTGAAGTGATATGGCGAGATTGAACTTCACTTCATCATCGGCCATTTTCTTGATCATCTTAGGTATGCCTACGGTAGAAAGCGTAATGCGCTTGGGCGACATGCCCAAGCCTTCAGGTGAGGTAATCTTCTCAATAGATGCTATAACATTAGCATAGTTCAGCAGCGGCTCGCCCATCCCCATATAAACTATGTTGGTCAAAGGCTGACCAAAGAATAGCTCAGCTTGCTCTTTGATAGCGACCACCTGATCATAGATCTCATCAGCATTGAGATTGCGCATTCTTTTTAGCTGGGCGGTAGCACAAAACAAACAGTCAAGGCTACAACCCACTTGGGAAGAGATACAGGCCGTTATTCTCTTTTTAGTGGGTATCAGTACGGACTCGACAATCTTATCATCATACAGCCTTACCGCATTCTTGATGGTACCGTCATTGCTTCGTTGCATATCATCAACAGCAATATGGTTGATGACAAAATGTTGTTTGAGTAGCTCTCTGGTTTTAAGAGAGATATTGGTCATTTGATCGAAATCCTTAGCAGACTTCTTCCACAGCCATTCGTAGACTTGTTTAGCTCGAAAAGGTTTTTCTCCTTGCTCGACGAAAAAGCGTTTAATGCTTTCAACATCCAGTTTTCTAATATCCTCTCTGACAGGTTCTTCGATCATATTGCAAAGCTACAATGTAATTGGGTAGCGTCCACACTACGTCTGTAATTATAAAACTATACCCCTTTATCACCCATTTCGTGCTGAGATCATCAAAAAAAACCCGCAAACTGTGTGATTCGGTTGGCCATTGACTTTGGTAAATTCAAGATAGGTCAAAATAACTCAAAATCATGAAATGCAACATTTTAAACAAGGCTTCGCTTGTTCGTGGCGGAGCTGTAGCCTTACTGTTATGTCTGGCGCTCAATGGCTACACCCACACCTCATCAGACAACAAATTACCGGGATTTCATTTTGCAGATAATTACGTGGAAGCAAAGATTCCATTTAAGTATTACAGTGAAAAGCTAATCGTGATACCTGTGGAAGTCGCCGGGAAGTACAAGTTAAACATGATCCTTGATACGGGCATGAGATCGATCGTATTGATCGGAAAACGGTTCATGAAGCTTTCTACCGGTAAGCACGAAAGGGAAGCTTTGGTAGCCGGCTATGGCCATGGCAAGCCATCTACCGGTACTGTCATTCCTAACATACAGGTCAATATGCCCGGTGTTGTAGGGAATAATGTTTCGGTAGTGGTGGTGAAAGAAAAGTATCTTTTTCCAAATATCAATGATGTGAGAATAGATGGCATTTTAGGCTATCAAATATTCTCCAAGTTCCGTGTACATATCGATTATCAAAATCAGGTAATTACATTGAGCGATCCCGATCCGGAGTTCAAGCAGAAGGAGGAATACACCAGTCTGCCGCTTACTATTAATGACACCAAGCCATTTGTACACACCAAATTATTCTTAAATGAGCAAGATGCGGTATCACTTAAGCTCATGGTAGATACGGGCGCGTCGAAGTCATTACTACTAAGAAGTAATAAAAAGAAAGGTATAAAGATACCTAGAAAGCGAAAGGCTAAGTTAGGCATAGGTATTAATGGCACTATTCATGGCTATAACGGTACCGCTGTTAAAATGAGCCTGGAAGAGCTAAACTTACTGAAGCCTGAGTTATCCATTTACAAGGACGATAATCTGGAAGTTAGCCCACACGCTCGCTATGGCTCGGATGGTTTAATCGGCTCGCACATTCTATCTCAATTCGATGTAATCTTCGATTATCCTAATCAAACATTGTATCTGAAAAAGGTCACCCAATCATTATCATTCAAGTAAAGTAACCCGGTATTTCTTCTCTTTAAATAGAGCTTAATTAGAATGCCAGGTTGAGTACTTTGGAACAATTGGTTATTGCTATATCTTTAGCTAAACCATTGTTCCAAAGCTTTGAAAAGAAAGGCCATTATTATTACCGGCGGCAAGCTCGATTCTATCTACGCCAAAACAGCTCATGGTCTGATTCGAGGGTCTGATAAGTTTGATATCGTAGCTGTTATTGACGAAAAACACAAAGGCTCAGATGCCGGGACGGTACTGGATCATGTGCCCAGACAAATTCCCATTTACAGCGACGTAGCTGATTTCGCTCAGCATGGTAATGGCGCCGATGTGGCTATTCTAGGAGTAGCTACAAAAGGAGGCATTATTCCTGATTCCTTGCGCCAAGAGATCAAAACCGCCATGGAGGCGGGATTGGGCATCGTTAATGGCTTACACGAATTTGTCGATGACATACCAGAACTAAAGTCAATCGCAGAGGCCAAAGGCTTATCCATAGAGGACATCCGCAAACCTAAACCATTTAGGGCTTTGAGATTTTGGAATGGTGATATTCAGCAAGTAAAATGCCCAAAGATTGCCATTCTTGGAACTGATTGTGCAGTGGGTAAGCGTACTACGGCCAAATTCCTGACTGAGGCACTTAACACAGCTGGATTCAAGGCCGAGATGATCTATACGGGGCAGACGGGATGGATGCAAGGTGCGAAGTATGGATTCATTTTCGACGCTACTCCCAACGATTTTGTATCGGGTGAGTTAGAAGGTGCGATGGTAAAGTGTTATGAAGAAGCTCAGCCGGACATTATGTTCATAGAGGGCCAAAGTAGCTTAAGAAATCCAAGCGGCCCTTGTGGATCGGAAATGATTATCTCCGGTAACGCCGATGGTGTTGTCCTTCAACATGACCCTACCCGTGAGCAATATAAAGACATGGAATTCTATCCGGAGTTTATTCCACCTCCAGATGATGAAATCGCTTTGATCAAATTGCTTGGTGCGCCAACTTTAGCACTTACTGTGAATACCAAAAGAATGAAGGCAGAAGATGTTAAACCATACCAAGAGGACATGGAGCAAAAACTAGGCATTCCGGTAGTTCTTCCTCTTGAAGACGGTATGGATAGACTCGTCTCAATATTTCGAAACATGATATTGAATACAAAATGATCATCAAAGAAGTTAAAAGCTGGATGGCCGATCTCGAATTGACAAGGCCATATGCTATTGCCAATAAAACAGTAACTGATGTTAGGAATGCTTTTGTAGAAGTGACGCTTGCCAATGGCATCAAAGGCATTGGGGCGGCCAATCCGAGCGAAAGAGTGGTAGGTGAGAGTGTGGAGCAAGCTTACGCACGCTTATCCGACGAAAATATGGCCTTCATTATCGGCAGGGATATTCGCGAGGTTCAGCTCATCCTTTCAGAAGTGCAAACGCGCTTTAATGGCAAACCAGGTGGCATGGCCGCTTTGGACATCGCCTTACATGATGCGTTTGCGCAATATTTGGAAATACCGTTATGCCAGTTTCTAGGCCAGAAAATTGATAAGCTACCTACATCTATAACTATCGGCATAAAGGATATCAATGAAACATTGGTAGAAGCCAAAGAATATGTAGACAGAGGGTTTCGCGTGTTAAAGGTGAAATTGGGAGAACAACTGGATGAGGACATAGAAAAGCTAACTAAACTCCGTGAACGATTTGGGTTCAATACGCTAATCAGGGTTGACGCCAATCAAGGGTATGATCTCCATCAAACCCAGCTCTTTTTCCAGCGTGCAGAGAAGTTGCAAATCGAATTGGTAGAACAGCCCGTTCCGGTTGACGAAACCAAATCAATCGGGACATTATCAACAGCCGAAAGAAAGCTAGTAGCTGCTGACGAGTCTATCAGAACACCTCAGGATGCACTCGATCTTGTTATCCCGGAGCCTCTTTGCGGTATTTTCAACATCAAACTCATGAAATGCGGCGGTGTAGCTCAGGCGATTCAGATCGCTCGTATCGCTGAGCTGGCTAACGTAAACCTGATGTGGGGCTGTAATGACGAAAGTATAGTTAGTATCAGCGCTGCACTACATGCAGCATTTTCATCGGCTCAGACCAAGTACATTGACCTGGATGGCAGTTTGGATCTTGCTCAAGATGTCGTGGCAGGTGGTTTTAAGCTAGAAGATGGATACATGTCCATCCTTGACAAGCCTGGTCTTGGAGTAGAATTGATCTAGTGCTTTAGTTGCTATGCTTCACTAGCTCGTCAAAGCTTGTTTTAGCTTATCCGGGATTGAGGCAATCTTTTTTTGGTCATAATCAAAACAAACCATACCGGTTTTAGCCAGAGCCACTTCTTGCTTCAATTGTTCATTGAATAGGTGATATACCAAATCAAAACCGTATTTACTAAAGTTAGTGGCGGCCACATTCACCTGTAGTTGGTCCCCATAGAATGACTCTGACTTGTATTGAATACCGGCGTCGGCCATAATTAGCCCTATACTTCCATCTATATTCACTTCATCCTTAAATCCCAAGTAATGAACCAGAGCTGTCCTGGCCTCTTGCATATAAACCAAGATACGGTCATTGCCTAGATGCCCTCCATAGTTGATATCGGTAATTCTTACTTTAATGGTGATCGTGAAAAGATAACTTTCGGGAAGATCTATTTTGATTCTGGCCATGCTCTTTTGGTGCGTCAATGTTCAAATATAAGCACTCTAGCCTCTTTTTACCTCGCTCACCGGGCGTTGAAACCACACGTTACTCAGTGCTTGTGTCGTGATGGATTTATTTGTAAATTATTGGTAACATATTGCTTTATCAGAACTCATCAAATCAACTGCGCTATGAAAGGATTTAATTACTTATTCGTTTTCCTTATTTCTACAGGTTTCTTTTTTTCTTGTTCTTCAGAGGAGAAAAAAGTAGAAGAAAAAGAAGAAACAGCGGTTTTGGGTAACGATGCGCTGATTGGCACATGGCGATTGATCAAATATATCAATCATGCCGATGGCCAGGCGGATTGGAGTCAGTATGAGGATAATGTCATGTACGAAAAGTATATCACTCCTACTCATTTTACCTGGGTGAGATACGAAAAGGATAAGGATAAGCTAGTCGGCATTGGAGGCGGCACCTATTCATTTGATGGAAAGACTTATACAGAGAACATTAAGTTCTTCTTGCCTACGGGATCAAATGAACTAGGACAGGCAATACCTTTCTCAGTTGATATGGATGAAAATGGGCAATGGCATCATACAGGTTTCGCAAAGGTGATGGAATTCGACCCTGAAGTAGGGGAAACCAAGGTAATTGATTCTACCAAGATCGAAGAGATGTGGGTGAAGGTATCTCAAGACAAATCTGCTAATATCGAAATTCAAGGCACATGGGAGTTGGCTTCTTACAAAGGGGCGAATGATTCTGCCTGGAATGAGTATCCCAAATTTGTCAAATACATCAAGTTGATCACGCCTTCTCACTTCACCTGGGTGAAGTATAACGGAGAAGGTGATGAAGTAATGGCAGCAGGTGCTGGTACCTATACACTAGCTGATGATCAATATACTGAGAATATTCAAATGGTCTACCCAGCTGGTTCAAAACAGGTTGGAACGGTTTTACCTTTTGATTTCAATGTCGAAAACAATCAGTGGACACATGCAGGCTTTATCAAGAAAGTAGACTCAAGTGAATCAGGCGGTCTTGTCCCGATCGATTCTACCTTTATCAGTGAGATTTGGGAGAAGTATGATGATGATTGATCAGGGCACTTCGTTAGACGCACCCTGATCCCATTTTTTGTTAAATATCAATTTCTACCTGGTTCCTGACCAGGTCATCGAAAGTTTCCCTCTCTCTGATTAGCTTAGCCTCTCCGTTGATGATTAGTACTTCGGCTGGTCTTAAGCGCGAGTTATAATTAGAAGCCATCGAGAAACAATAGGCTCCCGCATTCTTTATAGCCAGCACGTCACCTTCTCTCACCTCAGTGAGTTTCCGGTTAGAACCGAATGTATCGGTTTCACAGATATAACCAACCACGGTATAAATTCTTTTCTTTCCGTGCGGATGGCTGATGTTCACAAAATCGTGATAGCTATCGTACATCATCGGCCTGATGAGGTGATTGAGCCCTGAATCTACACCTACAAAAACAGTAGCTGGGGTTGTCTTCACCACATTGGTGCGTACGAGGAAGTAACCAGCTTCACTGACCAGGAATTTGCCCGGTTCAAACCACAACTCAAGATCACGTCCGTAAGCAGCGCAGAACTTCTTGAAGGCGCCTCCCAATTTCTTACCCAACGATTTGATGTTAGTGGTAACATCGTCAGGCTTGTAAGCTACTTTGAAACCACTACCGAAGTCTATGAATTGAAGATTCGGGAAGTCTTTGGCGGCATCGAAAAATATATTGGCTACTCTTAGAAATACCTCTGCATCAAGAATGTCAGATCCTGTGTGCATGTGCAGCCCATTGACATTGATGTTGTTAGCTTCTACTACCTTTAGAATGTGAGGCAGTTGATAAATTGAAATACCAAATTTAGAATCTGCATGACCTGTGGAGATTTTGGTATTACCTCCTGCCATGATATGAGGGTTGAGTCTGACACAACAAGGTACAGTGCCTTGGTACTCATGTCCGAATTGCTCAAGGATGGAAATGTTGTCGATATTGATATTGAGCCCTAATTCTACGCCCATTTTGACTTCTTCAAAAGACACGCAATTAGGTGTAAAAAGTATCTCCTCAGGCTTGAAACCTGCTCTTAAAGCGAGTTTTGCTTCTTGTATTGATACGGTGTCAATACCAGCTCCATTCTTTCTAATGAGCTTGAGAATAGAAATATTGGTCAGGGCTTTGGCTGCATATTTTATCTTCAATTTGTTATCCGGAAAGGCGTCTTTCAGAGTGGCAATTTGAGTGGAAATCTTGTCCGCATCGTATACGTAGACGGGTGTACCGAATTGATCGGCGACATCAAGAAGGTTAACTCCTTGAATCTGAAATTGTTCGTTGATCAGTTCCATTGAAATAGAATTTGCAGCTAAAAATTAACAACAAAAAAGGAAGGATAATGTCTCCTTCCTTTGTATGATCTGCAAAGATATTACTAACCAAACGAAATCTAAAACAATGCTTTCAGATCATTGCTAAACGAGTGTTGTTATTATTCTAAGATGATTTTTTTGTTCAACGAACGGCCGCCTTGTAGCATTTGAAGAATGTAAACGCCTGGCTGCTGATCGGTGAGATCTATTTCCTCTCTCACATAGCCTTCGAAACCTTGGAGTTGCTTGTTGTAAACTTGCTTTCCTGTCAGATCCATTATGTTCACTTCCGTAGGTGCACCATTACTTTGGAAGTCTAACGTGAAACGTCCTGAGTTAGGATTGGGGTAGAAATTAAGATCATCGAGTTGTAATGATTTTTGTTCATTCAGGTGTAAGTGTTCGAACTCATTCTCGGAGAAATCAAGTTCTGAAATAGTCAGTTTGGAGATTTTCAATACAATTTTGATCTGCTTTTCTTTTTCTCCCTCACCATCAGTAGCAAACTGCAAGTCAATGGTTTCTTCAACTGCGTCGTTCACTTTCTCTCTGACCTTTTCCAGGATTTCTTCCACTTCGAGCTCATTTGCTTCACCGGTTGATTTAAAGAAAAACACATTGCCATTTTCACCTTCTGCTTCCTCTCCATTCACGCGTATTTCTCCACCAGAAAAATGAATTTTCACATTTCCTCCGTTTGTACTATCTATCGAATATGTCCCTCCACTTTCCACATCCAACGGCTCTCCATTTTTGATGATCTTATAGCTACCGTCTTCCTGCTTTTCAACACTAATCTCAAACGCTCTGGTTTTAATCCGAACGTTACCTTCTTCATCAACATCATGCTCTACGCCATTATCAGTATTCTCTCCAATTTCATAGCGCTTATCGATCACTATTTCAGTCACACCGTCTTTATCATTGCCACCATTGACTTTGATAAACTTGCCATTGAGTAGTTCTATGTTTAGATCCTTCAGATCAGGATCATTCTTCATTTCCTCAAGGCTGTTATAAGTCTTCTCCACTAATTCCTTCTTACCATTTACTTCCTTAAAAACCTTCACCTTGACCTTTTCTTCTTTCTCCTGTGCATCCACCTGAAGGCCAAAGCAAATACAGAGGAAGAGGCTTAATAGTACTTTCTTTTTCATTTTGAGATGGGTTTAAAACTTTACGATTCCAATGTAGTTGATTTAACCCCACGCCTATGTTAAAGGGTAGTTAAAGAATGTTAAAAAATGTTAATTTGAAACCATAGGCCCTGTTTTACGCTTACATTTGTTAAGTCATCAAGGGGCAACTCTATGAAAAAAAGAGCCATTTGGATCATTATCTCGCTCATGACAATAGCACTTGTCGGGCTTACAAGCTTCCAGTTGTATTGGATCAATAATGCTATCAATTTGAGCAAAGAGCGTTTTGTCAAGGACGTTCAAGAGTCACTTAATCTGGTAGTAGATAGATTGGAAAAGCAAGAGGTGAAAGAGTTCACAGCGAAATCAGTAACAAGGGTTAAGGCACTAGGGCAAAAATTAGATTCAATTTGGGTCGATGAAGGTGGTGATGTTAAATTTCAATACAAAACAAGGGGGGAAGTGCCAAAGACCGAAACCAATGTATATTATTCCTATAGCGACAATCCAGGTGATAGTCTGAAGATAAGGTCAAAAAGCACAAGCATCTTTGTAGCGAGCGATACGTTGAAGGCGAGCGAGGGAAAATATAACCTGACAGTTGATACAAGTGCAAATATTCAGCTCAAGGGTGGTTTTTATATAGTAGACTCTCTGGATGATCAAAATGCCACCTTGGAACTGAAAGTAGCGAGAAAATCTGAAGTGGTAAATATTGTATTGGAAAGCCTCTTACATCAAAACAACATATTCAATCGAAAGATAGAACCTGAGAAAATAGAGAAGCTCTTACAAACAGAATTCAATGATCGCGGAATAGATACCCAATTTCAATTCGCTATACTAGATCTTGAAAGTGACACCCTCACTTTTATTAGCGAAGAGCATCAGGAAGAAGCGCTTAAAAATTCAGAACTAAGAGCTTCACTTTTCCCCAATGATATTTTGGAAAATGCCAATTACTTACTGGTCAATTTCCCTAACGAGGGGCAATTCCTATTCAAGCAGATTTGGTTGACGCTAGCTACCTCCATATTATTCTTACTTATCATCATATTCTGCTTCACGTATGCAATCAAGACCATTTTCAGGCAGAAAAAGCTCTCCGAAATCAAAAACGACTTCATTAATAACATGACCCATGAGCTTAAGACGCCAATTGCCACTGTGGCTTTGGCCAGTGAAGCACTGGGCGAGCAAGAAATAAGGTCAACCGAATCGACTTTTCTACGCTACCTAAACGTCATACGCGATGAAAACAAGCGTTTAGGGCTTCAAGTTGAAAAGGTACTTCAGATGTCGACCCTGGAGAAAAAAGACTTGAAACTCAAGCTTGAGAAAATAGACCTTCACGAGCTCATTAATCAGGTGCTGGCCAATATCAACATCCAGGTAGAAAAAAGGGGTGGCAGAATAGCAACCGATCTAAGTGCTGCCATCAGTACCATACATGTAGATAGCCATCATATAAGCAATGTGATCAATAACTTGCTGGATAATGCGAATAAGTACTCTCCCGAGGAGCCTGTGATTGACTTAAAGACCAAGAATACTAAAGATGGAGTGTTGATCATGGTGAAAGACAGCGGAATTGGCATGAGCAAGGAGAGTATCAAAAGAATATTTGACAAATTCTACCGTGTGCCAACTGGTAATATCCACGATGTGAAAGGGTTCGGCCTAGGCCTCAGCTATGTACGTTCTGTGGTAGACCTGCATGGTGGAAGCATAGACGTACGCTCAGAGCTGGGCAAAGGAAGTACATTTCAGGTTTTTTTACCTTTTGAACATGAGTGATAAAAAGCTATTGATCGTAGAGGATGACCCGAATTTAGGTCAAATCCTGCAAGAGTATCTGGAAATCAAGGGATACAAAGCCGATCTTAAAACGAACGGGGAAGAGGGAATAGAGGCTTTTAGTGCGGATCGTTACGACCTTTGTATTCTTGATATCATGATGCCTAAAAAGGATGGGTTTTCACTGGCCAAAGAGATCAGAGCGGTCGATACTCATATCCCTATTGTCTTTCTGACAGCTAAGTCTATGAAGGAAGACACTATCGAAGGCTTTAAAATTGGTGCTGATGACTATATCACCAAACCTTTCAGCATGGAAGAATTACTGCTGAGATTGAAAGCGATTCTAAAAAGATCGGAGGGTCCAATAGGAAATCAGGAACAGCATATCTTCAATTTTGGCCAATTTATTTTTAATTATGACCAGCAAATGCTTTCTATCAATGGGTCACAGCAAAAGCTCACATCGAAAGAATCAGACCTCCTCAGATTGCTTTGTATGAACATCAACAAGGCTCTAGACCGCAATACAGCATTGAAACTGATTTGGGGAAACGACACCTATTTTAATGCCAGAAGCATGGATGTGTACATTACAAAGTTGAGAAAATACCTTAAAAAGGACGAAACCATCCAAATCCTCACACTGCATGGGCAAGGCTTTAAGCTTGTCAATGTGGGCTAATTTAGTTAAATTCAGTCTTACCTCAATTTATCTTCAATTGGTGCTATGTTTGATGCCAATTGCTAAGCAGCACGTCAATTAATTAACAAATATTTTATGTTGGGTAGTTTATTATGCACTATCCAATGATTACTTTTAACAACTTACGAGCGTCCAAACAAGCTATGATTCAGATCGTACCGTCCATATTGATCAGTAACGGGAAAGTTAGCCGTCTTACTAAAGGCGACTATTCGCAAGAAAAAGTATATGATGAGAGTCCGATCGATTTGGCCAGGAAATTTGAAGATCATGGTGTAGAAGTAGTACACCTAGTTGACTTGGATGGGTCACACAGAGCTAGCCCCATCAATTATCATATTCTGGAAGCGATTAGTGGCTACACTAATCTCAAAGTAGATTTTACTGGGGGTATTACCACCGATGGAGATATTAGTAAGGCTTATGAGTATGGTGCCAAGTACATTACTGCTGCTACCGTAGCCGTAAATAACCGAGAGCTATTTGCCTCTTGGATAGTATCCTATGGCAGGGAGAAAATCACATTGGGTGCAGACGCACTGGACGGTAAGATTGCCATCAAAGGCTGGCAAAAGAATACATCCATTGATCTTTTCGATCACATAGAGTATTTCTACATGCGTGGTCTCAAATATGTAAAGACCACCGACATATCAAAAGACGGGACACTACAAGGCCCCTCATTAGATCTTTATAAGCAAATAAAAGACAGGTTCCCGGAGATATGTATTCTAGCCAGCGGTGGTGTTCATAAAGTCGATGATATCAAAAGGCTTAACGACATGGGTATTTTCGCGGTAATCATCGGGAAAGCACTCTATGAGGGTGAAATCAACTTGAAAGAACTGGATCAATTCATCGCGCAGGCAAAATAAAAAAAGCCTCTTAAGCTCTTGAAGTGATGGCTCAAAACAGAAGATGTACTTACTGTTTTCATCTTATACCATCTCCGTAATACCCTCCGTGGAATTTTAATCTCATTAAGTAATCCGACAGAATCAGTATAGATCATTCCAGCCGATGACAGGTCTATATGTTATTTGCTAAGCAATTGATTTATCTGTGTCAAAGTATGTAGGTGTTACAGCATTATTGGACAAAAAGCCTTCAATGTACAAGACAGAACAAAAACTTTAACGGAATGCAATCCGCAAGCGTCAAAACACGATTGGCAATACAATAAGATAAATTGAGAGATTATTCTCCGAAGATATCGGAGTATTTGAATTTTTTAATGATATAGTGGATGAAATTGAATGACAATACTGAGCTTGCCTGGTTATCCTCTTTCTTTACTTGAGTAGGTTTAGCTTTGACTTCTGGTTTTGGAGCTTGAAACTTTGGAGCCTGAGAAGTTTGTGCTGACCTAGTTGTTACTGTTGTGGTCTTTTTAGTTGGTGTAACCTTTACCTTACCATCATCTTCCGACTCAGATAAGTTTTTGCCACCTCCTCCACCAGTATTTTCTTCGTTATTAATGTAGGTAGGTTCGTCGTTTGGCTCAATCAAGATACCTTTAGACTCTTGTGCCCATAACGTGTTGATAGACAGTAGAGTCAGTACAACGAATAGTTTGGTTTTGAGGGTGGTTTTCAAAATTAAAGTCAATTGACTCTGAAATATACGGAATATTTTCGTTTTAGTTACAAGGGACAATAAAATTAAATATTTTTAAGAATAGTACGAGAACACAATTAGTCTGAATGGAGACAATTAGCTGGAAAGACTTCGAAAAAGTAGAAATACGTGTTGGAACGGTAATCAAGGCAGAAAACTTCCCTGAAGCCAGAAAGCCAGCCCTTAAAATATGGGTAGATTTTGGTGAAGAAATCGGTATTAAAAAAACTAGTGCACAAATTACTGCGCACTACGATATCACATCGCTGATTGGTAAAAAGGTGATGGCGGTAGTTAACTTCCCTGAAAAACAAATTGGCAATTTCATGTCGCAGGTATTGGTGGCTGGTTTTCCTGACGAAGAGGGCAACGTTGTATTAGCTACCGTAGATAAAGACGTACCTAACGGTGCCAAACTTTTCTAGTCAATGAATAAGGAATCGGTACGAATCACCAGCCTTAGTCCCTTAGACCTGGATCAAATGCATGAAGCCTTTCTAGATTCATTTCGGGATTACCCCATCCAATTCAGTTTGACCAAAGAACAGTTCGTCAAAAAATTTGTACAAAAACTGAAAATCGACTTCGAGCTATCTGCAGGGGCCTTTGATGGAGACAGATTAGTAGGATTTGTATTCAGCAGCTCAAATGTGTACGAGGGCAAAACAACGGCCTATAATGGAGGTACAGGCGTAAGGAGGCCGTATCGAAATCAGGGCATCACTTTCAAGCTGTACGAAAGGCTGATACCTAAATTCAAAGAAAAAGGAATAGAACAAGGTATCCTGGAGGTATTAACTACAAACACAAGAGCTATCCGTGCTTATGAAAGAATAGGATTTCAAAAATCAAAATACTTCCATTGCTTTAAGTTGCCGTCCAGGATTTTAAAAAAACACAGCGTTAATCGTGATGTCACTATTGAACCAGTGCCGAAACCGAATTGGGCCCTCTACAATGATTTCATAGATTATTCTCCTTCTTTCCTCGATTCTCAGGAGATGATCAATGTCAACTTATCCAACGAAACCATTATAGAAGCGCACTTGAACGGTCAATGTGTAGGGTATACCATTTACCAACCTGCACTTGGTCGTATTGGTAGTTTAACGGTCGACAAACGTTTCAGAAACAAGGGCATTGGTTCTACTTTGTTAGATTATGTTTTTAGAAGTAGCAGCAATAAGTCGCTCACCGTGATCAACGCAAATCGCGAATCCACAAGCACAAAGGATTTTTTCGTCAATAGAGGTTTTGAAAATCAGTTGGATCAATATGAAATGAAGCTCATGCTTTAGTGTTTTAACACTTTGATAAACTCTATCTAAGAGGTTTTGACTTTTTTTAATCGATCTTTATCCTCTATGAAAGACTATGTGTTATTCGGAGCTCAGAACAGCATTGATTCAGATCTTACAACATTTTTGATCATTTTTGCCAAATAGCTATCTGATATGATTCCTGCTAAATTAATCATCAAAATACTTCCCTGGGCACTGATCGTCGTTTTACTGGTCTGGGTATACTTATCGCAAGGTGCTTCTTTTATCAAAGGTGGCACTGAGGTGGTCAATAACACGGCTATCATAGAACGGGTTGAGGCGCTGGGAAAAATGGAGTTAGTCCGGTATAATTTTAAAGAGGTGACCCAAATCAGTGAAAATGCAGCTGAAATTGCGGGCATCAAATTTTTCGAGTCTAACGTTATACTCATATCCAAGGGTGAAGCAGTTGGTTGTATCGATCTCACCAAAATGAAGCTTGAGGATATCAACGAGCAAGGTGATTCACTCATCATTAAATTGCCAAATCCCGAGTTATGCTATTATAAACTAGACCTCAACGACACTCAAATATTTCAATTGGATACCTACGCCTTTTCTAACGATAAGACGCTGATCGAAAAGGCCTATAAGACAGCAGAGACAGAAATTAAAAATGCTGCTTTGAACTCAGGTGTTTTAGAACAGACGGTCACCAATGCTGAGTTAATTCTAAAACCTATGTTCGAGAATATAACTGGCAAAAAGATCATATTCACCTACCCTATCGATACGACAGCTACTAAGGTTATCCTGGATTAAACAACCAGAACAATAGCATTCTCCTACTTGAGAAAGTATTCTACAAGAGCATAAATACCCAAGGCTAAAAAAACGAATCCTGGAATTTTAGCTATAAGAGGACCTTTATTGAGATGTCTTGAAATCTTCTTGGCCAGGAGGGCCAATAACATTAGCAAACTAAAAGTGCCGAGGGATATTCCAGCAACATAGGTGAACATGCTGCCATTATCATTAAAGACTAACCACTCTTTGCTTTTAAGGAAGGCGGTTACCCCAATCCAAAAAGGTATGGCCAAGGGGTTCAACAGGCTGATCAATACGCCTTTCCTAAAACCACTTTGACTGAACTTACGTGACAACTCGGAAGGTCTTGCGGAACTCCATAAATTGACAATACCCAACAATAGCATCACCGAGGCTGAGATCAAATGAAAGTTATCCACAATGAAAGGTGATGAGGTGATCAAACCTTCGAATTTGACGGCTATCAGTGCATATGGATATTCTACAATGGCAGAGGCCAGGGCAAAACGAAAGGCGGCGGCAAAGTTGCCCTGTACTGATAATTGAATGACGCTGATATTGATAGCGCCTGGTGGGATCGAGCCTAAAAAGCTAAAGCAGAAGCCTACTAATCCAACGATTAACCACTCCATTTCACTTCAGCTTATTGTACTGGCGCACCTTTTTGTACTCATTTATCCCTTCTTTGAAGGTCATGTATTTGATGCCTTTCTTATGGTTGATTTTACTTATCTCGTACAATACCTTCCAATGATGGAAAAGTACACCATAAGCTTTTCTTAAAGAGAATCCAGGGTTGTATATATGAGCAGGCTCAGAACCTGCGCCGTTTAATTCCATCACCTTGATCTTACCCTCGTAGAGAGCCTTATCATCAGCGCACCTCAAATCAAACCTCCCAAAAAAGAACCCATCTATAGCGCTGCTGATCTGATCAAAGGTTTCATTAAGCCGTTGGTTGATTAGGTAATTCCCGTCGAGGAATTTTGTACCTAAACTATGATTACCAATGGCTACCAATTCCTTTTTAACCCCATCGGCCAGTACTTGTTCCATTTGTCCGTTGTAGGTCTCTTCTAAGGTCTCAAACTGCAGTTTAGCCCTGTCATTTTGTAAAACCAGCTCCGACAAAGTAGATTTACCATCACCAGTAACAGTCAGCATCTCTTTCATCACTATTGAACTGACTAAGCCCTTTTGATCATCAGGATATCGGTAATAAAATACGCCTAACTCCATGGGCAAGTCGATGAATTCCTGCACTAGAAAGTCGACATGCATATCTTTTGCGTACTCCTCAAGCTCGTTTTCATTACTGATTTTCTTGACGCGCCATCCACGCTCTCCAATGTCTGGTTTTAGAATTACCGGAAAGCGCATATCTTCAGTTTTCATCAAGCTCAAAATGTGAGAAACTGTGGCGGGAGCTTTTAAGAAAAACGTTTTAGGCTTAATGGCTGGATCGATCTTTTCCAGAATGCTGAACTTAGATTCTCCCAGCATACCGCCATTCTCGATACCCGGATTAGAAGCTGAAAAGAAGAAGAATGATCGGGATTTGATAGAAAGCCAGAACCAGTAAAAGAATATAGGAAAATAGACCACTTCAAATGGCCAGTATTCCCAACTGCTTAGCTTTATGAGAAAGTTGCTTTTGCGTATTTTACTGAACACACTCATCCATTGGCATAAAGTCAAAGGGTCATCTTGACCCAACTAAGCTTAGTGGCTGTCCTGGAAGCGGAGAGTAGAAACGGCTATTCCAAATTCCTTAGGTAATTGAACGTAAGGTGCTACGGCATTGATACCGATTTTCATGATGGCCATGTGGTGAACAGCGTGTTCTATGTTGTAAGCTAATTCCCTTTGGAAGGTAGTCGATACAACAACATCTTTGCCTTCGGCTTGGCTGTAATTAGCGATGAGTACTAATTCCCTATCAACTGCGTCAAACGTAATGAACTGCTTAATATCCTCGATCGTAGATCTAGTGAATTCACGGCTTTCCTCGATACGCTTGTCACGCGTTCTTTTATCGTAATTGACTGCACCGGCTTGATATCCGTCCTTCAAGCAAATGAAAAACTCAAGTGTGTGTCTTATGTGCTGTCCTATTGTAGCGTTAAGTATATCGACTTCTTTGGAATAGTCAACTTCTCTTATCTGGTCAATTACATCGTCTATTTGATCCAGAATACTTTTGCAGGCTTCTTTTAAGTCCATCAAACTAATTTTAAACAATATTTCCACGCATGTGATGCGTGGAAATGATTAAAAGTTTACCTGTAGGGGTTAAACTTATGCAAAAATAGACTAAAATCTGACTTTTGCTTGAAAAACATTTAATTTAATCAATAGGCCGTTTAATGGCCGATTATCCCCCTATTTGGTTAATATTTTATCCCAATAATTATCTCCTTTGGTAATAAGGCCAGGTTCATCCTTATTCCAAAGCGTTAGTGTGTTAGTACCAGAAAAATTGTAAAACAAATACAACTTGCCATCAGTGATTTTATAGGTACCAGGGTCTATTTTAACCTTATCTCCACTAACACCCATCGCATATGCACACCAACCACCATAGGCTGGTTCATATCGCTGCGGGTCTGCTTTGAATTTATTCTTGTTGGCTTCTTTGGCAAAATAGTAGGTTACACCGTGATGAGCATAAGCGATGGTTTTACTGCCTTTAGCAGGTTTCCCATCAAAATAACTAACCGGATCATAACCCCCGATAGCCACATTATGTCTTATGTTGAAATTGTTTCCTCTTGTTTTGTCAGATTGTGCCTGGGCTGAAACAGCCAGAGCCAAAAAAGCGATTATTATTAAAGCCTTCTTCATAATTGTTTAATTACACATTCAAAAAATGATTTTTCCAACTATACTTCATGCTAATCTTGGTAAGTAGTTTCTCTCATAGCATGAGTTTTCTACTTACACGAATAATAATCATACCAGTATAAAGAAATAGGCTTTGAACTAATGTCTTTGTCAGATATCTTACAAACCGTAGATGAATAATCAGGATGGTATAAGTTCATTGATGCAATCCCATACCAAGTTGGGCTCATATCCTTTTCTGATAACAAACTGAGCCACTTTGTGCTTTTTTTGATAAGGTGCCAATGACCTGAGCTCATCCGCTTTCTTATTCAGTAAAGCCATCAATACATCCCGATACTCTGTCTCGTCTATCTCTTCCATGCCTTTATTAATGCAGTACTGGGACAGACCTTTCTGCTTCATTTCTTGTAATATCTTCACCCTACCCCACTTCTTCATTCTGAACTTGCCACCGGCAAAACTCTTAGCATATCTTTCCTCATTGATGAAGCCATCTACAATTAAATCCGATAATGCTTCTTCCACTTCATCGGTGCGCAGGCCAAACTCATACAGCTTATTGCGTACTTCTTGTTGCGTACGTTCTTGATAAGCACAATATCTGGAAGCCTTGACTTTAGCTTCCTTGAGCGTGAAGGTTCTCTTATGTGAGCTATCTTTTTCCAATTAGGTGAGAAGTAGTCAAAGGCTACATCCTCTACGCTTTGATATAGCCTTTTCTCTTTAGAATGGATTGAACAAATTTCCGTTGATCGTCGGTATTGAATATTCTAAAAGGAAGATGAATAATCTGTGCTTTGTTGACAAATAAGGCGATGTAGTCTTTACCGACTTTCACCCTCTTGATCTGCTCCCACTTAAGCGGCATGCCTTGTTTAGGGTTTAGCTTAACCACTACCTGTTGGCTGCTGATTTCATAGGAGAGCCTTTCAAAAAGTACTTTACCCTGTTCGAGTTGGGTCATGCCAGCAAACTGTATCACCCAGAAAAGTATGTATAAAACGAGCGCAATAGTAGCACCTATTATCCACCATAGGTTAGGAATGATGAGATAACCTGAGCATATGGCCAGGTAAATTAGAAAGACCCACCACTGCTGGCGTAAAATGCCTTGTAATCCGAGCCTGATATAAGTCTTAGTTTCTAGCTTATACTTTTTGGTCTTTACGATCATGTCTTACTTCTAGTAATTAATTTAACCTTATTCTAACTCAAAAGCCTCTTGCTGTTTACTGAGCAAGCCTACTTGAGTAATACGTATCCCGTTTTCTCACGTATGAAGCGCGAAGGTAAATGTTCTGGAAATTAAACTGAAGAAAATCTTAGGAAAACGGGAGATTAACCATTGACGGTTAGGCTCAAAGTTTAATAACGCGTAATGGGAGCATATGATCCTCGACACCTTCTATTCTGTCGCCTCATCATCATTGCTCCCAAAAGCTCCCTACCGGTGATACCTATAGGAAGTCTATAGCATTAAGTTTGATCACTAATTCTATTATGGCACTTGCCTTGCAGTCTAGAATTTGCCAAACTTGAGTGTCATGAAGTAATTGAGGTTTTCGAATTGATCTGAGTTAGTTTGGGCAAGGTTAAGGTCTTGGGTAAATCGCTTGGTTACACCTAACCCTAATCGGAAGTTTCTTGCTACATTAATCTCTACCGAAGCTCCGGGTTCTATATACCAGAACACATCTTCATCTATGATCCTATTTGGGCCGTCGAAGCGGTTATCCTCCCAGTCTTCATGGTAACCCAACCAACCAGCTCCACCGGCTATCGGGAAAGTGATATGAACGATTTGATTGGAGAACAGAATAGGCTCCAGGAACATGCCGCCATAACCCCCTAACAGAATAGCATCCCCATTGGGCGCGATACCTTGAAACTTGGCTGTGGGTATGATACCATGGCCTTCAAAACCGATAGCCAATGTACGATTGATAATCCAACCACCTCTTACGCCAGCCATAACCAGTGTTTCATCGCCAAACTCTGTGCCTCGGAAAGAAAGTGCACCAAAACCGCCCGAATGAAACCTATTACCGGCGATTGTTTTAATATCATCTTGTCGGTGTCCTTTATCTTTTCTGATTTTTACAGAACCGTCTCTATACTCTGTCACGTCGTAATTCTGAGCAAAGCTCACCGTGGTGACTAACATCAAAACCAGTACAGACTTAATACATTTCATAATTCTAAACTTTAAAATTTGTCCTAAAGACAGGAGCGTTTCCAGAACGTTTCCATTTCAGTCATTTTTCTTTCCGTTTAACACCTTTTAACTTCCATTAACATCTCATTAACAATCCCAGCTGGCTCAAACACGTAGAATAAAATGAGTAACAGAAAGAAAGATCATGGGAGAGCTTAAGTTATGTAAGAGACATTATAAAGTCACCACGGTGTTGCTGATGCTACTTTGTGTGGTGTACCTTGACTTCGCTAAAAACAATTTGTACTCAATGGTCAGTAAGCATATTATGGCTTATGAAATCAAACATGATTTGACATTGGGAAACTATGTATCAAATCTTGCCAGTGGTTTTAATAAGCCTGATTTTTTCTCACAAAAGAGCTTGAAGCCGAAAAAAAGCACTCCAGTAGCACTAAGAGATTGACGAAAACAACGGTGAGGAAATCCTTATAAAATTCCCTATAAAGCCAGTTCGCCAAAATTCATAAACATTACCCTGTCTTAAGTCATTAATTAAGTAATTTAGCGAGAGTCTTAATCAGTGATATTCTACCAATGTTTAATTTTTTCAAGAGAAAGAAGCAGAAGAAAGAAATAACCCTACCTTCATTACTAGACCTAAATAACCTGCCCTTACAAGCGGGTGACATAGTAGAATCCCTGAGGTATGACCTTGGTAAGTGCAGGGTAGAACAAGAGGGGAATGGGTTTGTTTACGTTTCCTTGGACTCTGGTGAGAAAGTCAGTTGGCTCAAAATGATTGATGCCGCCACCGAGAATCAAAAGGTTAAGAAAATAGTCGAAGAAGAACAGTAGCCCCGCCAATGCCTTCGTCCAAATGGCTTCTTTTAATTGATACCGGTGGAACGTTTACTGACTGCCTGGCCTACAATCCACAAGGCGAGCTTCACCGCCTTAAAGTACTAAGCAATAGTACACTCAGAGGATCAATCATTTCCCAAACTTCAAATAATGTATTGAAAGTCAAAGCTCCATGGCTAGGTAATGCAGATATATTCAAAGGTTATTCATTCAGGTTATTAGGAGGCCAAGATTATTCATATAAGATAATATCACTTGACCCAGAAAGCGGACTTCTCACCTTGGGTGGTGACGTCCAAATAGATGTACAAGACAAGGTTGAGTTCGAGATTACCGGGCATGAAGAAGTTCCTGTGTTAGCCGCACGTCTGCTTACAGGCACTGGCCTTCTAGAACCATTGCCTCCATTAGAAATGCGTCTGGGCTCAACCAAGGGGACAAACGCACTTCTAGAAAGAAAAGGAGCAAAAGTAGCTTTAGTTATCACCAAAGGCTTCAAGGACCTGCTCTTAATCGGTACCCAACAAAGGCCCGAGTTGTTCTCTCTGAATATCCTCAAGCCTGTACCACTTTATGATCAAGTAATCGAAGTCGAAGAGCGCATAGACGCCAATGGAGAAGTCATCATACCGCTTGATGAACAAACTGTAAAAGATGTCGTAGATGCGGTGGAGCAGGCGGGCGTGGCATCAGTGGCTGTTGCGTTCATGCATAGCTATCTCAATCCTGAGCACGAGGAGAAATTAGCTAAAAAGCTAGCCGAAGCAGGCTTAAAGTATGTTTCTCTGTCGAGTCAACTCGCTCCGACTATTAAAATTCTACCGAGAAGTCAAACTGCGGTGGCCAATGCCTACCTATCCCCGGTAATAGATTCTTATATAAGCCGCATACTATCTAGCCTTTCTGATAATACTTTGAAGGTCATGACCAGTGCCGGGGGTTTAGTTGATGGCAGCTTATTCAACCCCAAAGATAGTCTGCTCAGCGGGCCTGCCGGTGGTATAGTAGGTGCGGCCAAAATGGCTGAGTTATCTGGTTTTGGTAGTATCCTTACACTGGATGTTGGAGGTACAAGTGCTGATGTAGCACAGTACAACCAATCTTTCGATTACCGGTACGAGTCACCGGTGGGCGACGCGAATATTGTAAGTCCGTCGCTGGCCATAGAAACCATTGCCGCCGGTGGAGGTTCGATCTGCAGTTTTAGCGAGAATAAGTTCTCGGTAGGGCCTGACAGTGCAGGTGCTCAACCAGGCCCAGCTTGTTATGGAGCAGGTGGCCCACTGACAGTTACAGATGTCAACTTGCTACTCGGCAAGCTGGATCCAGCCAGTTTTGGCATTCCTATCAAAGTGTCAAAAGCTCAGGCTGCTTTGGAAGATATAAAGCAAAAGATTGTCGAAGCCAAGGGCAAGCAATACACGGAAGAAGAGTTGCTCAATGCCTTTTCGGATATCGCTAATGAGAAAATGGCAGAGGCCATCCGCAAAATATCTGTCAAAAAAGGGTATGATCCTTCAGAATATGCCTTGGTGGCTTTCGGAGGCGCGGGTGGACAACATGCTTGTGAGGTAGCGGCTTTGCTCAACATTGATCAGGTGATCATTCCATACAACGCTGGGTTGCTTAGTGCTTATGGCATAGGACAGGCGGAAGTGGAGCGGTTCAAAGAGCTGCAGGTTCTAGCACCTTTTGATCAAAAAGAATCCGAGTTAGCACAAATCATTTCGTCCTTGCAAGCCAAGGCTATAAATCAATTGGTAGAAGAAGGCTACACGCCGTCATTGATCTATACGCGTAGTGTGCTGTTATATCTCCGTTTCAAAGGGCAAGAAAACAGCATCGAGATTCAATATCTCGAAGGAGAAGACCCGAGAATCTCTTTCAAGGAGAAATACGAAGAACTGTATGGCCATTGGCTGGAAAATCAGCAAATAGAACTAGAGTCGGTCAAGGTATTCGCGGCTTTACGCAATAAATACACTGAGGAAGACCTGGCCACTGAGAGCCCTTATGTGCCGACCCCTTCGAAAACCCAGTCATTTTGGAATGGAAAATCATGGGAGGAAGCTGGTGTTTACATCTGGGAAGAATTGAAGGCTGGAGCCAAGGTATCGTCACCTGCAGTGATCGTAAGCGGTAACTCTACTATAGCACTAATGCCGGGATGGAACCTGGTATTGGACAAGCATTTCACAGCCATCTTGAGCAAAGGTGAAGCACTTGAACAGGCCGATGAAAGCGTTAATCCTGAGGAAGCTCAACTAGAATTATTCACCAACCGGTTCATAGCGGTGGCGGAAGAAATGGGGGCTTTGCTACAAAGGACATCCTTCTCTGTCAATGTGAAAGAAAGGCTCGATTTCTCATGCGCCCTGTTAGATCGACATGGTGAATTGATCGTCAATGCGCCTCATATACCCGTACACCTCGGAAGCCTCGGTATCTGCGTTCGAAAAATCAAGGAAACCATAGACTTGAATGAAGGTGATATTGTAATCAGCAATCACCCTGCCTACGGAGGGTCTCACTTGCCGGATGTAACACTGGTAAGTGCGGTATATGATGAAAGCAAAGCCTTAGTCGGCTATGTGGCTAATCGCGCTCATCACGCAGAGATTGGCGGAAAATGGCCCGGGTCAATGCCAGCGGACGCCAAAAACCTAGCAGAAGAAGGCGTGGTCATCGCGCCCATGTACCTGGTCAAAGGCGGGGAAGTACAATGGGAGTCGATCAGGCAATTACTATGTGCGGGGTCATACCCGAGCCGGGCAATTGATGAAAACCTGGCCGACCTAAATGGCGCCATCGCATCTATCCGGTCTGGCGTAGAAGGCTTAAAGCAGCTATGCAACTCCTATACTACCGACAAGGTGGGACATTATATGCAGGCGCTGAAAGACTATGCGCGGGATTCCCTGATCCAAAGCATCGCTCAATTGGAAAGTGATCAATATGAAGCCAGAGAGTTGCTGGATGACGGCTCTCAGATTTCTGTCAGCATAAAGATCGAAAAGTCGCGCATATTGATTGACTTCTCAGGTTCGGCTCAGCAAAACCCAGGCAATTTGAATGCGACTGAGGCGATTGTCAATAGCGCAGTACTTTATGTGTTGCGGCTTCTGGTGGACAAGAATATACCACTGAATGAAGGTTTTATGAAAGCGGTAGAGCTGAACATTCCACAAGGCATGCTCAATCCAGCATTCGGCGTAGACGATCATAATAACCCGGCTGTGGTTGGCGGTAATACCGAAGTCAGCCAAAGACTCACCGATACACTACTTAAAGCTTTGGGCATGGCGGCCTGTAGCCAAGGCACTATGAACAATCTCCTTTTTGGTAACGAGCATTTCGGTTATTATGAAACCATCTGCGGTGGTGTCGGGGCAGGAAAAGGGTTCGATGGTGCCGATGCCGTGCATCAACACATGACAAACACCAAGATCACTGATCCTGAAATTATGGAATTCAGGTATCCTGTTCGATTAGAGAGATTTGCTATTCGTGAGCATTCCGGAGGTGATGGTAAATGGAAAGGTGGCAATGGTATCACCCGCGAAATAAAATTTCTAGCTCCGGTTCAGCTAACCGTACTCACCCAACATCGTAAGGAATCACCTTATGGCTTGGCAGGTGGCAAGCCGGGAAATGTTGGCCAACAATTCATCATACTTGAAAATGGCGATACTATCGATCTGCAAGGTGTAGATGGCGCCCAAATGAACGAAGGTGACAGGGTCATCGTGGAAACACCCGGTGGCGGTGGTTTTGGCTCTGTTGACTAGCATCATTACGTCGATCTGATCTCTAAGACGTTTTTCTTTTCTCACACATCATTTTTACCACAGCATTACACAATGCCCTTTTGATAATGAAAGATCAAGCCAGTTGGTCTAGCCCCTCATTATGACCAAGATGACTACAGACATTCGATTAGATTCTTCTTCAGAAAATGGTTTACCTTTTAAAAAATATTACATTAAATGCCGAGCTTTTGTATATTTAATGTTAACGAGACGATCATAAGCTTACCAAAACAGACGGAACAGACGATTTAGAGCCATTATGTGCGTAAAGTGCTACTAATCAAAATGTTGTAATAAAAATTCTGTTTATAAATATTTCTATAAGTCGGTACTTTTTTATCATTTCTTAATCCTAACTGTGCGAAATATGACAAACTTCAACAGTTTAATGCTCTATTTATGGCTAAAATCTTACATCAATAATTGGGAAGTCAAAACCAGGCCATACTTATTGACGGCTATTCTATCCACGTGTTTTTTCTTAAGTGCTTTTGGGCAGGATAACGCTGTAGCGATAGGATCCAACACTACTAATCCGGATGCTGTTTTGATGCTGGTATCTCCAGATCGTGACCAAGGTTTCCTGGTGCCTCAAATGACAACTGCTGAAAGAGGAGCTGCTAACTTCGGTAGTGATGCGGCCAACCGAGGTATGTTAGTCTTCGATACCACAGTGGGTAGTTTCTTCTATTGGAACAACGGGCAATGGAATGAAATAGGACAAGGGACATCCATTTCGCTAATCGGTGGGCAGGGCATAACCGTAAACGGTACGACTATAGAAATTACCAACAATAGCATCACCACCGCCATGATTGAGGATGGCACTATATCTAATGTAGACATTGCCAATAATGCCAATATTGCCTTAAGCAAACTGGATAACTCAGGTGGCTCCGAAGGTCAGGTGGTAAAAATTGTCGGTGGGCAGCTCACGTTTGCCAATGACGAGGTAGGGTCAGGGACAACGCCTACATTGTCCGATGGACAACTGATCGTGGGAGATGGCAATAGTAATTCGGCCGGCAATGTTGGCGGAGATGTTAGTTTATCTGGAAGTAATTTCTCAGTGAATGCCCTCAGAGGGCAAATCGTGAGTAATACGATCCCTACCGATGGTCAGGTACTACAATTCACCGGAGGGCAATGGCACCCTGCAACAGTTTCCGGAGCAGATAATCAACAACTGAGTTTAAATTCTACTACCAATTTGCTTAGTCTTACCAACAGTGGGGATGTTGATTTGAGTGAGTTTGAACAAAGCCTTTCTATATCCGGAAACCTTATTAATATTTCAGGTGGTACCGGAACCAACCTTTCTTCCAATGCACCTTCTACCGATCAAGTATTGAAATGGGACGGCTCAGCATGGACAGCTCAAGGTGATGATACGGGAAGTGGTTCATTACCCACGCTGGGTAACGCGCAGATCATTACCAACGACGGTACTACCAACATACCCGTAACAGTCGGAGGAGACCTCTCTATGGACAATTCAGGATCCTTCAACATTACTAGTTTACAAGGGAATTTGGTTTCGGCTGGGTCACCCGCTGCTGGTCAGGTATTAAAGTGGAGTGGCACACAATGGGAAGCTGCAACCGATGATACCGGGTCAGGTACTCTCCCTGTTTTAACAGACGCGCAATTGATCACTAATGATGGGACAAATGATATCGCGGTAACCGTAGGCGGTGATGCAACTTTCGCCAATGACGGTACATTGACTATTAGTAATGACGCCGTTACTCCCGGTAAGATTGCCGGAGCAGGTGCTGGAAGTAGAGCCATTCTAGGTAGTGGGTCGAGTAATAACGTCAGCTGGGTAGTCGGTACACCCAATCAATTGCTTAGTACCGATGGTGTCGGTGATATCATGTTCATTGACAAGAGCAGCATGGTGGACATAACAGGATTGTCTGATGGTATAGTACCCAGAGCTTCCAGTGGTGCTTTTGTATCGGGCCGATTATTCGACAATGGCACCAATGTAGGTGTGGGCACCACCTCTCCCAATCAGGTACTACATGTACTTAGTGCCAGCAATCAATCACAAATAAGATTAGACGATGGTGTAGATTTCTGGGAATTACATGGCGGAACCGACTTTGCCATTAGAAACAACACCGCAGCTGAGCAATTCGTCATTTTCTCTACGGGTGAAGCCAGGTACAATGGTAACTTCGGTATCAATGTCACTCCCACCATTGGTCTTGAGATTAACACAACCGATGCCATAGGATTACCAGTTGGTACATCTGCGCAAAGGCCAGGTTCTCCTGCTGCCGGTATGTTCAGGTTTAATTCGGAAAGTTCCGCTTTTGAAGGATACGATGGCTCGAATTGGTCGATTGTAGGAGGTTCTTCCGGCAATGCCTGGTCACTACAAGGCAATGCAGGCACAGACCCAGTCAATGACTTCATGGGTACAACTGACGATACGCCATTCGAGTTGAGGGTCAACAGTACCCGGGTCGGAAGGCTCGAATTAGATACGAGTCCATTCACCTCAGGTACTTTAGTGCCTAATGTGTTGCTAGGCTATAGTGGCAATACGATAGCTTCCGGTGCTAAAGGGGCGGCAGTATTAGGCGGAGGAGACACTAATGCTAACAGTGCTGATGGGGATTGGGCAGTCGTTGCCGGTGGTCGCGATAACCACGCGGGTAGCCTCAGTCCTTATGCTGCCTATGCGAGCATCGGTGGTGGTGCCAGTAATCAGGCTTTAGCACAATGGGCGACCATCCCCGGTGGTAAAAATGTCACTGCTAATGGCAATGGTTCTTTTGCCACTGGGATCAGAACTATCTCAGAATCCTTCAGCTCCATTGTAGTTGGATCGGCCAATGAAGACCCTTCCTCACTAGGTTACAGCAATAACACTTGGGTAGAAACTGATCCGATATTTATCGTTGGAAATGGCGAAGTGGCTGGCAACGGTTCTGTAGTTGACCGTTCTAATGCCATGACGATACTTAAGAATGGTAATGTTGGCATAGGTACTACCCCAAATACAAGATTAGAAGTGGGTGGTTCAGGAGACATTACATCCAGAGTATCTACCTTGACCGGCGATGTCGCGCTGGAATTATTCCGAACTGGCAATTCTAATATAGATTATCGCTTGTTTTCAGACTCCGACGATGACTTTCTAAAAATCCAATACTCAAATAACGACATGTCCAGTGTCACCGATGCGCTGACCATCAGCGACGCAGGGAATGTTGGCATAGGCGTATCACCAAACTGGAGGCTCAATGTGGGCTGGGATGCCTCCAACAACATCAATCCGGTGGCTGAGCTAACTAATACCGGCACAAACTCTTCATCCTCTCTACGCTTTACGAACGGTGCCACCAACCATTATAATATTGGTATCACACAAGGCGACAACTTTGCCATTAGCGCTCAAAACTCCAACATCTCGCTTTCCTCCGACTTGTTCACTATTGCCAGTGATGGATCAGTGGGTATAGGCGTGACCTCTCCCAGTAGAATACTACATGTTTCAGCACCAACGAGTACTGCCGGACTGGTTAGAATCAGTTCTCAGTCCTTAAATACAGCCGGGCTGGAGTTTGCTGAAGGAAGTAGTGGGGATTGGAGAATTTCTACAGCCACGTTGTCATCTGCTCTAGAATTCTATTCGTCAACTGACGATTTCAGTAGTACATCCTTACGATACACCTTCACTACAGCCGCTCTTTTATCCAGTGGTAATCTTAATCTTGGCAGCTCAGGGTTACGATGGAATACCATCTTTCTACAAAATTCGCCAGACGTCTCTTCTGACAGGCGCTTGAAACACAGTATTCACGACCTGAATTATGGGCTTAATACCGTAATGCAACTGCGACCAGTAAGCTATATTCTCAATCAAGATAAAGATGAAAATGTCAAATTAGGTCTTGTCGCTCAGGAAGTTCAAAGTGTGATACCTGAAGTTGTAGGTGTAGGAGATGATGATCAACAACTGTTAAGCATAAGGTACACGGAATTAATTGCTGTATTAACCAAAGCTGTTCAAGAACAACAAGCCCTTATAGAAAAGCAAAATAAGGAAATAGAAAGACTCAAATCAGAGTTCACGCAGTTCAAGAAAGATCAGGAAAGTAAAACCCCAGCGTCTTCCGAGCTAAGCTCCTTAAAGGCAGAGTTGGAAGAGATAAAGAGACTCATTGGGCTGGAAGCGAAGGCTGCAACTAAAAAGTAATGGCTATGAAGAGATTAACCCTATCTTGTCTGGCCGTCTTTTTGACTTCCTTGGTAAATGCGCAAATTGTAGCCAATAGCAACCTCTTCTCAGTTTCTGACGGCACTGAAATTAGCACTACCGCTGACATCACCAATAATGGCACTATCGATCTCGGTCAGAGTATTCTTTACTTACGTGGAAGTGGGCAGGCAATCACCAACAACTCCATGACACCATTGACCTTTTTTGATCTCATCATTGATGCCGGTGACAAGACTTTTGATGGCGAATTTGATGTGACCAACCGCGTTGACCTTTTGGGCGGCATCGTCAATATCAGTAGCGGCAGACTGATCCTAAGGGCAAGTGCTTCGCAGCAACCTATCGGGGTAGAAGCCAGCTACTTTACCGGAGAATTCTATAATGAAGGTACCGGCCTGAAGACGTTCCCCATTGGAACCAGTGATCGTTTTACGCCCATTACATTGACCAATGTCAATGGAACAGATCCTATTATCGGGCTTAAAGCTTTCAATGTGGGATTAGCACTGGAAGGAACGACGGTACCAGATAGAATTGAAAATGTATCGTCTAGTTGGCATTGGGAACTGATTGCTCTCAGTGATGGGGGAAACTTTGAAAGCTCACCTATCGAGCTACCGCTGAACGACGAAGATGCCTCACTTATCAACGGAGACAATCTTGTTTATACTATCGTACAAGTCGATGCTAATTTTGCCTCGGTCAAAAACATTGGAGGTCAGCTCAATGGAAATAATGTCAGAAGCACGGCTCCGGCTACTGACCAGTTCTTCGCTTTGGCGGCGGTGAAAAATGTTAAGCCTCAGATCAACAATGTGATCACACCATTTCAGGATAATGCCAATGATTACCTACGTATTCAGAACATTACTTTTTTCCCTGATAACGAGGTCATCTTACTAGATCGCTGGGGCACGGAGGTGTTTAGAAGGGCTAATTATCAACATCCGGATGATCCTTCGGAGCCGTTTGAAGAGGATTTTAGCTTCCTGGCACCAGGCAACTACATGTGCATATTCAGGTATATCGATGGAGATACTGGAGTTGAAAGCATAGAGAAGCAGACTATTACCGTCATCAAAAAGGGTCAGCCATGAAACATCTACTACGATATACGATACTACTCTGGTTGTACATGGCATGCTCAACTTCATGGGCTCAGGACATTCCTTTATTTAGCCAAAAGCTGACCAATTCATTTATCTATAACCCGTCATTGGCGGGCCATACTTTTGGTTCAGCCACTTATGCTTATAGAAGTTCATTTTCAGGGGTAAATGGGAATGCCACCAGCAACTTCCTCAGTTTTCATGTGCCCATCAAAAACCATCGATTTGGTGTCGGTGGCAATCTGTTTATCGAGAATGTGAATGTATTCAGGAACACTTTTGCATCTGGCGCATTCGCCTATCACATTCCTTTTACGCGGTACAATATCCTCTCCATGGGTGTATCTGCCGAATTCAACAGCAATCAGTTTCAGCAGAGCAACCTCATTACCGATGCGATTTTGGAAGACCAGGTGCTCAATCTTCCTAATCAATTCAACTATGACTTTTCATTTGGCATGAACTACCAGTCCCGGTATTTCAAACTCGGAGGTTCCATCAATAGATTGGCTACCAGTTTTGAGTTGAATGGAGATGCTTCAGATGTTCTTTCCGAATACTATTCTGGCTATTTCGCCGGAATGATACCCGTCCGGGCCGGGCTTGATTTGTTCGAACCTACTTTTACTTTCAGAAAGTTTTCCGATGTCAACGACAGTTGGGAAATAGGGGCATTCTATACTTACAATAACCTTCTCATTGCCGGTGCCTCTATGCGAAAAGGAGATGTAATGAGTTTCACAGCAGGTTTTAGACCTACCAAGACATTGCTGATCGGCTATTCTATGGAGATGTTCAACAACGGTCTGGGCGCTGCCACGGGCACCTCCAGTGAAATCACACTCCGCCTCGATTTCAAAGAGAGAAACTACCAGGATAGGTTCAGAAGTGACTACAAAAATTCCCTTGCCGTAAGAAGGAAAACACTCAGTAACCGGGCAACCAGGGGCCGAGCTGGTGTGAAAAATGCCAGATCGCTCAAAGTCCGCAGTAAACGTCTCAAACAGTATTCCCCAAATAGACGATACAACAATACCAAAAAGCTGAATACCGTCCGCAAGACTAAATCTTTCAATAGCAAGAAACGACGCAAGTCGAATGCAAAACGCTACAAGCGGAAAAGAACAGGGTTTAAGAAAAGATATTGATAATGAATAGTAATAAGTAGTTGGTAATTAGTTTTTAGTCTTTATTGGAAAGTTGGTGCAGGAGTAGGCAGTAGGCAATAAGCAGTAAGCAATTTTTGTCAACTGCCTACTCCTTCTCGTCCTTCTGAGGCTTAATATTTTAATTTCAAATACACAAAATTGGATGACATTGGCCTAAATCATTTGGCAGTTCTGTTGTTCTGGGGAGTTTTCCCCTAATGTTAGGGGAAATACAAAGGGGTAAGAATAGCAAGAATTTCCGGCGTATTAGTAAACACGTCATAAGCAAAGAATCTTATTAGCAGGTGCCTAATACCTAACCAAGCACCATACGGATAGCTGGATAGCATGTACCACGATGAGCGATTTTATCTTATCATCGGGTGAGTTCCATAGCTAATAAGATTCCTTCTGAATGACTGTGGAGGGTCTTGATGTCTGTGGTTTAAAAGCAAATTGCCTACAGGAAAATTGTCAACTGCTTACTCGACCAACTACTACCTCGGTTATCCTCCGCAACCACCACAACCTCCGCAGCCGCTGCATCCACTACACCCACTATCACCACCACCGGTATCCCCGCCACAACCTGTTCCACCAGCACTGGCACTCTCTATTTCGTCGTAAGAAGTATCAAAAGAGTCTGAGGCACCATCAAGGTTATAGAATAAGTCATCATAAAACCAGAAAGAGGCCATGTAAAGCAGCCAAACATCATTGACTCCTGATGTTTCCACCAAGCGTTCGTGTTCTTCCTTCCATGATTCTTTGTCATATTTTTTGAGTACTTCGAAATCTATCTTGGATTCTAACAAGAGCACATTCCCTCCTATTTTCGCCAATACCTCCATAGCTTTCTTAGGGTTTGAAGCCAATAGGGGTGAGATATCGCGATCCATTTGTTTCAACTCAGCAGCAATTTTCACTTTAGCCCTTTCCCCCTCTTCGCTCAATACAGTTGAGCCAAACAACCTGGAGAAGAAACCACCCCCGAAATAACGCTGAACGCGTTGATTTTTAGCCACATACTTATTCTTGTAGCGACTCTGGCTATAGGCGGCTTTTCTAGCCATCGCGATCAAATGCCTCAATAGAATTTCTATATCCGGAGATTTGATAAAAGGACTCAAGAATACCGCTTCGTGCAGCTGTGGTGAATATTGTTCAAAATTCTTACCGGCAGATACAAGAAAGTTTTCACCGTCTTCTTCAGTTCTAGTTACTTTCAGTACTCCTTTGAGCACAAGATCAGCAAATGTGAGTTTCAATAGCTCCCGGAACTGCGTCCCGGATGGATACATTATGAGTTTGGTTTCTGCCGGAGTGAGTTGGTTAAGGTATTCCATAGCTTCTTCATTTTAGTTGGTTTAGGAATGATCCAGAAACGGTGTCTGTTCACCCTTGAGAAGACAATTTCGCCAAATCGAACTTTCGAAGAAGGCCAAATATCCTCCGGGGGTTCATTCCCGAACTTAGCAATATACGATTTTTTGGTCTCTTCATACCAATCATGATACTTGTCCTTTTCAGTCTGGCCTCCTTTAGTGGGGCCATGATGAATTTGCCTGTTTATCGTGTTTTGGCAGAAATCAGCCCAATACGAATGTGTATAAATAAGATGAAGATGCCAAGCTTGGTCTACCTGATCGGACGGAGTGAGGGGGTGATCGGAGACACAGATGAGAAACATGAACTTTTTGTACTCATACACGACCCTGATCGCATACTCCAAAGACCAGTCATTTTCGCGTGCTAGTCGGTCAGTAAAAGAGAAGGAAGCGCTTGGGTCGTCTATTTCAAAGCGCCGGATAGCCTGCCATAACTGCTGTTGCTCATCTGTCATGCGCTAAATATACAGCGATTTGCCATAGTCAGTCTATCTACCATCGTTCCAATCGCCTTTATGATAGGGACCCATTTTACATTCTACAGATTTGAGGATTTCTTGAGTATCATAAACAACGCCTCCTTTGATGACAGTATGCACATTACGGGAATTACGAATATCAAGCAGTGGATTGCCTTTGGTAATGAACATATCCCCGAATTTGCCTACTTCAATAGAGCCGATTTTATCTCCTACTCTAAGGGCATTGGCTCCGTTGATCGTAGCGATCTTAATTACATCTGCATTGGGTATACCCGATGCTGACAAAATGTACATTTCTCGGTGAGCGCTAAAACCAGGTAGGTATTCTCCGACGCTGGGATGATCTGTTCCAAGTGTAATGAGTCCACCTGCATCATAGAAGCGTTTGATGGTCACTCGCTTGATTTTGAATATCTTGTCGAAGGCTGGGTACTCTTGCCTTATATCCTTAGTGATACTACGGGCATAGGGCGTAAGGTATTTTTTCTCATCTGTCCAGTACTCGTAGCCTATGGTTCTATCACCATAGTAACCATAGGCGGTCACCGTAGCATCGAAATAAACCTTGTGCTTGATGAATAAGGACATGACGTCATAGAGTTTTGGGTCATAGGGATCGATATCTTGTAAACTCTCATAGGCGCTTTGCGTGGGTGGTAATAATTCTCCACCCAAGAAGTGCTCAACCCTGTCTATGCCCATTAAAATGGCCTCTTGTGGATTGACGGTGTTTTCATAGCCTGAGCCTAAATGAGCAGTAACGGTCAGTCCATGCTGATGTGCACGTTCTATCAGCGCTTGTAATAATTCAGGGCGTATGCCCTTGGCTTTGAAACCTGATACGCCAAGCTCTGCCCATTTATCTACAATGACTCTAATGTCTCTCGGGGTGGTGAGCTTGTCCCAAGTAGGAAGGGCCGACCCAAAATAAGGACCTGAATTGAGTAGCCGAGGCCCTATTTTCTTACCTCTGTTGATCTGCTTACGCAGGTTCATCATCTTTTCAGGTTCTATCTCCCCTGCAGTAAATGTGGCAGTCACGCCATTGGCCAGGTATACTACCGGATTCACTTCTGTTTCATCTTTACGTATGCCATCAAAGGTGACACGATAATGCGCATGAAGATCAATGATGCCTGGCAAGATGTAATCTTCATCAGAAAGCACGATTCTCCTGATCTCAGTTTCAGGCTCATGACCGATAGTAAATATCTTACCGCTCTTGATCCATATACCCGGATTTCTTTTGACAGTATCCTCGGTAGCTGTGAATAGCCAGCCGCCTTCAATAAAAAGATCTTGTGCTTGTAAATAGGAGATGGATAGCAACATCAACATTAAGCATACCAACCGCTTCATAGTGCTCAACTTTAAATGGAACAAAATGGCAGATGCCAACCAAAAAGATAACGCAGGAGCGATATCCCTATTGTTAATGTAGGTTGCTCATACTAAGGAATACTTAGTCGATGGATCGCTTCTACTTTGTCTTACTATGAATACGTTTTGTGGCTAAAAAGTCAACGTTCCCTGACCAGGTCTTGCAATTGGCATTCTGAGTTTGAAACCAAGGTCTTTATTGAGTCGCTCAATCAAATAGGCGGAAAGCAGCGGAGACTCTTTCTCATGGTTTTGATGCACAAAGAAGTAGAGCTTTTCCAGACCTTGATCCATCCATGACTTAATACGCTCGATCCAGTCATCCAGTCTTGAATAATCACTTTCATGATTGGCGCCGACGTACCGCACGAACGCGGTTGGAGTGGTTAACCGCATATGTAGTAAATCTCTCCTACCAGCGGTATCGGTAATGATATTAGTGATATTATGTTTTTCAAAAAGGGAGTAAACCTGTCCAGCCACCTCTTCATCCGTGAACCAGGCGGTATTGCGCAATTCTACCGCCAAAGGAACATCCTCCGGGAACTCACTTAGGTACTTTTCAAGTCGATCAAAGTTCTTTGGCCCAAAGTTGTTATGAAGTTGCAGAAAACACATCCCCAGTTTCGGATAGAACGCTCGCGCCATATCGCAGAATTCTTCCGTGTAGATGGTCACATCATTCAGCCGCTTGAGATGGCTGATCATTTGATTGACCTTCGGAAAGAACATGAAACCATCGGGTGTTTTATCCCTCCATTTTTCTACCTGCTCTTTTGTGTAGTTGTTGTAGAATGTAGCATTAAGTTCAATAGAATTAAACTGCTGCCCGTAGTAAGCCAACTCGTCTTTGGTACCCCGAGGGTAGAAATTCTTCAAATCCTGTCGGTTCCATTTGGCACAACCGATGTACACAGGCACTTCAGCTGATTGGGTTCCTTTACTTAAAATACCGGCAGTATCAACATGATCCACTGGTAATGCAAAGTCTATGGCTTCTGGGTTATCTACACTTCCGAATTTCATACGGTGAAGATAAGGAATGTGAGGAATGTTCTAAACCGGTCTGGACAAATTTAAAAGTAATCTGTTTCAACATTTACTAAACAGATTTCGTCGGCGGAGGGCTCGGGTTTTCGCACCAAAATGATGCCACAGATTATAGAATACATCTTATCCGGAACCGGTTCCAAAAGGTTGTCCAAGATTCAATTTTATGTCACAAACAGTTCCTATATGCGTCGTATACTTTCCTTTACCATGTAATAATCGGGTAATATATCTCTCATTATCAACTATTTACGATTTTTCATCAATTTCACTCATCGGAATTTGTCATCCTTCCACCGTCGCTATCATGCAACTCATCGGACTTAAAAGCAGGTGAAAGAGGAAACACCATACACCCAGAATCATATAGGTTACAAGACTGTTGAAAGCTAGAATTTAGGTTAAACTTTTTAAAAAGGCGGTTAAACTCAAAAGTTCATTTTTTTAATTAAAGCGATCCAAAATTTAACAATGAGCCCGGTCGGGACATAGCAAAACACACAAACAAATAACAGAACAGATGATGACAAAGGTGAGTAGATTATTTTTACTCATAGGGTATTTTTTTGCCTTTACTTTCCAGTTACAGGCCCAACCCTATGGAGCAGCAGGAAGCCAGACGGCAGTCACACGCAGCCAGAATCCCTCATTCTGGGGCTATTATGAGTATCTCCCTGAAGATTTCGACATTAACTCAGGCGACAAGTACCCGGTAGTGCTTTACCTATCCGGGATCGGACAAAAAGGAGACGGAGAGGGTGATCTGAGTAAGATCATCAGAAATGGACCCGCTAAATTGATCAATAACGGTCAGGATTATCCTGCTATCGTTATTTCCCCACAAAGTAGCAGCGGATGGTTCGGGGTCAATCAATGTCAACAATTCTACGATTACCTTGTGCAAAACTATCCTGTGGATACCACCAGATTCTACGTAACTGGCCTGAGCGCCGGCGGTGGTAGCACATGGCAGTTTGCCGAGGCTCATCCGGAACTCATAGCGGGTATTGTTCCTATCTGCGGTGCCAATAAGGTGAGCAACCCTGCTACGCAATTGCAAAACGTCCCCATTTGGGCATTCCATAATTTCAATGATTTCACCATTCCAAGATCATTCACTGAAGTCAATGTAGATCGAATCACTAACATTTCGGCTACAGTGATGAGCGTATATCCGTTTGTCAATGGCAACCAACCAGCTGCCCACCACTATACATTGGGCTTTGATAATGGTCAGTGGCAAGCTACGCAAGGTGTGGTGACACCAACTTCTAACCTGACCTACACAGTCTACAAAAACGGTGGTCACAACGCATGGTCAGCCACTTATGACAATCAAGATATGTGGGACTGGTTATTCGCACAAAGCAAAGGATCATTACCTCCTTCTGTAGATGCGGGTAGTGACATTACCATTTCAGAAAGCGCAACTTCTCTCAACCTTAATGGCTCCGTTTCTGTGCCAAGTGGTAGAACGGTGGTCAACTACAATTGGAGCAAAATTTCTGGTCCATCCGTAGACCTGTCCGGAGCAAATACAGCTACATTGACGTTGACTAACTTTGTCCCTGGTGATTATACCTTCGAATTTTCAATTATCGACAGTGAAGGTTTTTCAGCCAGTGACAATGTCAATGTAACGGTGCAAGCCTATAATGAAGCGCCTGTTTCCGATGCAGGATCAGATGTGAACGCAACCACTGCCTCCACGAATATCTCAATTGATGGGTCAGGAAGTTTCGACCCTGATGGCACCATTCAGTCTTATCTCTGGAACATTTTGAGTGCACCTTCACAGACTTCCTTAGTAGTATGTCTGAACTTCGCCGAGACTGGCATTACAGCCGCTTCTCCCTGGAACAATACAGATGGTAGCACTAACGCCGGTCAGAAAATCTCCAATGCCATCAATACGCAAGGGGGTGCCACCGGCATCAATGTCGCCTTCCAAGACAGCTGGGGTGGAAGCAAACTGGGGGGTGCCAATACCGGTAACAATTCAGGAGCGCTACCTGACGACGTGATGGAAACCACTTATTGGTTTCAAAATGACCAAAAAGAAATCAGGATCACCGGTTTAGAAGCGGGGTCAGTATATGATTTTACTTTCTTCGGCAGCCGTAACGGCGGTGGGGACAAAACCACGGTATACGCCATCGGATCAGCTTCAGGTTCATTAAATGCCTCCAACAATAGCACTGAAATTGTCAAGTTAGAGAGCATAACAGCTGATGCCAACGGAGAAGTACTGATAGAAATAAGCAACGGAGGATCGGCAGCTTATGGTTATTTGAATGCCATCATTATCGAATCTGACGGTGTCAACCTTGACAATACTGATCAGGCTGTGGCAACACTGTCAAATTTCGAAGCGGGGACTTACACTTTAGAATTAGAAGTAACAGACAATAACGGGTTAAGCGACAAAGATACTGTTCTGGTTAATGTTAGTGTTGCTAACAATGCAGCTCCGGTGGCTGACGCCGGAGCTGACCAAACCGTATCGGTAGGCCAGACTGTAACGCTTGATGGATTGAGCAGTTATGACCCTGATGGCACGATCACTTCCTACCAGTGGAGCCTTACGCAAACCTCAGCACAGGAAGCTCTCAAGGTTTCTATCAACTTTGCCCAGCCGGGTTATACTTATGGCAACCATTGGAACAATACCGACGGAAGCATCAATACTGGAACCAAGATTTATAATGCCATAGACGAAAACGGTGTAAACACAGGTGTAAGCCTGACCTTCCTCGATAACTGGGGCGGCAAAAAGACCGGTGGTGAAACAACAGGTAATAATTCGGGCGTATTCCCGGATGAGGTGATGAGAACGTGCTACTGGTTCCGAGATGATCAAAAAGAGGTAAGAATTGCTGGCCTGAACCCAGGTTATCGGTATAACTTCACCTTCTTTGGTAGCCGTGATGGTGGTGGGGACAAGACGACAGTCTATACGATAGGTAGCCAATCTGATTCGCTTGATGCCGCAGATAATACTTCTGAAGTGGCCGTTCTAACCGATGTATTGGCAGATGCAAATGGGGAAGTATTGGTGATCATCAACAACGGACAAAACGCTGCATACAGCTACCTCAATGCACTGACTATAGAATCTCAAGGTTATAACCTTGAAAACGATGATCAGGCCATAGCCACACTCACCAACCTGGACGAAGGCTCATACACCTTCGCGTTGCAAGTAACCGACAATCTAGGTGGTACGGCAACCGATAGTGTTACTGTTAATGTGACTACAACAACTCAGGCTGCCACCAGCAGCTATCCGATCAATACCAATTCATTGGCCGAAGGCTTCAACAGCCTGGATCAAATACAGGTGAATGCCTTCCCTAACCCTTCTGCGGACGGCTTATTCTATCTCGAATCTGAAGAAGAGACCTATAACATCCGCGTGATGGATTTGAATGGTAGAACGGTAGAGCAGTTTGAATTGCAAGGCCGAAGATTAGTGGACTTGACATTAGAAAGTGAAAAAATATTTGTGGTTCATATGACGAGCTCATCAGGCGAGTATAGAACGATTAAATTATTGAAGAAATAAAGCGCCAACCCTTCTTTCTTTACTTAACAGCACTCCGGCCTCACCGGAGTGCTTTTTTGTTTTAGTATGACAGTACTGTAGGGTATTCCAATACTTACACTGGTGTGAAAGCCCTTGCTCTGGCGCGAAAGCTACTTTCGTGCCTCTACCAAAGGAAAACTCTATTGGGGCGCAATATCCAAAACAAATCAAAATGAATTTAGAAACAAAAACGCTACAGGTGAGACATGAGTATTGTGTAAACATCTGAATATAGTTTAATCCCGAAGAGAGTGGAATTTGTTAACTTTATATGATTATGAAGACAGCCGATCTAAAAACTGAGTTGAAATACCTGATTGAACAGGAATCAAACCCTGATGTACTAGAGATTGTCAAGTCTATTCTAACAGAAAAAGATTACGACCCTCTAATTGAAAAAGATATGGTTTCTTCAGCAAAAAAGGCTGAGGAGGACATCAAAGAAGGTCGAGTTTATACAGCGCAAGAAGCACATGATCGGCTTAACAAAAGGTTAGACTTGTGAAAGTAATATTCACCGAACAATCTCTAGTTCGGTTGGAAAAAGCACTACTCTTTTACTTGGAAGAGCTTAAGTTACCGAGAAGTAAAATTGCCAAATTAAAAAACAGGCTAATAGCCAAGGCCAACACCTTATCTACTCAACCTCACAAAGGTCAAGTCGAACCTTATCTATTAAGCTTTAGAAAAGGTCACAGAAGAATAATAGAAGGGAATTTCAAGATCGTTTATCGAATAGAGGACAACGCGATTTATATCATAGATTTTTTCGATAGTCGTAATGACCCCGGAAAAATGAAAGGCTAAAAAGAACAACCTCAATGACCCTAGCATGGAAGTTTTTCACTACAAACTGTCCTTATTTTCACTACAAATTGTCCTCCCCACAACCACTTATACAGCATCAATTGAGGGCATACCATTTTAAAAACCTCATTTAAAGCCAATAAACACTGATTCTTACGTCCTAACAGTTTACTTGTAAATCTCATATCTTCAAAGCGAGGAGCGGATTTAAACCTTTTACCGTTAAATCCACCTCATCAACATGGAAGAAATCAAATATTTCAGCAGGCTCGTACAGTTAATATTCAGTGAAATAGGATCGATCACCATATCGCTCATCACCCTCATGGGAACTATTAAACTTTTATGGGACAATATTAGAAAGTGGTTCAATTCCGACTCCTAACATGCTCCCAAAGTCAGCTATGGTATTTCATCATCCTAAACAGATGAACTTGACGCTATTCTGCCAGTCCGCTATCTTTATCGGCTAGGTTATTTAATGTTATCCAAAACCTGATGGACTCATCTGTTTCAGTATGTGAGGAGAAAGTGTACAGCGCCGTATACAGGTCGCATGCTGAAAAGCTCAGGAATTTTCTCTATTACAAATGTGGTGATCTCGACAAGGCAGAAGACCTCATGCATGATACTTTTCAGAAACTTTGGCAAAAATGTGCCGAGATTCTATACGAAAAAGTAACTGGTTTTCTATTCACCGTAGCTAACAATCTTTTTCTCGATTTGACCAGATCAGAAAAGGTGTCTCTCAAGTTTGAAAAGTCTCAACAACCGGCGACCGATACCTCAGATCCACACTTCTTGTTAAGAACAAAAGAGTTTCAGGAGAAGGTTGAAATGACCATTTCCAGCTTGCCTGAAGGGCAAAGAGAGGCATTTTTACTCAATAGGATTGATAAAATGACCTATAAAGAAATCGCTCAACACTTGGACATCAGTGAAACAGCAGTGGAGAAAAGAATCACCAAAGCATTGGTCAAACTGAGGGAAGCGATAAAAGAATTTAAAAATTTTAAAATTTAGGGTTGGGTAAACGGGAGGTCAATCCGTTTATTGTTCAGAATGGCTGAAAATCCTGAAAATAACGAATTGCTAGCCAAATGGCTGACCGGTGAAATCACCGAAGAAGAACTAGCACAGCTTGGTGATCAAGTCGAGTTAGATGAATTGCGCGTTGTAACCGATGACATTGCCACTTGGACACCAGGTAGTTTTGATGTGGACAGGGGTCTGGAAAAGTTACAGGCGCGTAACAAGGAAGGCGAAAAAGGCAAAGTCATTTCCTTAAGGCCATGGGTAAGTATCGCGGCCACCATATCATTGATCTTAGTTGGCTACCTGGGTTGGAATTATTTCTTCAATGCCCAGGTAAACATTTCAACCGGAATAGCTGAAACCAAGGAAGTGACCCTACCTGATGGGTCGCTTATCAAATTGGATGCTACTTCCGAAATTTCTTATAATAAGCGCGATTGGAATGAAAATCGAGTGGTAGCACTCAAAGGGCAGGCCTTTTTTGATGTTGAAAAGGCCGGTTCATTTGTCGTGAACACTGATGTAGGAACAGTAGAAGTACTAGGAACACAGTTCAATATCAACGCACTCAATGAACATTTCAAGGTACAATGCTATGAGGGCAAAGTAGCCGTGAAAGCGGCCGATCAGGAAAAAATACTGGCTGTCGGACAACAAACTGAACTCCAGAATGGCCGGTTGACACTCGTTACACATGAAAGCACCGCTCCCGATTGGATCGCAGGTTTCACATTCTACCAAGGCGCTCCTTTGCCTGATGTAATAGATCAACTCAAAAGATATTATCCTATCAATATTGACTTACCTGATCAGTATGCCGGTTTAAAATTTTCAGGTAAAGTTGTTCATAATAATCAATCACAAGCGCTAAGAGCTATATTTGACACCATGGAAATCCAATATTCATTGGATCAAAAAGGTAATGTAGTTTTTGATTAGTACTTGTTGGTGAAATTCTGTCTAAGCCTTAAGATTCTATTTAAGACCTTTTTCACGCTGATGTGCCTGTACATCAGTATGTCTTCTTTATACAGTCAAAATGTTATATCCACCGCCGGCAAGGTCAAGCTAGTGGAAGTATTGGCTCAGCTGCAAGAAAGGTATCAAGTAAGCTTTTCTTTCAACTATTCGCTCCTTGATGGTATAGAGGTAGAAGAGCTTTCCTGCAATTCACTAGCTTCCTGCCTCGAAGCGATCAGTCAACAAGTTCCGATTGAGATAGAAAATGTAGAAGGCAGCGATTACATTATTATTCCCATTAGAAGAGATGTAGCATTCGAAGTAGTCGAACAGGGTTCGGGTGAGCCTATTATGCCATTGATTGTGCAAGTCAACAGGCAGAAAGAGCAGTATTTACTGCCCAACGCATCGAAGTACACCCTTAAAAGTTTATTTCCCACTGACTCAATAGCCATCTCTTCTCGTTTCTACAAAACCACTCAATTGTCCGCAGCGCAGTTGCTCGCACTGAATGGTTCTTTGCAGTTGCTACCTGACACGGTCTACTTAAGTGAAGTCGTTTTCGAAGGCTATCTCACTTCCGGTGTGGACACAAAGCTGGCTGATCACAGTATTCAGGTCAATATGAAAGATTTGGGGCTGCTGGCTGGTGAAACGGATGGGGATATCCTGACCATTCTCAAGAATATCCCTGGAATCAGGACTCCAGATGGGAAGCCCGGAAGCCTCAATTTCAGGGGCAGCACCTTCGACCAAACACTGATCCAGTTCGATGATATTCCTATCTATCATACGGGGCATTTCTACGGCACTATTTCGCCCTACAACCCTTTGGCGGTAGAAGAAATAGAAATATATCGGAGCACTGCCCCAGCCAAATGGAGCGGCCGAGTGGGCGGTTTTATCAATATGTCAACCGGTAATCCTTTGGCTGACACTGCGCAGTATCAGTTCACAGCCAATACCATTTATGCTGGGACACAACTACAGGTGCCAATCATTAAAGGCAAGCTGGGTATATCCATAGCAGCCAGAAGTGATTACCCGGGCGAAGGTCTTGCGCCAAAGCTGGAAGAATTTTCAGATCTTAATTTTCAAGGTAGCTTGTTCGGACCTACGAGAGTAAATGAACGGAATTTTTTCAGGTTGTTCGATGTCCAGTTCAGCGATATCAACGCTAAACTGGCTTACCAAATCAATGATGATCATTTGGCAAGCTTCAGTTTTATCGACATCAGCAATAGCTTCTCCTCAGATTTCGATTCCAGGGCACGAAGGACGCTCAATATACAGCGTACGACTTTAGACAACTGGGGTTTCACAGGGCGGCTGGATTCTAAGTTATCCGACCATTTGAGCACAACATTTGGATTCAGCCAGTCTCAGTTTGAATTGACTGACCGCATGACAGACTTGCGCATGAGAATGGTTTCCTCTGAACGTTTTGCACAAAACCAAGTGCGTGATTTTAGACTGAAAGGTGAAGCAAACTGGCAGCTAAATGGAGAGACAAACATCAATGCTGGCTATCACTATACAGAGCACGAAATACTATTCGATGAGCGCAATGACAACATGATGGGCAATAGAAGCCGCGATGAGGAAGCTTCAATACACTCATTCTTTGTTGACCTCAACAAAAACTGGGGTAGCCGTTTAGTCACCAACTTTGGCCTCCATTCGGATTATTATCAACCACTTGAGGAATTCTACTTCGATCCTAGATTTTCATTTAGCTATACGGTCAATGATCATTTTTTCCTCAAAGGTTCGGCCGGCAGGAACAGGCAGTTCATCAAGCAGCAATTCACTAATGATTTTGATGACTTCATATTGCGCAACCAATTCTGGTTCTTAGCCAATGACCGTAATCCAGTGATTGTCGGGTATCAAGGCATGTTTGGTGGCCTATTTGAACGTGCCGGTTGGCTCGTCGATCTTGAGCTTTACGCCAAAGAGACCAACAACCTTGATTTCGAACCTATGCCTAACACTTTTTCCAATGGTACGCTGAATGCGATGGGGGCAGACTTATTCGTGAAAAAAAGATGGCAAAATATAGAAACCTGGGTGAGCTATTCTTTAAGTCGAGTAGAAACTGAATTCGAAGAAGTGGAGACAGTATTCTATGATCAGCCCCACATTCTGAATCTCACGGGTTTGGTAAACCTCAACCGATGGAGTGTCGCGGCTACATGGAGCTACATATCCGGGCTGCCCGTTATTATCCCCGAAATTGACCCTAATAGCCCTAATTCCATGGGGCAGTCAGAGCTTACCATACCTTTTGATGACCGGTTTCCGGCACAACATCAGTTAGATCTTTCGATTACCCACCGTTTTTGGAATAAAGCAAAAAGCTGGCGAGGTATCGTAGGCGTTTCCTTCCTTAACGTGTACGACAAAGAAAATATCATCAACATCTTTCAAGTCAATACCGAGGTCAACAACCCCTACCGACTGGCTGTAGGCTTTGCTCCTAATATGAATATCAACTTTGCTTTTTGAGTCCAGACAGTAAAGAGGCTGTATCAAAAGCCCGTTTTAATGTCATCCCGATCGATCGGGATGAGAAATCTTACTCCCTTGAAAATCAATACTTTGAGTCGAGTAAGATTTCTCCCGATGGTCGAAAAGACAGCTTTTGATACAGCCTCTTTACTAGCGCCTTGCTATTTTCAGCTCGTCCAGATAGCTGAAAGAAAGCCATGAGACCCCCCGGATGAACCGTGGGATGACGCCATTAACTTAATTCTCTGCATAATTGCTCGGCCTATCTGCAGCATCCACACATCCTTCGCTAAATCTTTTCTAGAAAAAAATTCTAACAGGGGGTGGGGTAAAGTTTCAGTCAATCCGTACTAGGTGTGAATTAAGCATTAGACACTCGGCTTTTTAAAGCCTGATCTAATCAACCTTAAACGAATAACCACTTAAACGGGGAAAAATGAAAGGAAAGACACAAATCATCTTGATGCTCATATTAATGGTCGTCGGATTCTTTCTAAGCCAAAACGTAGAAGAACCAAAAAGTAAATCATCTGCTCAATATGAAAGAGTCGATATGCAAGAATTGAGAGGTCCTAGGCTGCATAACAGCACTAGCTTGACTTTGTATGACGACGGGCAGTTCGATTAGAGATTCAAGGATTTAATAGTTGGCAATAATCAAAAACATATAACATGCAGAAGAAGGGTTTTAGGGATTACTTTTTAAAGAAGGCAAGTATCATATTTTTTCTCGCCGCAATGTTTCTGGGAGGGTCGTGTACAACAGACATTGAAATAGAAGAGACCATAGCAACTCCGGATACGGAGGTACCTTATGGAGCGGTTGAAGAAATATTTGGAGAACATTTCAGTCTCGACGACCTTCCCAATTATGCTAGTCAAAACATTCCTGATTACATCGATCGAGACAATGCCCCCAATAGCACTATTAGAGATGAAGCGGCTATTCTAGGTAGGGTATTATTCTACGATGTAAACCTTTCTTCCAACAATACGGTATCCTGCGCCAGTTGTCACCAGCAGTCATTTGCTTTTTCAGATGATAAAGTGCTCAGCGAAGGCGTCAATGGCGTCACAGGCAGGCATTCTATGCGCTTGATCAATGTGCAATTCTCAGATGAAGAGCAATTCTTTTGGGATGAACGTGCGGTCACATTGGAAGAACAAAGTACGCTACCGATTAGAGATCATGCAGAAATGGGCTTTAGCGGTCAAAACGGAGATCCTGATTTCAATGATCTGATCGAAAAGCTATCGGCATTAGATTACTATCAGGAGCTATTCACCTTCGCGTATGGTGATACCCAGATATCAGAAGCGCGTATGCAAGACGCTTTAAGTCAGTTCATTAGAAGTATTCAATCATTTGATTCTAAATATGATCAAGGCAGAGTTCAGGCACAGAATGACAATCAGCCTTTTCCCAATTTTACCGATCAAGAAAATTTAGGGAAGCAACTGTTTCTTGGGAGGCCCATGATGACAGCAGGTGTGCGAACGGGTGGTGGTATCGGTTGTGGGGCGTGTCATCAGGCACCTGAGTTTTCGATTGACGATAACAGTAGAAATAACGGTGTTATCACCTCAGTGACTACCGAGATGGCCGACCTGACTAACACAAGGTCTCCAACTTTGAGAGATCTATTTGACGCACAGGGAAACCTCAATTCCCCAATGATGCATAATGGTGCTTTCGATTCTATGGAGGAGGTACTGGCACACTACAACCAAATTGCACCTAATGCGCAACTGGATAATCGTTTGGCCAATCGTGGAGCGGGTCAAAACCTGAACATGACCGAGCAGGAAGTGGAAGCGGTAGTGGCATTTATCAAGACGCTTTCAGGAAACAATGTTTATACAGATCCCAAATGGTCAGATCCGTTCGAATAAAACCAACTAGAAAAATGAAGTATATGGAAACGAGAGAGACAGCACCGAATCTGGCATCGTTCTTACTGAAGTGGGGCATCATCGCATTGGTTCTGGGATTGTTGTCTTGTTCATCTAACGAAGTAGAAGCTTCTAATCTGAACAGTGCCATTTCTGAGACTGTCTATTCAAAAAATACCCATGTCCAGGTCGTGCCGGACTATTCGTTGGTCGACATCCTTATAAATGTAGCACTAACATCCCTCATCATTTTGGTTGTTGTGCGTTTAAACCGGCATGACACCATTAGAAATATGATCTCAAAAGGGTCAAATGGGAAAACTCAATAGTAGCTTACACTATTTAACGTGAATATTGGACAAGAATCTCAAAAAAACCTGTCTTTTCGAGTGTAACGAGAAATCTTTCTCACTCAAAATGCTGTATTTGGACACTTTCGATGCTTCGAAAAAGAGAGATCCCGACAAGTCGGGATGACAGGTTTTTTGAGTTTCAGGTACTATCCTGTGCCTTTCTTAAGCGATATTCAAGTTATTTAAATGTACCGTCAGAAACTCATGATATCCCTAAACTTGATACTCTGCCTTCGCGATACTTCTATCTCTTCTCCGGTGGTAAGATAGACCTTCAGCGTGCCACTAAACCAAGGCTCTATTCTGTCTACATACTGGAGGTTGATGATCTGTTGGCGGTTGGCCCTAAAGAAGACTTCAGGATTCAGGCGGGATTCCATATAATTCAGAGACCGTGGAATCATAGGTTGTTTCTCCTCAAAATAGATACGCGTATAGCTACCCAGGATCTCCAGAATGCGGATTTCCTTTAATTTAATGAACCAGCATTCTTCCCCGTCTTTCACGAATACCTGGTTGTCCAGGCCCAGTATTTTTTTCTTGCGCTCGGATTTTTGATCCATGCGCTTAGTGGCCTTTTCCAACGCAAGTGCCAATCGATCTTCCTTGATTGGTTTTTGTAGGTAGTCTAGCGCATTGTGATCAAAGGCTTTCATGGCATATTGATCAAAGGCGGTGGTGAAAATGACATCCGGCACATCATCCAGTTCTTGTAATAATTCAAAGCCATCCTTATCCGGCATTTGAATGTCTAGAAATAGCAAGTCGGGTTCCAGGTCTGCAATTTGCTCCAACGCAACGGCGGCATTCTCTGCTTCACCCACTAATTCTATCTGGGCATGCTTTTTCAGGAGATGCTTTAGTTCCTGTCTGGCCAGATCGGAATCGTCAATGATCAATGCTTTCATAGCACTGGAATCTTCAATGATGCGGTCACTTTGTTCGATGACGAATTCTGCAATTCCAGGTCGGCGAAGTGTCCAAATAGTATCTTCATTCTATCTAATAGATTCTTTAGTCCTATCCCTTCTCGCTTACTTCTTTCTGCCAGTTGTCCGTCGTTCACCACCTTAATCAATACGTGGTCTTCGTTCTTTGAAGCAATAATATTGACCTCTCCCCCCTCTTTGCTTTGAGAGATGCCGTGCTTGATGGCATTCTCAACCAGTAGTTGTACGGTCATCGGAGGCACTTTGACATCGGATGCGCTTTCATCAATTTCAAAGTCGTATCGTAGCCTTCTACCAAATTGAATGGATTCTAACTCAAGGTAGTCTTTCACAATATCGAGTTCTTTTGAGAGTGTCACCTTTTCCGAGGCGTTGAACTGTATAGAATAGCGTAGCAAGTCGGAAATGTGGGTCACCATATCTCGCGCCTTATCTGGATCACTTAGAATTAATGATCGGATGTTATTCAAAGCATTGAACAGGAAATGGGGATTGATCTGGTTTTTAAGAATAGCCAGTTCGGCTTCATTCAAAGCTGCTTTCAAGGCCATTTTATCTAGTTTATTCTGTTGGTTACTGAGGAAATAATGATAGATAAAATAGAGCAGCGACCAAAGCGTGAATGGCAACAATCCGGTGATCGTATAGGCAATGAATGCTTGAAAGGAAAAAGGCACTATAAAAGAAAAATCGACTACCTGATAGATAATTATATGTATGATCGTCTGAGCAAAAGTGGCAGTGATAGGAATTGAAATTAATATTTTGGGGAGTAATTTTTTGAGTGGCAGCTCCGTCCATCCATACTTCTTAATGACCCATCTCAAAACATGAGATGCTAATAACATGGATAGCCCGATGATTACATAAAAAGCCTGCATTTCCAAGCCAGCCTTGTCACCACCCCCGAAAAGGAGCATCATCGCATACATAAAAATGATGTAAAGCCCCCACCCGATGGCCTGACATATCCAATATAAAATACTTCGTGGCATACTTATTTTTTGGTCAATGTACTTAATTTCTTTTTTTAAAGACAGGCTTTATAAGGTCATCCCAACCTACCTGTAAAGGCACCCATCTCTTTAATATTGTGAGATTCAAATCAAGAGAGATTTCTCTCAGTCGGCTGACTGAGAGAAATGACTAGCTTTTCAAGCCGAGGTTAGTGTCTTCAGTAACTCTAATTGTGCCTTTTGGAGCCTCTGCCCCTTTTGGTGTTATGACCGAAAGGTATAACACTCACAAAGCTTGAAAAGCACGCGTTACAAACGCGCGCTATTTTTAAAATTCTTAGCGTTGTTACGGATGATTTATTTCTCTACAAGAACTTCTCTAGCCAGCCATAAAAATACTCAGGATCATCCCACATGATAAAGTGTTTACCTTTATCCGTCATGTCTACGATGGCGCCATCCAGTTTGGTGAATTGCTGCGTGTATCTGTCCAGCGTACCTTCTCGTGTAGCACCATAGTCTTGATAAGCGATCCATGCGCCCAATACAAGCGTTGGCACTTTAATATTGGCCAAATCTTCACGAATATCGGTGGTGAACAACTCATACATGGCTTGGCCAACCGTTTCAGGATCACTGGCCACACTCCACTGTGCTGCCTGATGTATTTGTTCTTCGTCTATGATCATGCTCTTGAGCATCATTTTCTGTGATGTCATGCGTTTTTCTTCAGGTTGTTTGGCCGCAGCCAACATTTGATTCTTGACATTCTGCGCAAAGCCTGTAGCTTGCTCAGCCGAGATACCTGGCATCTGGATAGCAGTCATAAAAGGCAGTCCATCCACAATCACTAGCTTAGATGGCAAATCAGGATTGGTTACGGCAATATTAAGTGCCAGGAAACCTCCAAGGCTATGCCCTACGATAATAGGTTTTTCCAGTTTATTACTTTCAATATAACTAACCACCATATTGGTCATTTTTTCAAGATACTTGCCTTCATGATCGGCTAGAGGGGCATTACCCGCAAAACCAGGCAGGGTAAGCACATGGCATTCGTAGTTTTTCTTCAGTTGTTCCACCGTTTCATCCCAAACATCTCCGGAGCAAGTAAGACCGGGAATGAAAACAATAGGTTGTCCTTTACCGGAAACTTCGGTCTTTAATTCAGTGATAGCATTGGCTTGGACAACAAAACTAATGGAAGCCAGCAATATGGCGAGATAGGTTTTAACGAGCTTTGACATTACTTTTAATTTTTGGTTTATGTCAAAATTAACGGCCTGAGGGGCTGTAAAGCGGGCTTTTTAAGGGAACGGAATAAAATCCTCGGGAGTGGAATGGGATCGCGTGGGGTGGTTTTGGAGGAGTGTGAGTGGCGAGACTTGAGTTTGACAGGTACTGTTATGTGTTTCTACATGGAGGTTTCGATCTCGTTGCTAAACTAGGGTGGAGAGATTTGACTTCATCTTTGAAATGGGTTTGAACCGTGGCTTATTAGAACGTCAGGCGGAAACACCTGACTTCACCTCCTAAAGGATATGATGGGTGCAAGCCGGGTGTTTCCACCCGGCGATTGTTCAAAACTGACTACACCTCCAAAATAAATGAGCTTGACTTCGGTACCACATTTAGTGTATAAGAGCCAATCGATTAAAGATGCGCTCGTCAGTCCTACGACAGAGCATTTTAATCTGCTAAAATGATTTCTTGAAATTAGAATTTTTGAACTTTTATTTCATTATTCTAATTCTGATTGTAATCTAAGAAACACAAGGTTTCACCGTCCGTTGAGTTGTGAACGTCACAACACTCATAAAAATCAATCGCCAATCAGAAGTTGATGAACAAACAAAGAGCACAAGAAGATTCGGAGAAAGTTGCTAAGGAGTATCGGGATAGATTCAATCTCATCGCTGAACATGTTCAGGATATAATTACTATCCATAATAAAGATGGCAGCTATGCCTTTGTCTCAGCTTCAGCAAAGAAGGTGTTGGGTTATTCTCCTCAGGACGTAGTAGGCCAGAGTGCTGAAAAAATACTCCACAGTAGCTACCTTAATCAATATAGAGAAGAACTGAAAATGGTCAACCAAGGCTCCAAAGTAAACACAGAAGCTTATCAAGCCATTTGCAAAGATGGTTCTTTAAAATGGTTGGAATCCGTACCCTCACCAATTTTCAACGACGAGGGAGAAGTGGAATACATCATCAATGTCAGCCGGGATATTACAGAACGTAAGACGATCGAAGAAAAAGTAATTGAGATCAGACATTCATTGAGTCAGGACTTTCATGATGAGGTGGGAAGCCATCTTAGTACAATAAAGGCACTGGCTCAAATGTTGAGAAAAAAGACCGGAGAAGATCAGAAAGAATCAGAAATGTTGGATAGAATAATTGAGAGTACTGATAGTCTCATTGTTGGAAGCCGAAGTTTTATGTGGTCTATTGATCCAGACAATGATCTATTGGATGAGATCTTTAACTTGATCAGTGGCTATGGGGAAGACTTTTTTCACGCAACGGATATAGATTTCTACGCAACTTCCAAAGTGGCAGGTAAACATAGCTTCCACCTTCCTTTTGGCTGGGGTAGGCATATTGTCATGATCTTCAAGGAGGTCTTTTCCAATATGCTAAAGCATGCCGAGTGTTCCGAGGTTTATTTGGAACTCAATATTCAGGATGGTAAAATACTTATCTCTGCTCAAGACAATGGTAAAGGCATAACTTCCCGTGCCGGTAGCGGGTATGGACTTAAAAATCTACAAGAAAGAGCCAAAGCGGTGAACGCCTCTTTGAACATATGTAAGTTAGCCGAAAGGGGAACTACTTTTCAATTGGCAATCGACATCAATGACTACTTCATACGCTGATCAAATATGAATAAAGTATCTACGGTCATCTTAGAGGATAGCAATAGTTTCCGCACCATACTTGAGCAACTTGTAGAAGAGTCGGAAATGTTGCAACTAATCGCTTCCCATAAGAGTGGTGAAGAAGCACTGAAGGACAAAAACAGCTTCAACGCAGATTTGTATATTATCGACCTTAAGTTACCAGGCATATCGGGGATAGATTACCTAAAAACACTACAACAGGCTAACCAAAATGGCGAAAAATTAATACTAACGGCTTATGATGACGATGACCTCGTTTTTGGGGCGCTACAAGCAGGTGCTTCCGGTTATTTAGTCAAAGATAATGTTGTTGACCAAATGATCCCTGCGGTTCAGGACATAATGAAGGGCGGTGCGCCGATGAGCCCTAAAATTGCCAAAAAAGTGATTCACCATTTCCGTCTTGATGGTGCTTCCCCACTTACCACTAGAGAAACTGAAATACTCAGGCTGCTATCTAAAGGGATGACTAGCCCAAAAATAGCTGACGAACTTTTTATATCTAAGTTAACCGTCAAGACTCACATCAAAAACACCTATAAAAAACTATCGGTAAGCTCTAAATCTGAAGCTTTGACCGTAGCCCAGAGTAAGAAGTTCATCTAGGCACCTCGCTTTACCAAATGGATATCACACTACAATTTATAGTAAAACATAACTATTATCCTGTCAACCTACCCATCAAATCAAAAGTGGGTTCATGTTAAGTATTGATAAAATACTACCGGAAGGGGTATTTCAACTAATAGCATGACTTATCATTTTTGCATCACTACTAATCTAAATATCGAAGTAGCCGGCACTTCGGTATGATGCGGAAGCCGAAAAGCAGTGATAGAGTAGGCAGCAAATCAAAAAAAGAAGAGGACATGAATATCAATAAGTATTCATTGTTAATCGCCGGGGTGATGTTATTATTTGTCGCTTCATGTACCGATGATAATGAGATCATTTCTACCGACTATGACAATAATTTGTCAAGGGCGCAAGTGCTGACTGAAAGAGACCGTCAACTGGAAGCGTTTAGTAAATCCGTAGCCAAATCACTTAATGAAAAGGATGTACGCCAATTCGTAAAAACAGAGGCATTGAAAAAATTCGATGGTGATTACGATATCGTTTACGGGATGGTAAGGTCAACACTTATTGGTGACAGGTCATTTGAAAGCTACATATCAGACAATATCGATGTAGAAAGCAGTTCCAAATCAAGAGTTGACGCCACGTATGAAATCCTAAGCAATAACCCTTTGCTTAACATTTCAGTGCCTGTTAATATCGATGATTGGGACGCAGATGGATTCAAACCATTGGTGGCCTTTCTCACCGAAGATTATGACGAAAAAAACACAGACCTGATCATGGCTTATGACGCTGAGGGCAAGATACATTGGCTTGATGCGCAAAACGAACCAGACGAACCTGTGATAGTGATCAGCCAAAATGAGAGGCTTCAGCCAGTGAAGTCATTAAAATCTACTATAGTAGATCCGTGTCTTGATCCGATCTACATATTTGAAGATGTTGATTTTGCACTTCCATGTGGAATTGATCCTATTGACCCTATCGACCCTATTGATCCTATCGATCCAGATCCAGATCCTGACCCAAATCCTAACCCTGGAACTGGCGATTGCTACAGAGGTGGTGATAGATACGAAAGACTTGATGGTCTGGCTTTTACTTCGTCTAGCGGACTAAATAAATATGAAGGCTGGCCGTCTGGGGCACCGGAAATTATGATCAAAGTATGGGCACCTGATGACGCTATTTCTTTCAATGGGCTCAGTATTCTAAAGGATCTCAATTATCTTGAGCCAGGGCAAAGAAAAGATATCATCGAGAAATGGTGGACAGGAGGAAACACGTCTTTTTTCTATTGGGATGAGGAAAAATACGGTACAACTTATGGTATCTCGTTTGTAGAGTATGATTGGAATATTACTGATCAAATAGAGTCGCTTAGCGTATCAAGGACATACAAGGTTAAGGTATCAGGAGTGGAAGTAAGCCGCACACTTACAGCTAAAGTAGAATTTACATCTAAAGATGAATTCATGGGCTTCATGGTTGTAGAAAAATGCCCATTACCTCCCGAAAATTATAAAGGTTCAAGATGCTATGATCTGAATTCTGACTTCTATTTTAGAACGTCATACCGTTAAAACTGGAATGCGTGGTGGCAACGCGGAATACACTACCGCAACCCTATAACTTATCAAATAAAGTACAGCCGGGTGTTTTCACCCGGCTGTTTTGTATCAATCAAATAACAAGTTTCAAAAGTCCGGACTTGATGTTTCAACTCAGCAGTACAATTTTTAGTGTTTAATATTTTACGTTTTTTATTGGAGCGTCAGGTGGAAACACCTGACTGCACATACACATACGAAAAACTACTTATAACTACCCTAGCCAGGTGCAAGCCGGGTGTTTCCACCTGGAGGTTTCATCATAATCAATGTCCAAAAATATTCTTGCATTTTTTTGACCACAACACTTGACTTGTATGTCAATAATCTACAGCTTTGTAACCTAATGTTTAATCTCTCGTTGAAGAGAAAACTATGCAATTAATAAATACAAATATCATCAGAAACACAGGCGGTACCGCAGTCCGAGGGAATGCGTGGGCGGCGAATGCCCGTAGCTCGGTTTGTGAGGCTGGTTCTCGTGAGTTTGTATGTTATGAAATAGATATTTGACATAAAGAATATAAACGATCGAAAAAGCCTCACAGCGAATACTGTGAGGCTTTTTTGTTTTTAGGGCTGTCATGTTCCAAGGCTGGCGAACCCGCTTTGCAAGCAGGTTGGAAGGGTTCGATTCCCTTGCGGTCCACAACAGGATCTGTAGCTTAACTGGTAAAGCAGTCGGCTGTTAACCGACAAGATATAGGTTCAAATCCTATCGGGTCCTCTTATCGTTTTATGGTATTGCTATAAAAGGTACTCGCTTTAAAATCAGATTATGGAGTTCCAAAAAGTATCTCCATTAAATGAATGTTCTTTGAAATGATGCTAAGCATTCCGTTATATTAAGGAGGCTTAAAAGCCATTCTACGACCTATTTTTCCAAGTCATAAGTGACGGAGAAATAAAATATCCGGGTGATTGGGGTTAGTGGTTCTGAATCTGGATTTATAAGAGAATAGGGCCCTGAAATTATTTTCGGGCCCATTTGATTATTAAGCTTGATACATCATCTACAATCCAACTCTATCGTTAAACAAACAAATATATTAGTTGGTACATCGGGTAAGGGTATGGTCGGAGGAGGATCCTCATGTCCGTTACCACCCTTTATAGTATTAACCTCACAGCCCTGAAACGTAGTTACAAAGCTCTCTACTTTAAGGTCACTTAAATTCATTCTCTTCCTTTTCGTTTTCATAATATTTTAGAAAATCTCTTTTGGCTATTCCTACTCTATTTGTCCCACTCGTCAGTGTTCTGGCTTTTCGGATTCCGCCTTTCTTTGATAATGATCATGAACAGCTTAAAAAACGAATCAGGTATGGTAAAATTTTATTTATCATTAATTATATATAAAAAGTATAAATTCATTTTCTTAAAATCATAATTATGATTTAGGATATTGAGACTGCCTGAATACATGCTTAGCAAATATTCATACTCACGCCCATGGTGTAATGGCAACATCTAGGTCTCCAAAACCAAGGCTCCCTGTTCGAATCGGGGTGGGCGTGCTTGTATAGGCATCCGTAGTTCAACCGGTAGAACCTCTGACCTGTAATCAGATGACCTGGGTTCGAGTCCTGGCGGATGCCCGATGTGAAGCGATAACGGGCACTTCACGGTATCGGAGAGTGGTTAAAGGCCACATGCAGCGCCGTCAAAGCACTGCTATGTTGTGAAAAAGCTCCGACTTAAGCAGGCTGTCTTTCAATCAGTTGGTGTCAAAAACTAATTGATCTGTTAAGGCGGTTCTGCCACCCGTTCCTATGCACCCGTAGTTTAACCGGAAAAACACTCGGCTACGAACTGTGAGATGAGGGTTCAAGTCCTCCCGGGTGTTCAAATTGCGCTTGTAATTCAACAGGAAGAATGCCTCTCTTCTAAAGAGGACGTTGAGGGCCTGCCTACCGTCAGGCAGGTTCGAGTCCTTCCGAGCGCACCATTTAGTGTTGTATCTCCTCTCCCTGATAAGGAGTAGAAAGAGTAGCAGGTTACACGCTGGTTCGAATCCAGCCAGCACTACTTAGGACCGGCTCAAAAACGCTTGGAAACGCAAAAATGATGCTGGCCGGCATTCAAAACCAACTATTGGCTATTCAGTTTTTCGGCTAACACAAGGTTGTTAACTTAAAGGCTTAGGTTTCGGGCATTTTCAGCAGACCCTATTTAAGCATCTGTGGTGTCAATGGCAGCATAGGACCCTTCCAAGGTAGAGGTGCCGGTTCGAGTCCGGCCAGATGCTCAATTAGAATTGGAACGTCGTCGCTTTTTGTATTTATCTATTATGTAAAGAGATGCACTGGACAGCAAAAGCAGGCAGAAAGCTATCCGTGATTGAAGGCTGGTCAGAAAAAAGGATTCAAAGAATATTAAGTATGCCAAGCTTACGGCCCCTACCAATAACAAAACTATCGTGGCTACATTCTTCATAAAAGTCAGTCGATCATTAAAACACTTAATACAAGGTTGCTCTGCAAAACACTATCCATTCAAACGACCTTCGGTGCCAAATAATTATAACACAGGCACTAAAGATAGAATCATCATTTTGGTCGTAAGGCAATCAATTGAAAAGCCATTCTTGTAAGATCGTTGATAGAACAGTTATTCTACCTATAAGTTTCACTGATTGACGCTTAACGCTCTGCTATTTTGGTAAATTCTTTCGATATATTTCAAAGTTTATCAAATACGGATATCCAGTTAGGTCGTCCACTTAAGCAGTAAATCATAGCGAATCTAAAACTCCCTCGTCAAGTCTGCCTTGTGTATGCTAGATTCACAGATGATTAGGCAGACATAGATGCCATTTCATATCAATGAGACGGGTGCTAATCAATTTGGCAAGCGTAGATATTTTCATAAGACATACCGGTTCTGTAGTTGGTTTTTGAAGCGTTTAGTCGAGCCCTACCTTTCATTATATGGTGGGGTACTTTAGTACTATGAATATTGGTTTCAAGTCATAAGGTATTGCCCGAAAATTTTCTTCATGGTTTTAGTTTTCGGGTAGCCTTATGTCATGCCATATTATCTGATATCTGTATTATGCTAATCCGGTAGATAGAAATATACTAATCTCAAAATAATCACAAGGCACTCAAATTCAACACTATACAAAAAGTGTTTTACACTAATTCCAATTGTTTTTTCCAAATTCCTTAAACCTTTCACGCCAAGCTCCGTTTGGTTTATAATATAAACTACTTTATATTTGAATTATGGAATCGGAAAAGAACTTAACAAGTGAAGAAAGTCTGGCACTCATCACTCGCATGATCAGCCAAGCTAAAAGAAACTTTGCAGACGGCAGTTTCTACTTCTTGCTTTGGGGGTATGTGGTGCTCATTGCTTATCTGGGCAATTATGTATTATTCAGGCTGGAGTACGACGCACCGTTCCTAGTTTGGCTGATTACCCTTCCGGCAGCAGTCATCAGTGGCATCCATGGCTATCGAAGGGGGAAAAGATCAAAAGTGCGCACTTACACTGACCAAATGTACAATCAGGTATGGCTATCTTTATTGGTCCCATTTATCACATTCATCGTCTTCGGTTTTCAATTGGGATATGAAAATCTTACTGGACTAATTCTGTTACTTGCCTCCAGTGGGGTTTTTATGACAGGAAGGCTAATGAAGTTTAAACCAGCCGTATTTAGCTCTTTTTTCCTCTCAGCAGGAGCCATACTGGCTTTAGTCTATAATTCAGAAATGCAGTATCTCATTGGTGCCGTATCAATTATATTTGGCTATTTAGTGCCAGGTTACATGCTCAGAAAGTTGGAAAAAAATGGCTGATTTCAAATCGCTAGACCCCCTCTTACACTCACAGTTGAGGCTGGCCATTATGTCTATCCTCATCAGTGTGGAGTCGGCCGAGTTCGTTTACCTCAAGGAGAAAACAAATGCAACAGCTGGTAACCTCAGTGTACAGTTAGACAAACTTTCTAATGCAGGTTATATAGAAACCATCAAGTCGTTCAAAGGAAAGAAGCCTTTAACTACTTGTAAAATCACCAAAACTGGCATTGAAGCTTTTGAAGCCTACGTCAAGGCTTTGAAAGGATATATAGGAGATTAAATTTTTTTTGTCAATTAGGTTTATAAAATAAACTAGTTTAAAAATGAAAAATTCACATCACACACTCGCTCTTTTAGGTTTATGTGTAGCACTATGTGCATTCTCAACCATCTCGGATGGCAACAAAAAATTCTACAATGCATACATCAGCGGTATCCAAAGTTTTTGGCACGATGGCATCCGGGTAATGAAAGAAACAGACTTGTCAGATAATGAGACCAAGTTCCAGTTGGCGGTAGGTCAATATGGGTTACTCAACGCTACTATGAAAGACAAGGATGAAAAAACATTCGATGAGTTTGCAGACAATACCATTGAAACGTTTGAAGAATTGATTGACGACGACTACAAAGTGGCTGAATGCAAGGCCGTACTTTCCTCAATCTACGGTTTGAAAATGGCTTATAGCCCTTGGAAAGGCATTTACCTTGGATCAAAAAGCAACAGGTTAATGGAGGAAGCGAAGAAAAATGGGGAAGACTCTCCACTAGTCTGGAAGCTGTATGGTGGTTCCAAACTATTCACACCCAAAACCTGGGGTGGAAACCCGGAAAAAGCAGTAGCAGCTTTGGAAGAGGCGGTTAGGCTTTTCGAAAGTAAAGGTCAAATTGAAAACAACTGGCTTTATCTAGATACAATGGCACTGTTAGGCATTGCTTACGCTAAAACTAAAGATCAGGAAAGAGCGCGCGCTACCTTTAACAAAGCACTTGAAATTGAACCTGATTTTGGCTGGGTAAAGTACTCCCTTCTCCCACAAGTAAATCAATAGCGCCATGAAAATACTGATCTTCTTTGGCTGTCTAGTTGGCATTTGCTTGGCACCCATAGCGCTGATGGCTCAACAACAAATAAATGGTAAGGTAGTAGATGCTATTACGGGTGACATTCTATTTGGCGCCAACGTTTATCTGAAATCGGATTGGAAAACCGGTACATCATCAGGAGAAGATGGTACTTTCAGCTTAACAGTTCTTGACCTAGATGATTCCCTGATTATCTCTTATCTGGGCTATAAGGAACAGGTAACGGCCATAGCACAAAAGCGCATTACTATTCGCTTGGAGCCTCTGAACCAAAAACTGAGTGAACTGGTGGTGAAAGAGGAAAAACTGATTGCGGAGGAATTCACCATCCAGAAAATCAGACGGCTGGAGATTTACAAAAACCCCAGCGCCAAGGCTGATGCTTTACTGGCGGTAAATACATTACCCTCTTCCACCACCACAGACGAGTCGGCCAATGTCAGTTTTAGAGGCAGTAGTACCCGGCAAACCGGTATTTTCCTCAACAATGTCCCGGTATACAATGCCGTCCGCTTCAGTCAATTAAATGGTATAGGTACGTTTAGCATATTTAATACTGAAATACTGGAGAGTGTGCAGGTTTTTCCCGGTAATCCACCCCTCGAATTTGGTAGTACCACCTCGGGCTTGATTGCTGTCCAGACCTCAGAGTCGTTCTACAAAAAGCCGACACAGTCCGTAACGTTGTCCCTCGCTAGTTTTGGTTTTAATCTGAAACAACCATTGGGCAATAAGACCGCTGTTTCAGTATTTACTAATTACCAACCATCCCAACTGATTAGGGGGTTAAATCGCCAGTCGTTGGAGAACATTTTAAAATTTGATTCTTTCGATGCAGGTGTACACTTCGTTCATAAGCCAACGAAAAATTCTACCATCAAGCTCTTCAACTATACCCTCTTCGAAGGATACAGCTTCCAAATGAATGAGCCCACTTTCGATGGTACACTGGATCAAAATAGAAACCTCAATCTGACCATACTCAATTACCGTTTGCAGTTCAACCGATGGAATCTGTCTGTCAATCAAGGGTTTAATGCTTCAAAGATAGAGGTCGATTTCAGTCAGTTTGACTTTGACATTTGGAATAAGGATTATTATGCTTCTTTTAATGCACATTACGAGTCTCCAAAATTCGGTCTCAAAACTGGGCTTACCTATGATCTAAGAAGCACAGATTTTGAAGGGCTGACCCCTGGATTCAGTTTTGCCATTGGGCCGGACCATCCTGCCGAAAGCTTACAAAGCATGGACAAACTTGACATCCTAGACGCGTATTTATATTTAAAATACTACCTCAATGATAAGGTGACGGCCGGAATAGCCACACGTAAAAACATTCCATTGAACAACCAGCCTACCTACCTGAGTGGGCAAGGCAACATCAATATAAAACTGAATAGCGAGAATACGATTAACTTGGGTGTAGGTCGATTTAACCAGTTAAGCAATAGTGAGCAGGGCAACGGAGCCCTTCTTACTACAAGCACTCAATATGGCGTCGACTACCTACATGGCGGAGATAGGAAAGAATTTACGCTGTCCTTATTTGCCAAAACAACTGATATCGGTTCGCGTAATATTCAAACTATGGGCATAGAGACGTTCTTCAGGTACAAGATATTAGAAAAGCTAAATGCCCAGGTTTCTTATGCTTTCCTAGATTCTGAGGAGAGAAGGGACGAATTGACCTTCGATGCCAATTTCGATCTCGATTATTTCTTCAAAGGCGGAATTGAATACAATATCAACAGCCTTTTTACCATCAGTTCGCGTTTCATCTTTAGAGAGGGCACGCTTTTTAGTGGGTTGGAGAATGCTGCGTTTCGTGATGATCTCAATGTATCCGAGCCTTCATTTGCGCCACTCAATGAAAGGATGCGCTACCGTGCTTATCGTGCCGTCGACCTTAACTTGTCAAAACTTTTTCCTGTCAATGAGGGCTTGACAATTGTAGCTTTTGCCAGCATGAGCAATGTCTTCAATTTCAAGAATGTCAGAAGCCTTTCTTATAATTTCGACTACACAGCATCTCAGGAAAATTTCTTCAACCTTCGCACCTCCTATTTCGGTGCCGTACTGAATTTTCATTAAAAGTTAAGCAGAACACCGATTACGTATTTCTTTTAACACAAGAAGTACCACCAGATTGGTGCATGCTTAAAGTAAAGATTTAATCCTCCACTAACGTCATTGCATCGTTTATCTAAGTGTTCTAACTCATATTAAAACTTATGTCCTTCGTAGATTCCTTTACATAATCACAATGCAAGCTTACTCTATTTCGGCATCAAGACCTCTCCACTAAATTGAGCCATTGTAATGAAGGGGATGCCTCAAAAGCTGTCTTTTCGACCATCGGGAGAAATCTTACTCGACTCAAAGTGTTGATTATCAAGAGAGTAAGATTTCTCATCCCGATTTATCGGGATGACATTAAAACGGGCTTTTGAGGCAGCCTCGATAAGAAAGTAATTTAAATCAATCTGCAGGTTGGCTGCCTGCAAAATGTCAAATATGGAGAGGGTAAATTGGTTAGTAGTATTCAGCATCTTCGCTATTTCTTCTTATACAAATGCACAATGTATTGTCGATGGCCCCACGGACCCTTCGAATGGTACTGATAATAATGTAGAAGGTACTGTTTCATGGGTTGGTACCGGCACAGCTGGAGCATCGGATGATTTCAAGTCTACCGCCACTGCAACAACACTGGGTGAACTGAGCCATTTTCTAGTGGTCAGTGATCTTGGGTTTTCTATACCAGCCGGTGTGACCATTTGTGGAATTACGGTAGAAATAGAAAAGAGTGCTTCGGGTCTGTTGCAAGACGTCAAAGACAGGGCCGTGAACATTGTCAAAGGAGGAGTCATAACAGGTAATAATAACGCCCTACCCGGTATATGGCCTGTTTCAGATGCTTATTTTTCATATGGGGGGTCATCTGATCTATGGGGTGAAACCTGGACAGTGTCGGATATAAACGCCTCTGATTTTGGGGTAGGCATATCTGTGACTTTATCCGGTTTCGGGGCACTGCCTACTGCATCAATTGATCATATCCGCGTTACGGTGGATTATGATAACCGCTTGCCGATAGAATTGAATGGTTTTGGGGCGAAGAGAACGGAATGTGCTACCGTTGAGCTGAAATGGTCTACGCTATCAGAAAAAAACAATCATTTCTTCACTATTGAGAGATCATTAGGTATCCCTTTTGAATGGCAGACCCGCGGCACTGTAGATGGCGCAGGAAACAGTGAGACCCTGCTCCATTATGCTTTTGAGGATAACAACAATGCTTCCTCAAATACCTATTATAGAATCAAACAAACGGATTATGACGGGCAATTTAGCCACTCGCCGGTAGCAGTGGCGGTAGCATGTTCTGATGATGAGTTGGTTGTACGAACTAGTTTTAATTGGATTGAAATTGAACTACCCAATAACATCAGTCAACTGCAGATATTTGACAATGCGGGTAGAATACTAGAGGAAGCCAAGTTCGACTGCCAAGAGCCCCGCAGTACCTACTTATGGCCTAAAACGTCTTTCACTAATGCTTTTGTGGTCAGGGTACTGGACTGTCAAGGGCAAAAGCATTCGAAGCATTTTGCTTTTTAAAGCTTATAATGCTGATCATTACGCTTACGGCCGAAATCTTATGGTATAAATGCTGTTTAAAATAAATTTTTCTGATTTTTTTCTCTTGAGAATGATGTGACCCGTCGCAAAAGTCGCAACCGTTTGAAAATTATCAAAGAGGCCAAACTTCACAAAAAAATAATATTGCAATTCTTGCAATAAGTCCCTAAACAGGGCTTAATGGCTGTTTTTGAAGAGCTTAGCACTTTGGGTTATTGGAAAACAACAATACCTTTGTGAAACAAAGCACGCTTTTCAGTAACACAAAGG
>JBCBSS010000002.1:0-144729 GCA_039819065.1 Bacteroidota bacterium
ATGAAATGAGAAATCTTACTCCCTTGATAATCAATACTTTGAGTCGAGTAAGATTTCTCCCGATGGTCGAAAAGACAGCTTTTGAGACGTCCTCACTCTCCCGATCTAAGACCGAGAAAAGCTTTCAGTTATTATCATTTCACTTCGTATAACCCCAATTTTTTAAGCCCTCGTTGGAGTTGTCTCCAACGAGTAGTATTCAACAAAAGATAATGTTGGAGACAACTCCAACAGAGGCATCAAAACTGAAAGGCAGGTTGGAATTAGGTAGAGAAGAAGCATAAGGGTATCTCAAAAGTCAGTCATTCCTGACGTTAAGAGAAATCCATTTTTATTTAAAGCACTCGTTATCAAAGAGATGGATTTCTCTTCCGACCTGTCGGGATCGAAAAGACAGCTTTTGAGACACCCTCTTTTCACTTTGCCAATGCCTACTCATACAATTTAGCCACGAACTCGCCATAGCCATTGTATTTCAAAGTCGGTCTAGGCTCCCCATCAGGGATCATACGCTCTATGGCTTGCGACCACCTTGGGTGTGGTTTTTCAGGGTTGACATTAGAGATAAATGGGTATTCATCCGGCGCTATTTTATGCCAGAATGTTTCAGGCTCTTTGTCAACAAACTCCATCTTGACAATAGACTTAATATTCTTGTAACCGTATTTCCAAGGTACAACTAACCTCATCGGTGCGCCATTCTGTTTTGGCAATGGTTTACCATAAATTCCGGTGGCAATAAACGCCAATTCATTCATCGCCTCATCCATGCGTAGGCCTTCATGATACGGCCATGGGTACCATTCTAAGTTGCGTACACCAGGCATTGGCTTAGGATCAGCGAAGGTCGTCATTCTAATGTACTTGGCCGTATTTTCCGGTTCAAGGAATTTGACCAAATCGGCCAGGGGAAATCCCGTCCAAGGCACTGCCATTGACCACCTTTCCACACATCTAAAGCGGTAAGTACGTTCTTGAAGCCCAAAGCGTTTGATGATGTCTTCTAATTGATAAGTGCCTTTCTTCTTCACCGCTCCCGTCACTTCAAATTTCCAGTCGCGATTATCGAAGTCATCTACAAACTTGTAGACGTTATAAATATTGGGATCTGATCGGCTTATAAATTCATAGAAGTTATTATAGTGTGTTGCTTCGTATTCTGCCGTAATGGGTCGGTCTAGGGTGTACTTCTTGTTTCTTTCAGCCGGATAGAACTTGTCCATACCTGGGAAGGTAAAATGATTACCCTGTCCTTCCTGTATGGAACTAGTACCTTGATCCTTGGATTTTGAATCTCCAAAAGTACAGGCCGAAAGTGAGTAAGGGCCGGCTAAAATGCCTCCGGTTATCAAACCCAGTTTTTTCAGAATATCTCTTCGATTGGTATATATGCTTTCATCAATTGGCCGGATCTGCTTACCATCCCAAGGAGTGGGTTTGATATAGTTTGACATAGGATAGAATCGTTTAGCTACGAATTTCGCCAATTACTGATAAGTTTTTGTCCCTAATGTTACAATCCAGAAGGTTTTAGTGGATACAAACCATCATTTTCATCGTCTCACCAAAAGCCATTGACTATTCTATTGCTAGTAAAGCCAATTTTCCATTGCCCCAGATAATCAGGGATTTACTTTTTTTCACCTTTACCAATGACCAATAACAACAAGAAATAGCCACTAAAATTACGCCTTTAGGCTTGTCGGTTTAGGTGTTATTGAGGTAATTTGCGGAGTTTCAACAACCTCAATCCTACTATGTTTAGAAAAGTATTTCTACTTCAGATTTTATGCTTCTCTAGTCTGTTTTCTTATTCTCAAGATACCATACCTCTGATCAATTCTGGTGATTAACAAGGCTATAGAATTGCACGATGCTGGCAACTACGATTCAGCTATTCTTTTTTACCAGTCTATTCCTCAAGGTGATACCAACTACATGTGGTCACTGTCAGAATTGACTTATTCTTACAATGCGGCTGGTCAAAATGCCAAGGCCATCGAAACCGGCCTGTATGCTTTAACCTACACATCCGCATACAAAGGGTACATTTACACGGGTTTGGGCAATGCCTATGATGAGGCTGGTTTTCCGGACAAGGCGATTGAGACCTATGAAAAAGGCATCGCGCTTTTTCCTTATCGTTATCTACTGCACTACAACTATGGCGTAACGCTCTATGATCAGGGTAAATATAAAAAGGCACAGCAAGCCTTTGAGACAGTTTTAAAGATTAACCCCTTCCATGCAGGAAGCCACCGAGGTTTAGCCAGAACCTCGATTTTACAGGGTCATCGCACCAAGGCCATGCTGAGCATGCTAATGTACCTGGCTTTAGTTCCAAATGATAGGACCAACCTCGCCAACCTAGAAAACCTGGTGAATAATGCCATAAGGGAAGAGAGCACTATTAAACCCTTTAGTAACAACACCGGCTTTGAAGACCTTGACCTGCTGGTCAAATCCAAAGCTGCCTTGGATGAACGCTTCGAGCCATTGGTAGATTTCAATGCCGCTTTCGTTAAACAGACAGAGCTGGTTTTTGAGATGATGCAAGCTGATCCTAATAGTGATGATCTATGGATGCGGTTTTATGTACCATTCTTTAAAAAACTTCACCAGCAAGAGCTTACGCCGGCTTTCTTGTACTTCCTATTATCTTCTACCAGACAGGAAAGTGTTTCAAAATGGCTTACCGATAACGGGGCCGAAAAGGATAAGATGATCCAGTTGGCCAATGATGAAATTCCTAAATTCAAAGAGAACCATAAAACAAATTTCCTGGGTGAAGAAAAGGAGTATCGGTTCTGGTACTTCGATTCAGGGGAATTGAATGCCATAGGCAATGAGAATGCGGAAGAGCAAAAAATAGGGCAATGGGTCTTTTTCTACAGCAATGGTCAGATCAGTGCGCGCGGGGAGTACGATAATGCCGGTGGTAAAATTGGTAAGTGGGTTTACTATCATAGAAATGGAGCGCTAAGCCGAGAAGAGGAGTACGATAAAGCAGGTAATTTCATTAAACCGGCTAAGTACTATTTTGACAATGGTGCGCTATCACACGTGGCCCAGTACAAAGACAATCAATTGCACGGTTCTCTCGACTATTACTATGAGTGTGGTAACCTGAAGGATAAGTATCCATACAATCTTGGTAAGGAAGAAGGAAAAGGAGAATACTATTATAAAACCGGCCAGAAGAAAATCGATTATGTCATAAAAGATGGTAAACTGGACGGTGAGTACGTGACCTATCACCAATCAGGAGAAATTGAAACCAAGTATAGTAACAAAGCAGGAAAGGCTGAAGGAACATATACTTCTTATTACACCAATGGTCAAATCAATGAACAGGGTCAGTATGTCAACGACGAAGGTGATGGAAAATGGGTTGGCTACCACGAAGATGGCGAAATGAGCTATGAGGGTACCATGAAAGCATCAAAGCGCATTGGACAATGGAAGTACTATCATAAAAATGGTCAATTGAGATCGGAAGAGAGCCTTGACGAAGAGGGTGAGTTTGATAAAGAGACCCCAACTTACGATGAAGATGGCAAGCTTGTTTCCATCTATACCTATGATCATGGAAAACTAATAGCCTACAAGCATTTTGATAAAGAGGGAAAGGTGTTATCTGAAGCGTCTGATGAAAATGGCAACTTTGACTTAAAGGCTTATTACGCCAATGGCCAGTTATATGCTGAAGGCAAATACACCAATGGTGAGCTAAATGGGCTGATGAGGTATTACAACCCCAAAAACGGAGCACTGGAGTTTGAAATAGAATTCAAGGATAACAAGTATGACGGTTTCTATAAAGAGTATTACGCTTCTGGTGTATTGAAAAGCAGTTCAACCTACCAAGATGGTGAACTACACGGATACCTGGTCGATTACCATGAAAATGGTAAGAAGGCCAAAGAAGGTTGGATGCTCAACGATATGGCCGAACAAACATGGCGGTTTTATTATGTCGACGGCACCATGAGTGAGGAAAACTATTACCTCAATGGCAAAATCAATGGCCCTGATAAGGCATATGACCCTAATGGGGTGCTTGAAGCCGTAGAGCATTACGACAATGGTACCATAACCAGTATGGTGCGTCATGATAGTACAGGCCAGGCGTTTCAGACTATAGCAATTCCTCATGGAACAGCAAAAGTGATGGTTAAAACGCCTAATGGTAATACGCGACGGGTGTACGACCTCAACTGTGGTGAAAATGATGGAAATTTCATTGACTATTATGATAACGGGAAAGTAGATACTGAAAGAGGTATCGAAAATGGCGAGTATCACGGTCCGTACACTTCATATTGGGAAGACGGATCGATCGCACTCAAAGGACAGTATAAAAATGGTCAGGCGGATGGACTCTGGACTTGGTATTATCAATCCGGCAAGATCAAGTCTGAGATTGTATACAAGAATAATGAGCGCAATGGCAAGTATACCCATTACTACGAAAATGGGCAGGTAGAGTCAGTATGTGATTATGTAGATAATAAGAGATCCGGTGTTTGTCAATACTTTTCAATGGATGGTCAATTGCAGTATGAAAAGCTTTATGATAAAAAACATGGGGCACAAAGTTTCCGGTATAAGAAACCTTCCGGTAGTTTCTCTCCTTTCCAGCAAATAATAAAGGAAGGTGAATTCGTTCAAAAAACGTATTACGTCAATGGTAAGGTTTCTACAATCGTTAATTACAAAAACGGCTTATACCACGGTAAACAGAAGTATTTCCATTCTTCCGGGAAGCTATCCGAGGAGCGTCAATATAATAATGGTGTAATTCAAGGCTCGGAGAAAACCTATTTCCCCAATGGGAAGTTGCTAAGAGAAACAGCCTATCTCGACGACAAAGAGCATGGGTTGGAAAAGGAGTTTTATTCAAATGGGAAACCGAAAAGAATAACAACTTATAAATCAGGAAATAAGCATGGCGAAGAGATCAAATACGATCAGAATGGTAAAGTAATCAGTCGCCTATATTATAGGAATGGAAGCATTTACTAAGAAGATATGAAAAAGAGGTTGATAGCAATAGTATGCATGGTTTTTGTCTTTGGCAGCTACGTCCATGCAGACAAAGGTGATGATCCAAACAAGGAATTCGAGAAGTATAAAGCAGCTTACCCAGACGAACAGGTAATTTATCTTAAGCGATATGAGGAAGCTGATATTTCGATTGTTGGCGATTCCCTCAGAATAGTAATCAAGCATTACGAAGAAATGCTACATCTGGGAGAAAACTCTACTGTGTACGCAAAGGATAAGGTTTACAGTTCCCACTTTTCCAGGGTCGATAACCTGGTAGCGCGAACGCTTATTCCTGTTAAGAAAAAGTACAAGCCCATTCCGGTAACCGATATCAAGGAATCATTCGATTCAGAAAGCTATGTTTTCTATGATGACTCCAAGTATCTTAACTTCATTTACCCAGCCGTTCAGCAGCGTGCGAAAACGACACTGGCCTATGACGAGGTGATTAAAGATCCGCATTTTCTAGGGTCCTATTTCTTTTCTACTTACTTACCGATAGTCCATTCTCGATATTCTATTACGGTTGATAATGGTGTGGAATTGCAATTCAAGTATTTCAATGGCGCGGATGTGAGTGCCATTTCATCAGAAAAGTCTGAAGGTGGGCGCACTACCTATACTTTTGAAATGAAAAATGTGGACAAGGAGAAATACGAATCCAATGCGCCTACATTCAACTACCGCGCACCACATGTAAGCCCTATCATAAAGCATTACACAAACAGCAAGGGAGATAAAATCAATGTACTGTCCTCCCCCAAAGATCTGTACCAATGGTATACCTCTTTTATCTCTGATTTGAAGGATAATGAAAATGAAGAAGTAGCCAAAATTGTCAATGAGATTGTAACGGATCAAGACACCGAATTAGAAAAGGTAAAGAAAATCTACCGCTGGGTACAGGAAAATATTAAGTATATCGCTTTTGAGGATGGTATGCGCGGGTTTGTGCCCCACAACGGTGCCTACGTATGTGACAAACGATACGGCGATTGTAAGGACATGTCGAGCATTATTGTGAATATGCTACACCATGCTGGTGTTAATGCCCACTTCACTTGGGTTGGCACCAGAGACTTACCTTATAAATATTCCGAGTTACCGACCCCTTCTGTTGATAATCACATGATTGCCACCTATATCAAAGATGGCAACTACTATTTTCTGGATGCTACCAGCCAATACAACCAGTTTGGTTTGCCATCCGCTATGATTCAGGGCAAGGAATGCCTGATAGCCATTGACGATGATAAGTTTGAGATCAAGACCATCCCGGAGATTAAAAAAGAGACCAATGTAATGTACGATACCTCTTCTTTTAAGGTCACCGATGGCCAGATCATAGGAAGTGGAAAAGTAACACTCACGGGTTATGCAAAGACGTTCAACACCTATAAAATGGTGAATACAGATAAAAGAACCACGGATCGGTATATCACCAGGTTGTTGAGCCGTGGTAGCAATAAGTTCTTTGTAGATCAGTATGACATCGCCAATCTAGAAGACCCCACAGCGCCAATTGAACTTGCTTATGACTTCCGGGTGGAGGATTACTACAAAAATATCGGTGATGAGATCTACTTCAATATGCACCTGGATAAAGCGGTAAGTGGTGCGCTAATAGAAGAGGACCGCAAACAACCGATTGAGAATGATTATAAGTACATCAACCACAGCGTGGCTACATTGGAAATACCGGATGGTTATACTGTTAAGTATATGCCAGAAGATACTTCGTTTGAAAATGACGTCTTTGGTTTTTCTATTCGTTACATTAAAGAAGAGAGTGGAGTAACACTGGAAAAGCAGTATTACCTGAACTACTTGTTGTTGGAGCCGAAAGATTTCGATGCCTGGAATGACGGCATCAAAAAATTCAGTGAAGCCAACAGGCAAGTGCTCATCTTAAAGAAAAAAGACAACTAAATCACGACTAAAATGAATCTGAAACGAGATTACATAGCCATAGCGCTCACCTTGCTGATGTCTTTAGCATTAGGGAATGCTTACGCTCAATCTTATGAAAAATACGATTGGGAGGAAGACCGTAAGGCGTTCAAGCTAAGTGAAGCAGAGCTATCTACTCCTTTATTGAATTTAAAGAGGCATACTCAATATGAGTATAGCTATGATGAGTCCAAGAGGAATTTAATCACCTATTATACACAACATAATATCGTAAAGGCTGGTAATGATGAGGCCTTGGAGAAGAGTAACCGCATTTATATATCGACGTCAGGCGTAATTGATATTGTCAATGTCAAAGCCAGAACAATCAACCCCGATGGTACGGTGAAAGTGCTTGATTCTAATAATATCAAAGAGGTGGAAGACGAAGAGTCAGGTGGTGGCTTTAAGATCTTCGCCATTGAAGGTGCCGAAGTGGGCAGTGAGATAGAATATGTATACACCAAAAAAATGCAATCGGGCTATTTCAAGCGTGAATACTATCAGTTCGGTAACCCCATTAGGGATGCTTCATTTAAACTGATTTGTCCTGAAAATCTTGAGTTTGATTTTAAAAGCTATAATGGCTTGCCCAACGTAGAACAAATTGATACTGTAGATACCGGTAACACTTATGTAATGAAGGCCAGCAATATTCCGTTGATCAGGCGAGAGAATTTCTCGGCTTATAATGCGAATAGAATGCGTGTTGACTTCAAACTGGCTTATAACAGCTACGCAGGTAGAGGTAGGCTCTTCACATGGAGTGATGCGGCAAAGCGCATACACTCATTGATCTACCCTTTCGAAAAAGCAGAAGAAAAAGTACTTGCTAAACTATTTAAACAAGCCAAAGTCAACGCCGCAGCACCAGTGAGGGATCAGGTAGCTGCGATAGAGCATTATGTAAAAACCAACTTCTATTACGAAGAGAAAAGCCCGGAAGGTGCTGACCGTATTTCTTTCATTGCCGATAACAAGTTTGGCAACAAACGCGGTATTACAAGATTGTTTGTTGGTTTATTTGATCAGGCAGGCATCAAACATGAAATAGTACTTACCGAAGACCGTGAACAGGTGAAATTCGATAAAGGCTTCGATACCTGGAATTACCTTAATGAGTATGTCATATATATATCGGATGCCGATACTTACCTGGCTCCCTACAGCTTTGAATACAGGCTTGGTTTGATTCCACCTGAATTAACCGCAACCAACGGACTCTTCATCAAGAGTATGAAAGTCAGAGACTTCGAAGTGCCGGTGGGCCAAGTGAAGTATATTCCGGCTTTAGGCTATAAGGAGAACATGGATAACCTAAGTGTAGAGGTAAATTTTGATAAATCACTTACCAAAACTGAAGTGAACATGACCAGAAGCTTTGGTGGGTATACTGCCTCGGCCATGAAGGCGGTCTATCCATTGCTGGAGGACGACCGCAAAAAGGAAATGCTTGAAGGAGTAGTCAAATTTTTGGCTGTTGATGCAGAAGTAGAGGAAGTTGATCTTACCCAAGATAAATGGGATTTTAAGGACTGGAATAAAGCTTTTGAGGTATCCGGAAAGTTTACAACACCGTCTTACCTGGAACAGGCAGGTGATGTATTGCTTTTTAAAATTGGTGAATTGATTGGACCTCAATCTGAACTGTACCAGGATGAAGAGCGATTGACAGAGGTAGAGAATGACTTCAATCGAGGGTATCTGAGAAAGATCACAGTCAACATACCTAAAGGTTATAGCATTCAGAATCCGGATGATCTCAAGATTGATGAGGAAGCTAAAGAGGGAGATAAAACCATCTTCAAGTTTATTTCCACCTATCAAATAGAGAATAACAAACTGAAAATTGAGATTAGTGAGTACTATGATCAGATCTATTATCCATTAGATGGCTTTGAGGCTTTTCGTAAAGTGATCAACGCCGCCGCAGACTGGAATAAGATCACCCTCATCTTAAAGAAGTCTTAGGTTAGATTAAATACGTTAAAAGTGTTTCATCATTTTAAAAAGAATCCACTTCTTATGAGATGGTCTTTGCTGTGATAGGAAGCCCGCCTAAGGCGGGCGGCCTGTCTATAGATTATCAGTTTAGACACCATCGATAAGCGCCGTAGGTGCGACCTGTCAGTTTTGGGTCGCACCTAAGGCGCTTTTGTTTAGATATTCGATCACCTTACTATTGACAGTAAGCCCTTACAGGGCTTTTCCGGTATTGCTCAGGTGAGGCTTATTCTTCCGATAAAAGAAGATCAGTCTTTAATAGTGATGAAAAAAATAATCTAGAATGCTTAAGTTGATGACTATGGTGACTTTCTACCGAGAAATGCAAGTACCCACAAACGACTAGGCTGTGTAAATCCGTGCGTGAGACACGCACGGAGGTAGTAAGAGGTTGACTGAGAGAAATGACTATACAGAAAGGTTTTTGAGATGTTCTCTTTTTTGTTTTTGTTCTTAAAGTCTAAAGATCATCGACTGAAAAAAGTAGCCCGATCTGCCATGATTTCATCACTTAAACCACCAAGTCGGTGCATATTTATTGTTTAAGAATCAGTGGTTTAACTTAAGAATTTGCTCTATTCTCTAACCAAATTTCCCCTATCGCAAACGTCGCTGGCAAAACTTTCTTTTGTAAGGATGAAGACGTTTAGTTGGTAATTCTGCCTACAAAACGATCGCTTTTTACCCCTTTTCGTCGTTTTAAGCCTACTAACCGCTAAACCAGATCGATGCCCGAGAGCTTCGTCTGGTGTAAGAATTCATTGGTCAAAAAGAGTTTTAGCATGTTCTGTTACTTTTTGTTCAAAAACTCCGACGTAGAACTTATGGCGGCGATTATTGAATTTTAATTCATCTAAAGAGGCCTTTACTTTGTGATATACAAACGCCGGTAATCAACTTTCACAACCAATTTTTTAAAGTAGACGGCGCACATTTTTAAACCTTAATTTTTTAATCACATGGCACAGTTTAAAGCTTTTTCTCCGGATGTTCAGGTAAATGGCGAAGCGATCTTAGCAGTAGTAAATGCAATGAACTATGGCATAGCCACCAGAAAAGAAATTCTTCACAAGAACGGACTCAAAAATGTACAGCCTGGTCAATGGTATGAACAACAACAATGGTTAAACACTTTCAAGGAAATTCACGATGTTCTGGGGCCAAGTACCCTGTTCATGATCGGCAGGGCGATCCCGGAACACGCTAAATTTCCACCGGAAGTGAATGATCTACAAAAAGCACTTACTGCCCTGGATATGGCCTATAAAATGAATCACAAGGGAGGCAATATCGGGTACTACAAACTACAACATTTTGATGCTTCGAAAAGACAAGCGACAATGGAATGCAAGAATCCATATCCATGTGAGTTTGACAGGGGAATCATTCTAACAATGCTTAGAAAATTCAGACCTCAGGATTCTTTTAAATATGATGTCATTCTGGATGCAACTCAGGAAACGAGATTGGGAGGAGGTGATAGTTGCACGTACAGAATTGAATGGTAGAAGTTTAGTTCACGTTTAGGTTTAGGTTATAATGGTTAGATTAAGTCGCCAGACGGGCGACTTTTTCTTTTTTTACCCTCCGGTCCATTCCGCTTTCTCGCCATCATGGCAGGTAACATTATTGCACGATAATCAACCTGTCCTCCGGAAAGGAACTTAGTCACGTACAGTAACTATCCACTTAGCATTGATGAATCCGTTTGTGACACCCACAGGTAGCAAAAGTAACACGTATATATTCCAAGCTCGACAATCACTACTATCATTGGCCGCTTAATAGCACTATCTTTATCTGCTAATACTGCACTATCTAATGGGCTAATCAATATAGCTGCAATTACCATCACTCATACGTATTACTTGCATCGTTCCTCGGTATCACTCGGTACCTGAGACCAGTATTACAGTTATCTGAGATACCTAATACAGGGTACCTGATATTAGTTATGCAGGGTACCTGAGACTAGTTATACAGGGTACCTCAATAGCGTATCAAAGGGCACCTAAGATCAGTTATACAGCTACGGGTTATTAGAATGTAACGGTACTGATGATTAGTATTGTTTGTACCAGATGATTAGTATTGTTTGTAACCAATGATCAGTATTAGGTTCCTCCTAGTGTTGTTTGTGCCCCTTTTGGTGTTGTCACCAAAAGGTCTATTTGTATAGAGAAATATTGAAAAAATTCAATAAAAGCATCTACGGCATAAGCATTTTACCAATCAATATTTGTTAGCAACAGTCGGTGCTGTTGGCCAATAAGTCTCTTTCAGAGTGACGAGGGGGCGTAGTTCACTTTGAATAAGTACCATTTCATGTCCCTTTTGGTGTTGTCACTAAAAGGTCTATTTGTATAGAGAGATATTGAAAAAATTCAATACTAGCATCAACGGCATGAGCATTTTACCAATCGATATTTTGTTAGCAACAACCAGTGCTGTTGGCCAATAAGTCTCTTTCAGAGTGACGAAGGGATGTAAGTCGTGGTTAAAGTTGAAAGCAAACGATTTACGAACGTGCGCATAAAGCCATCATAGAATCGTTCCTTTCGCTACTATCTATCAGTGACAGGATAGGTCAGGATAGGTCGAGAAGCAAAGCGACGTAATTTCCATTATGATTTTCTACTTTAAAAAAGGTGTATACTTATTGGTGGTTTTAGTTGTGGTGTTTTTCTCCAATGAAACATATGCTCAGAACGTAGCCGCTGACAAACCATTATTCAGGGACCCAATCTACGACGGCGCGGCTGACCCGTCGGTTATTTGGAACCATGAAACAAAAAGCTGGTACATGTTCTATACTAACCGAAGAGCAAATGCAGAAGGAACTGAAGGCTTCGAGTGGGTTCACGGTACACATATTGGCATATCTGAGTCTACCGACAATGGAAAAAAATGGCGATATGTAGGCATAGCGAATATTGACTTAGGAGCAGGTCAAACGCAATGGGCTCCTGATGTCATTTATTATGATGGTACGTACCATATGTATCTAACCCATGTAACAGGTATATATGCTGATTGGGGTCACCCAAGCTTTATCATCCACCTTACCAGTAAAAACCTACTTGACTGGACCTTTCAATCCAGGTTAAAGCTTCATTCAGATAAAGTTATTGATGCTGACGTGGTAAAAGTCTCGGACGAAAAATGGATGATGTTTTACAATGATGGTCCGGATAATAAATCTATTTATTATGCTGAAAGCCAAGACTTATATCACTGGATAGACAAGAGTAAGGTAGTTTCAGGTCAGTGCGAAGCACCTGTTAGCTTCTATTGGAATGAATGGTGGTGGCTGCTCGTGGATGAATGGAAAGGGATTGGTGTGTATAAAAGTAAAGACGCCAAAAATTGGATCAAACAGCAAGGGGGCAATCTACTTAGTGAACCGGGGAATGGTTTGGATGATCAAGTGAAGGGAGGCCATCCGGACGTGGTGGTTAGTGAAAATAGAGCGTTCTTATTTTATTTTACTCATCCACATCGTGGTAAGAATGAACCATTTCTGGATTATGCACAAAAAAGGACATCCATTCAGGTAACAGAACTATACTTCGAAGACGGAAAAATCTACTGCGACAGAAATGCCCCAACTATGATTAACCTCAATACACCGCCACAAACGAAATGATCTAATTTCAAGGCTTAACTCCACTTTTGATGTTTTGATCAAAGCCTGGTGCCATTGGCAAAAATAAGTCTCTTACGCCCCTTTTGGTGTTGTCACCAAAAGGTCTATTTACACAAAAAGCTGTTGCAGAAAAATACTATATAGACATTGATGGCATAAGAACCTTGCCAATAGATATTTGACAACAACAGTCAGTGCCATTAGCCAATAAGTCTCTTTCAGAGTGACAGAGGGGTATGATTTAAAGTGTTCTAAATTGCTGATCAATACTATTCAATGAACAACCTTAGCACTCTGGACTCCTCAGGCGTTTCCAATGATAGCAGATAGACACCTGGAGGGGCATCATCCACTGATACATCAATGCTGTAAGTAACATTGTCTCGTCCGAAGTATTCATACCAAACCCTGTCTCCGGTAACACTCACCAACTGTAGGTGTATATCACCAGCCTGATGCAGTTCTACATCCACCTGGAAGCTGCCCTGGTTCGGGTTCGGATACAAGCTATACACCTTGACACCTTCTTCCTGTCCACCAAAACGGCCTCCCACACTGTTCTTCTCCGACGCAGGCCGGACCACTATATCATAACTGCGTATGTCCTCACAGCCTCCTAAAAAGGCTTCCATACTCACCGTATGCGTACCTTCCTGCAAAAGTTCTAAATCCAGATAGGGGCCTTCCGCCCTTTTGGCATTGAATGCCGATTGATCATAGTCCCATGTTATACCATCCACAATAGGCCAACTGATATCTATGCAAACCACCGTATCACCTACAAAACCTTCGCTGGGCATCAAAAAGTCCGCCGCCAGTAGGTCATTGGAGATGATCACCTCGAAAGACTCCGTACCAACACATCCATCTGTATCAGTTACCTGTAAGGTATATTGCCCTCCATCGGTGAGGGTAACCATACGTTGATCGCTGGTGAAGCCGTTCACCCCTGTCCATGAATAGGTCTGCCAATCTCCGGCATCCAATTCCACCGTCTGCCCTTCGCAGATCGTGGAGGAACCTCCTAAACCAATCTCTATCGGGGCTGCTTCCTCTATGGTGATCGTTTCTTCATATGTACAACCATTGCTATCGGTCACGATCACCGTGTAACTTCCAGCACACTTGCCGGTCACCGTAGAACTGATCTCTCCTTCGTCCGGCCATAAGTAGGTATATGGCGCTACACCGCCGAAGGGTTCTACGGTAAGGGCACCATCACAACCTTCAAAGCAAGTAGGTATCTGGTTGTTGGTCACCGTCAACCCGATGGCTTCTGGACTGGTGATCTCTATCGTCTCTGTTACTTCACAACCCGCCGCATCACTGAAGGTAACTGTATAGGTACCAGCGCTAAGCCCGCTTACATCTTCCGTAGTAGCTCCGTTAGACCAAATGATGTTGAGTGGTGGCGTGGATTCAAGTACGGTGATATCTATCGCGCCATCACTACCGCCAAAGCAGCTAACCGGAGTTACCTGGGCAACTTCTATCATGATGTCATTGGTGTTGAGCACTTCAAAGGGCACAATGGTGATACAGCCATTGTCGTCTTCTACTGCCAATTGATAGTCGCCGCCAAACAGTTGATCTATGGTAGTGGTGGAAGAAAGCAGGTTGTCATTGCTATCTGTCCAACGGTAAATGTATGGTGGTGTACCTCCTGATACTTGGGACTCAGCACTTCCTCCGTTCTCACTACACCTGGTATCAACAATGTTGATCACATCTACTGTCAGGGGTGATGGTTCAGTCAGGGTAACAGATAAGAAGGCTTCGCAATTGCTGGAATCACGTACTGTAAAATTATACGTCCCAGCCACAAGGCTGTCGAACAAGGATGAGCTTTGGAAGCTTGCACCATCTACGCTAAACTGGTAGGGTGTTCTTCCGCCTTGAGGATCAAGCAACACCAATCCGTCATTGCCTCCGTTACATGATATGTTATCTACTTGTACCGTACCTAAGGTGAGCAAAGCAGGCTCAATGATCTCTACATCCACTGAGTCAATACAGCCTCGGCTGTCCTGTACATAGTATCGGTAGGTGCCTGGGGCCAGGTCTTCGAAGAAGGTATTGGTCACACCCAGGTTAGCCAGGTCAGTACCATACAGATAAGGTTGCTCCTGCCAGCCTCCACTGGCTTGGAGCTGCACCAGTCCGTTGTTGTCTCCAAAGCAGTTGATATCTCTTTTGTTAGCCACCAGTTCCAGTGGCTGTAAAGGGCCTTCAATACTGAAGTTTAGTCCTGCCTGGTAGTACTCGCAACCGCTGGCATCTGATATCCTTAAAAAGTATAATCCTTCTCCCCTGTTCTCCAGCAGGCCCAGCTCTCCGTCGTTCACTACATCGGTCTCTATCGCTTGCCTGAACTCGTCCAGCCATATCACTGTGTAGGGGGCGGTACCTCCGCTCAAGCTGATGGAGGCCGTACCATTCAGGTCTCCTTTACAAGTGATATCAGTAGATTGTATATCGATCACCAATTGGTTTACGGTAGTGATCTCCACAGTATCCACAAACACGCAACCGCCCATTCTACCGTTGACGCCAAAGTGATCGAAGACGGTAATCTGGTATTGCCCGGCTATCAGTTCATCAAATGTTACATTGATACCATCCAGTTCTTGGTGGGCATCAAAGACAAAGGGCAGGTCATTGGGCAGGTTGAGGTGGTCTATTTCATAGTGATAGTCTACTCCATTGACCAGTACACCGCCCATCGCTTGTAGGGTCAGGCTGGCCGTATTGTCGCCAAAGCATTCCGGTTGTACGATCACCGTCTGGGTATCATCCAGTTGCAATACGTCCGGTTCGGTGATCTCAAAGGAAGTGTTATTGGCACAGCCGTTAACGTCTACGATATCAACATCGTAGGTACCGGCGATAAGGTCAGTGAAAGTAGCTTGTTCACCCGGAGCATTCAGGGTGATAGTGACCCCGTTAACCGTAACATCGTGAGGGTAGATCCCTCCTGTGGTCACTACCGTAGAGGTAGCATCATCATCTCCGTTACACCTTAAGTTAAAGCCGCCAAAGAAGGTGGGTATATCAATGCTGGCTACCTCAAATAGTTCGGGCTCAGTTAGGGTAATGCCCCTGGTATCGGTACAGCCATTAGCATCAGTGATATCTACACTGTAGGTGCCTGCTGAAAGGCCGGTAAAGGTGACGCTTGGTGTGGAGGCATTGATCTCCATGGTCTCTCCATTAACCACTACCTGGTGGGGTAGTATGCCGCCCATGGTAGTGACCGTCACTTCTCCGTCAGCCTCTCCGTTACAGGATATGTTATTGTCACCAATGTAGGTCAATAAGGTAGTTTCATCTATCAATAACTCCTCGGGTTCGGTCAAGGTGATGTCTTCTTCGTACAGACATCGGTTGGCATCTTCCACTGCTATCGTATAAGTATCTGCTACCAAGCCAGTAAAGGTGGTACTTTCTCCATCGGCGTTAATGGTTTGTGTAATGCCATCGATGGTCACATCATGTGGGTAAATACCGCCTTCGGTGATCACGGTGATCTCTCCGTTATCTTCATCGAAACACCGGATGTTGTTACCACCTACATAAACAAGTGGTGTGGCACTAACAATGCCCAATTCATCCGGTTGAGGAAAAAAGAAAGTGGTGTTATCGGTACATCCGAAGGTACTGCCATTGCCATCTACTACCACGATAGAAAAGTCGGCAGAATACAAGTTCCTGAACTCATAACTGGTTAAACCGTCTCCCGTTTCTACCAAGGCTGCTCCATCGAAGATGCTGAAGGTATAGCCAAAGGTACCGGGTGTACCGCCTGATACGGCTACCAGCAACCTGCCATCGCTGTCACCAAAACATTCCAGCTCACGAGTAATAGAAACGTTATCTATGCTCAATGATGTGGTGGGCTCGGATATGGTCACATCCATGGTGGAAACAAAGCTACACTCAGGGAAAGGGGCATTCACATTGGCATCTCTCACTGCCGGGGTATAATCACCAGGAGACAGGCCCGGGAACACATTATTGTTAAACCAATTAGCTCCTCCGTCTATGCTGTACTGATAGTTACTGCTACCCCCAATACCGGTAATGGTGATCTGACCATCATTGGCACCACGGCAAACTATATCTATGTCTGCAGCATTCAGGTTCAGTGCAGCAATGCCTCCGATGGTCACTGCTTCGGTATCGGAACAGGCCGGGCTGTTCTGATCGGTCACACGTACCGTGTAATTGCCTATCGCATGTTGCCTGGAAAACGTATGGCTATTGGCTGCTATGAACCCTGATGCTTCTACCTCCATGCCCATATCATCCAGCAATTGAAAATTGACATTGCCTGACCGGTTCAGTATCGATACTGTAGCTGTACCGGTAGGTGAGCTTTCGGTGGCACACAGAATAGGAATGCCTTGCGCATTATCAATACGGAAACCATTAGTAGGATCGGTTATCACAACCGCTGTCCCACTGGTACTCATTCCCCAATACGCTACTTGATTGGCTGGGGAACAATTATCTCTCACTCTGATATAATAAGTCCCTGCCGACAAGCCTCTTATCTGGTTGCCTACCACAGTAGCAGGAACAGGCGATCCTGAGAAATCTTGGGTCGTAAAGGCCTCATAGGTAAATGGCCCTAATCCTCTTGAGGTAGGTACCGTAATGCTGCCATCATTACCGCCGATACAGGTGGGTGAGCCAGTCGTTGGTTGCGAAACGGTCAATGGTAAAGCCGGAAGTACTTGGACATATTCTCTGGCAAAGCAAAGATCGGAGGTTCCGGAGGGTTCAGCAGTTACTTCATACCACCCGGCTGATATTGGCGCATCTGCACTGGTGATGTTATAGCCGTTATTCCTCCAGTCGGCAACAGGCTGGGTCCTGGTGAAATTGGTGCATGAAACAGGTGGGCAAAAATATTGTCCGCCCAATCGAATAGCTCCTGCATCTCCTGCCGAACACGGCACCAGGCGGCATACTGTAAAATCATAAGTTTCAAGTCCACCGTCAATGCTGGCAATATTAATCTGTGCGTCGGACCCATTGGGGCAAGTAGGCCTGCCGCTTGTTCCGAACGTCATGGTTGGGGGAGCAGGAAAAACATTGGCGATTACAGGGGTACTTGATCTTTGTATTCCTCGACAATAGATGTTTCGTTCTACAGCCCTAAACGATATAGCAACAGGAAATGTAGAACCGGTTAAATCCGGAATTGTAAATGAAGTATTGGTGGTGCCATTGTTCGTAATGGCAAACTCATCCCAGTCTGCCACTGCATTAGGGCGGTACTGCCATTGTATCTCATAATTTGACCGAAGCGTATAGCCGGGTAAAGACAAGTTGATGGTCTCTCCTTCACAAAAATTTTGTCCGGATAGCTCGGGTTGAGGAGGAGTATTGGCCTGATTGGCAGGGTCGGAAGCAGGTAGCACTTCACTTCTTAAAGACACAGAAAGGTTACCCGATTCTCCACAAGCATCATCACTACGACGAATAGTCACACTGATGCTTTTAAATCCATCATTATGAGACCAACTTACACGACAGAAACTGCTATTACGGCCGCTAAGGATGGTTCCACCACTTACTGACCACGAATAATTGGTAATGGGACCCTGACTAGGTCCACAGACACTGGATGTAGAAGTGAAGCTATATCCATTGGACTGGTTAGGGCAAACGAGACTTGCCCCCTGTATGTCACCCGCTACTGCATATTGATCACTCAGTAATAAGCCAAACAATAGCATCACTGCCACATTCAAATACCCATTTCTCCCTAATCTTTTCATAGGCATTAGTAATTAACTTCAATCTCCTTGCTGAATGGCGACCGAGCACCGCTGGTATAAACTGCCATGATCCTGTATTTGTATACCGTGTTGATCTTCAGCGTTTTGTCAATAAAACTTCGCTGATCCGCGGGCAACGTCTTATACAACCTAAAACCCTGATCACCATAGCTCTTGTAAATCAGGAACCTGTCTACTCCTTGCTTTTCGTATTGCCATTCTAAGCTGATAAACCTCGATTCGCGATTGGCTTCAGCATAAATATTCTTAATCTCATCCCGTAGGCCTTTGTCGATCTTTTTCGCTTCCACCGACCTTGCCGGCGGTGATTCTAAACCAGAAGCGTCTACAGCAATTACCGTATAGCTACGTGTCTTATAGTCATTGAGCGTTGTATCCGTAAAACTCAACTTCGAAGTGAGCGAGTCAAATTGCTGGACAAGGTCCCATCGCACCTGATTAACTGTCTTTCTATAGATAAAATGAGATACAACATCTTCACTACTGCTGGGTATGATATCCAGTTTCACTCCCTCAGCGGTGGATTCCACATATGCTATCACCGGTGCAACAGGGGGAACCAGATCTGGCTTGATCAATTTGACCGGCTCTGAAAACTCGGACCCATTAGACCTTTTATCCACTGCCAGTATCTTGTAGTAGATCTGCTTGGTCAGATTACGTAGCGGTATGGTATCGTAGAATGCATTAGCAGCCACCGGTTCGATAGTTAGCTGAGAGTACTCTTCGTCCTCATAATTGGCTCTGTAAACCCGGTAACCCCACATATCCTTTTCCTGGTTAGGGGTCCATACCAGTGTCACTATTCCGGTGGTGTCAATACTGCCGGTCAAGCCAGTTGGTGCTACGGGTGGAATACTGTCCACTAACTGCGCTAGTGCAGGTAATGAATACTGATAACCTCCTGCATAGTCTTTAGCGGCAACAATGTAGTAGTTAGCAATTTCAGGGGAAGTATCGACGTAGTCGCGTGTAGCCGGTGAAATATCGCTGGCGATTGTATCATAGCCTAGCTTAGGATTGGGTGTTCTAAGCACAGAAAAGCTCTCGATACGATCCTGGTGTTCAGCATCGAATTCCCATTTCAGTCCGATCGATGTATTATCAAGGTTTTCCTTTTCAATGATGACCGGGTTGTGCGTGTTATTGACCCTGGCAGTCACTGTGGCTGTATCTGAAGGCGGGCCTACTTCGCCAAATGGCGTAAGACCTCTTACCCGATAATAGTATTTGACATTGTACTCTGGTAAACTATCCAGTCGATACATGTACCTGGATTTGGGTGCATCACCAGAAAATGCATTGACAATGGGCTTGTCATTTATCTTTTTGAAATTCCTGCCATCAGCTGACCTTTCCAGGTTATAGCTGTTGTAAATGCCATCAAAGTTTTCGCGGTTCCAGCTCAATTCTACCCTTTTGGCCTCCAGTCTGGCATTCATATCTGTGGGAGGAGGTAATTCAGCGTAATCCATAGTACCAACATAGACGTAGCCAGTATCTAGCGGCAGTGTTTCCCTGGGTACTAGTGAGTAAACACGGTACAGGTATTTCTCCCCCTCCTTTATATTCTTATCTACATAATAGAGCCCTGAAGCCTTGGAAACTGTCAATGATTGATCTGCTGCGAACATGGCAAAAGAGTAGCGCATCTCTGTTTCCCTGGCCTTGTTCACCACCTGCATCATATCATTGCCAAAGTTCTCGGTGATCTCGAAAGTCTCACCGAAGAGCGCTTGCGCAGCCACTCCCGCATGGTCATCCTGATCTACCAGTGCTTCCCACTGGGCCATTGGCCATGGTTTTATTGGAGATGGTGTTATGATCCGCTTTTCTGGCGTGGGCAACAGTTTAAAGTTCCGTAGTATGGTCACACGTTCTATCATATAACCGTACTGATTGGACAGTTGCCAGGATATTGGTGAAGTGGCTCCCCACCTCAATAGAATAGAATCCTGGAGAGGTCTGGCAATAACCGCCACCCCTGGTTTTGCTTCTACCTCATTGGTCTGTTGGGCAACTGCAGGAATTGCTAAACCCACAAGGCCTATCCACAAGCCTAGCCAGATGCCGAAGCTTTTGTTCCGTGATACCAACGTGGCCGAAATCTTCCTATTTATTAGCATTCTAATTACCATCAGGCACTGGATTTTGAATGACTATTTGTTTCATCGAACTCACTTTCCCTGTCCCTGGCATTACGTATTTGACATTGACCTTATAATCACCAAATCTGATTTTGGGAAAGGTTGATTCAAGCAACAGTCTTAACCTGCTGTTGATATTACCGCCATTGTAGTACCTTCCGGCAACCTGCCCTTGTAGGTCCTGATAATCCCTGGCATAGTAGTGGATAAGGTTATAAATGATGGCACCTTCATTAGTGATATAGCCTCCCGTTCCAGACAATACCTCTTGTTCATTTAAGATTCTATCAGAAGGGTATTGCCTGAAATAGATTCCTCTTACTGGTGGTACGCCCAATAAGTTAGGGTTTCGCCACTGGATAGAGAATCCACCCACAGGGTAGCCCGAATAAACCAACGGAAATACATAGTTGGTATAGTAATTATTACCGCTCAACTTAGCTTCGAATTGAATCAGCGGCGCTGTGGTATCATCTCCTCGTACTTCGAATTTGTCGAACAATTCAGCACCCGACATCGTAGCACCCAATTCGTGGATACCGGTTCGTATGGCCCTGCGCCATCCGGTACCCCTGGTCATGGTATTAAACTTGTTCAAGAACGTGGGATAAGTACTGGTTCGGAAGAATGAGCCGTAAATTTCCTTTTCTTGCAGAATATCAAGCGTACCCTCGACGGTCCTTGTCTCAATTTCAATACTGGCTTCACCATCCACTATGCCTTTACTTAGGGTGCCTTTTTTGACGTTTTTATCAATCGCAGCGGCAGCTTTCGCCGGTAGGTTTACTACCTGGAAGTTGTATATGTTTCCATTCTTCATGGTAGAGGACGGAATGGTATAGTTCACCTGACGATTGGTATAGCTTATATTGGAGAAGCTGGCATTGCCAGTCTTATCAGTGAATCTGGCCTTCTGTACCCACTCTGCCCCAGGTCTGAAAAGGTCAGGTTGGCCTTTTTTCAGCTTGATGTATCCAGCGCTAGCTTCATCCTTGTAGAAGTTGAATTGGTTTACAACCGGGTAGCTGTAGGCTACATTGCTGTGTGGGATATGATCCGGTGCCTCTCCGGAAGTGAAGTTTGACTTTTTAACTTCCTTGACAATATCGCCACCTGTAGATTTAACCGGCACCCAAACGCCGTTTTGGCGCTCTTCAAAGCCAATCTGAACTTCAGCCACTATTTTCTTTTTTGCCGGTAGAATATCGTAAGAATCAAAGGCCACTACATCTTGATCGTCATTCCAGGTAAGCTGTCCTTGAATTTCACTACCATCACTCTTTAGTGTAAAGTGATCAAGTTTTGCGCGGTATGCCACAAGCTGATTCTCGAAATCCATTAGCTCAAATACCTTGTTCACTGGCATAGAGAAAACGGCCTGAGAAGCATTGAAGACGTTAACCTCGGTGGCTCCGTCAGCCGGAGTAATTTCGGTGATGAAATTCAGGTCATCGAGCGGGCTACCCTCTGGTATGATCTCGCACTCTTCTCCAATGGTAAACTCGAAACGACAGTTTCCTTTGATCAAGCCTCCTAGAATTCGATAACGACCACCTACCATACCACGCATCCAGAATGGATCCGGCCCTTTGGTTTGAAGAATAGCCGCTACTCCCAATTCCAGGATACTGAATTTCTTGCGCTTACCGAAGATCTTGATCTTGATACCAATTTTACCTTCTACATAAGCATAGGCCTGCCCATTGGCATACCAGCCATTAATGCCTAATGTACCTGACCTACCAGCGCATCTTGCATCACCATAATCTTTGAGCATGATGTCAAAACCGGCACCTGCTGCTAGTCTGGCATAGAAAATCAGGAAAGTAATATCGCCCGTATCCACGGCGAAATGCATCCCAAATGCAAATCCACGACCAGAGGCCAAGGTATTCTCATCGCGCATGTAGTCAAGATCTACTCCTCCAAGAATATCGGATACCCTTTGCGGAGGTGGCGGACTGGCCGGTATATAATCACCGACCATCAGATAACTGCGTGACTCGAATATGTTGGCTATTTTCATCCCAATTGGGTCGTCAGGGCTGCCCACATGGATGTACCATTCGCCTGGGGCAAAGTGAATCACACACCAACCGGCTCGGCCATCTTTACCAACGCCCTGTACCAATCCACCGGCAAGCTTGATATACATCTCGGTTTCTCCGTGGAATATATCATTCTCATTGTCGAACAATAGCCTAAAGTGCCCTCTGATGTTGGCCCTATTAGAATTGAATTCCATTTCATGACCGGCATCTCCATTCTCTCCCACATTTTTCGCCCCCTCGTTCACCATACCTTCATCAGGACTATAATCATCTGTGATGAAGTAAGCATTTCCATAGAATGCCACCTGATTGACTCCTCCGCGTCTATTGAAATTCACCTCAAGGGTGACATCAGCATTCATAATCTCGGGCTTACCGGTGATCGCCAATAGTACTGTGGCCTTGATACCAAGGTGTGTGTCTTTATCCGGCAAGTAGACAATGCCACTCGGGGTGGCACCAATACTGCTGCCTGCATTTTCATCAAAGCCGCGTTGCCTCATGTGGTGGTAGGCACCTCCGCCAAAGCCAGTAGCCTCCAATGGTGGTAAAATGGGTACTCCTTGGGGCAAAACGGCCAACGCATCAACATACCAATATCGCATGCCATTCACCTTTCCAAATAATGCTGTGGCCTTGACTCCGATCTTGGTAAACTTAGCGTCCAGTTCGCCTTTGAAGCCATTCCCATAGGTTTGATCCCCTCTAATAAATGTGACCCGACCACGTATTTCATAGGCCTTGGTTACTACCTCTACTCCTATTTGGTTGACTTGGAGTTTGTCAAATTTCCACTTGGTATCAGTTCCTTCTTCCTCCTCTTTACCCCACACGGTCATGGTCGCATCTCCGGCAAAGCCTTGTTCTTTCTCTCCCATGAGATTGACCCGTATCTTAAAGTCGAGCCCTGTGCGGTTATCTTCACTCTTAATGCCAATGTCCGTGATGGTGATAGGGAACTTGGCCAAGCCTCCTTTCTTGCCATTACTGAAGGACACTGCCTTCACGGTAAGCCTTGGACGTTCTGTTTGTATCTTAAGCCCTTCAAAGCCAATCCCGAAGAGTTTGGCTTCGCCAGCTCCAATATTCATCTCTCCGTGGAGTATGGCACTAGGCTTGAATTTCTTATCGATGACCGCTACCTCTACGGTAGAACCGGGTTTGAGTAGCACATCGGCTGCCCAAAGGTCAAACTCAAGAGAATCTTTGCTGGTCACTGAAAAGGAGTATTCATTGCCTGGATGGATAAGCGCTTGGTAGGCAAAGGCCTTACCATTACCGTTCTTATTCTTGCCTTTGGCAATAGGAATATCCAGGGTTCCTTTAAAGCCGGCCTCTTTGAACTGGTTCACTTCAACCACTATCCGCAATTCATCCAGTGTAAAACTCCAACCTCCGAGGTCTCCATTATCGGTAATAAGGTTTCTGGCTATCATTTCACCGGTGAACCCCATTTCATCGATAATGAGGTTATTGACTTCAAACTCCTTCCGTTTACCTGCTTGATCTCCTTTTTCTTTGATTTGGGAAGGTAACTTCACTCTGGCTTGTTGCAGATAGAAACCTCGCCACATGTTGGTATTACCGTCTATGAAGTAGGATGAGTAATATTCCTCAGGGAACTGGATACCTGATGGATTGAGTTCATCACTCATATCCAATACGGCCTGCGTAACACTGAAACTTAGCCCGGGATGTTTGGGCAATTGGAACGGATCGATTTCAGCTGAGACCAGAAAGTTATTCCAATCCAGAATAGTGGTTTCGAACCTGGCTTTCACACGTTCCGCGGTAGCACCATTGCTTGTATTGGTGGTGTCGTCTGGTACGATCAGGTTCTCGCAAAATTCAAACTCACCACTAATGGCTAAGGATTTGAATCCTTTACAATCAAATTCTACATAGGTCTTGCTGTCGGTGGCCTTAAGGGTCAGTTGGACGTTGTTGCTGATTCTAAGTGGATAATCCTTCATGAGCAGCATCTTGGCAGAACCTACGGTCATCCCTCCTGGTGTAAAGCTCACTCCGGAAACAGAGAACGCAATTTTCTTGGCCGCGAAAGGTACTTCCATAGACATGAAAGCGTCAAAGCTGGCACCACTTGGCCTGAACACCATATCTTGAATGGCAATGACATAATCAATGCCGGATAGATTTTGGGAAAGGCCTATAGGCAAGTCTATGGCCGCACCTGGGTCGATAAGGCCTACCTTTCTATCTTTTTCTACAATGATCTTGTGTAGTGCTTCGGCCATCACTGCCGGTGTCATGGCCACTGTATCGGCAGCGCCATAGACATTATTGAAGAACAGGCTTTTGCGATAAAGGCTCCTTTCGTCATAGAGGTCATTTACACCAAACCTTCCTTCGTAGGCGAATAAAGAATGAGGGTCTATGCTGTGATCAAAATGGAAACCCAGGTCACCCAGGCCATTCGATACATCTTGCTCCAATGCTTGGCCAACATAATAAAGAACGACAGCTTCTATTTCATTTCTGTTACCTCTTTGATCATAATAATTAAGGGAATCTGTACCGATAGCGCCCATTAAATCATACACCCTGTCGATAAACTCTTCTGTGATGAGGTCATCGTTTATTTTTCTACGCCCCAGGTATCGGTTGATCACCTGCTCCCTGGCCTTGTTGCCACTCAGCTCTACATCCTTGACGTACATATCACGGTGGATGCGATAGATTTCCAGCACGGGTTGGCCATTATCGGCAAAGTCTTCATCTGGCACGGTGATGTTGGCGCTCATCCCTTCTCCAACCAATTGCTCGTTCACACCTATCACCACTTCCGGAATAAGGCCTTGCTCATCGATCTTCGTTTTCATCTGAGTAGTGAGCAGGTTGACAGAATCACGTTTCCGATCCAGTGATTCATCATTTTCATCCCGGTAGGTTTTCAGCGCACTTTCGATGAAGTTGTCAATTTTCTTCTTGAGGTCCTCGGATGCTTGCTCTCCTACATTGGCACCTCCTCCCGTTGTACCGCCATTACCATTGGTTCCATCACCTCCGGCACTGGTATCCTGGCCTACCACAACTTCTTTTCCATCCACTACGACTTTATCACCTTCTTCAAATTTCGTATTCTCATCTACGATCACGTCTTCGCCATTCACCTGAATGGTATCACCTTTGGCGATTTTGATAGAATCGAGTGTGATGACTATATCTCCATTCTTGAAAATAGGCCCATCACCGCTGTCACCTCCTTCATCTTCTTCGATGGGCTGGCAAATATCATTCTTCAACTCGTTTGTACTTTGACTGGCGGCGATTTCAGCGATTTCGGCAGCACTCAAAAGACCTAGGCCTGTTTTAGAAGCCCTCACCTCACCTTCATATACTTCACGATTGGCATTGACCTTAATATTGCTAAAACTCACCTTGATTGTGCTGGCCAGGTAGGGAACGAATATTTCGCCTTCTCCGCTGAAAGTACCATTGCTTCCACTTACCTCGGTTGCCTTCAAATCAAACATGCCTATCTTGAACCGAATGCCTTTATAAGCACTGGTCAAAGTAGTGCTGGCATCCACTGATGCAGGCTGCTCACCATTACCACAATTGATTTCATAGTCTGAGGCAATCTCTTCTAATGTGGTGAATTGGTAAGTCTGATTAGTATTTCCTGTCAGGGTTCCGCAAATGGGCGTAACTGAATATTCATAAGCCGTTCCGGGTTTGAGGTCAGTCAAGGAGAGACTGTTACTAAAAGTTCTGCTTTCAAACCAATTGGCATCCGGATTATTGGCTTCTCTGTATTTGACGATGAATTCACTGTGGTTGTGTTGTGCGTCCCACTGAATTTTTCCTCTGAGTGGTGTTTCTGATTCTGCTCTTACGTTGACTACAGGGTCACAAGATTCTCCAAAAGTAAATTTGATAGCCTCACTAAAACCGTTATTTCTAAAGAGGTCCAGGCCTCCCGCATCGCGCGCTTGAACCCGAATGGCATATTCCCGCCCAGGTATCAGGGCTGGATAGGATTGATCGTAAAGTAAAGAGCTATTGATGGTTCTGATCTGAGCGATCGGTGTCCCAGCCAAAACGGCATCGTTCGCATTTCTACCGGCTGGATACACTTCTACGATGGTGAATTCATACTCGGTGGTAAAGGCAGCGTTCGGTGAATTTCTATGTAGTGGCAACCACTGAAAGAACACCCTTTGTGGCTCTGTGGCCCTGACCACTTCTTTGTGTTGAGGGCTATTGAAGCGAGGGGGATCATTCAGGATCAGGAAGGCAATTGTACTTCCGGGGTTAGAAATGACCAAATTTCTATTGACTTCAAAGGCTTCCACCGTGATTTGATAAACGCCCTCCGGGAGCTTACCAGTAGTCAGAAATTGTTGCCTGTCAATGCCTTCGAATATGAGATTGTCGGCTTCTAGGTAAGGGGCAAGCTGAGAGCCTGTCAAGGTGGTCAATACGCCTCCTTGTAGAATGATCGGCTCTTGCGGTGCGTCGATATTGGTTCTGATAGAATAACCGTCTCCTTGTAGTGTGATGCGTAACTTCACCGGGAATGATGGCCTTGATGTCTGAGTCAGCAATAAGTTGACCATCAATTTGTTCGACCCTGGCCCAATGTAGTCAGACAGGTACACTGAGTAGGGCGGTGTGATGTTCACAGAGGCACTGACCGGAAAGTTCTGAGCAGCTAGTTGCTGTACCGTCAATAACAGTATCAGCGCCACTCCAATATATCTTTTCAATATGCTCATATTCAATTCTTACACACTACACTTTACTGTGCATACTTAATAAGTATCTTTTCTAATGACATAGCTGCGATTGGTTTGGTACCACGACCTGACATCCAAAAGCGCTTGTCTATAATCTTCGGTGATCAAATCACCGCTATCGTCTACTTGATATGGAAATCCTTCCAGCATACCGGCCAGGTATTCCATTACCCGGTAGCCACATGCGATCTTCTCGTCGCTTTCCGGGTTGGCCGATTCGCACAGTTGCTCATCGCTATTGACTACCTGAAAAAGATAATCCACTGCCTGAGCCTGTCTGATATAGACGAGATCGGGAAGCAGTTCATATACCACACCGTCATTGAGTGGCCGGCTGCTCACACGCCCCACTACCCATCCTATTTCTTCAGGCACTCCCATTCTGGCTAGTGCCAAGTGTGCTGCCCAACGCGTCTGCCCATCCAAGAGGGTATCTGTGGCTAATAATCCATTGATCGTGTTGATCTGATCGGTCATTTCCAGATAGCCTGCCAGCTTGATAATTCTATCAAAGTGGGTAGTCTTATTCCCTAAAAGCCTTCTTACCTTCTCCAATGCAGACTGATTAAAGTCTGCCTTTCTAAATGATGTCAACGCTGAAGCGCTGATACCTACTACCCCCGAACTACCGTCCTGGCAGCCATCCAGCAATTGGTTAACCACACGCTCTCGTATAGCTTGGTCAGTGACCCTTAATCCTACCCTCTTTACTATTCTATAGCCTTTTGATCTTACGGAAGCCACAGAATCAGACAGGAACGGAGCTAAAGCATCCAGTACCTCATTTGCTCTAGCCGTATCGTACAGCGGTCGCTCATCGATCTGTTGGTAGCGATTCAACCGGACATTTTCCATTACCTCTGACAGCAAGGCAGAAACGTCCTGGGCCTGCACCGCGATGCTGGTTAGCATGAATAATATGGTGTATAGGGTTTTGGGCATGCTTAATCAGTCTTCATTCTTATCCCATATATATATTTCAAAAGCATCTTCTGAGTTATATTGCTATCAATACAGCTTTTCCAAATCAAAAATCATTGGCTTAATATTCCCATAAGCTGCGGCCCAATTCTCCGGAACTTCGGGTGCAAAGTTTTCATCCATGAATTTCACTTTGACATCAAACCCGGGATCTCCACACAACTTTGAAATAATCAAACCTCTAAAAACGAAAGTTGGGCCTCCTCCAAGAATATGTTTCCATGCTTTCATATCACTTTCTTTAGCGAGGTCATCCATTTTCTTAAGGACATTCCTTAAATCGCTGTAATACTCGACAAATTGGAGTCCTGCATCCGTTATGTAAGTGATGATACTATTCTTCCATTCAACCAGATCATCATCGTTGTTTATGCCCTTAACTGTCGTGTCAAAGGCTTGTTTATTCTCTCTATCCACCACTGTTTCGAAGAATTCTTTTCCAGATGTGTACTTATCCAGCCTTGACATATTCGGTAATTCACCGAGCTGTAGAATTACGTCTTCGACCACCTTGTGACAAATATTAAAGTTGGTGACAGTTGTCTGGTGAGCCATTTCGCTAAGCTCAAGGTTAATCCAGGTAACCAGCTCTTCACTAACAGCCCTAAACCTTGGTGGTGGCCCTTGTACATACTCATACCCTAAGGGGTTTAGCTTTTCCTTTAAGGCGGGCAAGAGTATTTCAAGTTGTTTCGAAATTTGCATATACTAATTATTCAAACTCAAACTCAGAAATCAATTTAATATCGTCTATACCTATAGTAGTTTCATCTTTGGTTCCATGATCCGATATCTTGACACATTTAGCCTTATCAACTTTGATGATCTGATCTGCTTTCAAACTACCTCGTGCATACCTTACCTCCATATCAGTTCGGCCGCTACTGCTCTTAATGAGACCAAAACCTTCTATTTGCCTTTCGGTAAGCTTAGTGCCAGGGCTCAACTTGTTTTCGATGATTATAACATCTTGTATCACTTCGAACTCGTTGCGCTTGATCAACACCACATCTGCTTTCATATAACCACCGGAGGTATTCAATGGCACTTCTGTAATGATATCGGTGTATTCATTGAGATCAATACCCTTCAATTTCTGTTGTAGCACATCAAACACATGGCCTTTACTCCTAAGACTTTTGACAATATTGTCGCTCAGATCAATACCCAATTGTGTGACTCTTTTAAATGATTGGATATTTGAACTTCGATCGAGCCAGTTTTTTAAGGTGGACTTGATATCATTGTTAGAAAAATCAAGGTCATCCAATATCTCGCCGGCATTCTGATAATCAACTTCTGTGAATTCATCTACTTTGTGTCCAACGAAGCCTTTCATTAGTTCAGGGTTCTGATTGATCACATCGATTGCCTCATCGTTGATTTCACTGACAAACTTGGCAATTGTGTTCTTAGTAGGATCTACATCATCCTTAAATCGGAGAAGTTCAGGTTTGATATTGTCATCAAGCTTGGTGTATGCTAAAAGCACCTGAGGGTCTTTCTGAGCATACTTTAGACCGGCACCACTGACAGCCTCCCATGCATTCACCAAATCTCTTCTGAGGCCATCTGATTTATTGGCAAAAAACTGTCCCAGATCAGAATCGACGCTACCTATTAAGGATTTTAAATCTGCAGGTAAATCATTGAACCAATCTGGAATCCCCAGATCATCCATTTTCCTGAAGGCTGAGTAGGCATTGTCTACCTTAGCTTCCAGAGCGGCAGATTCTGCAATATTGGCTTCTTCTTTAAGCCTTTTAAGGAACCAGCCTATTTTAAATTTATGCGGTACTAAATCCCGAAGGTCATCAGTACTATTCCCGGCGGTAACAAGTTCATCAAGGAAATTATTAGCCTGGTTTACTGTGGGTAGCACATCATCAGATCTGTTGACCGACCTGAAAAAATCATCAAACTTGTTAAGCGTATTATTGCCTAACATACCTGGTGTGGCAAGTGCAGTGGTTAACACATTCATCGCGTTAAGCACGTTCTTCGCCTGTGGAGATATGTTTGGATTATGCTCTAGCGCCTCAGTAGTAATGCTTAACCCGCTACCGACCAGGTCTACCAGTACTAAAGCGCGGCGTATACCTGTGACACCTTGCTTCAACTCGGTATAACCAGAGAATAGCCCTACGGCATCTATAGCTAAATTGGTAACATCTGAAACCGTCTCATTGGAGGCTTTATCATCGACATATTTCAATACGATAGCAGGAATGACTTGTCCCCCGTTGGCTCCAAACCCTTCCAGCATACCCAGGCTCGATTTGTTCATGAACCAGATGGGTTGGAAAGCATGCATGTTACCGCTGGCTAACGCTTCTGAATTGAAATCGCCAAGGTGATAAAATCCGATTCTTAAAGTATTGTCGATCTTAATTGTACCGTCATCATTAAGGTCGAAATCAGTTTCAATGACAGGCACGGCAACATAGCTGTACTGGTACTTGAGGGTCGACCACATGCGATCGTAGATAGAACGGTAATCGTATCGCACAGTGTACTTGGCCAAATCATCAATTGGAATAGCAGCCAGCTTATCCGTAAAGTCTGAAGAAGCACTACTAAGATCTGTAAGTACCTCCATCAACTTTTTATAGTTGTCATTACCTAACCATGCGAAGGAGTCTTGTGTATTATCGACTAATAGGTTAATGATCTTCTTGTCAGACTGTACTTTAGAATCTTTGGTTAATCCATCCAGCAGATTATTTACCTGATACGTAGGTGTATTCTCAAGTATTCTAAGAATTAGATTCTCGACATATTCCCAGGACCCTCCTTCAAGCAATATGCTGATAGCAACGAGGCGTTGCTCCACACTGAAATCATCTCTTAGCTCATCATCGCTAAATAACTGGCTCCATGCCGTGACAACGCCTTTCTTTGTATCAGTATCCAGTTCTGCCAAGAAGTTGGCTTTGGCAGTATTGGTTTCGTAGGTGAAGGGTAGTAGTTCTTCGAGAAAGTCCTGGAAAAAACCGTATTTATCAGTTTGCCATTTTTGCCGCCTTACCTCGACACGCATCTTTTCATCAAAGATCCCAGGTTCAATATATCCATTGCTGGAAGCTCCCGGTGAAGGAGGATTATTGCGGTTGACACCCTCTATGCCGCTCCAATTATCGAAGTAAACCAGCTTACTAAACTTGTCGAAAAGAGCTGGGTAGATAGTCTTGATCTGTACTATCTTCGCTAACAATAAATGCTGAGGGGTACCACAGTGGCCCGACAGCATATCCACGTATTCTTCTCGTATGCTCCATTGATTATCCCCAAAAATCCCAGGAGCCAAATCATATTCGTAGGATCTCGTTTCTAAGATTTGATGGCTCCCATCGAAGGGATTAAAAGAGAAATTGGATTCGTCTAGTATTGGTGCGGGGCTTCTGGGGCTGTAAGCATTCAGGCCAGATACGCCTATCTTATAAATTGTATACGCGTCTTCACAGGGCAGTGCCATGACGACACTCTGGGGCTGATGAGCAATTAAATAATTAGAAGGCTCATATTCATTTCCGTCGGTATCAAAGTAGCCCAAAAAGTTTGTTCCACTAAACCTTGCATCAAACCTGATATCATCTTCGGTCGTAAATGACCTCAATACTCCGGTGACGATATCCTTATATTCAATGCTTACCAATCCATAGGCGAAAACTATGTTCTTGGTTCTCTCATGTAGGTTTACATAAGTTCCAGCCGGGCTAACAAGCGTATAGGAGGCGTGGCTTTCATTTAGAAATGATTCGTGAAGGTTGCTTACACGCACGCTAGCCGCATCGTCCTCATCCTGGAAGATCGCCGACATATTCTCGGGATCGTGGATGAAGTCCCACTGGTATTTCTTCAGTGCCAGCCCTTCATCCTGATAGTCCATGAGGTTATCGGAAGCGCGGTCCGCGTGACCGAAATCACTGAATGGATGAGATAACCTAAAAGCACCATGGCCGAGTTCGTGCGCGATACTCTTGACCATATTCTCCTCTGAATAGATATTATCCAGGAAAAGAAAGCCATATTGGCGCTTCTTGGGCATGTAGCCTACTTTAAGGCCAGAAGCAGGATTGCGTACTAAGAATAGATAATAAGTGGCGTTATCCTTGTCATACTGATCTTTGAAAGCTCTCCACACCGTCTTCATATCACCGGTGTAGTTGGAAAGCAAGCCCGTACCTCCGTCATCAAAGCGTTGGTTGAAATTCAGGTCAGTCTGTACTGGACTATTAAGTGTCACGTCCCACTGTACCACCGCCTGGTTATAGGCTTTATTGAGTTCGGTTACGACATTATTAAAGTTGTATCCAGATGGCCATGCATTATCGTCGACAGGAACAATGACCAAATTGAAGCGTTCCTGGTCATATGCTTTGATGTTAAGTGTGGCGAGTAACTCTTCCCTTTCGTCCGGATGGCGATAGAAGGCCTGAAGCTCTTGTACACTACCACTGAAGCCGCCGTTTAGATTTAGGGTCCTAGTGGCATCATCAGGACCTGGTTGTGCAGTTACGGGTGCTGAAGCTGTTTTATACTGTATATCACCTACGCTTATGTCACTGCCGACCACTTCTACACTTACATCGACCTTATCGGTAGCACCTGTCGCAATTGACTTCCAGGGCACATAAACGTTTGTTCCACGAATTTGCTTTTGCTCGTATTCACCAAAAATTACGCTACCACCACGTTTGTCAAAGCCATAGTTCTGCTGCGCATGCTGAGCGAATTGAACCACTGGAAACTCGACATCCACTTGTTCCATAGGCAGACGCCGTAGCATCTCTGCCAGTCCTATTTCTATGCTCTTGACATATTTAAGGGATGGTCCAAAGAGTATTTTCTCCTGTTCATTGAGATCATTGGTAATGGTGATCTCTACTTCTTTGAGAATGGGCACCATTACTTCTCTCACTACTGCCTGAATGCCGGAAGCTGTGAATTGATCGGAGTCTGTCACATTACGACCGACGGCCACCTTGAGGTTATCCTCCCATGTGCCTTCATCAGAAAGGTTGAGTCCAATCAAAAAGCCTTTGCTTTCGGATTGGTTCACCCAATTTCTCACATATTCGATGAGCTGACTTTCCCCATATTGGTAGGAAGTGATGACCTGTACATCAAAACCAGTCGTTGTTTTGAAATCACTAATGGCTGAAGACAAGTCTTCTTCGTAGCCTTCAAAAGGGTTCTCTTTGGCGTGATTGTAGAGATCCTGCCCATAACCCAATGTCACGGATAGCAATGCTATCCATAATGTGAGGGCGATATGTTTTACAAAATTGGATCTCATACTAAAAACGATAGGCGTACCCCATGTTGGCCGTAAACTCATTAAATGGATCTATATTGACTGTTTGGGCATTATTCCTGAGCATAAAAAGGCTAAGGTTCAGGTTGTGCTTCTTGCCTACCCTATAACCGCCATTGAGCCTGAAATTGATGATCTCACCGGTTTGGTCTCCGTTCACGAAACTGGCATTGTAGGAAAGTGCCGCACTGGTGGTTAACTTCTTTTCCAGAAAAGCCTTACTCAGCGCGACATTCGGGCCGAACGTAAAACTCTCACTGGTCTCCAGGCTGCTTTGTGTAGCATTTACAGAAACCGTAAGCCCCAATCCGCTCTGCTTGAAATTGGTATTGAAAGCCAGGTTGGCGTTATAGAAATTGGTGATATTCTCAGTGCTTCCTTGCTCGTCGTTACTTCTATTATAGGACAAGCTGGTGGTCAGCATTTTTCGGTTTTCTGCTCCAGGCTTACTCAGGAAGTAACTCACATTGGCATTTGCACTGTGATTGATCTGCCGATAGTTCAGCGTATCGAAATTCTCGAATGGTGTAAGTTGGTTAATGAAATCAAATTGTGACCTGATATTCGTAAAAGACTGAAAGCTACTGTAGGAGAGATTCACGTTCACCCTTTCCGAAGGCACCACTCCCAAATTCACCGACCCCACGAATCGTTCCATTTCACTGATCTTATCATTGTCGAGGTTATTGCGTTGAAGCCCCGCATTGGTAGCGAGATTGGCTCTATTCTTCCAGAGCCTGGTATTGAAATTTACCGTGACATTCTCAAGGTCGTTATTGAAGAAATAAGCGCCGTGTGTTTCATAACCGGGATCGATGCGTTCGTAGTTGATGCCCAAACCGTATTTCTCCGCAGTATATTGGAATGAGGATTTGAAGGCATTGAAGTAGGATGAGGATTCGCGTTGGGTATAAAGCCCTCCCACGAAAGAAAAGATATTGTCAGGATCACCACTACGCTCTTCTGCCCTGATATCTCTGGTCAATGCACTACCCGCGTATTCTGCCGATACCTTAAAACGTTTGAACAGGGTCTTCTCACCACCAATACTCAAAACAAGGTTTTCTTCCGGTAGCACCTCCTGGCTTTCAGGCACAAAGTCGATAGAGTTGATCTCATCCCTGGATCGAAATAGGATGACATCGACTTTATCCCCACCTTCTCCGTAGGTCAATTTCAAGCCATATCCCCGCCTTCTGAAAGCAGGAATATCTGCATTTTCTGATGTCGTATCTGGTTCTACCGCTTTCAATAAACGCCCATACATGGCACTGACCTTCAATTTACCCTCAGGTTCTATCTCTACGCCAGTACCTAGAAAAATGTGTCCGTTCAGCGTATATGGAGAAAAATTCATGCTGCTGTAGCCGATATGGGCAGTGACAGACTTATACTGAGGGTGAATGCCGTATTGATTGAATGGCTGCTGGAATGAGCTATTCTGATTAGACAAAGTATAAGAAATGGGCACACTCCATCCGTATAAGCTAAAATTCAAGCTACCACTCAAGACGAACGTATAGGGGTCTCTTCTGATACCATCAGCATCGGTGGCATAGAAAACCTGATTGAGGGAAGCGCCTCCTGATACCTTCAAAGGTTTTTCCTCTTTGCCAATACTCTCCAGGTTTTGGGCACTTGCGCCAAAGCCGAGGGCCATATTGAGGATAGCGATATATATTACTTTTTTGATCAAACTGTGCTTCTCAGTATCTCACTACTTTTTATAGATAATGAATTCTACTCTTCTATTTTTGGCTCTATTGGCCTCGGTATCATTGGCTACAAGCGGATCACTAGCTCCCTTTCCTTCTGTCTTAATTCGTCTCTTACTGATGCCTTGCTCCACCAAATAAGCCTCCACTACTTTAGCGCGAGCAATCGATATTTTTCTGTTGGCGTTTTCAGTTCCGATATTATCGGCGTGACCAACGATCTGTAATTCAAGGTTGGCATTGACCTTTAAGAGATTAGCTAAATCATCCAGATATCGCTTGTCACTCTCATCGAGTATGGCTTGGTTGAAGCCAAAGCTGAACTCTCTTTTTAGTTCGAATTGCACTTCTCCCACATCGGATGTCCCATCACCGCTAGTGTCGTTATTATTATCTTCATTGCCTTCTCCCTGTGTCTGGCCACTATTGGTTGGTTGCTGAGAAGAAGGTCTGTTATAATACTGCCTGATTTGCTTAATAGAATAGTTGTTCACCGCCCTGGCTGGGGTTTTTGGCTTAGGTGTTATTCTTTTCTTGATGGAAAAAGCGAATTCGGTGGCGTACGTTGTAGGGTCCAGATCTTCTGAGGACAAGCCGATGTCATAACTAAAGCCTACGCTGAAGTTGGGCTGATTGAGCTGAATGCCAAGCACAATGATTTCATCGATGACATTCCTGATCTTTAAATTGATGCTCCCGTCCCGAATGGGGTCATAAGGATTCTGATCTTTCAAATAATAGGTGAAATTGGCTCCTACACCCAAAAAGCTGGTACCGCCTTGCCCTTCGGCAATGACCTCCGGGGAGATGGCATACTTGTCATTCTCGAATACTCTTGCTCCTGCTTGCAGTGAATATCTGATAGGCCTTGGCACATCGTTATCCAAAAAAGATTCGTCCGGTTGGTTGGCATTAAAGAGCGAAAAGCCCAGGTAATGCTTCATATTGCCATTGTCATCTTCCTGGTAGAGTTGAAGTCCCGCATTGACGCTTAGAAAATTGGTACTCAAATTCTGAAAATTCTCACCTGTACCTGCATCGGGTAGGAAACCAAGATTATCTACCCACTGGCTACCGGTGGTGAAATCGTCCAATGATACTTCTCTTCTGGAAAAGCTCAGACCCGCTCCCGTACTTAAGGCCAGTCTTTCACCTAAGTAGAAATTATAGGCAAAGGTGGTAGACAAGCCATATAGGTTGATATCGGCCAAGCCTTCTCCGCTATCGCTCAGAAAGCCTATGCCTACCGCTGCCACTCGTTTTCCATCTTTATTAAAAAGAGGTCTTTTTCCGAAGACAGAAACGGTATTGAAAGTCAAGTCAGTGCTGACCCGTTGTGACCTGTAATCGATATAGCCGATGAGATAGTCATCTGTTGCTGTAGCAGCAGGATTTATCAACTGGGGCGTGTACTCATATTGGGAAAAGCGCACATCCTGAGCACTCAGTATTCCCATAGAAGTAACAATAAAAAATAGTGTTGCAGTAAAAGTCTTCCTCATAGGCTATCTGATCAATTTTAATATGCCAGAAGTATTCCCTTGAAATTCTATTCTGGAGCCGTCAAAAAATTCACCCTCAATGGCCCAGGCGTAGTGACCGCTGGGCATAGGCTCACCATCTTTGCTACCGTCCCAGCCGTCTTCCATAATTTCGTTGATATCGTCCGAGCTAAAGGCTAACTCCCCATTACGGTCATAAATTCTTAGCGAGAGCGTAGCGATACCATCGCCAAATACTCTAAAAGAGTCGTTATTAAAATCACCGTTTGGTGTAAACAGATCAGGGATAAAGATTTGGTTTCTAACCTGCACAGTGACACTGCCAAATGAAATACAGTCATTTTCATCAGTCACCTCCACCTCATACAATGTGGTTTGTTCAGGCGAAGCTTCAGGATTAGGAATGGCAATGTTGTTCAATCCTTCAGATGGTGTCCATGAGTAGGATACACCCCCTTGAGCAGTTAAAGTGACTATTTCGCCTAATCCAATGGTTATGATCTCTGGTTCTACCGTTACCACCGGCAGTGGATCCACGTTGATCGTCACGAAAGAAGTATCTACGATACAATTCAGTGTTCTCGTGATCAATCGATAAGTAGTGGTTTCAGTGGGAGTAGCAATGGGGTTAGGGCTCTGAGCATCATCCAAGCTGGCGGATGGTGACCATTCGTAAGTGTAGGAAAGGACACTACCTGTGGCTGTGGGATCACCTCCAAGGGTAGTATTGCTCTCCAAGCAGATATTCCGCTCTTCTCCGATGGTGATTACAGAAGCACTGTCCTGCCTAACCAGTACCGTATCCATATTCTGGCAACCGTTAAGGTCTCCAACAGTAAGTACATATTCAGTATTTTCATTAGGACTGGCTTGTGGATTAGCAACATCGTCAAAATCCAGCGTAGCAGATGGAGTCCATGAAAAAGTCAGATCGGTAAATCCAGTATAATCACCGCCAATGGTTATAGTTGTGCCAGGGCACGTGACTTGATCGGGACCTGCATCTGCTAAAGGCAGTTCGAAAAAATCAGCTATGAGTGTATCCTGATTGCTGCATCTGCTGACCAGGTCGAATACCTCTACAACTACCGTATCTGTTTCAACCACATCGAACTGGAATGCTGTATTGTTGAGCGCTTCTAGCCCGTTAGTCGTCTGCCAGTTGACTGAATCTCCAGCCATGGTCAAATTAATGGGGCTACCCAGGCAAATGGTCTGGTCCGGACCAAGGTCTACCACAGGAAGTGGTACCACTTCGATAATCAGGGAGTCTGTATTGACACATTGATTAACATCTTCAACACGCAGTCGTACGGTATCATCTCTATCTACAGTGTAAGCAATATCCAGATCACTGCTGAACTGACCATCGCGGAAAGAACTCCATTCGATAGTAGGAAAGAGAATACCAGCACTTAAAGCCACTGTATCACCATCACAAATTGCTTCAGTTGTACCTATATCTATTGATGGCAAGGCAAGTGCCGTTACGTTAAACCCGTCTGATACGGTACACCCTAAAGGTTTTTCTACTGTCACATAAATGGAGTCATCCTCAACAACCGTAAAAGAAATTTGATTGGTATTGTTGGCTAAGGGTCCTTGCTCTCTGGAAAACCAATTGACAACGTCAGAAGCCGTGCCTGCTTGTAGTGCGATCACCTGACCAACACATATACTGGTATCCCTGCCTATATCGACAGGATCACACACCACGAAGCTTTGCTCTGTGGCAAAGTTTGATCCTCTGAAACCTGCATCTACAGTTTGCGCACTCCAGAAATAAGTACCTTCCGGGAAAGGCCCTAAGACTGAGATCCTCGGGCTACTGGCTACCCTGGGAATTCTGATTACGCCATTGCTCAAATCCGCCGATGGTGATCTCAAATCGACAGCTCCCGACGTGGTGCCCACATAGATATTGTAACCAAGTCCCGATGTGGTTGTCTCAGTATCGGTACCAGCATCCCAGCTGAATATGACTGAGTCTCCTTCTACACTGGCCAGAAGATTATTCGGAGCACCCGGTTGTGCATTTACACTAGCCAGGTCGTTGTCATAAACATTGGTAATGGGCCCTAAAGAGGAAAAACCGCTAACAAACAGGTCAAGCTTGTTGTCTCCATTATAATCAGCCCAGTTAAGGTTCCCATCAGTCAAACCAGGAAATCCAATACCTGTTTCTACAAAACCAGTACCGGTATTCTCATATAAGAATGTCCTGAAGTTGGGTGAATCAAATCCACTGGTAATGATGTCAAAGTCTCCGTCATGGTCGAAGTCACCCCAAGCGGCAGTGCCTTGTTCCAGCGGTGTTAAGGAGGCGTCCAGAATAAAACCACCTCCGGCGTTATTCAAGTATATGTCATTGATTATGGTAGAACCAGCCTGATTACCCGAAATAAAAAGATCCTGAAAACCATCCTGATTATAATCAGCCGCCGCCAATACACCCGAGCGTACTGCAGGCAATCCGACACCAGTTAGGGTGAAAGTACGATCTTGATTATTTAAATAGAGTTGGGTGACCCTTTGGTTGACGCCGTTTAAACCACTTACGAGAATATCCGGGTAGGCGTCATTATTGAAGTCGAAGATCAAAAGGTCTCCATTACTGGTTCCTTCTATATTGGTAGTGATCTCTGAGAATTGACTGTTGCCTGTATTTATATATGTTTTAGCGGATACAATTCCAGACTGATCAATCCCAGTGGCCACAATGTCAACCAGACCATCATTGTCTAGATCCACTATCTCAACACTACCAAATGCAAGCCCTGTGAAATCTTGGGTAGAAAGGGTGAAGATGCCACCGCCTTGATTTACAAAGAGTTGTGATAATCGGGTTCCACCATCGTCTTCTCCAGTAATGAAAATATCAACCAAGCCGTCATTATTAACATCCCCCAAGGCAATACCCCCATCACTTACCTGCGGCAACCCAACACCAAAGTTGGTGAAAGTTCCATCGTCATTATTTCGATAAACAGCAGCAAAACGTCCCCCAATATCATTTATTCCTGATAATATTACATCTACGCGCTCGTCGTTGTTAACGTCAACAAGCTGAAAATCACCACGTCCTATGGGTGACAACTGACTGGTAGAGTTGATCTGAAATGTTTGAGCTAAAACAAAAAGTGGGCTCAAAACGAATGTTAAAAACGAACAAAAGGCTTTCAAGGTCATAAAAAAATAGGCAACAAAGACAATTTTTCCTTAAAGGATTTCAATTGTAACCGAAAGTCCAAATTATAACCTTATTGCACTAGAAAAGGTAAAAATTAGGTAAAATGCTTACATCGGTAATACGCCATTCACTATTCTTCGTACAATAATCACTTATGTGACATTAAAAGCGTTGTACCGGCAAGAGGAACAAAAAGAGCGTTAATATACTTTTTAGCGTTATAAAGCTCTGAATAGAGGTGGGTTGATAAGCGAAATGTATTTATAAAAAGTCGGCAGACATTACAAGTGACAGAGCCTTGAGCAGGTCACCGTTTTAATGGCTGGTAGAAATGAAATGGGCATTACACGCAAAAAAGCGTACCTAATCAATATTGAATTAGTCTAATTCGTTGATGACATGCACCAACTCACTTAACATCATGGCAGTCGCCCCCCAAACTACGTGACCGTCAATATCAAAATAAGGGGCTCTTAGTTTGTATCCTTTGGAAATGGGGATATCTGTCTCTTTGATGGTATGTGGATTTCGAAGAGCCTGCAGATCAGTTTCAATGATCTGTACTACTTCTTTTTGATCGGGAATAAACTCAGGGCGGGATTCGACATAACCAATGGTAGGCAACACCTTAAAGTTGCTGGCAAAGATGAAAAGCTCTGATAAGGCTCCAATGATCTTCACATCCTGCTGAACCACTCCTACCTCTTCTTCGGCCTCTCTCAAAGCCGTTTGAATCAAATCATCGTCCTGGTCTTCTTTCTTCCCACCAGGGAAGCTTACTTGGCCGCTATGCACTCCGGGATATTCAGGTCGCTTCATTAATGGTAAATAAATGCTACCATTAGAAGGATAGAAAAGCACTAAGACTCCTCCCAGACGAGCACTATCCGGTGCACTAAAGTACTTGTCTTTCATGGCCGGGTCAAACTTGGCAGACATCCTTATTTGTGCATCACGGCCAGGAAGAGGCTGTTGCAGGCGCTGTTCTAATTTGCCCACAAAATCAACAAATGTCATATCGGTTTTTTTTCTCGGTTGGTGATCTCCACATAGGAATCACCCGTAACAGGTTCACCATTTTTCGTTCCCTCAACTTTACACATTCCTTCCCAATAATACAATTTGTGAATCGGTGTGAACTTCAATTTCAGTTCCTGATGCGGTATCAGTGCGTCAATGACCAAATCATACCCCAACTTGGGCACTTTCACACTCCATTTGATGGGATATTTAGATTTAGAATCAGGGCTCTCCCAATAATCAAGCTCTTCTATCATTATATCCTCGCCAGATATATAAGTATTGGTATTATCTTCCCCAAAATGTGTACCTCCATAAATAGTAACGCCGTCAGCTCTATGGGTTAAGGCGTAGAGCATTAACTCTTCCTTGCTTTCTTTGAACTGAACCGATAGCCAATCCCACGAGACCTCCCTTTGCCATACGCCAATGCAGTTCCATTGCCTATCATACCACAAGTCACCTTTGACTTTTTTCACTTCTCCATTGTAGATAAGCTCGCCGGTAGCGGTAATTCTAGGGTAAGAATAATATCCTGCTTCTGCATATTCTCCGTATTTTTCGTACCCGGTGCCTCTGTGCAACAATACCGGCTTATCCGGCACCGTAGTCAAGTCTAAAGCAATATCATGATTGGTCATACGTGATTTGATATTATACTCCCCTTCTAGCCCCGACAGTGACCATACTTCGCCTTTCTTTTCTACCTGTAAGTTGATGGGGAGATCATTGGTAAGCAGTGTATCCAGTTTGGTGATTTTGTAGTCGTAGTGAAAAGCCTGATTCTGTGGGTCAGATACGGCCACATTGACCATTATATAGTCGTTCTTATTACGTGGATTAAAATGGAAAAACACATACTCAATGCCGTATACGTTGTCTGTTCCCTCTTCTTGCAGATGCCCGGTGAAATACCACCATTCTAACGAGTTCTTAACATGAGGTGCTTCTTCGAGAGGTAGAACGGCCTTTCCATTATACTTGTCATTGCCATTGTAGGGTGTGAATTTGCAACTGCTTAAAAGCAGCACAATCAATAGTAGTTTCCAGCTTTTGATCATGCACTTATAAACAACAACCTAATCACTTAGTTTGCCATAAAAATGACAAAAGCCTGGTTTGCACCAAGCTCTTGTCTAAACAAAATAAACATCTGAAATAGCCGGAATTATCCGAAAAGTGATTGTGGATTTAATCTTCCTTCGCGACTGCTTGCGCCATCGCTGAAGCTATTTGCGGCACGCGATCGGCAGACGAGAAAGTTGTGATTTAATTCCCAGGGCTTTGCCCCGGAAGCTCGGGTCTAGGGTTCTACCCTAGGGTTTAATACCATTTATTACAAATTGTTTGTATTCAAATTAAAACTGTGCTTCTTCTGTAGACCCTTTAAGCGCCACTGTAGAAGCCGCACCGCTGGTAACAGTTTCCTGCACAGCGTCAAAGTAAGCCGTACCTACAAACGATTGATGCTTAACAGCTTTGAAACCTTGTTCTACTAAGGCAAATTCCTTTTCCTGAAGTTCTGAGTAACCAGCCATACCTCTATCTCTGTAAGCACTGGCTAACTGGAACATACTGGTATTCAATGCATGGAAACCTGCCAATGTGATGAACTGGAATTTGTATCCCATGTCAGCTAGATTCTCTCTGAATGAAAGCATCTCTCCCTCAGACAATTTAGCAGCCCAGTTGAATGACGGCGAACAGTTATAAGCCAACATTTTCTCAGGATACTGCGACTTGATCGCTTCAGCAAATTCTCTGGCCTGACCTAGATCAGGGTTTGAAGTTTCGCACCAGATCAAATCTGCAAACGGAGCATAAGATAAACCTCTGTCTATAGCTTGCTCCAAGCCATTTCTTACATTGTAGAAACCTTCACTGGTACGCTCACCTGTGATGAACTTCTGATCGCGCTCATCGATATCACTGGTGATCAAATTGGCTGCATCAGCGTCGGTTCTTGCTACTAGTACAGTTGGTACGCCCATTACATCCGAAGCCAAACGCGCTGCAACCAGCTTGTTGATCGCTTCTTGGGTAGGCACTAGTACTTTACCACCAAGGTGGCCACATTTTTTAGCGGAAGAAAGTTGGTCTTCGAAGTGTACACCTGAAGCACCAGCCTCGATCATAGCTTTCATCAATTCGAAAGCATTCAGGTTGCCACCGAAACCGGCCTCTGCATCTGCCATGATAGGCACCATCCAATCGACTTCCCCATCTCCTGTTACGTTCTGTATCTGGTCAGCGCGCAATAGAGAATTGTTGATTCTTTTTACTACTGAAGGCACACTATCAGCCGGATAAAGGCTCTGATCAGGGTACATTTGACCGGCCAGATTGGCATCAGCCGCTACTTGCCATCCACTTAGGTAAATGGCTTTAAGGCCAGCTTGTACCTCCTGAACAGCTTGATTACCAGTCAGGGCACCGAGTGCAGCCACATAATCTTCTGTGTGTAACATGTCCCAAAGCTTTTGAGCCCCAAGTCTTGCCAACGTGTAATCTATATTTATAGAGTTGCTCAACTCGACTACTTTTTCTGCTGTATAGGGACGTTCTACTCCATTCCAACGTGGTGAAGTCCAATTTTCTAATACCCGATTAATTCTATCTTGACGATTCATGTTCTATATATTTTAAAAAAGGTTCTTTTAAATAAATTCGTATGCGTTAAGGGTTAGGAATTCGTCGAATTGGTCTTTTCTGACCATCTCGTCAAACAGCTCTTTCGCTTTGGCGTATTTGCCCTTGACGTATTCTTCTTCTCCCACCATTTCTAATATTCTTTCAGTTTCTGATTTGAGTAACTCCTCATAAATAGCATCAGTCATCTCTCTTCCATCAGCTAACTTCACGTTGTAATGAAGCCATTGCCAAACCTGAGCGCGTGAAATCTCCGCTGTAGCAGCGTCTTCCATCAGGTTGTACAATGCAGCTGCTCCGGTTCCTTTAAGCCATGAGGCGATATAAAGTATGGCAACATGTATGTTTTGGCGAACACCTTCTTCGGTGACTTTTCCACCTGGAATTTCGAAATTGAGCAAGTCGCCTGATTTAATCTCCTGATCGCTCAAAAGTTCATCTTTTTGGTGGGCTCTGTAGGCCAACTTCTCATCGAATACTTCCATCGCTACGGGTACTAACTTAGGGTGTGCTACCCACGTACCGTCGTATCCAATGTTGGCTTCTCTTTCTTTATCAGAGCGTACTTTGGTCAAAGCATAGCGATTGACCTCTGCGTCTTTACTTGGTATGAAGGCCGCCATACCACCGATGGCATGGGCGTTTCTTTTATGGCAAACCTGTACGAGCAATCTCGCATAAGCATCCATGAACGGCACGTTCATCGTTACGCTACCTCTATCCGGTAGAATTTGATCATTGAATTTCTTGATGGCGCTGAAGATGTAATCCCACCTTCCAGCGTTGAGGGCCGCAATGTGATCTTTCAATTCGTACAATATTTCCTCCATCTCAAAAGCAGCGGTGATAGTCTCAATGAGTACAGTCACCTTGATAGTACCATTAGGGATACCAAGCATCTTTTGTGCTTCTACGAAAACGTCATTCCATAACTGCGCCTCGAAACGGCTTTCTAATTTCGGTAGGTAGAAGTAAGGGCCAGAGTCTCTTTTAAGTAGTTCTTTGGCGTTATGAAAGAAGTATAGGCCAAAGTCGAAAAGGGATGCAGACATTCTCTCGCCGTCTATTAAGACATTCTTCTCTTCTAAGTGCCAACCACGAGGTCTTACCTTCAGTACAGCCACTTCATCATTCAGTTCATAAGATTTCCCCTGAGCCGTTACGAAGTCTACTTGCTTTCTGATGGCATCGAAAAGATTTACCTGCCCGCTGATTACGTTTTCCCAAGTTGGCGAAGTAGCATCCTCAAAGTCAGCCATGAAAACTTTAGCGCCTGAGTTCAGCGCGTTGATGATCATTTTACGATCAACAGGTCCTGTTATTTCTGTGCGTCTGTCTTGTAGGTCAGCTGGGATATCTGCTACCTCCCAATCCGTTTCACGGATACTCTTAGTGACGATTGGGAACATAAGAGGCTCACCATTCTTGATTTGAGTCAATCTATCTTGACGTGCCTTAAGCAGCGTCTTGCGTCTTTCATTGAACGATCTATGAAGTGAGGCGATGAAGTCCAGCGCTTCAGGACTAAGCACTTTTTCTACACTGGCAAAGGACTTGCCGACCACCTCTATTCGATCTGTTTTTTCTGCTGTCAATTTCATGATGGTGCAGTGTTAAGGTTTTTAAAAGATTTAATTCAAATATAGGATTGCGAAAAATATAAAGCAAGCGAAAATTCGCTTTTTTAATAAAATTCGTCTTAAGTTATTTTTCGCAATGAGTGAAGTATCCTAAAATTGCGTATTTTTGAACCTGTTGACCATCAAATCGCTGAATGAAAAAAAGAACTGATAATGTTAAGTTGATATTCGCTCTGAAGCTCAAGCAGCTGCGATTGGACAAAAAACTCTCTCAGGGTGAGCTTTCTACTAAAGCAGGAGTCTCCGTCTCTTATCTCAATGAGATAGAAAAGGGCAAAAAATACCCTAAGGCGGACAAAATCTTCTCACTAGCCGATGCGCTCAACGTATCTTATGACCACCTTGTATCACTTAAACTGAGTAAAAAACTATCTCCGTTATCGGAATTGCTGCAGTCGGATATCCTGAACGACCTTCCACTTGATTTCTTTGACATCGATTCAGCAAGGGTGATAGAACTGCTCTCCAATGCGCCTACTAAGCTGAGTGCTTTTATCAATACTTTCATAGAAATGGCACGCAACTATGATATGAGCGTGGAGAACTTCTATTTTTCTGTACTCAGATCGTATCAGGAACTTCACGACAATCATTTTGAGGAATTGGAGGCACAGTCTCGTGCTTTTGCTGATAAATTCAGGGTCAATACTGGGATGCCTCTTCTGAAACAGTTAGAACAGGTACTTACTGATGAGTACGGCTATGCTATCGAGATGACAGATTTCCAGAAGGACCCAGAACTCAACAATACACGCTACATACTGATTCCTGAAAAACTAAAGTTGATTGTAAATGATGCATTGAGTGAACATCAAAAAATCTTCGTATTGGCCAAGGAAGTTGGGTTTTGTTTTATGGCGCTTAAAAATCGGCCTATTACGAACCCCATTTTGGAACTCAACTCATTTGACGAAGTATTAAACAATTTTAAAGCTTCTTACTTCGCTTCTGCACTCATTATTGAAGAGCAGAAGTTCATTGAAGATATGAAAGCCTTCTTCACCAGGGATACATTCGATGGTTCAGCTTTGGAAAAAGTAATGAAGACCTACCAGGCCACTCCTGAAACTTTTGTGCAAAGGATGATCAGCATTATTCCAAAACATTTGGGCCTAAGGGAGCTTTTCTTTTTGAAATTCAAACGAGCAGTGAAGTCGGACAGGTTTGAAATGACCAAAGAGTTGCACCTTTCTAAACTACACTACCCACATGCCACGGTGCTTAATGAGCATTACTGCCGACGTTGGGTATCGCTCAATGTATTGAACGAACTTCGAGACGCTAAGCCTTCTACCGAAGTATTATGCAGCGCGCAAATTTCAAAAAACATAGACCTTGACCAGGAATGCCTAATGATCTCCTTCGGCTCTCGTGATACTCTAAACGATACGGTGGAGATAAGCACCTCAATTGGTTTGATCATTAATGACAAACTAAAAGGGCTTGTTCGGTTTCTAGATGATCCCAAGCTGTCAAAAAAAGACGTCAATACTACTTGTGAGCGATGTGCCAATCAGTATTGTGGGGAACGCATGGCTGAGCCAACACTCCACCTGAAGGAAAAGCTTGAGAAACAGCGCAAGATGAAAATACAAGAGTTATACCTTTCCTAGCTTTCGCATGCTAAATGGCTGATATGTAAAACCTATCATCGTTTTACATACATGCGGTCAGCACAAAACTGATTATTTTTCAATACTCCGTTATACTTGATCTGACTTACCGAGGTTAATAATTATATTAGTACTTCACTACATAGGAGCGCATGGGTAAAAAGTTAGTCTTGATGTTGGCATGCAGTCTGTCTCTCTGCTTCTGCTATGGACAGTCCAACCTGGCAAACTGTAATGATTCTACTTTTTGCACCCCTGGAGTGATGGGTCTTCCGAGATCCAAGGGGATCATTATCAAGCAGGAAAACGTAACGGATTACTTCATCCAGTCCGATGGCAGCGACCAATCCAGCTCCAGTAATGAAATCAGGCGGAACCGGCGATGGGAATTTCAACTGCGTGCACCGCTTGTGCTTAAAGATAATTTCAAAATGGCGGTTGGGGTCAAGTACTTCGTCGAGGAGTTCAGATTCGACGACACCGATTCTGAATTTGAATTCTATAACAACCTGGAAGACCGGTCTTTAAGAAACCTGGCAACCAGTTTATTCTTGGTCAAACCAACCAGAACTAATCGGTATTACCTACTACGATTAAATGCTCAACTCAATGGGGACTTTTCTACCGGTAACATCTCCGCCAATAATTTTTTGAAATACTCCATTACACCATTGGTAGGTTGGAAGAAGAATGATTACACATCCTACGCATTTGGTTTTTCATTTGGGTATAGCTTCGGGCAACGTTCCATCTTTCCTATTTTCTCCTACAATAAGTCTTTCAATACCCAATGGGGCATTGAAACGATTCTACCTGTCAAAGCCAGGTTGCGCTACGGCTCGCTAGACCAGAAGAGCTATGTGTACCTTACGTCTGAACTCAATGGTGCGAGTTACAATATCGACATAGATCTCAATAATCCCGAAGGCACAAATTTCCTATTCCTCAACAAGTCAGAAGTGCGTTTTTTGATATCACTTGAAAGGGAGATTCATGATTGGCTCTGGTTCGGAGTTGAAGGCGGTATGCGTAAAAATATCAATTTTGACCTTACCAGTTCGCCAAGAAGGAATACTGATATCATTATCGAAAATCAACTGAACAATGCTTTTCTTTTTAGCGTAAGCTTGTTTATCGTACCTCCGAGAAAGTTTCTTGAATAGGCAGTTATCTAATCCCCTTATATCCTCAAGCCGGATGGGCTCTTACTTTCTGTCTCAATATGGAGAGTAAGCCAAGACCCAAGCATTGCCTCTGAGAAGCGCTTACCAAGAGAAGACTGTAATCTTAATTACCAAAGACTAGAAACAACTGGCCAGAAAGGCTTCTTTACCCGCAGGCTCGCTCCTATCTGCTGAATTCTTCCAGGCTTCACAGGCATTGTCATTATCATTGGCAGCTGCGTAGGCGTTGCCCAGAAAATAGTATACTTTGTCGATAAAAGGGTCCATTTCAGAAGAACGCTTCAACGTAGTAATGGCCTGCTCTACCTGTCCCTTTTTCAAATACAGAAGCCCTTTGTTTCGATAGGCCCAGCCGTTGTAAGGATCACGACTGATTCCCTGATTGATATCTGTCTCAGCTTTATCCATTTCACCGAGCATGATATAAATGAAGCCTCGGTTATTAATAAAGAAACCTTCGTTAGGCTCATATTCCAATGCTTTGTTGACCATTTGCAATGCCTCGGTATAATTTTCCCTTTCAGCTGCAATAAGCGATAAGCCATTGTAGGCATGCGCCTTAATATGTGGATCATCATACTTGAGCACCGCATTCAAATCCCTGCTGGCTTCGTCAAATTTGCGCTGATAGAACTTAATGGTCCCCGTGTTAACCAAGGTTTCGAGGTTGGCAGAATCTCTCTGGTAGGCGTCATTGAAATGGGCTAATGCTTCATCGTACTTCCTAAGCTTGGTTTTCGTCAAGCCAAGGCTAAAGTGAACTTTTGAAGAATCAGGAGCGATTTGCTGCAGGTACTCCAGATCATCCAAGCTTCGGTAGAATTCCTTGAGCTCATAGAAAGTGCTGGCTCGGTTCATCAAAGCTTCATAGAAATCCGGTCTGCAGGTAATCGCATTTGAATAATTCAACACAGCCTGATCGTACCGCTTTCTTTCGAAGTTGATGATACCTAGGTTGTTACTGGCGTCGGCATAACAAGAGTCTACCTTCAGTGCTTCTCTGTAATAGTAAGCTGCTTGATCATAGTTCTGATCATCCAGTTGGTCGTTGCCCATCAATAGAAAGCGTTGCTTGCGCGACTCATCGCTATCCGCACATGAAAACAAAGCTGTCACCAGCATCGATGCCATTATAATTCTCTTCATTACCAGAAATTTTGACAAAAGTAAGGAAGGAGTTACCAAATCCCCAGCTTTAAAAAGCAAGTCGCAGCGGTAAATGTTCGAAGGAAGAATGTCTAAATCCGAAATTAATACCCTTTAGCTAAGCGCATGATGTTCATCCGGGATATGTCGATTTACTGAGGTGATGATGAGATGATACGATGATGTGGTGATGAGTTGATGGTATGATCAATTGATGCTATGAGTAATGGCTACTTGACACACTTACCATCAACAGTCATTCCGAAGGAATCTTATTGGCCTTAGGAAACAATCTGAATGAAGCAGTCGCGGGCTCCAAACAGGCGTATTGGCTATGCGTCTTTTCAAATCGGTTGGAGATAACTCCAACCGAGGCATCAGGTTTGGAAGTGTGATTCAATGCTGTTTAATTAAGCAGAATATTATGGATGTGTTGATTTGCTATGGCCTTTAGGCCATAGTTTAGTTAGGCTACAATCAGCCGGGCTTTAGCCCATAATGGTACGATTAAAAGCTGACGTTGGTGTTATACGGCTAAAGCCGTAGGGAAGGTTGTGTCTTGATCACACGCCTTAAAAGGCGTGTCAATTCATAGTTTCACACCCTCATTTATTCCCAACGAGTAATAAAAGGCGGTTAATATAATAAAAGCAGGTTTAGACCGGTTGGAGATAACTGCAACCGAGGCATCAGGTTTGATGATGAGATGATACGATGATGTGGTGATGAGTTGATGGTATGATCAATTGATGCTATGAGTAGTGGCTACTTGATACACTAACCATCAACAGTCATTCCGAAGGAATCTTATTGGCTATAGAAAACAATCTGAAGTGAAGCAGTTGCGGGCTCCAACCAGGCGTATTAGCTATGCGTCTTTTCAAATCGGTTGGGGATAACTCCAACCGAGGCAGCAAACCATAAGAACCACAAAAAAGTGAGGCTGCCCTTCGGAATCCGATACGTTGGATCCGGGAGCAGCCTCGGTAGCAATCAAAAGGTAAAAAGTTTAAAATGCGAAAACAATGTTAGGAGGCCGTCTCAAAAGCCCGTTTTAAGCTAGTTCGAATGAAACGAGAAATCTATCTCTTTGATCACTAGGGATCTTATATCGAGATAGATTTCTCCTAAGGTCGAAATGACTTGCTTTTGAGATTGCTTCCTGTCAATCAGAACCTTTAGACCTATTCACTTATCTTCTCCTTCTTAGTCTTCTAAAGTTCTCAATTGTTCTGGAAGCACCGTCTTCACGTGTTATCACCACTCTGCTATCGCAGCTTCCATCACCGTAGTCAATGGTTAGGGTAGGCAGGCCAACTCTTTCAATTAATTTCACACCTTGCACCGGGATAAACACACCATCCAGTTTGCATATGTTCTTTCTGATCAGTGTCGACTGAATAGTCATGTTGTACTCGACACCACTGCGCATACCGCTGGCAGCACCTTCTTTGTGGAACTCGTCACTCAATGGATTAGCCGAATTGATCCAAGTAAGGTCAAAATTGCTTTCACGAGTAGCTATCGTCTGGTCCTCCCAGGTAATTTGACCTCCTTCTAGTACGATGTTAAACTCAGGGAATGCGCTCAAGTTGGCTGCGGTGTTGGTCAAAGTAAAGAAGCCTTCCACCTGTTTGCCATTCACAAAGTAGTCTTCGAATGTTTTGGTCAATACTGCTCCAGGAATCAAATAGTGATCCGTATATGTGATAATCACCTTACCAGACCTTAATACACCGTCCAGTCCCACACAACCGTCACCGAAATCAATTACGATGGTTTGATTGCTTTTGTCGTGTGTAATATCCGCGCAGACGTACGCACTGTCAGCAGGTTGATCTTCACTCACTTTTCCATTCTGTGGCACCTGTGCAAGGTTAATGGCATCAAACACATCAGTCTCACCTTGCAAAGCTTCATCCACGTCTTGCTCATCTTCAAAAAGAGTCGTCTCTTCTACTAAGTCCTGGCTCATAAATTGTTCAGTATCTTCAGAACATGACGCCAGGCCTACTACCAAAATGATCACTACCAGTTTTGATAGGCCATTCCATTTTCCGATCAAATTCATTGTTTTCATATCGCTTGTTTTTTGTTTGCGTTAAAATCAATTCTTTGACTGATGGCGATGCGTTTGGTTTAAATGAGTTCCAATTTTTTTTCATACAAATCCTTTTAAGATGCTATAAATGGTATTCTTTAGAATTACTTTTGCAAGACAGTTTTACGATCAAATTCAACGAAAGTGCCTTTTTTCGAATGTAAATGTGATTTACTGATGCGGGCTTATTGATGGATGGCCTTCGGATACGAACATACCCAACAAACCCTGTGTTCAAGGTTTGAGCTAGGTTAGCAAACGATTTAAAGTAATCAAAAATGCCCTTTAAGTGAGTATTCTCTACGTTCTACCGGACAAAGGAGAGCTTGCTGTATCGGCAATAACATTACATGGCTAAGAAAACAGGTAAAGTCAGATCACACGTCATGCTTGACACAAGGGACTATCTTCATATTTTCAATAATATCCAGGATCCAGTGCTGATCTATGAGCTTGATAATGACTTTAATTTTTTAAGGTTCATTGAAGTCAACGACGTTTTCTACGAAAAGTACGGCTATAGCAAAGAGGACATTAATAATATTCACTTACTGGATATCAATGCTGATAATGACGACGACCGAGAGGAAAAAATGACTGTTCTTATCGAAAAGGGTTCCTACCTCTTCGAGACTGTCCATAGAACCAGAAAAGGTAAACTGTTTCCTGTAGAGATCAACTCCATTCTACTCAAACAGGAACAAAACCCCAGGGTCATTTCCATCATTAGGGATATCAAGGAGAGAAAGAAATTTGAGCGGAAATTGATCAACCTGATCAAGGAGAAGGACGAAATACTAAAGATAGTCTCCCACGACCTATCCAGCCCACTGTCTCAAATCAACGGATTGATAGAGTTGATTGAAAAAGAAGATGACAACGCACGCATTAGCGAGTATGTACAGCTGATCAAAAAGATCAGTGGAAATGCCGAAAATACGGTCATGGATTTGCTGGGTGCAAGCCTGGGGGATGCTGAACAGCCTCTGAAACTCGACAAGTTTAACATAGTTGATTGCCTTCGTAAGCTTTCTGATAATTATAGAATACTGGTTCAATCAGAGAAGAACCTATCCTATCTCACCGACCTTCCTGACAAGGATATATTCATCAATGGTAATGAAAATAAGATCATCCGGGTGTTTGACAACCTTATCTCTAATGCGATCAAGTTCTCACGCGAGCATGGTAGTATTAGCATAACCATAACAGAAGAGAAAAAAACAGTGTGTGTTGCAGTTAAAGATGAGGGCATAGGTATTCCAGATCAATTCAAGCCGCACATGTTCAAAAAGCACTCTAAGGCTAGCAGAAAAGGCACATCAGGAGAGGCTTCTACCGGGCTAGGTTTATACATCGTCAAAGACATTGTAGAGAAGCACAACGGAAAAGTCAGTTTCGAAAGCAAAATAAACGAGGGAACCACCTTCTATGTACGATTCCCCATATTGCTATCTTAAGATTTTCTAGGCAGTAACTAAAGACGACTCATTTGAACCTATGGTGCTAACGTTAGCCTTCAGGTCATTGAGTATCGTGTACAATCCGAAATAGGTCCTATTAATGTATAATCCATGTTTAGAGCCTCTTGCCGTTTTAGAATGCCTGAACTCTTTCATATTAGAGATCATCTCTCCCATTTCCCAAATCTTCTTGAAATACTCATCATCGCCAAAGTCGAAACTATCAGTTCTAAATGGCCTACCGAGAAGTTCGATCATATCTTTGAATATGTTAGAGAAGAAGCTTTTCTCCTTGGCACTATCCTTCTCTGTGATGAATTGTAGATCATGGAAAAGTTGATCTAATTCTCCCGGGTCACTATTCAATACATCTCGTCTCATCAACTGAAAGTACATATCATAGAAATCAGTGGGGATCACTTTCACACACCCAAAGTCTATGACACCTAAAGTTCCGTCTTGCCTGAACATGAAGTTACCGGGATGCGGGTCTGCATGTACCTGCTTGAGGGTATGAATCTGGAAATCATAAAAGTCCCATAAAGCCTGCCCTACCTGGTTCCTGACTTCCTGGCTCGGATTAGTTTTCAAGAATTCATCTAAATGCTCACCATCCATCCAATCCATAGTGATTACCCGTTTGCCAGAGTACTCCGGATAGTAGTTGGGAAAATTGAGACCAATTAAGTGACTACATGCGCTTGATATTTCCACCGAACGTTGAAGTTCCAAATCATAATCCGTCTCTTCCAATAGCTTCGATTCTACCTCACCGATGAACTGATCTAGCTCCTGTACACTGATATTGAATAAACGGGTGGCCATCGGCTTCACGATCTTCAAATCAGAACTGACGCTATCCGCTACACCAGGATACTGGATTTTTACAGCAAGCTTTTTATCATCTAGTGTGGCCAAGTGAACCTGACCGATTGAGGCAGCATTGACAGCCTGTTTAGTAAATGAGTCGTATAATTCTGTCGGTGCTTTACCAAATGTCTCTTTGAAAGTCTTCACTACCAATGGATATGACAACGGCGGTGCACTGTATTGCGCCATCGTGAACTGCTGCTGATATGCCGTAGGAAGCATGTTCTTGTCCATGCTCAACATCTGAGCCACTTTCAGCGCACTTCCTTTCAGTTCGCTCAGCGAATCGTAGATATCGGCAGCATTATCACTGTGTAGTTCTTCTTTCGGTAGATTGGGATTAAATACCTTTTTGGTATAGTGTTTAACGTAATTCCCTCCAATCTTCGCCCCTGTTTTAATAAACTTCGTAGCACGTTGTACTTTCGAAGTAGGGATCCGCTTCTGTTCCTTCATACGTTCTTGTTCTAGCGATTATGATATAAAAATTTAGCAAAGTCAATCATGGTATCTACTGGTCCTCTTCCCATCAGGTCGAGAGACAAGTTGACCGCTTTTTCAATAGCGGCATCAGTCTTCTCAAATGCCTGGCTATCATCTTTAAGCCAGAATCTGAGCACAAACAATAACTGCAACCATAAACCCTCCGCGTAGCGGTCTGAGATGTACGGTCGTTTTACTATTTCCTGGGAAGCGTTACCCTCCATGATCAACTCTTTGGTATAGGCAATAAACTCGTCTTTGAAATCTTTTAGGAAAGAAGGTGGCCGTTCTAGCTTCTTCACTTTATGAAAGCTGTGTTTCACATAACTGCGATTAGCTTTCAATACCTCAATCCACGTGTAGTAGAATGCCAATAACTTCTCTCTTACTGAGTAATCATGATAAGTCTCATCTGCTTCCAGGCCAGCTTTCGTTTCTTCAAAGAAACTGCTCCAGATACCCTTTTCGAGAGCGGAGAAAGAGTTGAAATAATCGTAGAACTGTTCTTCCTTCATTTTCTGCTCCTTGGCAAATATGAATACAGAGTTGGGTTCTTTTCCGTGGGTGAGAATATATTCAATATAGGCCTCTACGATCTTATTCTTCTTGGCGTCGGAAGCCTTAGTCTTTTTTGTCTTCTGGTCTTTTTCCATACTATTTTAAATAACGTGTTGTGTTTTCCAAAGTTCGAATTATAAGCTAGAATTTGAAGGAAACACCAACAGTATTGAAACTCAAGGTAATATTGTCCAAAATAGGGGTTAGAACCGTCTTACGGTGGTTTTGGTGAACCATGAACATTACCAAATCGAATACAAACAAAAAGCTTCCTTGCATGATCAAAGAGTTGCCAAAACCTCTGAGATTCTCAAATTTGCTCGGTTGACCAGTTTCAAATCGCAGCGATCGTTCCCTGAGGTAGAATCCGGTGGCTATGTAAGCCAGATCTAAACCGGCATTAAACAGTAGCACTTGCTGAATGAAGTTTTGCTCTTTGAGGGTTTCGGAGAGGGTCAAGCCGTCTACAGAGTTGAGCGCTGCTTTATAAGAAAAGGCTGCTATGGTGAGATTTATCGCTCCCCATCCAACATTCATGGTATGAAAGCGTTTGTCAATGCCATCAGTTCGGAATAGCATAGCACCGCTGACAAGTACATTGCCAAGACCCCAAGCACCTAGCACGAGCATCCCCTTCCGATTAATTTCCTGGCGATTTTCGTTGAAGTCGGTTAAGGTCTTATTATCCTGTGCTAAAGCCAGTGGGGATATGGAAAGCAAGGAAAACAATAACAGACTTTTGGCTAAATTCATGGATTCGTTTCTCATCTGAGGGCTTTTGGTTTTACCATTCTATGATAGATAAAGATAACTTACTTTTCGTGTATGGCACATTGCTTCTAAGCGACCACCCTATGCACCAATACCTTTTGACATATACAAAGTTCGTTTCTGAAGGAATTGTTCAAGGCAGCCTGTATGATTTAGGAGCGTATCCGGGGTTTGTGCATTCTGATAGGCCTGATGATTATGTGCATGGGCACATTTATGCCATACAAAATGAGGAACTGTTGGCAGTATTAGATGAGTATGAAGGGATTGGCGCGCCTTACGAAAAGCCCTATGAATATGAACGCCAAATGATATTGGTAAACGCAGCATCAGGCACCGTCAGTTGCTGGGTATACATCTATAATTGGTCTTTAGATGGGCAAGTGGTTATTCCTACCGGTGATTACTTAAAACACCTAAGTTCGACATAGAACCGGCGAGGTTTGGAAACAATAAAATACCTGACACCTTAGACGGTCAGGTATGAAAGAGGAAGGAGAGTTGCCGTACATCAGGTTAATGGCTACTTCTATTTACGCTGCCCACAATGCGTATCGATAAGAAAGGAAAGGAAACCAGATACTGATACAACTCTCCAAAAGTGTTTTCAAAGAAACAATTCCTAAGCTGTAGCTGCTTCTTTGTTTTGCTTGGCTTCGAAAATCTTACCCATCACATCGGGTATCTTTTCAAAAGCAGCAGCAATACCTTTATTCTTGCTAGTACCGATAAAGGATATTTGATCTTGTCGTGTGACCAGAAAACCGATCGGTTCAATTCCCATCCCTGCTCCCGCTCCTGCACCTTCACCTTTTCCGGCTTTAGGCGCATCACCGGTGCCTCCTCCACTACCAAACCCCATACCGACCCTTACTACCGGGACGCAAGTGAATTCCCCTAATTCAAATGGTTCTCCTATTACAGTTTCTGTTTTTGCCTCATTCTTAATGAATTCGGTAATCTTTCCTAAAAGGTCATCATAATGCATGTCCATAATCTGTTTTGTTTTGAGTTTATCTCTTGAGTGCAAACCGGAGTGCAGGCCCAATACACCTATGTAACCGGTTTTCTAATTCTAAATGACAATGCACTTCTCCATGAAAGTTGGTGGATAAGTGCACATTCTTCCTGCTCAGAATGCTCATCACAGGCACCAGTTGCGCGTTCAAAACGTAATCGTCTGTATCAACATTAAATATGAAGGACTTGAGTTCGAAGGTTTTGATCAAGTCTCGTATGAGTCGAAATACTTGCCAGGGAGAACGCTGGGATGGTTTCGGTTTCTCCTTTTTCACCACTTTCTTTTTGGCCTTTGTCTTTGTTTTGCCCTTTTGAAAAGGATCAACATGGCCCCAGTAGAAAGGTGTGTTCAAATAGAACTTAGCTTTACCCTCTTCTAGCTTACCTGAAAGTTTGAAAAACCATTTCAAACGTACGTAAGCCAGTCGCTCGTTACTGTCGAAATAGATGGTCAGAGGTGTGATCAATAGTGCCGCAATGGTTATCACTATCAAACCTATGATGACAATCCAAACCATACTCAGACCCTTTTTTGTTTGGATTGAAATTAAGTCTGAAGAAATAGAAATGTAATGACCTGCTTCAGCGCAGGGCGTGATTTTAGTCAGCTTGGTTGGCCAGTTGTTCAACCAATTCTATCACCTGATTTTCTAACAAAGCCATCGCCTCGTAGGGATGGGCATCCTGTATATCATGGATATGCCAATAAGTAATACGGTCGGCCCATCGAGGAAATCTCTGCGCCATCATCGGCCGATGTTCCGGGCCCTTCATGGCGATGGTCAGATCAGCTTCTTGAAGGTGGGTTTCTTCCAAGAGCATGGGAAAGCGTGTCTCGCCGTTCAACACTATCCCCCTCTTCTTCAACTCTTGGATGGCGTATGGTGAGATGGGGCCTGGATTATTCGGGCTTTGTGGCGTGAAACCCCTGGATATAGCTGTCATGCCTAATGACTGTTCCTCGGCCAATTTATTGAAAACTATTTCTGCAAAGCGACTGCGGTAGTAGTTGCCGGTACAGATGAAAAGTATCTTTCCTTTCTGCTCACTCATCCTGCCAATAGTTTTATTCTGGCGAAAATATAATCCAGCTTTTCGTTGTTGACAACCATCCGATAGAAATCTCCACCATTGAACTGAACCGGATCATAACCACTATTCACGAGGTATTTCTTACTGGTATTTTTATCAAACCAGTGAATAAGGCTGATTTCCCCATTACTGATTTCCAGGCAGGTTATCCCTCTTTTTCCAATCACACAACCGGAGTTAAAAAGACAAGGTATTTGAAACAGGTTGTCATATAGGCTATCTACCTCCCTTCGATCGGGGTTATCCTTGTATATCTTCCTGAGATCCTTCTTAAAGGAGTTGATACTCTCTTTGATCTTGTTTTTGCTAGCACCGCTATCTGAAATGTACTCACGGCAAAGCTGCTCTATAGTGTGCTTCAAACGTTTCGGCTTACTCATTGATTCAAACAATGGCCTGTGTGTATGACCAATGATAGAAGCAATTTTCCTGTAGTTAGAATACTTGTAGGCCCTTCGTTCTATCTTGTATTTCTTGGTACTGTCATGAGCGACAGAATAATTCCTGATGCGTAAAGGGTTAGCCAAGTACTTCAGGGTAAAACCTACCAGTTCATTATCCTTCTTAAACCTCTTGGAAGCTTGATGCCCGTGATATACCAAGAAAATAAAGTCTTTGTATTTCAACTTCACCGCATGATATAGGGGGTAAGGATAATCCGAATACTGTGGCTCTACTAAGTTGAGATCATGATTACCGATGGTTTTGTAGAGCCGGTCATCTTTGCAGAAAAGGTCAAAGATGTCATACGTCTCCTTCCATCGGTTTTGAATTTTGGCGAGCGAGAACCGTTGCAGTTCTTCTACATCACCATTCAATACAAGTGAAAACCCCTGTTCATTGTAATATTCACAAATGGCGGTCCTGAACAGATCAGCGTTGAATTTAAAGTCATCCGTACTCCCTCCATCTCCCATGTGCAAGTCGCTGAATATAACGATCTTGTCTTCATGCTCGATCTGAAGTTCATGCGCCTCATTCGAAAGTGCATCGAGGTACTTATATATATTCTTACCCTCCATTAAATAGTACTATTCACCTGCCAGGTAGTAGGTTGACGTTGCTATTTAGCGATTTGCATTGTGATCGCGATTGAGGCAAGGTTAATTTTATATTAAGAATGGCAGCATAACGCCTATCCATTCAAAAAATACTTCTACTTAATTCAAGAAAAGTGTGAATTTAACCTCTGATCGGCATGCCAGGCGATTTGAAAAGCTATGCCTTTTACAGTTGATCCATGTAATGTACCATTAGATCCAGGTACTTGTAGGTTTCAGATAGGTGTTTAATGCGCTCAGATTCTGATGACGCCGACTTCGCTCTTAAGGCATTGACTTTAGCTCTTACATTGGCTCGGTAGCATTTATAATAGATGAAGAGTTTGAAATCTTCCTGAAGCTGTATGCAATTCATTTCATTAGCATAGCTATCAAAAAGTAAGCAGCTAAGGGCTGGGAAACCATTTGCCTCCAGATCCATAGCACAAAAGGCTATTTCGTCCAATACATCGATGCATCTATGGCTATCATTGAATTCGATGCAGTCGAATATAACCGGATCATTGTACAAGAATATATTCTTCGCATGTAAATCACCGTGACAATCTCGTACAAACCCTCCATCTGCACGATTTACGAATAGCATGATATCATCCCCCAAGAACTCGTCAGATGTTCTAATGGCGGAGTCAATTATTTTGGTGGCACATTGATTACCGAACCCGCTCAAAAAGTGGCTGACGCTAAGTAGGTCATTAAACTTGTCTTTGGCCTGATCCAAATTGAAAGGTGTTGTAATGATCTTTGCCATTTTATGAAAATGAGCCACTTTCTTGGATAGCTTTTTGATATGGTCCTTATTCACCTGATTCTGCGTGAGCATAAGGTTCATTTGCCGAGTCCTGTCCATCTTTTTCATCACCACAGCATAATCAATGGGATCGTCATCCCCTGAATATGGGTCGTTGGACAGCATAACATCACTGTATACAGGTACAACACCCAGGTACATGCCTTTAGTCAATCTTTTGTTCAATTCTACTTCTCTCTCGCAGTAGTATTTGCGCTTCTCGAGCGTAGAAAAGTCAAGAAAAGAATACTGAATTGGCTTCTTCAATTTATACACCAGATCACCGATGAATATTACCCAAGATATATGCGTTTCTACGACCTCATCGGCCTCCGGGTAAAGGTGGTCATAACCTTGTACGAGCTGTATTACTTCTTCCTTCGTCATCTCAATCACTCATTTTCAGGGTTTCCAAATGAAGTTCTAAATAGGCAATGGCCTCATCAAGCATATCTGTGATTTGCCGCTCTGAATCAAGTACCAGGTGGGGTTTATCCAGTGGTTCAAAGGCACGGCTCACTTTTTCGTATACAGCGTAATCTGCTTCGCTATATTCCCTTTTCCAAGCCAGTCTTTCTTTAATGATCGAGAGATCGGCCTTAACTTCGATATAAATAGGAGAAATGCCCAACGACCTTGCGCTGTTTTCCAGCTTTTGGCGTAGTGCTGCTTTGTAGAAAGTAGCATCCAATACCACGGATTTACCACTATAAGCCAACCTCATAGTGGTATCAAACAGTCTGTCATAGACCATTCGTTTCTCATCGATAGTATAAGTGCGGTGCCTTAATAGTTGGTGACGTATTTCATCACTGCTCAAGTGTATTGCACCAATTGAGTGTGCTAACCGTGAGGCAAAGTAGGTTTTTCCAGAGCCTGGCCTACCAAAAACAACTATGATCAACGCCTCTTTCATATCTCAAGCCTTTATACTATAAGCCTATCAAGCATCTGAAGATAGCCTGTAAGCAAGCAGCATCAAATGAGTGCCATCATAGTGATTTGTGAGATATGTCATCAAGATGATGTTTCTATCCGTGTTTGGGTAGGGTGCAGATGGGTAATGACCGATAAAAAAATACCACAGCACTTACTAGAACTACTGTGGTAGTCAAAAACCCTATTCCCAATGTTAAACCTGAGAGCAAACCTCCGCTAGCACTCTTGGTACAGAAGCGCATCGCCTTCTGTAAATTACCATAGGCTAAACGAGCCAGTACATGCTTGTTGATGGTCTATTCGTGTATGGCCATAAGTGGTATTTTGGTATGGCAGGTCAACTTCCTAGTCCAGCTTTTCTTAAAGAGTTTGTCAAGCAAGTTGTGTTTTCTAGGAATAATGGCCAACATACCTATACCATGTTTCTCGAGATAGTTATTGATGCCTTCTTCCACGTCTTTTTCAACTATGAAGTGGAATGAGTGTTGGAATCTCTTTAAGTATTTCTCTAACTTTCTGGCCTCCCATGCTTCCTCACCGCTAATGTGCTCACCATCGCTGAAGTGAAGAATATGAATTTCCGCACCAAATAGATGGGCCATCGCTGTGATGGGTTCTAAAACCCTCGGGTCCTCCATTTTCTTGTAATCACTGGCCAGCGCAATACTCTTTATATGATTGAGCTGACTTCCGTCGGGAAGAGCGATAATGGGCACTTGGGTGTTTTTGATGACATGATAGGCATTGCTTCCCATCAGTACTTCTTCAACACCACTGGCTCCTTTAGTACCCATAACAACTAGGTCAATCTCCTTATCACTGATGACCTGGCTTATGGCATCTGGCACATAGTTTTGTCGCAATACATAACTGAATTCTACATCGGAGAGCTCAGGGAAGTCTTCAATCAGTTGCTGAAAGTCGTCCTTTATTTCACGTTCCTTTTCATCAGCCAGTTCGTGGTACATTTCAGCACCTGTTTCACTGACAGCAGATAGTACGCTGAATACGTTGAGCAATAGAAGCTCTGCATTCATTCTCCTTGCCATGGGGATGACACTTCTAAGTGCATTTTTTGAGCACTCGGAGAAATCGATGGGTACAAGTATTTTCTTAATCATTTGGAGTAGGTTTTAACTTTGGATTCTAAGTCATAAAATCAGGAGGTTGCCCGGAGATAATTGCTGGCCTAATCTGATACCACCTCTTGCTTGCTTTTTCTACTCAACACCTATCTTCCCTGCTAAAGCCTGCATAGATGAGGCACTTAACAATTCCACCAAGCAACCCCTCTCTCACCCAATCAGTCAACTACATCTTTTTCTTATAGCGCCTAACTGATATCAATTTGTCTTTTGGGTACTTGCTTTGCTTCCTCCCTTTTCGGAAGTGTCAGTTTCAACAAACCGTCTTCGTATTTGGCCTTTATTTTTTCAGTGTTTACGCTTTCCGGCATTACAAAAGTGCGGGTAAAGGCGCTGTAACTGAACTCTTTACGAGTGGCCTGGTCTTCCTTTTCTTCTACCTCCTGTTTGCTTTCTGCACTGACAATTAAACTGCCATTTTCAATGTTGACGTTAAAGTCCTCTTTCGTCATGCCAGGAACTGCCAGTTCAATTTGAAAAGCAGTATCGCTCTCAAATACATTGGCTGCCGGAACTGTGGATATCATTGAGTCCCGAAAATTCCGGTTGAAGAAATTGTCATCATCAAAGAAGCCTGAAAACATGCTCGGCATCTCTGGGAAAAGTCTCTGATGTCTAACTAAGCGTGTCATTTTGATTTATCCTTTAGATGGAACATTTATTTTACAGTTTTAAAGTAGGTGGAAGCAGTCATAATAAATATGACATCAATCAAAGCGATCCGTGATTCCTATCAATCAAAGAAGCTCCAGATTGCCACCTAGTGTGGCGAACAAGCTGCGCTTGTAACTTCCGAATTCCTTACGGAAGGCATCGACGCTACATTTGAGCTTGGTATGTTCTATTTGCAATTCGACCTCATCCGTAATACTGACACTTGACAATTGATCTTTCACTCTTTCCATATGCTCCCTGGTCTGATGCCTGTATTCATCAAGCAATTCGCCACCGTAATAGGTGATTAAGTGTTGAAAGTGGTCTAACTCTTTCTTCAAAGCTATGGTGTCAAATGAGGTAGAATGCCTGTCCAAGAGCTTCTGAAAAAAGGATACTTCAAACTTCCAAAGATCGATTTCGGCCATCCACCTATCAGATTCTTGATATAGTGTATTCAGGCCTTCTTCGAATAAGAGTGTGTCGGTGTCAGAGATGATGGTTTTCATGATATGAGATGTTTGAATGGGTTATATTGATTTGTTTTAATGTCTACTTTTCTATATGCCTCTACTCTTGGCGAGGGCTTTTTTCACCAGAATGAATTCCATTACATTTTCCAAATCCAAAACGCCTATGATCCGGCTATTTTGTACCACAGGCATCAATGAGTTAGTCGTGTTTTGCTGCTCGTTATAAATCTTTTCCAGTGGTGTATCGGGTGTAATCGTTTTGAGTTCAGTATTCATAATTTTCCCCACAGTGGTTTCAACATCGTGCTGCGCCACGGCCTTGATAATCTCACTGCGGTTTAGGGTACCCACCATATCGGCACCGTCCATTACGGCAAAGTCTTTTGCATCGCTATCCAAGAGTTTTTCAACAGCTCTGGATATGGTGTCATCCACATGTAATGAGTGGAAATCATGCATTATTATATCGCCGACCGTATGCCCATGCAGTATGCTATTGGATTGGGTGAAGACCATTTCTGCCTGGGCACCCAGGTAGACGAAAATGCCTATCACAATCAGGAAAGGGTTAAAGAAGAGTCCCCAGAAAACGAAGACAATAGCCAATAATTGACCTATTGAAGTAGCTATTCTTGTCGCTCTTTCCCGAGGCATATTGAAGGTCAGCAGGGCTCGTAGTACTCGACCACCATCCATCGGAAAGGCTGGAATGAGGTTAAATATGGCCAGCAGAAAATTAACTACCATCAACAGGAAGAAGAAGTTAGCTCCACTGACTGGCGCCAATGCGCTTCCTGAGGGTATACCATTGGTCAATTCAAGAATGGTCAGGAGTAGGCCTGAGATGACAAGGTTGACAGCAGGGCCGGCTAATGCAACAATCAATTCCTGCTTGGGATTGGCCGGCATGGATTCTAACCGTGCCAGACCACCAATAGGCAATAGTGTTATATCCCTTGTTTTATAGTTGAATCGTTTGGCGGCTAAAGCATGCCCAAACTCATGTAGCGTAACGCAAAAGAAGAGTGTGAGTACAAAAAGTAAGGTGAGCAAGATGTCGTTGACGTTCTGTCCCTGGTTGGCTCCGGAAATAGCAATCCATCCGATCAAAATCAGAAAGGTCCAATGAATGAAGACCTTTATCCCCCAGTACTTACCCAAATACAATGACCATTTCATCTCGTTACTTTTTGATAGCGCTAATCAATGCATTTCTATCCATTTTGCCGATGATGTCGGTCAAGCGAAGAGTTGATTTATGTCAGCCGTGGTAATTTCTTGGCTACCGTACCGATCTGACAGATTGAGTAGCATCACCACCATGGGTGATGTAAATCATACAGTTGCATATTATTGACTTTTATATTCGGAAAAGTTGGACACAGAACAGGTTAAATATTTCAATTATGACAGGTCAACTCAGTAACTCACAAATTGACACATTGCTTGAAAGTTGCTCACTGGGTAGGTTGGGGTGCTATGCGCAAAATACAGTTTATGTTGTGCCGGTATCTTACGCTTTCGAAGGTGAATACGTTTACAGCCACACTCGGGAAGGCATGAAAGTCAACATGATGAGGGAAAATCCGGATGTCTGCTTTGAGGTCGACCAAATCGATAATATGGCCAACTGGAGGAGTGCTATCCTCTGGGGTAAATATGAAGAGCTTGCCGGACATGACAGAGAAGAAGCACTACAGAAAATATGTAACCGGTTTGTCCCAATCACCACCAGTATCTATTCCTTACCTGCAAAAGATATACATGCAAAGGACATAGCCAGCGTAGCAAAACTCAAGGAGGTGGTGTTTCGCATCAAAATAGAAAAGAGGTCAGGCAGGTTTGAGAAAAGATAAGTAAATGAATGTCTAAAGACAACATATTAGTATTGAATTCGTTAGAATACAAAAACAAATAACCTAATTATGAAAAAACTAACGAAAGCAGAACAGAGAATGATTAAAGGGGGAACAGACCCTGTTGATTCTAGAGGACAAGATCCTCAGCTTCCTCCGCGATTGACTTCAAATCATGGCACTGGCAAGGATATTATTTTACCGCCTAGAAGGCCAACTGCATAATCCAGATTTATCAGATGTTGCTGTGGTGGCATCTGATACTCATTTTTAGATTTCGAAACTCCCAGTTTCGATGAAGGCGCCTTGACATAAATAAATGGCAGCCGGAGTGCTGGCAGGTATTACATCATGTGAGTAACGTTACCAAGACTCCCATCATATTTTTCTGTTTCAATACCGAACTTCTTCAAAAACTCCACCCCTTCATCAAGCGCTATGCCTTTATACTCAGCGTAGGAATTAAGGTAGATCACCTTTTCGATACCCATAGAATATATTACCCTTGCGCAGGCAATACATGGAGAGAGCGTCACATAGAGTGTCGACCCCTCTACAGAGGTTTTGTTCTTTACCGCATACAGTATAGCGTTCTGTTCTGCATGTAATGCTAGTGAGCAGCTTCCCTTAGAATCACGTGGGCAGCCTTCTTCTGCAAACTCTATATCGCAATTGTGTGTGCCTGATGGTGGGCCATTGTATCCTATCGAAATAATTCTGGTGTCTTTGGTCAAAACAGCGCCAACGTGACGCCTTACGCAGTGGGAACGTTTGGCCAAATTCACTGCCAACTCCATAAAGATATCATCAAATTCCGGTCGCTCCATATATCAAGTCTAACGAGTGAGGCATAAAATTTGCATCCAAAGATTGTATATTTAACCGCATTTATCAAGGAAATCGAAAGAAGCCAATGAAAAATTCATTTACCACGATTACACTGTTAATTTCCATTTTATTAGCTAGTCACTCAGGTGTTCTGGGTCAGGAAGCGATCAAGCCCAGACCAAGTCCGCTGGCTATATCAACCATCAAATTCGAAGACTCTTATTTAAAGATCACCTATTCACAACCTCATAAAAGAGGTAGAAACATATTTGGTGAATTAGTACCATATGGACAAGTTTGGAGAACGGGTGCCAACGAGGCTACTGAGATCACCATAACCGAAGATGTGATGTTTGGTACTGACACTCTTAAGGCCGGTACTTATTCTATCTTTTCTATTCCCGAAAAGGATAAATGGATCATCATTGTCAATGCAGAGTTGGGTCTCTGGGGGTCTTATAATTACCAGCAAAAGTCTGATGTAATGAGGTTTGAGGTCAAAACTGAACGTGTAAAGGATGTCGTTTATGAGCCTTTTACCATTGACTTCAGCCAGAAAAATGCCGAAGCGGAAATGTACATGATGTGGGACAAAACGAAAGTTACCATACCCATCAAGTTCATCGGGCACTAAGCCAATTGTCGGGTTGATACGATTTTCAAATCAGTTCTTTTTTAGTTAATTTATTAGACAGAAAGTATAAAGCGCAAAGCACGTGGAGGACAAAAAATACAAAAGTCTAAAGGAGTTCTATCCTTTTTATCTTACCGAGCATTCAGACCCGACTTGTAGAAGGCTTCATTTTGTAGGTACCGGGTTGGTTTTTGTGATATTCTTTTGGGCTATTTTCACTCAGACCTGGTGGGGTTTGGCGCTTGTGCCTTTGGTGGGTTATGGCTTTGCCTGGGTAGGACACTTCTTCTTTGAAAAGAACAAACCAGCTACTTTCCAATATCCTGGTTATAGTCTGGCTTCTGACTTTATCTTATTCTTCGATCTACTCAAAGGGAAAGAAAAGTTTAAGCCCTCCACACAAAAGCAGGTTTAGCCCGGCATGGAACCATCATTAGATCATTGGACTAGCATCTTCCTTATAGCAGCAGCTCAAGGGCTATTTCTTGGTTTCATAATGGTCTTTAAAAAGGAAGGCCTTAGGCAAAGCAATTTGCTCTTGGCATCGGTTATTTTTCTCTTCACCTTCATGCTGTTTTATTACGTGAGTTATTGGACAGGATATTTACGTTACCTGCCAAGATTCACACCGCTGTTGGGCGGTCTCACATTTCTGATCGCACCACTACTTTACTTCTATTTAAGGTCTCTGGATGGCATCAAACTCACTGCTAAGGATGCATTGCATGTTGTTCCATTTGCAATTTATGTACTGTTTCAGACATCACTTTGGTTCCTATTGAGTGTTTTCGATGTTTCACGTCCTACCTGGCATGTTGTTATTTCTGCCTATCAGAGTACACACTTGTTGGTCTACGCCTGTTTGATCTTCTTTATATCCAGCCGATTCAAGATTCAAAAGGATAACGAAAGGAAATCGGCATGGGCCATTAAGCTATCATATGCCAATCTCGGCTATACTTTGAGCTACGTAAGCTACCACTTAATGGTATGGACAGGCACACTTAGTGAGGAATTAGATTATACCGTATCTTTCTCGATGTCATTTTTCATCTACTTTGTGGGGTACACCAGTTTCAATTATCCCAATGTCATAACACATTCTACGACTGAAAAGAAATATCGCAAATCACCTCTCACACCAGTAGCTGCCGAACATATTGCAGAAAAACTAGAACAATATATCGATCAGCATAAAAGCTTTTTGAATGGAGATCTAAGGCTAAAAGATATAGCTGATGAGCTCAACTTATCCACTCATGTTTTATCCCAGGTGATCAACGAGCAATTCGATCAAAGCTTTTCTGACTTTATCAATATGAAGAGAGTAGAGGAAGCTAAGAGGTTATTAACTGACCCTGGAAAAGTAAATGAGAAGATCATAGGCATAGCCTACGATTGTGGATTCAACAACAAGACTTCCTTTAACAATGCTTTTAAGAAATTTACCGGTGTTTCACCTTCAGCTTATCAAAAGGCACCGTCACATCAAAAAATAGGACTTACCCATCAATCCTAATTAGTGTTTAACACTGCATCATTGGCCTGACTTTCTCAAAAACAAAGCTCAAACTGATCAAAGAAATCCCAAAGCTCCTGACTGGCCAGAACATCCAGATTGGTTTGCCCTAAGGTTTGTTGATTAGGAACGGCCACACCCGGCCAAGTATGTCCTCCTCCATTTACCTTGTAGAATACTACCTTGGAGTCACAATCCCCTTCTTCGTATTCGAATATGGTCACGGTAGAATTATCAGTAGTATTCACATTAGGAATATCTCTGGTGGTAGGCGTGCTTTGCACTTGATTGTTACCAACCCAAAAATCAACAGCCTGCTCTACCCCCACCACAGCTTCTAAATCAGGATTGCCAGATACAAACCCGCCGTCATAAGGCACGAGTGGGTCATCCGTACCGAATACATAGATCATAGGAATGGCTCTGCCAGGATTACCGCTTTCGAAAAGACTCACACTCATTGTACCTCCCAAAGTACCTATCGCAGCAAATTGATCATTTCTTTCAAATGCTATGAGTTGGGTCAAAAAACTGCCATTTGAAAAGCCGCATAAATACACCTTACTGGCATCAATGCTATATTCGCCTTTCAGATTTGACACTAACTCGTCGATAAATCCTACGTCGTCGATCCCGAGTTTATCCGGCCCCAACCCCCTTCCATCGGCCCATACAAAACTATTAGGAGCGGAGGCGAAGAAAGCCTGAGGGTAAACCACCAGAAAGTCATTATCATCTGAAACCTGGTTAAAGTTGGTGAAACCTTGAGCTGAAGCAGCGTTTCCCCCACCCCCATGTAGGAAAACAACTAAGGGGAAATCTTCTGTACCATCATAACTGTCAGGAATATGCAGGGTGTATTTTCTTTCATTACTTTGAAATTGCAACGTTCCATCTACAAACTCAGGGAATTCTTGAGGCACTATGGCTTGCTCTTGATCTTCTGAACAACCGAAAGCACAAACGGTCAATAAGACCATAATTAGCATTCTATTCATATGTGTAATTTTCTATTTAGACTTGACGGCAAGCCTTACGTTTAATCGTTGCCCCAGAAAAACCTCAAGAAAAGGGTAAAGTATGATAGGATTTGCCCTGACTCTCTTCTTGAATCGACAAATTCAATCACTACTTTAAAAGAGACGCTATGAAAAAAACTTTCGCACTAATGATCTTGCTGGTTATGAATTATGGACTTTCAGCACAAGAGGTGGACAAGGCTACTACGCAATATGATTTTTGGTTAGGAGATTGGAACTTGACTTGGGATGATGGAAACGGTACAATCGGTAAGGGAACCAATCGCATCCAGATAATACTAGATGGTGTTGTCATCCAGGAAAACTTTGAGGCGCTTGTTGGTCAGCTAAAGGGTTTCAAGGGAACAAGTATTTCAGTTTACAACCCTACCACAAAACAATGGAAGCAAGCCTGGGCTGACAATCAGGGATCGTATTTCAACTTCGTGGGTGAAATAGATGGAGACAAACGCATATTCAAAACACAGGTATTCGTAAGGGGTGAAAAGAAGATCATACAGCGAATGGTATTCTACGATATCACCCATGATAAACTCACTTGGGATTGGGAGAAGTCAGAGGACGGAGGTACTACTTGGCAATTGCAATGGCGCATTAACTATGAAAGGGCTAAAGAGTAATCCTCCGATTACTCTTTAAGTGCCTTCCATGATGCTTTGATAAGACCGTAACTCCATTTGGCAATAATAATGCCGACCACTATGCTGAGCATAGGATCGATCACATACCATGCTGTAAAGTATATCACTATTCCTCCTAACACAATGGCTATTGAGGAAAACGTATCTGACAGTAAGTGCAGAAAAGCGCTCTTCGTATTCAAATCTTCGATGCCAGCACTAGCTAGAATCAAAGCCGTCAATAGGTTAATCACCAAACCAAATACGGCTACTATGATGATGTCATTGGTACTTAAAGCAAGGGGGTTTAGCACCCTACCAATGGCTTCGTAGAATATATATCCTGTGAAAAGTGCCAGGCCTATACCATTGATAAAGGCCGCCTTAAACTCAATCTTTTTATAACGATTACTCAGTTTTATCGCAGCCCAAGATATCATCAGTGATAGCGCATGAGAAAGCATGTGGAAGCCGTCACTAATCAGCATAAGGCTATTGGCCCAATACCCCACAGCGAATTCCACCACCATGGCAATCAGAGTAATGGTAATAGCAAGTCCAAAGGCTCTCTCTTTGGTCAATTTATTAGGAAAGAGCGTTACGCTAAAGTGCTCAATGCCAGCGTTTATGCTCTTAATGATGACATTATTCATTAGTATTTCCCTCCGGTTTTTCGATTATTCAATGCTGGATCACCGTCAAACTGGGGCAAGCGCTCGGGTACAGATACTAGCCCAGTCGTATCTGTTAGCGCTCCGATAAATTCAATAATAGCTTTTTGTTCTTTCGTGCTAAGGTTCAATTCATCTTCTGGAAGCGTTTGGTTTGGCAATTCAATACCTATGCCTGACCCACCACCTCGATTATAAAAATCGATAACTTCTTCCAGCGTTTCATAAACGCCATTGTGCATGTAAGGTGCTGTTAAAGCGGCATTGCGAACAGTTGGAGTTTTAAAAGCGAACCGGTGTAATTCGGCCTGGTACAAATTGTATTTTCCAACATCGGGATCAATAGTAGCGTTGGCTGTTACGTTTTTTACAGGCACTCCTATCACTTCAGATTCTGATTCGATGTAGTTCGGTGGTATAGCGCCATTGAAAAGAGGTGTAAAATGGCAAATACCACATTTCGCTTTGCCCATGAACAAGTTGAAACCTAGTATTTCATTCGCCGACAGGACCGCTTCATCACCTCTCAAATATTGATCGAAACGCGAATTCATGCCCTTCAAGGATCTTTCATATGAAGCAATAGCACTCCTCACATGAAGGCCAGTAATAGAATCGGCATCAAAAGCCTCTTCGAATAGCTTTTTATACTCAGTGCTGTTATTGAGCCTAACTGCCACATTATCCATAGAACCGTGCATCTCCTCGGCATTGGATACCACGTCAGTCACCTGGTCTTCGAAAACCGCTACCCTGGAATCATAGAAGAGTGATCTTTGATAAGCAGCGCTAATGATGGTTGGTGCGTTCCGCTGGATATTACCTTTCAGATCAAAAGCCAGACTGGTCTTTTGTCCATCTGTGAATGCTTTTTCAGGCACATGACATGAGGCACAGGATCTCGTATTGTTTCCCGACAATACCGGGTCAAAGAACAACAACTTACCCAAAGCAATCTGACCTTCTGAGGCATTCCTGTTGTACTTCGGTGCAAAGTGATCTATGTTGTAAGCATCTTCGCCAAAGAGTGTCTCAGCATCCATATTCATGGCTATATTGAACTCATTGTTTTTGATGCCAAGCGCTTTCTGGTAATCGTAGGTCAGCTTTGAAAGCTCATTGATGTGCTTGGTAATGAATTCAATTCTATTGAAAGTATCGAAATCGTTGTGTTCTTTCAAGTAGGCCTTGGCTGCATCAAAAGCACCTGATAAGCTACTCCATGCTTTTGAAGCCTGATCCTTATAAACGGCCAGCATTTCCTCTAGTCCTTCAAGTGCAGCAATGGCTTCAGGTAGTGAATGGAAAGCTACCGGAGAGTCAAACCCTGAAATGCCTAAGCTTACGATCCGTAAGAACTCCAATCGCACGGCTTCGAAAATATTTTCATTCGAAAATGCCACAATGGTGGCGTCCCTTGACATGATTTCCGTCAAACCGGCCAATCTGGATATCTCGTGAAGTGCAGTTTCTTTTTCTTCTGCGTTAAAATCAGGAAACAAGTATTCCTCTACTACCTGATACCCTGATGGTGGGATGGTCTTTCTACGCGCATCGTTGACATTGGGCTTATCTAGAGCAGGCCCATTGAATTGTACCGACCTGACAGGGTAATAGAATTCACCCAGGATTTCTACCTTCTTATAAGCAAGTCGTGCCTTGAAGAAAGCTTTTTGCAATTCTTTTGAGGAAGCATTGTTTTGGGCTAGACTATCTAAAACCCTGGCGGCAACCTCATGATCGGCTACATGCATTAAAAATACTCTTTTGATCTCCTCAGGGTAGTCTAAATCAACTTTTTGGCTCACCTCTTTCTTTTGGCAGGAAAAAAGCAAGAGCAGACTGATTCCCCCTATTACACCAAACCTAACAAGTCCCTTCATTCTGATGTATTGGCTTAATTGAACCTCTTAATGTTTAAGAAAAAAGGGTACACTAGATGTACCCTTTTTTGATCTATAATGGATTTATTATCTCGGCAAGCCCTTGATGACAAACACTGCGCTGCCTTCATCTTCGCTGTCTCTTTGACCTCCGCCATCTACACCGGCAAAAGCATCATCCCTCCATGTGTGTGATTGAATACAAAGTAAGAATGTGTCATCCATACCTACGATATCTGATACATCTATCATAGCACCATACTCCCATGATCCCAGCGCATCTGATGCACTGGCGTAAGCAGGAACAATAGTTTCACTTCTTTGATCAATCTCAAATACTACTTCTAAGGCGCCAGTCGCTATGTTATACTGATATAGATAAGCGTCGTGGGTTTCGTCGCCATATCTGTTAGGGTCTTCCTGAATGTATACATAGTTATCCGTTACCAGGATGTTATCAGGATTCTGGAACATATTGGCAGGACCGTTGGCATCATCACCATCGAATATTACTTCTAGTGTGCCTTCCAACGGATTGTTCTCGTCCAAAGTCATACGGTAAACACGACCTTTCCTGGTCCTGGTGAAATCTGCGTTGTTACCTGAGTTATTCTGGCCAGTTACGTTGAACCATACCTCTCTTGAAGCTGCGCCACCGCCTTTACGATAATCTACGTCTTCTACCCTACCGAATTCCATTGCGTTCTTCGATTGAGCGATCATATTGTTTTGAAGGCCCGTATTGGTATTGGCATTTTCTATCTCCACAAATTCTATATCATAAACTTCACCTACTACCATATCCCTCTCGTCAGAATTCTCATTTGTTCTTCTCAGCGCATAAAGAGATCCATTTTCAAGATCACCAATTACATCAGACATGTAGAGAGCGATTTGACCACCTTCCGGGCCAGAATCGTCATCCGCCATTACAACAAGGGTTTGATCGCCGTAAGCATCCAATGGTAAAGGAACTGCGTTTTCAGCTGTCCATCTACCAAGAGCAGGCTTAGAATAAAAATCCAAAACACCGGCGTTGGTAATAGGATCAAATAGTGGGATTGCTTTGGTCAATGACTCATCACCAGACTCACCAGCTGTTAGGAAGATAGGGCCAAAACCGTGCTCCTCAGGAGTAGCTAATGTAGCCGAGCATTGTCTTGTTCCTGCTCCAGCTGAATTCATTACATACTCACCTCTTAATGGCGTAAGCGTTTCATCCAGGTATATTCTAGACACGGCCCAGTTATCTTCGTTGTTAACGATATAGACATATTCGTTGGTAGTCTCATCAAACCTGAGACCTGCACCATCGGCGGAACCCCCAAAGACATAGTCTGGCGAACCAGGGAAATCGTCCTCACTGCTAAATAGTGAGAATATCTGAACATCTTCAAATCCAGTTTGTCTACTCAAGAAACTAGGTGTAATTGACTTGTTCTCCAAGGTGATCATTGCTCTTATGACCACCACAGTGGCTTCAGCTTCTGTCGTTTGGCTGTTGGCGTCTGTCGCAACGAATTCAAAATCAAATTCATCTCCATCAGCGGCGTCACCAGGCACTGTGAAGGTGTAGTTCACTTCTTCATTCGTGGTTCCTGAAGTGAAATTGACATTGTCACCATTGGCAGTTAAAGATGTAATACCAGCTTGGGATCCGATTGATAAGCTAAAAGTAACATCCGAACCTCTGGCGGCACTGACTTGTGCATCACCGGTAACTCGTAAAAAAATCGCGTTACCTGCGTTATTGTTGTCATCATCATCGCAACTGACGACAATAAGGAGAGATAAAGACAGCATAATTAAAGCTATCTTCCATGGCTTTCTTTTCATTTTATTAATACGTTTTTGGTTAGTTGACGGCTACAAGTTTAGAGGTTAAAAGCAAATCAAAGTTGATCGGATCTTTATGAAATTGTTAAAAGCGGGCGCTTTTGAAAAAGTTACTAAAAGCCTTATTTAGAGAGATTTTCAAGGCAGGTGAGTTATTTTTTTCAATGCACGGGGCATCACAGATATTAAGTCAATGTTACTATTTAGAAAAGTTATAAATTTGAGAGAAAACCGCAAGAATATATAGGCTTTCATCAGATTTTACAGGTTAAAAACTGACTTAGATTCGAATAATTAAATATCTTGCGACTGACTTCAGATAAACTAATTATTTCAAAAGGCTAAAAGTAGATAAGAAGAGGTAAGGTATGCACTCGAAGCGATAGATTCGGGCTTCTACTGGTGTATCTTTTTCTTCAGTCTTTTCAACCAAAAAGAGGACCATGAAGAATTCTATTACGGAGACGCCCAAGTGGGCATCTTTTGATATTGGCGAAATATACGATCGTTTAAAATCGTCAAATCGAAGATATGAGTCTTTTATCGATGTGCCCGCACTTAAAACTGGGATGTACATTCTGCCTGCCGGTGGGGAGGATAATCAGAACCCACACGAACTTGATGAGGTGTACTACATTGTCAGTGGGAGGGGGAAATTCGTTTCAGAAGGACAGAAACTGGACGTCAAGCCAGGTACAATCCTATACGTAAAGGCCAAGACCAGTCATCGATTTGAGGACATCGAACAAGAATTAAAGATTATAATTTTCTTTTCAGAGGCTAAATCAAAATAGTTTAGCCTTCATAGGTTATTCTGTAGATCACGTTGGCAAAGTCGTCGGATACAAGCATTGACCCATCGGGCAATTCTAGCACATCCACCGGGCGACCCCAAGCGTCTTGTGTACTACTATTAAGCCATCCATCTGCGAAAGGCTCGTATGACACGACACGATCACCTTCGAATTTAACTAAAGAAACGCGATAACCTATCTTTCTGGACCTGTTCCAGGAACCATGTTCTGCTATAAAAACTTGCTTCTTATAGCTCGCAGGGAACATATCACCCTGGTAGAACTTCACTCCCAAAGGAGCTACGTGAGGGTCTAGTTTTCTGGCGGGAATGGTGAAATCGGAACAGGCGAATTTATCGCCATAATCGGGGTCTGCTATGTCTCCAGCGTGGCAATATGGGTAACCAAAGTGCATTCCCTTTTTGGTTGCCTTATTCAGTTCGCATGCAGGAAAGTTATCTCCAAGATGATCTCGCCCGTTATCGGTAAACCATAGGTCTCCGGTTTCCGGGTGCCAGGTGAAGCCTACGGTATTCCTCACTCCTTTAGCATATATTTCAAGGCCTGTGCCATCTGGGTTGATTCGGGTTATGCTCGCATAGATCTCGTCAGATTCGCAAATGTTGCAAGGAGCACCTACAGGAACATACAATTTTCCATCGGGACCAAATGCGATGTACTTCCAACCGTGGTGCCGATCGGTTGGGTAATCATCATATATTACCTTGGGTTTAGGCGGGTTATCCAAGTTCGATTCAATATTCTCCAATTTTAAAATCCGGCTTACTTCAGCGATATATAAGTCCCCATCTTTAAAAGCTACTCCATTGGGCATTCTCAGGCCCGATGCTAAAACGTACTTTTTATCTGCTTCATAATCTCCGTCTGTATCTTTTACGGCGTAGACCTTATCACCTGCTCTATTACCTACATAGATTGTACCCGATGGGCTCATGGCCAACGACCTGGCATTGTCTACCTCGGCGAAGACATCTATCTTAAAACCTGTGGGTAGGTTAATTTTATCCAACGGGTATTTGGATTTAGTTTGGTTACCGTCAGTACCACCAGTTACCTGACCGGCATTATCAGTGTCAGTTTCTGACGGTTGGCAACTAAGCGAGGTAATAAAAGCAAAGACCAATAATAAATGCGTCATAAGGCAAATGTTTTTCATTGGGCATACAATTTATGAAAGGGAAAAGTTAGCCGATTTGGGGTTGAAATAAAAGGACATATTGACTTATGGGTTTTTATACTAAACGGGAAGCGATAGTTTTGTGGCATGTTAGCAATTAATAATTTGTCGTATTTCATTGGTGATAGAGCGTTGTATGAGAACGCTTCGCTACACATCAAACCAAAAGATAAAATTGGCTTGATCGGGTTGAATGGTAAGGGGAAATCTACGCTACTCAAGCTCATCAATGGGGATTATCAGCCTAGTGAGGGTTCTATCAGCAAGAGTAAGGAATGCACTATAGGTTTTTTAAATCAGGACTTGCTATCCTATCAAACGGACGATAGCATACTCTCTGTGGCCATGCAGGCTTTCGGTGAAGCGGTAGAAACGCAAAAACAAATCGACAAAATATTAAAGCAATTAGAAACGGACTATTCTGATGACCTGATCAACAAGCTTACTAAGCTTCAGGAAAAGTTCGATGCTTTAGATGGCTACACCATGCAATCCAAAGCTGAAGAGATACTCGAAGGTATTGGTTTCTCCACAGAGGATTTGCAACGACCACTGAAGGAGTTTTCCGGAGGTTGGAGAATGAGGGTAATGCTGGCTAAGCTCTTACTGGAAAAGCCTTCATTATTGATGCTCGATGAGCCTACTAACCACCTTGACCTTCCTTCAATAGAATGGGTTGAAACTTATTTGAAAAACTATAGCGGCTCATACATTATTGTATCTCACGATAGAGAGTTTGTCAATAATGCCGTAAATAAGATTGTAGAAGTGACCAACCAACAACTGGTCACATATGAGGGTAATTACGATTTCTTTGAGGAGGAGAAAGCACTACGTTCTGAAATCCAAAAGAATGCTTTCGAAAACCAGCAGCAGAAAATAAAGCAGACTGAGCAATTCATTGAACGGTTCAGGGCAAAGGCTACTAAAGCAAGACAGGTTCAATCAAGGGTAAAGGCGCTTGAGCGGATGGATATGATTGAAGATGTGATTGATGAAAATGCCGTTGTCAATTTCAAATTTGATTTCAAGCAAAAATCGGGACGTCATATTGCTCACTTGGAAGATGTATCAAAAGCTTATGGCGACCTGGAGATATTCAAAGAGAGTAATGCGATCATTGAGCGTGGTGATAAAATCGCTTTGATTGGTGCTAACGGTAAAGGAAAGTCTACACTGTTAAGGATTATCGCTGGTACCGAGCCTGTTCAAGGGAAAATGCAAATGGGCTATAATGTGAACATGGGCTTCTATGCGCAGCACCAGCTAGAAGCCTTGAATGTTGATAATGAAATGCTTGAAGAACTAAAGCAAGCAGGTTCTGATAAAACTGAGCAAGAGCTACGGAATGTTCTTGGCTGTTTTTTATTTACTGGAGACGATGTATTCAAGAAAATCAAAGTATTATCGGGAGGTGAAAAATCACGTGTGGCGTTGGCTAAAACATTGATCTCAGAATCCAACTTTCTGATGCTCGATGAGCCGACTAACCACCTGGATATGCAGTCTGAGAGCATTCTAATACAAGCATTACAGCAGTACAAAGGCAGTTTTATCGTCGTTTCACACAACAGGCACTTTGTTTCTAAAGTGGCTAATAAAATCTGGTATATCGAAAACAGAGAGATCAAAGAATACCCCGGCACCTACGATGAATACATATACTGGATCAGTCAGAATCAAGCTCCTGTTGAAACCATCAATGCCAAAAGCAAGCCTGACAAGAAGATAACGTCTAATAACACCAGGGTAAGAACCAATGATGCACAACTGGAAAAGGAAATCAAAAGGCTAAAGGCTGATCTGGAACAAAAAGAGCAAGAGATTTCTACTCTTGAGGAGCAAAAGAAAGCTTTAGAGGACCAGCTTGCACTGCCGGAGGTATATGGAAACCCTGAAAAATTACTGGCTACAAACCAGGAGTACGAAAAGATGAATGCTCAACTCGAGGAGGCCAATAATGAGTGGGAAGATATGGTGAACCATATCGATGAGTTAGAAACCGGTTCTAACTAAAATCTAACACCAAGTTTCAGATTAAATCGATTGATTGTTCTATCCCGTATTTGCGAAAAACCGGATGGTGGGCAAAACTCGCATGGAGTTTCTTCTAAAGTTGTACTGATATTCTGCCTGCGATAACCAACTCCCACCATCATATCTACTGATTGCACTTTAAAGCGTAGTCCCAGCCCCGGATTAAGAAAGAAGCCACCACTCGTTTCTTCCCTAGTACCAAATTGGTCTGTTTCATCTTGCCAAGCAAAACCATAGCCTGCACTAATGAAATAATAAGGTTTGACCAACCGTCTATTCAAGTCTCCCGATAAGTGCAGAAAGACAGGATATGTATTGACCATTTCATTAAGATCTACACCAAGACCTCCAGCTAGCTGTATCCATTGCGAAAAGGCATAACCATACATAAGTTCAAATGAAAAGGTACCATCAACGGATGCAAAGCTATTATCACGTCCCCAGAGCAAGTTGACATAGGCAGCGTTAAAAAAACCATTCTCATTAAACTGGTTCAGTTTAGGTAGTGTTTTCAACCATTCCTTTCTCTCCAACCTCTTGGCCACATGGGTAGATTCGATTTGTGAAAAGGGAATAGATATGGTGAAGTTTTCACTAATTACCATACTTATTTTCTGGGAGGTAGAATCAACTGATTGAATCTCCCCAATTACTAAACTGCCATTGGTGAGGTATAATTTGTCCTTAAAAGATTGCGAGTATCCAGTAGAAAAAACAAAGAGCAACAATACCACGTAAAAAGTTGCTCCGAAAGCTGTTCTAATTATCATTCGCCTGAATATCTATTTTACTCAGAAAGCGAATCTTATCCAGGTTGGAGTAATCATATTGGTAAAGCCCGTCTTCTCCAATGAGCATGAGTACATTGTTGAGGGGGATGACATCGAAAGCATGAATATCCTCATAGTGGGCTAACTGGTTGCTATCGATAGTATTCACATCTGCTTTATCATAAACTTTCAAACCTGATTCTCCATCGCAAATGAACAGCGCATCTCCATCCACTCCGAGTCCATGTGGATTATCCATAGCATATGTCTTATGTAAGAAAGGAAGTTCAGGGTTACTGATATCAACTACATCCAATTGATTGGTAAAACCTTGGCACTCAGTTCCTGACCTAAGTGTCACGTAAGCATACGAACCATCAACCACCACAGGGTCGCAGCTTTGTACGTGGCTATAGGTAGATAGTAAGGATGGGCTATCCGGATTGCTATTATCGACGATATGCATTCCATTTTGTGCCCCTATGAAAAGCTTATCAGTATAAGGAAATATCGTTTCGATACCCCAGCCGATTACTAACTTCTCACCTACTAATGGAGATTGCAGGTTACTGATATTAATACTTTGCAGTGAGCTTTCATCAACTGTGTAAAGATGGTCTCCTGAAATGGTAAACCTGGCCATCGAACCACCTACACCAGGATTAGCTCCCGGTGCTACAGTCGGGGCTAAGCCAGCATCCTCTGCAAACGCCACTCCATTGTTCAATCTCACGAAGTCAAAAAACCCAGCTCTTTGGTCGCATTCTGATTCTGTAATTTGCAGTTGCTCTGCTTCAACCCAGTCAGTCACCACGCCGAGTTGGCTATCCATATGGAAGCCATAGCTATTATATCCTTCGAAGATGTTCTCAATACGGTTTACCTCAGTGATATTGTTAACGTCTGCTATATTGAGGATGACTAGGTCAATGTAACTATCTACATAAAGGAAATCTCCTTTGGCTGCTAAGTCAAAGTTACCTGGAATGTTAATGAAGCCTACGTTTTGTGGACTTTGTGGGTCTGTATTATTTATAATATGGATGCCTTCCCCCCTTTCATTAATAAAGACAAAACCGTCTTTAAAGTAGATCTTGCCGGGGTTATTCATTTCTTGTTCGCTGGTCATGGCGACTGCTCCTCTAATCTCTTCTACCGATGTATATACGGGCTCGAAGTAGACGTATCTGTTCTCCACTTCACATGAATCTGTACACCCTTCCAGTATCATACTGGCAAAAATCAGTAGGGCAATAAAGATGACGGCCTGGATACTTATGGCTTGCCTATCTGAAAGCTCTTTGCGAAAAATTCTCATAGGACATGGTTGTTTAGTTATTCTCTTAGACCCTATGAAGGGGTAAAGGGTTGGAAGCCATCAGCAAATCAATCAAATTCATTTTCACAAAAGAATATATGAATAGAAAAACATTGAATGTTACTATTTGATATCGCTCTAAAAAAATATATCAATCATTAGATAAACCAGATAGATCGTTCTATATTGGGCTTTTTCATATTCTGACTGTGTGTATGGCACTCAAGGATCGGGTAAATGTATTTTCTTTTTGGAGTCTCATTATTTTTTTAGCTATGATGCTTTTGAGCTATATGAGGCCACAGCTTATAGGCATGGGTGAAGGATCTGTAAGACAAAATTTTGGTTACACCATTCTTATTATTGTTCCCGGATTGATCATTTCTTTGATTTTTGCGATCAACGGTCTAAAGGAATCCTGGACAGGCAGGGACGAAATAGGCAAAGCAAAGTTCCTATTGTCTATTGTATGTTCCGGTATTGTTGTTTTGAGTTGGGGCCTAGGGGTATACTTGGCCTTAATGCATACTGTGTGAAAACACCAACCTACTTAAAATGAAATACCATTTCTATTCAAAGGATGCAATTTTAGCACGTGGTCATTGTACTCGATCAATGAATGGGTAGAATGATCAATCAAAAATGTACTTCAAACCGAATCCGAACTGAAGTGTCCTTGGTCTGCTGATAAAATCAGTATCTGACTTTGTGAATGAGTTGAGAGAAATCCTGTATGATGGTTCAAATGAGAATACGTAATTCTTCTTCAACCTATAAACGATTTCCGTCCCCACCAAACCATTGAAATTGAATTGCTTGTATGGAGAATCTGTACCAGCTCTGATGCTCTCATCGACGAATTGACCTTCCGTATCTGCAATAGTATTCTGCAATAATATATCAGTAGAAACACCGCTTGAAACAACTAATCCAAGGTTATTCTTTTCAAAAACCATATAACCGGCCTGAAGCGGAATAGAAACAAATTCAAAAGTGTTTTCCAGGTCGTATGAGTCAGTGGTATTGATACTCACCCTGGCATTCTTTAATGTTCCCTTAGATGGGTGTATAATGGTTCTTTCGTTGGTAACCTGGTTCTGTGCAAAAGCATTGGAACTACCTTCTGCTTGTTGTAGGGCGTATTGTACGCCCCCTTTCAGTACCCACTTAGAACTTATCTGCTTGCCAAAGTTCAATCCAAAAGCGTATGACGAACCTGATCTTTCTGTAGAATTGACTGCCTGTTCCTCAACGTCCGTATTTTCACTAAAAGACATCCTCGGATCAGCGAGGTTACTCACTACAGGAGATGCATTGAACTCAGCAGCGGCAGCAGTGGCGCCAACATCGTTGATATTCGGATTAAAACTGCCGGTGGCCATATTTAAACCTGCCCAAAGTTGCCTAGGGCTTCTTTCTACAGTAAAGATAGCCGGGTAAATAGGCACACCAACCATGTAAACATCATCCTCTAACTCATAAGGGTTCAAGGCTTCATAGCGATTATCCAGTAAGCCGACAGCAGCAATCGAATTATTATAGCTTTCCTTTACGCCAGTGGACAAGGCATTTGTTTCTGAAGCTTTTCTATTTTGGTCGTCCTTTTCTTCAACCAAGGCTATGGCATCATACGCAGCCAAATCTGTCTGAGAACCATTGTTTTCAGAAGATTTATCAATATCGCTCGTTTTACCTGTAAGCGACCCATTTGAGCTTTCATTAACAGCGCTATTCGCATGAGTTATTGAAGTAGCATCTGCGATGGCGTTTCTATTGTTATCAGCGTCAAAAGGTGCTACTACACCATTACGATTAGTATCCTTTTCTTTCTCTGTATTCTGTTCTTCTATCTGAGTCTCATTTGGAATCTGCGTTAGAGAATTACTCTTTTCAGCATCTTCAGCCGCCAATAATGTCTGGTCTTGTTTCGTCTCCACCCTTCGTCCTCTGATATCTTCCGTGACTTGAGGACTGAATTGTCCCTCCTGGCTTTCATTTAACTCGGTTACCGATTGGTCAGCTTCTTTGGTGTTCTGCTGCCGTGCTATTTGTTCAACACCGTTATTATTATTGATCTGGAATAAGGCTACACCACCAGCAAAAAGGGCAAATATCACTGAAGCCGCCGCTATCCACTTATAGTATACTACCCTCTTTTTGTAGACGACAGATTCCTCTTGGGCCAGAGAAGACTCGATCTTATCCCATAGCCCCTGAGAAGGACCTAGTTCAGCGCCTTCAAACGCTTCACTCCATTCCTTCTCAAACTTACCTTTGTCGTTAAACTCTTCCATAACTCACCTTTTGCTCTTCTCCTAACATCTCCTTTAGCAAAGACTTAGCTCGGGCATATTGGGATTTTGATGTTCCAACACTCACACCGAGCATCTCTGATATTTCTTTATGGTTGTAGCCTTCAATAGCATACAAGTTGAATATCACCTGACAGCCTGATGGCAACTCTTGAATCATTTTTAAAAGCTCCTTGAAATGATAATTGGATAATGTAAAATCTTCCTCGAATTCGTTCTTCACGTGCTCAACATCCACCATGGGAAAAAGATAAAGCTTGCTTCTCTGATAATTCAGAGCGGTATTGATCGCTATTCGCTTTATCCAGGTTTCGAGTTTAGAGTCCCCTCTAAAATTTTTAAGATTTTTAAATACTTTGATGAAGCACTCTTGCAATATATCCTCAGCCTCGTCCTGGCATTTGGAATAACGCAGGCAAGTAATGAATACCTTTTTTGAATAGTATTCATAGAAATCCCGTTGTGCATTACGGTTTCCCTTTATACATCCTTCTACTAATTCTTTCTCAGAAAGCATGCTTTTCCAAATACATTACTTGCTTGTCTCTATTATATTGACACCTCTTTGTTCAATTAGGTTGGAACGAAGAAGCAATAATTAATAGATTTAATACTAAAATTGTGAATTATTCAGACCAATACCAACTCGTGAGAAACCTTATCATTCTGATTACAATAGCTCTAGTGTCCTGTACGCCATTAGCAACGAGCACAAACACTTCTACTCCGAATGCTCCGATTAAGCGAATTTCTTTCGAAAACCGAACCTACGAGAGGGAAATACAAACAGTCTTATTGCACCAGCCTATTGGCGTCAATGACTTTCAACCACTTTCGGATGTAGTCTCGATTGATCGTCAGAATTTGATCCTGGAATTTGACGACTTGGTTCAGGATAATGAAACTTATAATGCCAAGATCATACATTGTAATGCCAATTGGACTCCTTCTGGCTTGAGCAGTATGGACTATCTTCAGGAATACAACCAGTTTCCGATTAATAATTATGATTACTCTTTCGATACAAGAACTTCGTATGTGCACTACACATTTCCCATACCGCCGGTCAAAGTACCTGGCAACTATATGGTTATAGTATACAGGGAGTCAGATGAAAAGGACATCATTCTAACAAGGCGTTTTATGGTGTTTGACAAGCGAGTGGTGATATCAGGGAATTCAAATTTCGAAAACCTGATTGCCCATACCTTCAGTAGCCAGCAAATCAACTTCAGGGTCGACTATAGCAACTTTGAACTGATCAATCCGATGGAAAGCATAACTTCCGTATTGCGTCAAAATGCAAGGTGGGACAATACCATTACTTTCTCCTCTCCTACTTTCGCTAGAGAGGGTCAAAGTATTTTAGAATATAGAACCTTTGAGAAAGATGAGAATTTCAGACCGGGTAATGAATTTCGTTTTTTTGATCTGCGTTCGTTGAATTTTCCAGGCCAGAATGTTGCCAACATTGATAGACAAGCCAAGCCGCCCATAGCTCATCTGGCTTATGATGTTCCCAGAACAGGTTTAGCTTTCAGCCAGTATCAAGACAACAATGGGCGCTTCAATATTCAAAATCTAGATAGAGGTAATGGCCAACTTGAAGGCGACTATGTCAATGTAAACTTCATACTAAAAACTGAAAAACCAGTTAATGGCAAAGTTTATGTCGCAGGCGGCTTTAATGGCTGGAATCTGGATAACGGCAACCGCATGAGATACGACGATCAGTTATCTGCTTACCGAACGAGTATTCTGATGAAACAGGGGTTTTATGATTTCCAATATGTTGTAGACAGCGATACTACTAGTATTGATGTTTATGAGGGCAGCCATTTTCAGACAGAAAATGAGTATGAAATCTTAATCTATTATTTCTCACCAAGCCTGAGGGCAGATCTTTTAATTGGCTACCTGACTTTCATAAATAACGGACGCTGATATTCAGGGCTTACGAGACGTAGTTAAACTCGTACTTAACTGCTCGCTTATTTGGGTCGGAATGGGCTAAATCCAACATACCAAAACCTTTATGAGTGAACGAGCCAATCCCTGTATTGAATAAAAACTCCTGAACCTCCTTGGCAGCATATAAAGTAAATGGAACTGTATAACCCCTTACCTCGTACTTCACATCCTGATCATATACAGGGTATATACGGGCAAACTTTTTCTGCGCCTCCGTTAGTTTTCTGATATATCCCTTGTCAGGAACAACTTGAAACTTATAAAAACTGGCTAGCTGTTCCGCATTATAAATACCGATCTTCTCCATGCGATTCATGGTAGACTCGTAGAGCAAGTCTGAAAATTCGTCGCTTTCTGGCGGGATGAATTTTTTCCCATCAGCGTCATTAAAAGAAGGGGTTTTCAGTACTATCGGTGAGATACTGATGAATTTGTGTTCAGTACTCAACTCCATTGTTTCCTCTTTTTCAACATACTCCGGTACCAGTTCCAGATTGCCTATGTTGATCTCAGGGTATTTGAACAATTGAGTCAGGAAGTAATCAACAAAGTCTTTGTTGACACAAGAAAAAACGACTGTCACTTTGGAGGAATAAAAATGCAGTCCTCTTCTACTCACCTTGGTTTGACCTTTGATACCTGAGAAGTTGTACAGCTCAAAAAACTTGAAGTCCTCGTTCTTACCATTGAGTACAATCCCTCTGATCATCCTCGACAGCAAGTACTGATGGTGAAATGGAACGTATCCTCCTCGATTCTTAAGTTGAAAAATTATTCTGATTCTCAACTTTTACGTATTTATAGTTAAAAAATTAGGCTCACATAGCATTTAGAACCTAGAACTTATTACAATAATCCTTTATTTGATCCCTAGAATGCAGGAAGAAATCAGATTGAAAATTCCTCTAATTAAAAAAAATATTTCCTAAATTCTACGGTCTCCAAATTTATTTTTGCAAAATTCCAAGTAAGATTTTGACCTTTAGTTATACATTGAATCGAAAATGCATTATATCACCATCATTCACCACATAGTCCTTCCCTTCGATTGATATTTTCCCTGCTTCCTTACAAGCCACTTCGGTTTTGTATTCCTGGTAGTCAGTAAGCTTAATAACTTCCGCTTTTATAAAACCCTTTTCAAAGTCTGTATGTATGACACCTGCTGCTTGAGGTGCTTTCCATCCTTCTCTTATTGTCCATGCTCTTACTTCTTTTTCACCGGCCGTGAAGTAAGTTATGAGTTCCAACAATTGGTACGATGCCTTTATCAGTTTGTCTAAGCCTGATTCTGTCAGGCCATACTCTTCTAAAAACATCTGCCGCTCTTCTTCATCCAATTCGGCAATCTGCGATTCTAACGCGGCTGAAACAACAATTACTTTAGCTTGCTCACTCTTAACGTTCTCTTTAAGCGCATCGACATATTGGTTACCCTCTTTTATCGAATCCTCATCTACATTGGCAACATATATAACCGGCTTTGCAGTCAAAAGTTGCAAACTGTTGACCACATCCTCCTCTTCTTGGTTCTCCAAAGCAACAGACCTTACATTGACACCCTCTTGTAGTTTCTCCTTCAGTTTGGTAAGCGCAGCCAGTTCTTTTTTCGCCACAGCGTCTCCACTCTTAGCTATTTTCTCAACACGGCTTACGCGTTTTTCTATTGATTCTAAGTCTTTCAACTGTAACTCAGCATCAATCACGTCTTTGTCGAAGACTGGATCTACCGTACCCGCCACATGTACTACATTGCCGTCGTCAAAGCAACGTATCACATGGATGATGGCGTCTACTTCACGGATGTTAGCCAGAAACTTGTTACCAAGGCCTTCACCATTACTCGCCCCCTTTACTAATCCCGCTATATCAACAAACTCGATTGTGGTAGGGATTGTTTTTTGAGGGCTCACTAACCCTTCAAGAACATTTAAACGAGTGTCTGGTACAGTGACCACGCCAACGTTTGGTTCTATTGTACAAAAAGGAAAATTGGCAGCCTCGGCTTTGCCACTTGATATAGCGTTAAAAAGTGTCGACTTTCCCACGTTGGGCAGCCCCACGATTCCACATCTAAGTCCCATTAAAAACTAACTTACCTTGGTTTTAAAAATATTATACTGTTTGTAACCTTCATACGCTTCAATAAAGGAAACACGCAAAATGGTGTAGGCGGGTATCGCAGCTATCATTCCGGGAATACCAGCTAGAGAAGCACCCGCAAATATAATTATAAAAATCTCCAAAGGATGTGCTTTCACACTTTTTGAAAATATTAAGGGTTGCAATACCAAATTGTCTATCAGCTGTACCGTAGCAAAAATCAAAACGATCTTCGCCGAAAAGAAAAAATACTCTTGTGTAGTAGCTAAATCCAGTCTAGTGGATAAGCCAACGATAATACCAAAAGTAGCACCTAATATTGGCCCCAGGTAAGGAATCAAGTTAGCTAATGCAGCAAAAACCGCTACTGTCAATGCATACTTAACGCCTACAATGGTAAGCCCCAAAGATGCAATACTGAAAACGGCTAGCATTTGAAGCAGTATCCCTATGAGATAATTAGATAATAGCCTTTCAATTTTACCAAAAGCAGCCATCGAAACCTCAAAGTACTTGTTCGGGACAAAGGATATAACACGTTTCCTCATCGACCCCATTTCATAGAGCAAAAAGAAAGTAATGAAAGTGACTGCCAAAGCGCCAATGAACAAGCTACCGGTTACGGAAATAACACTGTTGAAAATATTGCCAAACTCGATGTTGGCAATCATTGAAGTGATTGTTTCCTGTATGTTGTCGGCAATAAAACCTTTCTCTTCATCGGTAATTTGGTAGTCTATCAAAAACTCCTCAACGTTGTCAAGCGGTGTCTTTACACGTTCGAAAAGACCTACGTAGTCAATGTTAGCGACGATGCGCGTTTGTTCGGCGATAAGTGGTACGAATAGAAGTATGAAGAGAGAAACTACAAATACCAGTGTAGCAAATGAAACCAAGATGGACAAAAAGCGTGGTATGCGTACTTTGAACAATTGTATACTGCTCAGGTAATTGGTCAGAGGCCTTAATATCGCACTGATGACTACGGAAATGACTATATAAAGTACTATATTCGAGAAGTACCACATCAGGAAAAGCAAGCCTGAAATGGCTGCTCCTGCCAGTACCACAACTAGAAGTATGTAAAGGAGATTGGTTACTCTTCCCATGCACAATTAGTATTCCCTATAAAACAAAAAAAGCCCTTGATTGAAATCAAGAGCTTCAATTATGTCTGATAAATATTTAGTCCCAGCTAATAGTGGTGTTATCTATTTCTTGATCTACCGTAGCGTCAAGCTGATTCTTGAAATCATCTTCACCGTTCTTTTCGAATTGTGAAAAATCCACCTCAGGCATCAACTCTTCTTTAACGTGTGTCACCGTATCACTCAACGCGTTAACAAACTTATCGAAGTCTTCTTTGTAAAGGAAAATTTTATGCTTCTCGTACGTAAAACCGTCGTCTTTGTATCTTCTTTTGCTTTCAGTGATAGTCAAGTAATAATCGTTTGACCGTGTGGCCTTGACATCAAAGAAATAAGTTCTTTTACCTGCTCTTACCCTTTGAGAAAAAATTTCATCTCTTTCATTTTGTTCCTTGTCCACAATCCTTAAGTTTAGTTTAACGTTGTATTTTACGATTTTAGTCGAATCAGCTTTAAATATAGTATAATATATATATATGGCGCAAACGTACCAATTATAAATTGTCGAACATTTTGGATTTTTTTTTGTTTCATCCGAACGGTTCAAAAACGCTATTTAAGCCCAAAGCAAGTCATTTATGAGTGTGAATTTAAATCAAGTAAGGAAATTTGGAAACATAGAACTACTGGCCAAGCAGCTGGTAGAAGGCTTTATTACGGGTTTGCATAAATCCCCCTATCACGGTTTTTCGGTAGAATTTGCCGAACACAGATTATATAATACCGGGGAGAGCACGAAGAATATTGATTGGAAAGTATACGCTAAAACGGATAGGTTATATGTAAAGCAGTACGAAGAAGAGACCAACTTAAGGTGTCAAATTGTAATTGATAACTCTTCTTCAATGTATTATCCTGTCAAAACGAAAGGGAAAATACAGTTTAGTACCTATTCGGCGGCTGCACTAGCCTACCTACTTCATCGTCAAAGAGATGCCGTTGGCCTTACTGTATTCAATGACACTATTCAAACCCAGACACAGATTAAATCCACAGCATCACATTTGAATAAACTATTCATAGCGCTGGAAAATCTGCTAGATACAGAACAACAGAATCAAAAGACCAATGTCAGCACCATACTTCATGAAATAGCGGAAAAGAATCACAAACGCTCATTGATAGTAATATTCAGTGATATGTTTGATAATACCTATGAGCTCAATGAAATATTCGCTGGTCTGCAGCACTTGAAACACAACAAGCATGAGGTGTTACTCTTTCATGTAACAGATCATAAGACAGAATACAATTTTGAATTCGAAGATCGCCCTTACGAGTTTATAGATTTAGAAAGTGGAGAAAAACTGAAGCTACAGCCTGCAGATATCAAACAGGAATATCGCAAGGGAATTGAGAATTATTATCAGGAGCTGAAGTTAAGGTGTGGGCAATTGAAGATAGACTTAATTGAGGCGGACATAAACAGGCCGTATGAAGAAGTACTGCAAGCCTATCTCATCAAAAGGGCACGTATGCGCTAAAATTGCCTTTCTGGATGACCAAGTTGACTTGATCATCCAGTCTTATCAATAAAGGCTATTCGTTGTGCATCCAGCTTTTCTTCGCCAGAAGCTCTTCCTCTGTTTCAACGTAATCAGGGTCGGGAACGCAACAATCCACCGGGCAAACCGCGGCACATTGTGGCTCTTCATGGAACCCCATGCACTCAGTACATTTAGCTGATACTATATAGTAGAACTCGTCTGATACGGGTTCCTGAAGTTCGTTGCCATCAACGGTAGTACCGTCTTCTAATTCTACTTCCTGCAACTCAGTACCGCCAGACCATGTCCATTCTATACCTCCTTCATAGATAGCAGTATTCGGGCATTCTGGCTCGCACGCTCCACAATTAATACATTCGTCAGTTATAATTATTGCCATGTCGGACTAAACTTTCTAAAGGGAAACTTAATTTTACAAACAAAATTAGTATCGTTAAGTTTCTGTTCAAAGCTGAGACCTTATTTGAAATGAATTTAGAAGAAAGAATTGGTGCCTTTGTGGAATTAGGCCTGTATATCAAAAATCTGGATCGGGATGAACTTGATCTTATCACTGATAGGGCTACAGCAGAAAACACATGGTTCACTAAAGACAATGTAGTACTTGCATTGGAAGGCATAGCTCAATTTTTGGATAGGTCTGCCCTTGAAAATTGGGTCGCCGGATATACCCCGGCAAGCGAAGGAAAAAACGTTGGGCTAGTAATGGCAGGTAATATCCCCCTGGTAGGCTTTCACGACATGCTATGTATTTTGATCAGCGGACACAAGCTATCTGCCAAACTTAGCTCTAAGGATCAATTTCTGATCAAACATATGGCTGAAAAGCTTATTCAAATCAATCCAGCCTTTCAGGATCTCATTTCATTTCCTGACATGCTCAAAGGTATAGATGCCGTTATCGCCACTGGCAGCGACAATTCTTCACGCTACTTTGATCATTATTTTTCCAAGTACCCTAATATCATCAGAAAGAATAGAACATCGTGCGCAGTATTGGATGGTCAAGAAACTGAAGACGATTATAAGTCCCTGGGAAAGGATATATTCCAATATTTCGGTCTGGGTTGTCGCAATGTTTCGAAGGTCTACACCCCTGAAGACTTTGATTGGAAAAAGTTGATTGAATCATTGTCAGAATTTGATAAAGTGCTTTATCACCATAAATACAGCAACAACTACGACTACAATAAGTCAATCTACCTGGTTAATAAGGTGGATCATTTAGATACAGGTTTCTTGCTTGTTACTGAAAGTGATAAAATGGTTTCTCCCATCTCCGTTTTATTCTACGAAACCTACAAAGACATTGAGAGCTTAAGAGATAATCTAGAACACGAGAAGAGCAAAATACAGTGCATTGTTGCCAAAGCAGGCTTGATTGATCACTCAGTCAATTTCGGCCAAAGTCAACTTCCTCAACTCAGTGATTATGCAGATGGTGTAGACACCATGTCTTTCCTAAGTGAAATTGGTCAGGCATGAGTAAGAACAGCATTTACATCAAGCTTGTACAACGCTTTCTTCCATCACCATTTACTATTGCGATATTACTAACACTGGCAACCATGTTGCTGGCGTTGGTCCTCACCTCTCCAAAAGCAGATGACGGTAATATCTATTTCGTAGAAATCCTTGGGTTTTGGGAAAAGGGGTTTTGGGAGCTATTGACCTTCTCCATGCAAATGGTACTGATATTAGTACTTGGGCATACATTGGCGCTCACCCCTCTTTTTAAGCAAGTCATAGAAAGTGCGGCTACCAAATGTACATCAACTGCCAAAGCAGCGCTTATAGTAAGCTTTACCTCCATTGCTGTCAGTTTCCTCAACTGGGGTTTATGCTTGATCGTTGGGGCGATTTTCGCTCGTAAAGTAGCCGAGATTAACACTAGAAATGGCAACCCTATCAATTACCCACTTATTGCGGCCGCCGGATACAGTGGTATGATGACGTGGCACGGGGGGTTCTCTGGATCGGCGCCGTTAAGTGTCGCAGCAGAAGGTCATTTCCTTCAAAATATTACGGGGTTAATAAGTATTGACCAAACCTTACTTTCCTCAATGAATCTGACGGCATCTATAGCAGTGCTTATTCTCATTCCCGGCTTTCTATTTATACTGGCTAAATCAGTCAAGCCCACACCCTTAGATTTAGCATTCCAAGAGAACAAAGCCGGTCTCAACCTGATCAAGATTACCGGTGCAGACAAGCTAGATCATTCCCGCATACTATCAATGGGCCTTGGGCTTATGATCGTCGCTTATGCCGTCTACAAAGCTTTTGTTTTTGCTGGTGATACAGGACTGGGGTTCGTCAATCTCAACTATGTTAATTTCTGCTTATTGGGGTTATCTATTCTATTCCATGGCTCATTTGCCAATTTTCTGGCAGCCTCAGAAGAAGCAGTAAGAGGTGCTACTGGTATTATCATTCAATTTCCGTTCTACGCCGGTATAATGGGCATCATGAAGTACTCAGGGGTGGTCAATATCTTATCAGACCATTTTGTAAATATCTCCAATGCGACCACTCTACCCATTTTTACATTTATCAGTGCAGGAATAGTGAACATTTTCGTACCAAGTGGCGGTGGACAGTGGATCGTACAAGGGCCAATAGTAACTCAGGCGGCTAATGTTTTAGGTGTTCCTCTTGCGAAAATAATTATGGCACTGTCGTACGGAGATCAACTCACTAATATGCTCCAACCGTTTTGGGCACTACCATTACTTGGCATTACGCAACTTAAGGCCAAGGACATTCTACCATATAGCTTCATTATCATGCTGGCAGGCGCCACCATATTCATTGCGATACTTCTCTTGTTTTAGCCTTACATTTTCAATCTGATCCGAGGGAAAAATCTTGCTGGATTTAAGGTATTGGCTATAAAGAAAATGAGGTTTCTCACCCGTCTATCGGCTAAAGTGTTACAAACCAAAACGGAAATCTGATTAATTTAATCTAATGCTTGAGCACGATAGGATGAACATAAAAAAAGGGCTTCAAACGAAGCCCTCAAGTTAGGTATCAACACTCATCATATAAATCATTGCTAAGGACTGAAGCCTCTAAGGACTTCGACCCAACCGGTAAAGGTCTGGTCTCCAACGGTCAGTCGATAGAAATAGACACCGTCTGAAACATCCGGAGCATTCCAATCATTTTGATAATCATTGGATTCAAACACCACATTACCCCACCTGTTGGTTACGATCACTTGCGCGCCATTCGGTGGCAAGTTCCTGATAAAGAAGGTTTCGTTGGCATCATCACCGTTAGGTGTAAATATGGTCGGAATGAATATATCCGTATCAAGCTCTACTCTGCCTATGATGGAGATAATACAGCCCACAGAATCGATCACCTCAACGTTGTATCTTCCTGCTGGGATTCCTTCATAGATCGTTTCGAAATCCAGGTTTGAATTCAGAGTAACTTCTTCGAAATCCGTCGTAAATGATTGCCCTGCTACTGCCGGCGAATCCAGGTCTATTCTTATCTGATAAGGAGGTGCACCTCCACTGAAGACACCTACAGTCATTGTTCCCGTAGGCTGATCAGGAAGTGATTGTGTCGTTTCAAGCACTCTCGCATTCAAGAAGTCTCTTATGAAGAAGCCCTGTGGTTCAGATTCAATTTCATTCGGACACTCACTTTGCTGCTGTCTTAGAATTACACGGTATTCCTGTCTTGGTATATCCAAGAATGGCTCATTGTCGATAACCCGTTGATCTCCATTGAATATCTGGCCTAAGTTGACCGTTGTAACGAATGTGCTCGTACCGCTTCCACCGTCAGAACGGAACCTGAAGATATCGGCAAACACATCGCCTGCCAGTTCTTCTCCCGTGATATTTGACAATTGAACAGCTTGACGGTTGTCAATACAAATTACCTCAGTATCAAAGTTCAACGCAAACGGCCCTCCTGAAAGTGAGACTGATTGAGTAGTCGGACAAGATACGCCTTCAAGTTCTACAGTAACGGTATAGTTACCTCTAGAAAGTGTATCAAACGTCGTACTTGGGGTCAAGTTAGAATTCACTCCCCTGGTTTCAATTGGTTCGGTTGATCCTGCAAGGCTCAATGTCACCTGGAAGAAACCATTATCTGTGAAGAATACATCTATACTTCCGTTATTTGCCTGATTAACAGAACAGTCGGGGTCGTTACCTACGGCTACGAAATTCACCAGACCTGGGAACGGAACAGTTACGTTAAAGTCGCGAGGACAGCTGATATTGTCTGTTATAGTCACGATATGCGGCCCACCAGTCACATTAGAGAAAGTTAAATCACTGGTTGGCGTTCCTCCATCCAAAGAGAACATATAAGGACTTCCCGCTCCTCCAGTTGGATTCGAAATCGTTATACTACCGTCATTGCTGTCACAGCTAGCCTCTGTGGTGCTGAAAGTAGCATCAATTTGAGGATTAGCATTGTTGATAGTTACCTGAACCGCTTCAGGGCATACGTCTGATGCATCGTCTCTTATCAAGATGTTATAAGGAACCGGACTTGGTGGAAGATTACGTATGATACCATCAGAAGGAAGAATTTGATAATTCACTCCATCCAAAGAGAATTCGTAAGGCGGAAACCCACCACTCACAATAGTTATTGTAGCCTCACCTTCTGGTTCGTCAAAACATGTCGCATCAACAAAACTGTCAGCAGTTGCTTCCACTATCGTTTCTAAATCTATGGTGAAATCCAAAGGACATATATTACCGAGCTGATCTTCAACGATATAAGTATAGTCAGCAGGTGAAAGGTTCGTAAATGTGAATGATGAACCAGATGGCGCAACTTGAGATTGATTAAAACCAGCGCTATCTGTAAGCGTGAAGATTAGATTACCACCCGCTGTACTGGTTGCCTCAAATGTAATCTCTCCATTATCCTGATCATCACAAGTAGGTCTTATTAAAGATGTTTGAGTCACCGTAAAGGCAAAACAATCATCACCACCACCACCACCACCACAAGTAGGATCAGTTGAAGGAAGTGTTGTTGCAGACAAGGCATTAGAATCAGCACCTACTCCACAACTATTCTCTGCTCTTACCCTTACAAAATAAGTAGTGGCATTTGATAACCCTGTCACATTGAAGGTAGTTACATTACCCACATCCAGGTTATTGAAGCCTGGAATGATATTGACAAACCCTGCATCAGTAGCTACATCTATTCTATAAGTAGTCGCAGCGGCAACGGCATTCCACGTAGCGACTGCATTAGTACAAACTGCCGTAAGACTAGTCAATACCGGAGCCGCAGGCACACCATTGATGGTTGTTACTTGTATGACGTTGGAGTCTCCGCTGGTTCCACATGCGTTAGCCGCTCTTACCCTGTAGAAATAGTCCGTTCCAAGCGTAAGACCTGTGACGCTTACGCTGGTATTACCCATTACGTCCAGGTTAGTAAACCCAGCCACCGGTATAGTGAAGGCCGCATCTTCGGCTACATCTATGAAGTAGTTAATACCTCCAGCAACCGCTTCCCAGTTGGCGGTAAAGCTTGTACATTCTACATCTGTAGCAGCAATGGCATTAGGTGCAGCTGGAATACCATTTATGGTTGTAACCGATATAACATTCGAATCTGCACTTAATCCACAAGCGTTTTCTGCCCTTACTCTGTAGAAGTATTGTGTACCAATGTTCAGTCCCGACACATTAAATGTTGTGTCATTTCCTACCGCTACATTGGTAATTACCGGAATGGTAAATCCAGCATCCTCAGCAACATCTATGAAATAGTTAGTTGCGCCTGCCGATGCATTCCAGATCGCATCGAAGTTATCACAATCTATGACTATCGGATCAAGTGCAACCGGAGGAGCAGGTGCTGCCGTTGCGGCACTAATGGTCACGCTACCGTTCATCAGTACGGTACAAGTACCATTATCCGCTTGAACAGTCAATACATCGCCATCGGCAAAAGTACCATTAGCTACAGTGAAGTTTAGAGGCCCGCCTGTTCCAGCTTCTATCACACCGCTTGGCGTGCCATTTATGAGTACTTCATAATTAACCCCCACCTCAGAACCATCAAGGTCGATGATGGCATCATCGGTGTTACAAATGCTTAGTATTGCTGGGGTAGTTATATTTTGAATAATCGGATCAGTGTTGACATTGATAGTTACGCTGCCGTTCATATTCGTCAAACAACCCAATCCGATAAAGCCTCTTACCGTTACTACATCACCATCAGCGAAAGTACTTCCAGGAACTGCTATCGTTAATGCGGCGCCCGTACCGGCTTCGGTAATGCCACTTGGGGCACCGTTAATGAGTATCTCATAAGTAACTCCCACTTCTGAGCCATCAAGGTCGATGTTCAATCCTTCAGAGAAGCATATTGTCTGAGGTGAAGCGGTTGTAATGTTTTGAACCGCTGGCGGCGTCGCGAAATTAACCGTCAAACTACCATTCATCATGGTAATACAGCCAAGCCCGGCACTGACTCCCTGGATGGTTATGACATCGCCATCGGCAAAGGTTCCATTGAGTAATGTGAAACTGATAGCTGCATCCGTACCGGCTACTATCACGCCACTAGCAGCGCCATTAATGAATACTTCATAATTCACACCCGTCTGCGAACCGTCAAGGTCAATGACAAGATCATCGGTAGAGCAAACTACTGCAGGATCTGGTGTTGTGATGTTTTGAACAGCAGGATCTTCGAAGTCAACTACAACGAAACCATTCATAGGCACAACACAAATGCCGTTGTCTCCTGTAATAGTAATGACATCGCCGTCAACAAATGTTCCTGCGGTCAATGTAAAGCTGATTGGTGTACCGGTACCTGCTTGAGTTGTACCTGTACCTACTCCGTTGATAACAAGTTCGTAAGTTATACCTCCTTCAGAGCCATCAAGTATGACATCTAAATCATCGGTGCTACAAAGCACAGCCGGTGTAGCAGTAGTTATATTTTGAATAGCTGGCGCTGGATTCAGGTCGATCAGTACACCACCGTTCATTAAGGCTGTACAACCTGCCGGGTTAGTAGATTCGACTGTCAATATATCTGTGTCAGCGAAATTACCAGCTGGCAGTGTGATGTCTAAAGCTGAGCCAGTTCCAGTGGCAGTAAATCCGCTTGGATTGCCATTTACCAATATTTCATAAGTGACTCCACCTTCTGAATCGCCAAGCGATATAATCACATCATCACTAATACATACATTCAAAGGAGAAGTAGTGGTAATGTTCTGTACCGCCGGAAGCGTATTAATACTTATGGTCACGCTACCGTTCATAGTGGTTACACAATTGATAAGGCTTGTTCCGGTAATGGTTACGACATCAAAGTTGTTGTACGAACCATCCGGTATCGTGAATGTCAATGGTGCTCCTGTTCCGGCTAAGGTTATACCGCTTGGTGCACCATTCAATAGAATTTCATAGGTCACGTCTACCTCAGAGCCGTCTAAGTCTATAATGACATCGTCACCAGGACAAACGGCAAGAGGATCGGCTGTAGTGATGTTCTGCACCGCAGGATCGTTGAAGTCAATAGTTACGCTACCATTCATCAATATGGTACATTGACCGTTATCTGCTTGAACGGTGAGCACATCGCCGTCAGCGAAACTACCAGCCGTAATTGCTACTCCGATAGCAGCACCGGTTCCGGCATTGGTGAAACCACTTTGTGCACCATTAACTAGAATTTCGTAGGTCACTCCTACCTCGGAGCCGTCCAAGTCGATGGTAACATCGTCCGTGCTACAAACTACTAAAGGATCTGTAGTGGTAATATTGAATATGGCCGGGTCATTAAAGTCAATGGTCACACTACCATTCATAAGTACAGTACAGCTAGCTGTAGCGCTAGTAGCTTGAACCGTTAGCACATCACCATCGGCAAAATCTCCGGCTGTGATGGTAATGCTTAATGGAGCACCTGTACCCGCAGCTGTGAATCCGCTCGGATTCCCGTTAACCAAAATTTCGTAAGTCACACCATTCTCAGAGCCATCCAGGTCTATAATCGCATCATCAGTACTGCATATTACCAGAGGATCAGCTGTAGTAATGTTCTGGACAGCAGGGTCATCAAGATTGATTGTGACGCTGCCATTCATTATAGTCTGACACTGGCCATTATCTGCCTGTACAGTCAAGACATCTCCATCAGCGAAGTTGCCTGCGGTGATAGTTACGCTAAGCGCTGCACCGGTTCCTGCGGTTGTAAAGCCGCTCGCTGCTCCGTTGACTAGAATTTCGTAGGTTACACCTGCCTCTGAGCCATCCAGATCGATAGTGACGTCATCCACACTACAAACCACTTGAGGGTCTGCAGTAGTAATATTAAATATGGCAGGATCGTTGAAGTTAATGGTCACGCTACCATTCATGAAGCTGACGCATTGTCCATTGTCAGCTTGTACAGTGAGTACATCGCCATCAGTAAAGTTACCGGCGGTAATAGTAATGCTAATTCCCGCGCCTGTACCAGCTGTAGTGAAGCCACTAAGTGCTCCGTTAACTAGAATTTCGTAGGTTACGCCTGCCTCTGAACCATCGAGGTCAATGGTGACGTCATCCACACTACAAACCACTTGAGGATCTGGTGTGGTAATGTTAAATATGGCCGGGTCATTGAAGTTGATCGTGACACTACCATTCATGATCGCCGTACACTGGCCATTATTAGCTTGAATGGTCAAGACATCACCGTCAGTGAAATTACCTGCTGTGATGGTCACACCAAGAGCGCCTCCAGTACCCACGGCTGTGAAGCCGCTAGCAGCACCATTCACTAACACCTCATAAGTGACTCCTGCGTCCGAACCGTCAAGTACAACAGTCACATCATCCACACTACAGACTACCAATGGATCGGCTGTAGTAATGTTGAAGATATTAGGATCGTTAATATTAATGGTGACCGAGCCACTCATTATGGTTTGGCATTGGCCATTATCGGCTTGAACTGTCAGTACATCGCCATCAGCGAAGTTACCTGCAGTGATGGTTACGCCAAGAGCCGCACCGGTTCCGGCGGTAGTAAATCCGCTTGCTGCTCCGTTGACTAGAATCTCATAAGTCACACCTGCCTCTGAGCCATCAATGTCAATAGTAACATCATCGATGCTACAAACTGTCTGAGGGTCTGCAGTGGTTATATTGAATATAGCTGGATCGTTAAGGTCAATGGTCACAGAACCATTCATCAACACCGTACAAGAAGCTGTACCACTTGTTCCTTGAATTGTGAGCACATCTCCATCAGCGAAGTTACCAGCAGTGATCGTTATACTTAAAGCTGCACCTGTACCAGCGGCTGTAAAACCACTTGCTGCTCCGTTGACTAGAATTTCATAGGTTACACCTATCTCTGAACCATCCAGATCAAGTGTTACATCATCAATGCTACAAACTATTTGAGGGTCAGCTGTAGTTATATTTTGTACGGTAGGATCGTCCAAGTTGATAGTCACTGAACCATTCATTAGTGCTGTACACTGACCGTTATCTGCTTCTACAGTTAGTATATCACCATCTGCAATGCTACCGGCCGTGATGGTTATGCTCAACGCAGCGCCGGTTCCTGCTGCGGTGAAACCACTAGGTGCACCGTTTACGAGAATCTCATAGGTTACACCTACTTCAGAACCGTCAATGTCTAGCGTGACATCATCCACACTACAAACTATCTGTGGATCAGCTGTAGTAACATTGAATATGGCAGGATCATTAATGTTGATCGTGACACTGCCGTTCATTAGGATCGTACACTGCCCATTATCAGCTTGGACGGTAAGCACATCACCATCGGCAAAGTTTCCTGTTGTAATAGTAATATTTAGTGCAGAACCTGTACCTGCGGCAGTGAAACCACTAGGAACACCATTGACCAAAATTTCATAAGTGTCTCCTATTGATGAGTCATCGAGAGTAATCACCGCATCATCTCCAGTACATACTAGGAGAGGATCAGGAGTGGTAATGGTTCTTACGATAGGATCGTTGAAGTTAATCGTAACAGAACCATTCATTATCGTCTGGCACTGTCCATTATCAGCCTGTACGGTTAGTATATCTCCCGCTACGAAGTTACCTGCAGTTATCGTAATGCCAATGGCCGCACCAGTTCCGGCAGTCGTAAATCCACTGCCCGCTCCATTCACCAGAATTTCATAAGTTACGCCGACTTCAGAGCCATCTAAGTCAATCGTTACATCATCCACGCTACACACGATCAATGGGTCAGCAGTGGTTATATTTTGTATGGCCGGGTCATTGAAATTAATAGTGACGCTACCATTCATAGCCACCACACAGCTTGCAGCCGTACTAGTGCCTTGAACTGTTAATACGTCACCATCTGTGAAATTACCAGCCGTAATGGTTATGCCTAAAGGAGCTCCCGTGCCTGCGGCAGTAAATCCGCTGGCTGCTCCATTGACCAAAATCTCATAGGTAACACCAACTTCAGAACCATCCAGATCAATCGTAACATCATCGACGCTACAAACGACTTGAGGATCTGCAGTGGTTATATTCTGAATGGCCGGATCATCAAAATTCACAGTAACACTACCGTTCATTATGGTCTGGCACTGTCCGTTATCGGCTTCTACCGTGAGTACGTCGCCATCTGCGAAGTTTCCTGCAGTGATAGTGATACTGATTGCAGCACCGGTTCCTGCTGTAGTAAAGCCACTGGCAGCACCGTTCACTAATATTTCGTAAGTAGTGGCTAATTCTGACCCATCTAAATCGATAGTAACATCATCTACACTACATACCAATAGCGGGTCGGCCGTAGTAATATTTTGTATGGCTGGGTCATTGAAGTCAATGGTCACGCTACCGTTCATGAAGCTGACGCATTGTCCATTGTCAGCTTGAATGGTAAGCACATCTCCATCGGTGAAGTTACCGGCAGTAATAGTGACGCTAATGCCAGCACCTGTGCCAGCCGTAGTAAAACCGCTAAGGGCTCCGTTGACTAGAATTTCATAAGTAACACCAACTTCTGAGCCATCAATATCAATGGTAACATCATCCACACTACATACCACCTGAGGATCTGGTGTGGTAATGTTAAATATGGCTGGGTCGTTGAAATTAATGGTCACACTACCGTTCATGGTGGCTGTACACTGACCATTGTTCGCTTCAATGGTTAAGACATCTCCATCCGTGAAACTACCAGCAGTGATGGTAATGCCGATCGCCCCTCCGGTACCAACTGCTGTGAAGCCACTGCCGGCACCATTGACCAAAATTTCGTATGTAACGCCTGCATCCGATCCGTCTAGTACAATGGTGGCATCGTCTACACTACATACCACCAATGGATCAACGGTGGTGATGTTAAAGATGGATGGGTCGTTGATATTGACTGTAACACTGCCATTCATTATGGTTTGGCACTGTCCGTTATCAGCTTCTACTGTCAGTACATCTCCTGCGGCAAAATTACCAGCTGTAATCGTTATGCTAATGGCCGCACCAGTTCCGGCAGTGGTAAATCCACTACCCGCTCCGTTAACCAGGATTTCATATGTAACCCCAGCCTCGGAGCCATCCAAATCTATCGTGACGTCATCAACACTACAAACCAGTAAAGGACTAGCTGTGGTAATATTTTGAATAGCTGGGTCATTAATATTAACCGTGACACTGCCGTTCATGATGGCTGTACATGAAGCGCTACCGCTTGTAGCTTGAATGGTCAATACGTCACCATCTCCAAAGTTACCGGCAGTGATGGTTACGCTAAGTGCAGCCCCCGTTCCGGCGGCAGTAAATCCACTAGGTGTTCCATTTACCAGCACTTCGTAGGTAACACCGGCCTCAGAACCATCAAGGTCAAGTGTTATATCATCAATACTACAAACTACCTGTGGGTCTGCTGTTGTAAGATTTTGAATAGCCGGATCTTCAAAACTAATCGTAACCGAACCATTCATTGTCGATTGACACTGGCCATTATCAGCTTCTACCGTAAGCACGTCGCCATCAGCAAAACTACCAGCGGTTATTGTTATACCTATGGCTGCACCAGTACCTGCAGCAGTAAAGCCGCTACCAGCGCCATTCACTAGAATTTCATAAGTAACACCGACTTCTGAACCGTCCAAATTAATAGTAACGTCGTCAGCGACACATGTAACTAAAGGATCTGGAGTGGTAATGTTGAATATGGTTGGGTCGTTCAGGTCTATGGTAACGCTGCCATTCATTATAGTCTGACACTGACCGTTATCTGCCTGTACGGTCAATATATCCGCGTCCCCAAAGTTACCGGCTGTTATAGCAATGCTTATTCCAGCTCCTGTACCTACACCAGTGAAACCACTAAGAGCTCCGTTCACCAATATCTCATAAGTGACTCCTGCTTCTGAACCATCAAGATCGATGGTCACATCATCAATGCTACAAACAACCTGAGGGCTAACGGTCGTAATGTTTTGTATGGCTGGGTCGTTGAAGTTGACGGTAACGCTACCATTCATTAATACTGTACAACTAGCACCACCGCTCGTTCCCTGTACCGTCAATACATCTCCATCGGCAAAATTGCCAGCTGTTATTAGAATAGCTAAAGCTCCTCCGGTTCCAGCAGATGTAAATCCACTTGGCGTTCCATTCACCAATATTTCATAGGTCACACCAACCTCAGAGTTATCTAGTGTAATCGCTAAATCATCTACGCTACAAACTAACTGAGGGCTGGCCGTCGTAACATTCTGAACAACTGGATCATCAAAGTTGATGGTGACACTGCCATTCATTAATACCTGACATTGGCCATTATCTGCTTCTACGGTCAATACGTCACCTGCTGCAAAGCTACCGGATGTAATAGTAATACCAATTCCGGCACCAGTACCCGCAGCGGTTGCTCCACTTGCAGCGCCATTGACCAATATCTCGTAGGTTACGCCCACTTCTGAGCCATCAAGGGTGATCGTTACGTCATCAGTTGAACACGTGAGCAGTGGGCTGACATTTGTAATGTTCTGGATAATTGGGTCATTGAAATTAACCGTCACACTACCATTCATTAAGACGATACAGCTTGCTGTACCGCTTGTCGCTTGAACAGTTAGTACATCTCCGTCAGCAAAATTACCTGCAGTAATAGTGATACTTAGGGCAGCACCTGTACCAGCTGCGGTTGCTCCGCTAGCTGCTCCATTAACCAAGATTTCGTAGGTTACGCCAGCTTCTGAGCCATCAAGGTCAATAGTGACATCATCGACGCTACAAACCAACAATGGACTAGCCGTGGTAATATTCTGAATCGCCGGGTCATCGAAGTTAACGGTGACACTACCGTTCATTAATGTCTGGCATTGACCATTATCTGCCTCTACGGTTAGCACATCCCCATCTGCGAAGTTGCCAGAAGTAATAGTTATACTCACTGCTGCTCCTGTTCCGGCCGTGGTGAAACCACTTCCGGTTCCGTTAACTAATATCTCATAGGTTACACCAACTTCTGAACCATCTAAGTCGATAGTGACATCATCAACACTACACACCAACAATGGGTCTGCCGTAGTGATGTTTTGAATGGCTGGATCATTAAAGTTGATGGTAACACTGCCATTCATTATAGTCTGACACTGACCATTATCTGCTTCTACGGTTAGCACATCACCATCAGCAAAATTGCCTGCCGTAATAGTGATACTCACAGCCGCTCCGGTGCCTGCTGTAGTGAAACCACTAGCTGCTCCGTTTACTAATATTTCATAGGTTACACCCACTTCTGATCCATCCAAATCAATAGTCGCATCATCGACGCTACATACTAATAGAGGATCAACTGTGGTGATATTTTGAATGATTGGGTCATTGATATCAACGGTCACAGAACCATTCATCAGAATAGTACATTGCCCATTGCCCGCTTCGACAGTGAGAACATCGCCATCAGCAAAGTTGCCTGCCGTGATAACTATATTTATTGCTCCACCATTACCTGCGGTTGTGAATCCACTTGCTCCGCCATTGACCAAAATTTCGTAAGTGACACCAATCTCAGAACCGTCCAGGTTTACAGTGATATCATCAATGCTACAAACCACCTGTGGGCTGACTGTGGTAATGTTTTGAACCGAAGGGTCATTGATATTAATGGTAACGCTGCCATTCATTAGCACGTCACAACTTGCCGTAGCGCTAGTGGCTTGAATGGTAAGCACATCACCACCGGTAAAAGTACCGCTAGATAAAGTAAGGCCGATGGGAGCACCTGTTCCAACGGTTGTTACACCGCTTCCAACACCGTTGATTAATATTTCATAAGTTACGCCAGCTTCAGAACCATCAAGATTTAATGTAGCATCATCCACACTACAAATCACCAATGGGTCAGCAGTAGTTATGTTGAAGATGTTAGGATCATCAATAGAAATAGTGACACTACCGTTCATTATGGTCTGGCATTGTCCATTATCAGCTTCTACTGTCAATACATCACCGTCTCCGAAACTACCGGCCGTTATTGTGACACCCAAGGCAGCACCAGTACCAGCAGCTGTAAAGCCACTTGCTCCACCATTGACTAGAACTTCGTAAGTGACTCCTACTTGTGAGCCATCGATATTAATAGTAAGGTCATCAGTGCTACATACTACTTGAGGGTTGGCAGTAGTTACATTGAAAATGGTTGGGTCGTTGAGGTTGACAGTGACACTACCATTCATTAACACTGTACAACTTGCTGTACCACTGGTTGCCTGAATAGTTAATATATCGCCATCTCCAAAGCTACCAGCGGTAATTGTAATACTTAAAGCTGCCCCTGTGCCCGCAGCAGTAAATCCGCTTGCTCCACCATTGACAAAAATCTCATAAGTGACTCCTACTTCAGACCCATCAAGATCAAGTGTGACATCGTCAATACTACAAACTACTTGCGGGTCAGCTGTAGTTATGTTCTGTACAACGGGATCGTCAAAGTTGATCGTAACGCTGCCATTCATTAGCGTTTGGCATTGTCCGTTATCGCCTTCTATGGTAAGTACATCTCCATCGGCAAAATTGCCAGCGGTGATGGTTATTCCTAAAGCAGCTCCGGTACCGGCCGCTGTAAAGCCGCTACCTACACCGTTTACTAAGATTTCGTAGGTCACTCCTACCTCAGACCCATCTAAGTTTAAGGTAAGATCATCTACGGTACATATAATTTGAGGGTCAACCGTAGTGATATTCTGAACCACAGGATCATTGAAGTCAACAGTTACACTGTTGTTCATAATTACCTGGCATTGCCCATTGTCGCCTTCGATGGTCAGTATATCACCATCTCCAAAATTACCGGCGGTAATGGTTAAACTAATCGCAGCACCAGTTCCTGCAGCAGTTACGCCACTTCCAGTACCATTAACTAATACTTCATACGTCACACCGATTTCAGAACCATCAAGGTCTAAAGTGATATCATCGTCGCTACATACGACCTGGGGGCTTGCGGTTGTAACATTGAATATAACCGGGTCATTGAGATTAACAGTAACACTGCCATTCATTGGTACGACGCAACTTGCAGTACCGCTTGTTCCTTGAACGGTCAACACATCTCCATCAGCAAAATTGCCAGCCGTAATGGTGATACTTAGTGCAGCACCGGTACCGGCTGCTGTAAAGCCACTAGCGCCACCATTAACCAATATTTCGTAAGTGACACCAACTTCGGAACCATCTAAATCGATCGTAACATCATCAATACTACAAACTATCTGAGGGCTTGCTGTTGTTATATTCTGGGCGATTGGGTCATCGATGTTTACCGTTACGCTGCCATTCATTATAGTCTGACACTGACCATTATCACCCTCGATGGTCAATACATCCCCGTCTCCAAAACTTCCTGCCGTTATTGTGACACCCAAGGCAGCACCTGTACCGGCTGAAGTAAAACCACTTCCAACCCCATTTACTAATATCTCGTAAGTAACGCCTACTTCTGACCCGTCAATATTAATTGTAAGATCATCTGTAGAACAGATGATTTGAGGATCAACTGTAGTTATGTTTTGTGCTATTGGATCGTTAAAGTCAACAGTTACACTGCCGTTCATTATGACCTGACATTGGCCGTTGTCGCCTTCTACAGTTAGAACGTCCCCATCTCCAAAATTACCAGCCGTGATAGTCAAACTTAATGCCGCTCCTGTACCAGCGGCTGTTACCCCGCTTCCAGTACTATTAACTAGTATTTCATAAGTAACACCAACTTCAGAGCCATCTAGGTCTATTGTAATATCATCAATGCTACAAACCACCTGCGGACTGGCAGTGGTTATATTTTGAATGATTGGGTCATTGAAATTGATGGTGACACTACCTGTCATCATCACTGGTGAACACAATCCAAGTGAACCTTCTACTGTCAGTACATCGCCATCAGCAAAGTTTCCGGCCGGAATAGTTATACTAATTGGGTTACCATCACCGGTTGTATTGAAACCGCTTGGCGTTCCATTCACATAGATTTCATAAATGACACTATTTTCTGAACCACTTAAATCTATGGTTACATCGTCTATGCTACAGACTACTTGGGGATCAGCAGTAGTGATATTGAAAGCAACGAGTGGAGGATCATCAATGGTAAACATCGCCGTTTCCGAACAATTGGCATCATTGTCAGTAGCAACTAATGTGTAAGTACCACCTGCTAAACCGCTAATGTCTTCTGTGGTAGCCGTGAACCCACCAGGCCCAGTCCATGAATAACTATATGTAGTACCAGAGCCACCAGATACGGTCACATTTATTTCACCATCAGGAACAACGCAGTCAGTATTGTCAATGGGATTTCCGGGATCGGCCGTGATAGCTATGGGAGTGAGTACGTCTATTATGGTAAAGTTCAACACTAAATTCCCTGTAGCATCTTGAACCACCACAATGTACGCGCCATCTGGCAAATTAGTCAAGCTAAATGGAACACCAACTGTTAATGGTTGACCCAAAATAGGTGTGAAAGTAGCAGGACCAAATACATTTAACAAAGCATCATTTGGCCCTATAGGAGTAGATGCAGTAACCAACACCTCAATCGATCCGTTATCTAAGGACAGACACTCGTTGCGTTGGTTTTGCAGGGAAACAGTGGGCTGTGCGGATACCTTAGCTAATACAAAAAACGAGATTATTAACAGGTAATACTTTAATAGTTTCATACTTAACGTTGCTACTTCTCCCAATTATTTAACTGTGTAACTAACTGTCTTCAAACACCCATTTGTATCTCGTACAACAACCAAGTATTCACCAGCTTTTAGGTTTAGTTGATCTTTCTTTTGTGGTTTTTCTATTTTAACTCTAGCCCCTTCTCCAAACCAATGGAATTGATAAGGTTCTTGACCACCTTTTACAGTAAGTGATATCGAGCCAGCAGGATTTTCTTGAGTAGTGTGTTCGATTTCGGCTTCAACTTTTAACTCTTCGCAACTATATGCGCTCTGAGATGGGGGATTAATGAAACCGAAAAAAATATAAGAAATCGCAATAATGTATAAGGACGCGTATTTATTCATCAATGACTTCTTTGTTGGAAAATGATCCAGTATTTATATCACAATCGAATTGATTGTAACCTAAAACGGCCGAAATCGGACTTTTTTGCTCGTAAATATGTAGTTAATTTTTATTTAATCAAACGATTTAACCGCTTAAAAGGGGATTTTTAGTATTCAGGAAGGGAATAATGCACTTAATCTAGTATTTATAAGGCATTTTCAATATTTGCGATTGAGTATTTCGCTTAAAATAATAGCATTTCGCGCTCCTTGGGCATTTCTGAGCATTTCTACTATATTGTTGCGTTCTTCAGTATGTTCTTCGTAAACTTCAAATTTCTTAAACTTTGGTCTGCCTTTTTTCCCTACGTTAGCTGTTGGTTCTTTTTTCTGTTTAAGAGTTTGGGCACTTCGAATCGACCTTTGATATACATCTTCTATTTCATCGTCGTCGATATCGGGTTCATAAGTAGCTGTTCTTTCGTATGAAGGTGATCTGCTGGTAGTCGGGCGAGGCGCTGGCTCATCAATTTCCCTTTCTTCTTCTACCTTTTCTCCTGTGAATTCCCTAAGCAGATCTTCAAAAGTTACAGGCTTTTGAGTTCTACGCTGTTTAGGCGGTGCTGAAGAGCCACCACCGTTGTTAGGAGGCGCGGGGTTTTGCTTTTTCTTACCTAAAGTTCTGCTGATAAGCGCTATAACAGCAATAATTACGTAGATTATTATTTCCTCCATGTGAAATCAAATTTAAGACAAATAATTATAACTTTGACTCCTTTTTCAATTCTAAAACCTAAGTATGCAACTCACCAGGCTGGAAATAAAGGGTTTCAAAAGTTTCGGAGATAAGGTTGTTATTAATTTCGACAAGGGTATTACTGGCATTGTTGGCCCCAATGGGTGCGGCAAATCCAATGTTGTAGATGCCATTAGATGGGTACTGGGAGAGCAAAAGACAAAGGCTCTCCGTTCTGACAAAATGGACAACGTCATTTTTAATGGCACCAAGAATAGAAAACCAACACAGCTAGCTGAGGTCTCACTCACTTTTGACAATACCAAGAATTTACTGCCAACTGAATATTCTCAGGTCACACTGACTAGAAGGTATTATCGATCAGGGGATAGCGAGTACGAGCTAAACGGTGTTCCCTGTAGATTGAAGGATATTACCAACCTCTTCCTGGACACGGGTATCGCTTCTAACAGCTATGCCATCATTGAATTGAAGATGGTGGATGATATTCTAAATGATAAAGATAACTCCAGAAGGGCTTTATTTGAAGAGGCCGCAGGCATATCAAAATTTAAAAAGAGAAAGAAAGAGACATTAAAAAAACTCCATGATACTGACGCCGATTTAGAACGTGTAGAAGACTTATTGTTCGAGATTGAGAAAAACCTCAAGTCTTTAGAAAGGCAAGCGAAGCAAACTGAACGGTATTATAAACTTAAAGAGGAGTACAAGGCTTACAGCATTCAGTTGGCCAAAGTGAGTTTGGCCAAGTACACCGCCTCTTTAGAGGATATCAATAAAAAGGTTGAGGCCGAAAATGACAAGAAAACCAGCCTTAACAAACAAATCTCTGAAAAGGACGCCTTCATAGAGAAAGCGAAGGCAGAGTTGATAGAGAAAGAAAAGAACCTCAGCTCACGACAAAAAAACCTCAATGAGCATGTCAATAAGATAAGACAATACGAAAGCGAGAAGAAGGTCAAGAATGAACGGCTTCGATACTTAAATGATAAGGCGGACAATCTGAAAGAGCAGATAGAGCAGGATAAGAAGAGTAATGAGCGAGCGAAGTTCGCTATACAAAGCCTCACACAGGAAAGCGAATCGGCCAATAAGATCATGCTTGAGCTAGAGCAGAAAGTTCAGGGGCTCAAAACTGATTATGAAGATCAAAAGCAAAAGACGGCAGGCCTTAAAGAAAAAGTTGTAGTACTCAAACAATTACAAAGACAAAAGCGTGAGGCTGTATTTCAACTGAACAAATCAGTGGAGATTAAAGAGATTCAACTCTCTTCTCTGAAGCAAGAACTGGAAAAAACCGCATCAGATAGTTCTGAACAGAGTGCGAGTCTGGTAGAATTTGAACAGAAGGTCAAAGTCCTTAAAGAAAGCTTAGATAGCAAGAATAAAACCCTTGAGAAACTCAAAAATGAGGATACCCAACTCCAAAATCGTATTGAGTCTGTTGAGAATACCATTGAGGTGATCAAGGAAGAATATGCCCAGATCAACCGCAAGCTAGACGCTCGTCAAAATGAATACGACCTGACTAAATCTTTGGTCGATAATCTCGAAGGTTTTCCTGAAGCCATCAAGTTCTTAAAGAAAGAGGCCAAATGGAAAAAGAATGCCCCTTTGCTATCCGATATTCTATCATGTAGCGACGACTATAGGGTAGCTATTGAAAACTACCTGGGACCATACCTTAATTACTATATAGTAGATAATGAAGAGGATGCTTACGAAGCGGTTCATATTCTAGGAGATGCAGCCAAAGGTAAAGCCAACTTCTTTATACTTCAGGCATTTGAAAAATTCACACCCTCCACCAGTAACCTATATAATAATGCTTTCCCCGCCACGGAGGTAATGGAGTATGATGACAAGTACAGGCGGCTGATAGGTTTTGTATTGGACAACGTTTATATCGTCGAAGGTGATATTAAAAGTATACCAGTCGATGATGACAATATCTTTATTACTAAGAATGGCACTTTGACCAAAAGAAAGTTCAGCATTTCTGGTGGTTCAGTAGGCCTTTTCGAGGGAAAGAAAATTGGTAGGGCTAAAAACCTCCAAAAACTGGAAAAGGAAATTGCCAGTTTGAATAAAAAGCTGAATAACATTAATCAAAGTGTCACCGAGAAGCAGGAGGAGTTGGAATCCTTAAAAGCCAAGGTGAAACAAGAAGAGATTGATGTACTTCAAAATGAGATTAATGAGATTAACGAGGAATATATATCTACTAAAACCAAACTTGAACAGCTAGGAGAGTTATTAAACAACGTCGACCTCAAGAAGGAGGATATGCTGGTCAAGATCGAGCAGTTTACTGAAGATATAGAAAGAGACAAGCCAAAAGCCCAGGAGGAGCAGGTTGAGCTTGACGAACAAGAGGAAAAACTCAATGCCTTTGAAGAAGAGTTAACATCTAATACGGAAATACTCAATCAAAAATCTGCCGCTTACAATGAGCAGAATATATTCTACCACCAACAGGAAAACCGGGTAGAAAGCCTGGAAAAGGAACTGGAATACAAACAGGACTCGCTAAACAGCAGTCGCCAGCGCATCGAAAAGAATCAGGAAGAACTCAAAAACAACAGCTCAGAAATCAAACAACTACTGGAAAAGGTTGAAAGCAATGATGACGACCTGATCAAAATGTATAGTGAGAAGGAGGTGATGGATGATGAGTTGAATGAAAGTGAGAAATCTTACTATGCAGCCAGAGGTGACATAGAGAATGCAGAAAAAGAATCCAGGTCCATTCAGAATGCCAGAGAGTCGGTCGATACCGTCATTATGGAGTTACAGAATCGACTGAATGAAGTAAAGCTGGAATTGAGCGCAGTAAAAGAACGCGCCTCGGTAGAATTCAACATTACGGTTGACGAATTGGAGCAAGCAGAGCCTGATGAGGCGGTAGCATCACTTTCGGAGATTGAATTGCGTTCTAAAGTAAATCAGACACGCGATAAGATAGACCGTATGGGGCCTATCAACCCTATGGCCATGGAGGCCTATGGAGAGATTAAAGAGCGTTTTGATTTCATCACCACTCAGAAAGAAGATCTAATTAAGGCCAAGGAATCATTGCTTACCACAATTGGTGAAATAGATACGGTAGCTCGTGAAACCTTCCTGGAAGCTTATGATAAGATCAAAGAGAATTTCATTAAGGTTTTCAGGTCGCTGTTTACTGATGAAGATGATTGCGACCTAAAGCTGATCGATCCGGAAAAGCCTTTGGAGTCAGGCATTGACATCATTGCTAAGCCCAAGGGCAAACGCCCATTGACGATAAACCAATTGTCAGGTGGAGAGAAGACGCTAACAGCGACCTCACTATTGTTTGCTATTTATCTGCTAAAACCGGCACCATTCTGTATTTTCGACGAAGTGGATGCTCCCCTAGACGATGCTAATATCGACAAGTTCAACAATATCATTAAGACATTTTCAGAGGATTCCCAGTTCATCATTGTAACTCATAATAAACGTACCATGGCTAGCACAGACGTGATTTATGGTATCACGATGATAGAACAAGGAGTATCTAGGGTTGTGCCTGTGGATCTAAGAGAACTGGCCTAGTAATTAAGCGCTGGCCTTTTTGATTTCCGGTACGCAAGGATAGTCGAAAAGGCAGTTTTGCTTAATGGCCTTAACGACTTTCTCAGGTACACATTTCTCCCAACCTTCCTCACCACTTTTGATTTTGGCAAGCACATTATCAGATATGATGTGTAGTAAATTCACGTTGGCATCTTCAATCTCCTGAAGCTTATTATTCTCGATCAAATAATAAAACAAATGCTTAAGGTGGTCGGGTAATTCCATGTCATTCAGCGTGTAAAGCTCCTTTGACTCTCCTTGTTTCAGAGATGGGTAAACGTATAACTTCACATTATGGCCGAATAGCGTACCAAATGCCTCAAGTACACCTCCTCGCAGGTTTTTATAATATCCCTCATCAAATACTCGCTGAAGGTTATATACCCCTAGAATAATACCGATTTTGTAACCGCGGTTGATGGTAGATATATAGTTGACCAGCCTGTAGTATTCAGGATAATTTGAGATCAATACATTCTGTCCCAAGGAGCATATGATATCTGCTCGGTTTAGAAAATCCTTCTCGTCAATTTCTCCATCACTGGTGAGGTCGCTCAAGGTGAGTTCAGTCAACACTACGATCTTCTTCTTGTCTACGTCCGTCTCCCTTTTGAACTTACGCCAGCCAGTCAGAAGCATATTCACGTTGACATTAGTAACCGGTCTAAAACGACCACGTAAGACCAGCACATTCTTTTTGTACAAAGCTTCAGAAGGTTGTATGGCGTTTCCGTCAGGGCCAAACATAGCCGCATTGGTCATACCATTCTTGACCAATTTGAGACTCATCAGGCGGTTATCAACCTCTTTAAAATCCTCACCTTCCAGCTTGAACATGTCTATCTCCACGCGACCAGGGGTAACGTTGTCTAGTAAAGAATTGAGCAATTCTTCTGGGTCTTTGATAAAGAAACAACCAAAGATTAGGTTCACACCAATGATACCCAGGGCGTGTTGTTGCATGAGGTTGTCATCATCATGCATTTTGACATGAATGATACACTCATTGGGTTCAGTGTTAGGACTCAGTTGGAAGCGTAAACCTATCCACCCGTGGGGTTGATTGGTTTTACTGTAGTTCAACGCTTCTACCGTATTAGCTAATGCGAAAAATCGCGTATTGTCAACTCTATCCGGCAACCTCTCTCCCAACAAACGGTATTCCTTATCCAGCATGCGAAGAAGCCGAGGTTCACAAACATATCGATCCGTATGCCCATAAATCTCATCGCTGAAAGTCATGTCATAGGCAGACATGGTTTTGGCGATGGTTCCGGAAGCTCCTCCTGCTTTGAAAAAATTGGCCGCTACCTCCTGGCCCGCACCAATTTCAGCAAAAGAACCATAGATATCTTTACTCAGGTTAACTTTGAGGGCCTTCTCTTTGACGGTAAGCTTTCTGATCGAATCCATGTTGGTAATCCGCAGGTTGTTTGTGTAAAGGAATCAAATTTTCTTTAAAATATCATCTCTGACACGACAAATTAAACTTTAATTATTTACCTTAGAATAAGCTCAAAACCCTGTTTTTGAATAACTTCTATTTTTTAGTTTAAGTCCGGGCAGACTTTATTTTTTGCTGGCTTTATTCATTGTGATATGAATGTTCTGGATTTCATAGCCATTCTTATCGTCTTGGCTGCATTTTTTACGCTGATTAACCTCAATTTCCTCAAGCTACCCTCGACGATCGGCCTGATGCTTTTGGCATTGGCACTATCTGCTTTCATCATACTAGGAGGGCTCGTATTTAGCGATGTCACCAGAATAGCTACCAACATCATGACCGAGTTTGATTTCTCTGACGTTCTCTTTGACGTCATGCTCAGTTTCTTACTATTTGCTGGTGCCCTGGAAATCAACTTAAGAAAGCTCGGTGAGGAAAAGTGGACTATTCTAGCCCTAGCCACCTTAGGTGTGTTGATATCCACCTTTGTAATAGGCACCGTGATGTACGTCATTCTGCCATTCCTGGGGCTTTCCTTGAGCTACATCTACTGCCTGTTATTCGGAGCACTCATCTCTCCTACTGATCCGATTTCCGTATTGGCCATGCTTAAGAAGTACAACATGTCCAAGAATCTGGAATCGCAAATAGCAGGTGAGTCTTTATTTAATGATGGTGTTGGTGTGGTAGTATTCCTTTCCATATTCAGCGTGGCAAGAACTGGTGTAGATAACTTTGAACCCTTTAACGTCCTGGAATTATTCGGTCTTGAAGTAGGGGGAGGCCTATTACTAGGAGTTGTATTTGGTTACATAGGCCTGTATTTGCTTAAAATCATTGATAACGAGCATACGGAAATAGAAGTCTTGGTCACGCTATCAATGGTGCTAGGAGGTTCTAGGCTCGCCGATCATATCGGCGTTTCGGGGCCTTTGGCCATGGTGGTGATGGGGCTTTTTGTAGGTAGAAAGGGCCGATCTAAATCTCTGGAAAATGTAGCCGGGGAATATGTCTATAAATTCTGGCATTTGATGGATGAAGCCATGAACGCTATCCTGTTCATTCTGATAGGTATGCAAGTGATTCTTATCAAATTCGAGGTGGATTACCTCTATTCTGCCTCTATTGCCATTGTGGTGGTTCTTTTAGGTAGGGCCTTCGGTGTTGGACTACCTATTTTCGCAATGCGTATTCGTAAATACTTCCCTCAATACACAGTCAGAATTCTCACCTGGAGCGGTTTGAGAGGAGGTATTTCAGTGGCATTGGCACTATCACTATACCATCCCTATAAAGGCTTTGAACTGGATGCACACGTCGCTGACTTGATCACTACTATGACTTATGGTGTGGTACTGTTCTCAATCGTTGTGCAAGGCCTTACTATTAAGGGATTATTCCAAAGATTTGCCAAAGCAAATCCACCTTCCTAAAACGTATATCTCAAGGATGCATCAAGGTTCTACTATCTTTAATGCCTTGATCCTCAACCCCGTCCTCGTTCGATACAACAGGAAGAACAACCTACCTCCCACCATAGAACACTTTTGAATATTTGAAATTTGTCTATATTTTCAGGCCGTAAAAATTTAACCTAACGATAAAATAATCTTTCATGGCAAACAGAGGAGGCTTTTCGAGCCGGCTAGGGTTTATAGCAGCAGCGGCAGGATCCGCCGTAGGACTTGGTAATATTTGGAAATTTCCTTTCGAGGTAGGAAATGGTGGTGGTGCTGCTTTCGTAGTGATCTACTTAACCTTCTGTTTTGTGCTCTGCTTTCCGGTAATGGTGACAGAGATTGCCATTGGTAGAAAAACCTCACTCAATCCCGTTGGAGCTTTCAAAGCGTTAGGATATAAGAATTGGGCCTTTGTAGGTAAGTTAGGTATCATCAGTGGTGTTCTGATATTATCCTTCTATAATGTGGTGGCCGGATGGGCCTTTGGCTACTTTCTGGAGATGGTATCAGGTAATTTCGGCATCGGTGGTGAGTTTGGTACTTTTGTTTCTGATTGGGCAAAAGTGGGAGGATATGCCATCATCTTCATGATCTCGACCGCTTTCATCGTATCGAGAGGTATTTCAGGAGGTATAGAAAAGGCAGCTAAAATATTGATGCCTACACTAATCATTATCATCCTAAGCCTTGTAGTTTACTCTTTGACTTTGGAAAACTCGTTCAAAGGAATCGAGTTCTACTTGGTACCGGATTTTTCCAAAATCACTGCCAATGTAGTTTTTAGCGCCCTTGGCCAAGCATTTTTCTCGCTTTCCCTGGGTATGGGAGCCCTAATCACCTACGGAAGCTATGTGGGTAAGAAGGAAAACATTGTGACATCAGCCGCCTTGATCACACTGGCTGACGTCGGTATAGCCTTTATCGCAGGGCTAATGATGTTTCCTTTGGTGGCCTTTATGAATGGAGGTGATATGAGCAATGTTGGTGAAGGTGGAGCTGGTTTGATTTTCGCCACCCTGCCGGGCGTATTTGAAACTTTAGGACCGACGCTAGGTATTATCATTGGTTCCCTATTCTTTCTGTTACTCTCTTTCGCAGCACTTACCTCTACAGTTTCGTTACTGGAAGTACCTGTTGCTTATGTAGTTGACGAGCACAATATCCAAAGAAACCGAGCGGTTTGGTTAGTAGCCATTGTAATCTTTGTGGTCGGTTTACCATCGCTTTTGGCTAATGGAGCCTCGGGCTTTTTCACCAACTTCATTACTTATTTCGGCGCTGAAAAAGCCACGGATTTCATGACTTTCGTTGGCCATATAGCTAATGATTCCTTCTTACCACTCGGAGGTTGCGTTATCGTATTCTTTGCCGCTTACATATGGAAGAAGGAAAATCTAATGAATGAGATAGAAATTGGTTTTGACGGTTTTCGTCAGAAGTTCATATCGAAATATATAGATTTTGCCATAAGCTATTTATGTCCATTAATACTCGCGATTCTTTTCGTCTTGACCGTTCTCAATCGCTTCTTCGACATTAATCCCTTTGAAAATATTTAAACACAAAAAAGGCGGCTAGAATGACTAGCCGCCTTTTTTGTTACCAAAGCTTAGAGACTAAATCTCATAATTAGCTTCAACGCGATCAACGAACTCATCCCACTCCTCGGGTAGGGGATTACCGCGATCAAATAAGGTAACTATCTCAGTTACCAATTCTTTCTTATAGCCAAATTGCTTAACAATATCTTCACAAAAAGTAATCTCATCATCATCAACAACGCCATCAGCATAAACCATCAGTACTAAGTCGTAAAGCTGGTTCATTTTATTCTCATGACTGTTAGGTATATGCAACTCGAGTTTCTTGTCACTTTCTATGATCCTCTTTGTTTGTCTTTCTTTGAGACCATACTTTTCACCAAGCTTATAAAGTAATTTGATCTCCTCCTCGTGTAAATGTCCGTCAGACTTGGCTAAGGCCACCAAATTGTTCAGGTGACTCTTCTTAAATGACAAATACTCTCTTTCAAAAAAACCAATCATAGCAACAAGGTTTAAGATTTTAAGCTATTCAAAAAGATACTAATAATATAGTCTAATTCTGCGCAAGAGCCAAAAAGTACATCGACCTTTGAATATGTCTACAACATAAAATCAATCCCACAGGCGACGGGTCAATGAAATAACATGGTCCAAATCACTTTTTTGCATTCCCATCCTCTCGGCTACATGGAGGCAAAGGTCATACTCCTTATCTTCGATTTCGCCATCTACCATTGACATGTAAACGACATCAGCTAGTTGTTCATCTTTATCTTCTTCAGTTTCCGGGGGCACAAATTCCAGTTTATCCGCATTCTCTATTACGCTGTGTACCTGATCATGAGGTAATCCAAGCTCCTCAGCCCTTTCCTCCAAAAACACTTTCTCGTCATCATCCAAAAAACCATCTACTACAGCTACTGCAACCAAGTTTTTAAAATGATCTAGTGTTACAAAGCGGTTATTTTCCACTGACATTAATTCGTTTTTTGTCATAAAGATAGAAAGAATATTGACGTTTCGATTTAATTTCAAGGAACTATATGGAATAGGCGACCAGTTCAAATCGCTATGTTTTTTAACCCTAATCCAAGATAAAATGAAGTATACACTCAAATTTTGCCTAACTCTCATTCTGTTATTTTCCTGTCAATTATTATCGGCGCAAATATTTACAGACCGACCTAATCAAACAGATGCCATTCAATTATTACCTAAAGGCTTCTTTCAAGTAGAATTAGGATACATGCGCAATATTGAGAGGTTAGAAGGTTCGTTTGACCAATTCAATCTTCGAACCAATACTGCACCCAATGTCAGTATCAAATATGGTCTATCTGATCGTGTTGAAGTCAGGGTATTGTTCAACTATATCACATTAAGCTCCAGAATTGACGGCAATACATTCAGACAAGATGATGGGGTGTCTCCTATCACCCTGTCACCTAAGTTTTTCCTATTCGAGCAAAAAGGGATTCTACCTAAAACAACTTTCGTTGCCAATTTGACTTTCCCATCGGTCGGTAGCGAGCAATTTCAAGTACAAGACCTCAATTATGGCTTTAGGTTCTTGATGGAAAATGCGACAGGCAAGTCTTCAATCGCCTACGGTATAGGCCTGGATGTAGCAGATAACGGTGAAACCGCAGGAGCTTATTCTATCACCTATGGCTATCCAATAACAGATAAATTGGGGAGTTTTGTTGAATTCTTTGGCTTTCTACCGGGAGAGGCACAGAGTACACACACCTTCGATTTTGGACTGACTTACCTGATTATCGACTCAATACAAATCGATGTGTCATATGGAATAGGCTTAAATGAAAGAAGTTTTGACAACTTCATAAGCACTGGAATTGCATGGGGTATCAATACTCGGAAGAATTAAGGGGCTATCAACTGATTAAAGTAGTTTTCATAGTTAACTACAGTTCTATGGATAGAATATTCTTCTGAAGCAGTCTTGAAGGCTTGGTCAGTGAGTCTTTTCTTTAAATCTTGATCATTGATCAGCCTTTTCAAACACATCTTTAGTCCTTGGATATCACCATCTTCGAAGAGAAGCCCGTTTTCCCCATCCTGAACGAGGTCCAGGTTGCCAGCTGCTGCCGTCGCGATGACAGGAGCCCTCAGGTACATTGCTTCAAGGAGGGACTGCGATAACCCTTCCATTGTAGAGGCCAAAACATGAGCAGAAAACAATGGGTAATGATTTAACACTTCATCTCCGTCCAGTATGCCTTCAAAATACAACCTATGGCTCACTTTGTAATTAGCTATAATCTCATCATACTCAGGCTGTTTTTCTATACCCAGAAAAATCGCCGTAACCGGTTCGTCAAATAAAGCTAGTGCTTGAAGGATTTGGATCTGGTTCTTCTTACGAGATACGCAGCCAATAACAGTATCACCTTGCTTAATTTGATACTTTTTGATCAGACTTTTCTGCACGTCATCATTAACAGCTTTATACTTGTCAGCTGGCGTTCCATTTCTAATCACTGTTATATGCTTGTCCTTAATCCCATTATCAATTAATGAACGCTTGACTCCTTCACTAACAGCAACTATCCCAGCCGTACCTTTTTGGTAGATCCAGCTTTGAAAGAAACCACCAACACTATTGGATATCTGACGCCGAGTGTGGACTATTTTGACATTAAGCCGGTATTTCCATTTAGCAAAAATGGTGGTATATCTGTCAAGGCTGGATTGGGCGTTGATAATTTGGATGTTGTATTGCCTTACTACATCCCGTATTTGACGCATATTGACACGGTCAAACCTGGACTTGAATGTCATAGGGAGGAGATTGACATCCGTAGAAGCTAAAAGCTCGAAAAGAAGTGATTCTTTTCGAGCCCCTAGATATACGTTATGTCCCCTTTCAGCCAGACCCTTAGCCAGATATGAAATGGAATTGGTAGAACCGGCTATGTCTCCCTGAAAAGTTATGAACAGAATATTCACGCTTAACTGGTCACCTTCTGTCCTTTTTCTTTTTGCGCTTCCTCTTCTTTAAGCACTCTTCTCAATATTTTACCCACATTAGTCTTGGGAAGCTCATCTTTGAATTCTATGAATTTTGGTGTCTTGTAAGCTGTCAGGTTTTCATCACAATATTGATGAAGCTCTTCCTGAGTCAACGAAGGATCACCTTTAACCACAAATATCTTAACACACTCCGTGGATTTTGGGTGAGGCACACCAATGGCAGCCACTTCCAGCACTTTAGGGTGATCGGCTACCACATTTTCTACTTCATTCGGATATACATTGAAGCCAGATACATTGATCATATCTTTCTTACGATCGACGATTTTGAAGAATCCATCTTCATCCATCATACCGATATCACCGGTTCTGAACCAGCCATCCTCAAAAAAGACATCCGCATTATCTCTACCCCAGTATCCTTTCATCACCTGCGGTCCTCTGGCACAAATCTCTCCTACTTCCCCCTGCGGTAGTTTATTACCTTCAGAATCGAAGATCGCTAACTCTGTATTCGGTATAGGCAAACCGATGGTGCCCATTTTCTCGGTGTTATCGAGTGGGTTACACGACAACACGGGCGATGTTTCACTTAAACCGTAGCCTTCTACCAATGATTTGCCAGTCACTTCTTTCCACTTCTTGGCTACGAAATCCTGCACAGCCATACCCCCGCCTATAGAACCTTTCAGTTTACCGAAACCGACATTCTTGAATTCGTCTTGGTTCATCAAGCCATTGAATAGCGTATTCACTCCTGTCATTAAACTGAAATCATGCTTCTTCAATTCCTTGATGAAAGCAGGCATATCTCGTGGATTAGTAATCAGTATGTTTTTTGCTCCGATATATGCCATGAATACACCATTCACATTGAGTGCGAAAATGTGGTATAATGGTATCGCAGTAATCATCGTCTCGCGAACGCCCTCCTCTAATAGCGGTTTGAACCAGGCATGAATTTGTGCTGTATGCGCAACCACATTACCATGGGAAAGCTGTGCACCTTTAGATACACCAGTAGTACCACCTGTGTATTGCAAAAAAGCCAGATCAGTAGATTCGACCTCAGGACGTTGATATGATAGTTTGGCTCCTTTGCTGAGCACATCTTTAAAGGAGATGGTACCTGGGATGTTGTAAGCCGGCACCATTTTCTTGACATTTTTTACCACAAAATTGACCAAGGCTCCCTTAAAGCCTCCTAACATATCACCTAGTTTGGTAACTATGATGTGCTTAGCCGGTATTTTATCTACTATTTTTTCAAGGTTATGGGCAAAATTAGCTACAATCACAACGGCTGATATTCCCGCATCTTTGAATTGATGCTCCATCTCCCTTGGCGTATAAAGTGGGTTGGTATTAACAACTGTCAAGCCCGCCCGTAATGCGCCGAACAGCGCGATAGGATATTGTAGCAAATTAGGCATCTGCAAGGCGATCCTATCCCCTTTCTTCAATCCTAACTCATGCTGCAAATAGGCAGCAAAGGCCTTGGATAGGTCATTGATTTCACGATAGGTTAATGACTTACCCATGTTCTCAAATGCATCATGCCCACCATACTTCTCAAAGCATTCTTCTAAAATGTCTAATAATGAATTATATTCGTGAGGATTAATCTTTTGCGGAACACGCTGCGGATACTGATTTAGCCAAGGAAAATCGCTCATATACACTTTTTTTGTGGTTCAAAAATTTTGGGAGCTAAAGATTGCAAAAATTTGGCTAATTAAAGTGGGAGGCAGATGACTTTTTTGGGTACAAATAAGAAAAGCTCCCAAGTAAGTTGAGAGCTTTGTGCTGTAGAGGGAGGATTCGAACCTCCACGGAGCGGTTAGTTCCGTAGAACGGAATTTGTTCCGGTGTCTCCACCCCCGAGACCGGAGGGCTTGTCTGCCAATTTCAACACCCTACAGTGTTTGTTTCGTTTTGTTGAATCAAAAGTAACAAAATATCGCTTTTATTAAAAATTTCTTAAAAAATTTTGTAAAAATTTAGATTTCATCTAATTTTAGGTCGTTTTAATGGAAATCATCAAAAATAGGGGTTAGAAAATGAGCAAAAATTATGAAATTGATAATATAGACCTCAAAATATTGTCTATTTTATCAGAAGATGCCAAAATGCCATATACGGAAGTAGCTAAAAAGGTATTTGTCTCAGGTGGTACTGTCCATGTAAGAATGAAAAAAATGGAGGAAATGGGCATCGTTAGAGGTACAACGCTTAGTCTTGACTATTCCAAAATAGGTTACGGTGTAACTGCCTTTATGGGTATCTATTTGCAGAAAAGTTCTTTATACGATAAAGTGATTGAATATCTGAAGAAGATTCCTGAAGTTGTGAAGATCCATTATACAACAGGTAACTACAACATCTTCATTAAGATACACACCAAAGATACAAGACACTTGAAGGATGTCCTTCACGATAAGATACAGTTTGTCGAAGGAATAGAGCGAACCGAAACCTTTATATCACTGGAGGAAAGTATGAACAGGCATATAAGGTTTGAAGAATTACTTGATCGCTAAGCGATCTACTTTATAGAATTCGTTTAAGTTCTTTTATGTAGAGGGAACTAGGTGAGTATTCATTTGTTATTGCCAATAAGAAGGGTTGAAAGCATTGAAAATATCATCTATTCACAGGTGATGTTTACCAGAGTAGTGCTGTCAAACCTTGAGGAAAAAAGCTTAAACGCGGAACATTAAAAAATATTTTTTGTTGTACCTTTGAGATAAATTGGAATTATTCTAAATAACGTATCAGCATGAGCAAGGACAATCAGATTCTAGAAGAATTCACGTCAAAAGAATATGAACACGGTTGGACAATCGACCTTGAAACTGATGAAGTTCCTAAAGGCCTCAACGAAGGTATAATAAGGTTAATTTCAAGTAAGAAAAACGAACCTGAATGGCTGTTAGAATGGCGATTAGAGGCGTTTAAGCTCTGGCAGGAAATGGTTGAACCAAAATGGCCTAACGTTCACTATCTCGAAATAGATTATCAAGATGTAATATATTATTCTGCTCCTAAGCAGAAGGTCACTCCTAAAAGTCTTGATGAAGTAGATCCTGAATTAAGAAGAACATTTGAAAAATTGGGTATCTCCTTAGAGGAACAGAAAAGGCTTACAGGTGTAGCAGTCGACGCCGTAATAGATAGTGTTTCAGTCGCTACGACATTCAAAAGTAAACTTGCCGAATTAGGTATAATATTCTGTTCTTTTAGTGAAGCCGTTCAAGAGCACCCAGAGTTAGTAAAAAAATACTTGGGCTCGGTAGTACCAAGCAATGACAATTATTTTGCAGCGCTTAATTCTGCTGTATTCACTGACGGGTCATTCTGTTATATTCCTGAAGGTGTTCGATGCCCAATGGAACTCTCCACCTATTTTAGAATCAATGCAGCCAATACAGGTCAGTTCGAAAGAACATTGATTGTAGCGGAGGAAGGTTCTTATGTGAGCTATTTGGAGGGTTGTACTGCACCTATGAGAGACGAAAATCAACTGCACGCTGCGGTTGTTGAAATATATGTTAAAAAAGACGCTGAGGTAAAATATTCTACCGTACAGAACTGGTATCCTGGAGATAAAGACGGCAAAGGCGGTATTTATAACTTCGTTACTAAAAGAGGTATATGCGCCGGTGACAACTCCAAATTATCATGGACGCAGGTGGAAACCGGTTCCGCGATTACATGGAAATATCCTTCATGTATATTAAAAGGAGATAATTCACAGGGTGAGTTCTATTCTGTTGCTGTTACTAATAACATGCAACAAGCCGATACTGGGACAAAAATGATCCATATCGGTAAGAACACGAAATCACGTATCGTCTCCAAAGGTGTGTCTGCCGGTAAATCACAAAATAGCTATCGTGGTCAAGTACACATCATGAAGCGTGCAGAAGGTTCTAGAAACTTCTCGCAATGTGACTCACTTCTAATGGGCGACCAGTGCGGCGCTCATACATTCCCTTACATAGATGTAGAAAACAAATCTTCTCAGGTGGAGCATGAAGCTACCACTTCTAAAATCGGGGAGGATCAAATCTTCTACTGCACGCAACGCGGTATCGACGAGGAAAGTGCTGTTGCACTCATCGTAAACGGGTATTGCAAGGAAGTACTTAATCAGCTTCCTATGGAATTTGCGGTTGAAGCTCAAAAACTTCTGGCCTTGACTTTAGAAGGTAGTGTAGGTTAATATTTAAGATAAGCAATTCACTTAATAAGCAAGCATAAGCTCATGTTGGACATTCAAAATTTACAAGCCTCTATTGAAGGCAAGTCTATTCTTAATGGTATAAATCTGAAAGTAAAGGCAGGAGAAGTACATGCCATCATGGGTCCTAACGGGTCTGGAAAGAGTACTTTGGCCTCTGTTCTTGCCGGAAGGGAAGAATACGAAGTGGAAGGTGGCTCAGTAGAGTTCCTTGACAAAGACCTTTTGGATCTTTCCGCGGAAGAACGTGCCCGAGAAGGTTTGTTCCTCGCTTTCCAATACCCAGTTGAAATTCCAGGTGTTTCTACTACTAATTTTCTCAAAACTGCAATCAATCAGGTAAGAGAGTATAGAGGTTTGGATTCACTGGATGCTGTTTCTTTCCTTACTATGATGAAGGAAAAAATGAAGCTCGTCGAAATCGATCAGGCTTTATTAAGCAGATCGCTTAACGAAGGGTTCTCCGGAGGTGAGAAGAAAAGGAATGAAATCTTCCAGATGGCCATGCTAGAGCCCAAACTCGCTATTCTTGACGAAACGGATTCAGGTCTCGATATTGATGCACTCAAGATTGTAGCTAACGGAGTTAACAAGCTTAGATCAAGTGATAACGCAACTATCGTGGTAACGCACTACCAAAGGCTACTGGATTACATTGTTCCTGATTTTGTTCACGTATTATATAAAGGAAGAATCGTTAAATCGGGCACCAAAGAGTTGGCGTTTGAGCTTGAAGAAAAAGGCTACGATTGGATCAAAGAAGAGGTTGACGCTACAGCCTAAGCCCCAGAGTTAATCCAATTATTCAACTACCACATCGATAATGACGCAATCTGCTAAAGATAAAAAGCTGCAAGAGCAGCTACAGCATAACTTTAAAGCCTTTGAAGCAAAGCTCAATGGCCATAGTAAAACGCAAATGCACGAGGTAAGGAAGAAGGCCATTACTTCTTTTAACCAATTGGGTATCCCTGGACCTAAGAGTGAAGAATATAAATACACGCAACTAGGCAAAGTACTTGAAAAGGATGTTGACTTTGCGGTAGCATCAGCTTCGCCATCAGGAGAGAACAACCTTCTGGATGATATATTGATCAAAGACTTGGATGCTCACAACCTTGTTTTCATCAATGGAGAACTTTCAGAAGAGCATTCTTCACTTTATGAATTGAAGGATGGTGTTGAAGTTTCTGAATTGGAGCGTGCTTATGAATTATCGCCAGAACTGATCAATGATAACTTTGCAAAAAATGCTGATTATGAAGTTGACCCGTTTACGGCACTCAACACGGCTTTCACAAAGAACGGCGCATTTATCAAAATCGCCGATAATAAGGTAATTGATAAGCCCGTTGCACTTTATTACATATCCGATTCAAAAAACGGGGCTGTCTACACATATCCTCGTAACTTACTTCTAGCAGGCAAAAACGCCCAGGCAGATATCATTGAAGTGTACACAACTGTTGGAGGGAACAGTTCCTTTAGTAATGTGGTAACAGAGGTGGTTCTTGAGGAGAATGCTCATATTACTTACTTCAAATTACAAAACGATAGTACACAAGCCATACACCATGGCACTACTCAAGTATATCAAGAAAGGTCAAGTACATTCTCATCAACTACGGTTGCATTGAGTGGAAAGATGATCCGCAACAATCTCAACATTGTATTAGACGGTGAGGGTTGTGAAGCGAATATGTATGGTCTTTACTTGCTTAAAGACAAAACACACGTTGATAACCATACTGCGGTAGATCATAAAAAGGCAAACTCCTACAGTAACGAATTGTACAAGGGTGTTCTTGACGACCGCTCAAAAGGAGTTTTCAATGGAAAGATATTCGTAAGGCAGGATGCCCAAAAAACGAATGCCTTCCAATCGAATAACAACATACTCTTATCAGATGATGCCACGGTGAACACCAAGCCTCAACTCGAGATTTGGGCTGACGACGTAAAATGTTCACACGGTTGCACCACGGGACAGTTGGACGAAGAAGCATTGTTCTATCTAAGATCAAGAGGGATTGATAAAACTAATGCACAGGCTATCATGTTGTATGCTTTTGCTTTAGAAGTGATTGAAAAGATCAAGTTAGATGCGTTAAGAGATCATGTAGAAGGGCTTATCGCAGAAAGATTCGAACAAAAAGGTTAAAGATGACACTAGCGAGCCAGGAGGTTAAAACCACATTAGATATTGACAGAATAAGAGAGGAATTCCCCATACTTCACCAAGATGTGAATGGTAAACCTCTGGTTTATTTTGATAACGCCGCTACTAATCAAAAACCTCAGGTGGTAATTGACAAGCTGGTAGAATATTATACCGGTTACAACGCCAACATCCATAGAGGTATCCATACATTGGCCGAAAAGGCCACCCAAGCTTTTGAAGATACCAGAAAAGAACTTCAGCAATTCATCAACGCCAAAGAAGTAGAGGAAGTAATTTTCACAAGAGGCACTACTGAAAGTATCAACTTGGTTGCTTCATCTTATGGTCGCTCTACAATACAAGCTGGAGATGAAATCATCATTTCCGGAATGGAGCACCATTCTAATATCGTTCCCTGGCAAATACTCTGCGAAGAAAAAGGAGCTAATCTCAAAGTCATACCCATCAATGATCATGGGGAAATAATATTTGAAGAATTCGAGAAGCTGCTCAGCGAAAAGACGAAGATTGTTTCTATTGTTTTCGCATCGAATAGCTTAGGAACAATCAACCCGGTTAAGCAGATTATAGATAAAGCACACGAGTTTGGCGCCAAAGTATTACTTGATGGTGCGCAAGCTACTGCCCACTTACCTCTTGATGTTCAAGAACTCGATTGTGATTTTCTAGCCTTCTCTTCTCATAAAATGTACGGCCCTACGGGTATTGGTGCCTTGTACGGTAAAAGAGCCATTTTAGAAGAGATGACGCCTTATCAGGGCGGCGGTGAAATGATTAAGCAAGTCTCTTTTGAGAAAACGACTTACAACGACATTCCATACAAATTTGAAGCTGGCACACCGAATATAGCAGATGCAGTAGCCCTTAAGGAAGCTGTAGGTTTCATCAACAGGATTGGCAAAAGCAATATAGCCGCGCATGAAGACGAGCTACTCGCTTACGGTACAGAGCAATTATCAAAACTGGACGGTTTAAAAATAATTGGAACTGCCAGAAACAAAGTAAGTGTGATTTCTTTTGTAGTGGAAGGTATACACCACTTTGACATTGGTCAAATGTTGGATGCCAGAGGTGTAGCGGTTAGAACGGGTCATCACTGCACTGAACCACTTATGGCTAGGTTTGGCATTGAAGGAACGATTAGAGCTTCATTCTCGGCTTATAATACCAAAACAGAAATAGACATAATGGTTGATGGTCTGCAGAGGATTATCAATTTCATGAAATAACAAATGGCAAAATCAGTCAACGATATACAGCAGGAGATTATTGATGAGTTTGCCATTCTGGATGGCGATATGGAAATGACAAATTTCTATATCATGGAATTAGGCCAGAAATTGCCCGACTTCGATGAAAGCCTGAAAGTTGAAAATAATGAGGTGAAAGGATGTCAATCGAAAGTTTGGCTTGTGCCTTCAATTGATGGTGATCGCATCCAATATCAGGCAGATAGCAATACAGCTATTACCAAAGGTCTGGTGAGTCTTTTGGTCCGCATATTTTCAGGGCAAAAGGCCGATGATATCATTAATTCTGATCTCCATTTTATGAATGAGATTGGCATGAACCGTTTTATTGGAACACAAAGATCAAATGGTTTTGCTGCCATGATCAAGCAAATGAAGCTGGATGCATTGGCACTTAAGACAAAAATCGAGGCGTGATTATGGAAGAGCAACAGAGTACAGTACAGGATACTAATACACTCAAGGAAAGGGTAGTAATGGCCATTAAGACGGTTTATGATCCTGAAATTCCGGTAGATGTGTATGAGTTAGGACTTATTTACGAGATCAATGTGTTTCCAGTAAATAATGTATATGTCTTAATGACCCTTACCTCGCCTAACTGTCCTTCTGCAGAGGCTATACCAAATGAAGTTGAAGCCCGCATAAGGAGTATAAAAGAGGTCAATGATGTAAGTGTTGAGCTCACTTTCGATCCTCCATATTCACAAGATATGATGTCAGAAGCCGCTAAACTTGAATTAGGCTTTCTTTAGAATCAGATAATAAGTAGATACACATTTAAAGTTATAAAATCATGTACCCAGAAGAATTAGTTGCGCCAATGAGAGAAGACCTTACTGTGGTAGGTTTTCAAGAGTTGAAAACGGCGGATGAAGTAAACGATCATCTTAAAGAGCATAAGGGGACTTCTTTAGTGGTAATCAACTCAGTATGTGGTTGTGCAGCTGGTGCTGCAAGGCCTGGCGTGAAATGGGCAGTCCAAAACAGCGCTAAAAAACCAGATAACTTAACTACAGTTTTCGCTGGTGTAGATCAGGAAGCTACTGCCAAAGCACGCCAATTCACAGCGCCATATCCACCTTCTTCACCTTCTATCGCGTTATTCAAAGATGGTGAGTTGATTCACTTTGTAGAAAGGCATCACATTGAAGGAAGAACCGCAGAAATGATCGGTAATCACTTGGTAGAAGTATTCAACGAGTATTGCTAAGACAATAAGTCTAAATACAATAGAAAAGAAAAAAGGAGGTTGTTGAAGCCTCCTTTTTTGGTTATTTACGGTTAACTATAGCTTCACCCTAAACAGGGATATAACTCTTGACTCGATAGTAGGAAGTGTCCTCGTAGTTCAAAAATAGCTCGCATTTATTCAGCAATTTTTTGAGGCGCTTATCCTTGGTTTCATCACCAGTATCTAAAGATACTTCGTAAAGCAAATCAAGTTTATCATCGTAAACTTTGAATTTCTTTTGGTTGATTTTCATAGTAAGCAAGGTATTGTTGTACATTTTGATTTTTTGACCACTACATCAATCCCAAAACCCATGCCAACCCTCCTGTATTAGTTTTTTTACGTCAAAAACGTCATTTGGTTTATTAAGACAAGAAAAGCCTTCAAGAATTCGAACGGTAAACGTCCGAATTAGGACGGTAAACTTTTTTGCAAGAAAACCGTAACAACCCGATCTTAGTTAATGAAATGAACCTTAATACCTTAATATGGCTAAAAAGCATAAATCGGTAAATGATCCGGGTTTAGGGGTTAAATACCGAGAAAACACTAAAAGAATCATTAATAAGGATGGTTCTTTCAATGTCGTTCGCAAAGGCTTCCGTTTCAATCCACGCAATACGTATCAGGCTTTGATCACAATGAGTTGGTCAAGATTTTTCTTATTGATGTTCGCTTTTTTGTTTGCCATCAATTGCATCTTCGCTGGTGTTTATACGATGATCGGAGTAGAACACCTGAGCGGAGCACTACACGAAAGTCTTTGGAGTGATTTTAACAACTCGCTATTCTTCAGCTTTCAAACATTTACCACTGTCGGGTATGGACGTATAGCACCCAATGGCACCCTAATGAGCTTTATAGCTGCTATTGAATCCATTATAGGTTTGATGTGCTTTGCCCTCATTACAGGTTTGTTATACGGTCGCTTTTCCAAACCATCGGCGAGACTGCTCTATAGTGATAAGTTGCTCATAGCGCCTTACAAGGACTTAACTAGCTTGCAATTCCGGGTGGCTAACCGACGACGAAGTACGCTAATGGAAATGGAAGCAACGGTGATGCTAATGACTATAGAAATGACTGATGGGCAGTTTAATAGAAATTATCAACCACTCAAGATAGAAACGCCTAACATCTTATTTTTTCCGCTCAACTGGACTATTGTTCACCCCATCGATGAAAAAAGCCCGCTTTTTGGAAAGTCAAAAGACGACCTCATGCGCATGAATGCGGAGGTCATGATATTGATTAAAGGCTTTGACGAAACCTTCAGTCAGGTAGTTCATTCACGTTTTTCTTATTTAGCTGATGAAATTGAATGGGGAGCCAGATTCAAGCCGGCTTACTTCACCAGCAATACCGGAGACATTGTCTTTAATATTCACGGCGTACATGAGTATGAAAAGGTAGTACTGGATTCATAGTTCTATAGCCTGAGCTTAAACTTATAAGCTTTAATTCTGAGCCTTACCTTAAGGAATTAAACTTTAACCTTTTCGTCCGATCAATCAAGTTAAAAACTAAAGCGGGACTGAAACTCAATCAACTCCTCTTTGAAAGTTTTGTCACTGCTGATCTTCAAAGTATCATTCAATACCTTATTGGTACGTACTTTCAATTGACGCAGGTTCAAGTGTTGATTGATGAAGGTAAATTCCAATTCAGGAACCAATTCCTTGATTACATCGATGATGTCTAACACCTGCAAATCACGATCCACAAGGTTATAGGTGCCGGTTGGTAAGTCGGCATTCAACATATCGCTCAGTGCCTTAGATATGAGGTCAATGTGTATGAATGATCTGTGCTGCTTACCCGTACCATGAATGGTTACCCTCCTACTAAAGTTGGCCTCGAACAAGAATTTGTTAATCACTGCGTCAAATCGCATGCTTCTGCTGTAGCCGTAAACATTTCCGCACCGTAGCATAAAGGTATCCATCTTGTCCTGAAGTCGCGCTACATGTTCTTCACCGCGCATCTTGGATATACCATAAAAAGTTTTTGGATTCAGTGTCGCACTTTCATCAGGCACATCGTCAGAAGAACCATACACACTGGTACTACTGGTGTAAATGAACTTGCGCACATCCGATTCTTCAACTGCGTAAACCAGTTCGGCCGTACCCCAGTGATTCACCTGTTCATAAATATGCGGGTCGGTATTGGCAAAAGGTGTAGTCACTTTCGCAGCAAGGTGATATACAACATCAACACCATCCAGATTCCTTTTTAAGTTCCTGGAATCAAGTAATTCCCCATTGACGAATTTGACTTTCTCATGCCCCTCCATGCGGTGGCCAAGAAAAAGGTTGAAATTACCTCGACTGAGGTTATCGTAGACGGTAATACTTTCTACTTCTTTTTGTGCTGATAATCTTTTGACCAACTCAGTGCCAATATATCCTGCACCACCGGTAACTAAAATATTCATTGAAGGGACTAATTAAGTAAAGTAGAAGTTATTTAGCCGATGCAAGATCGGTGTGAAGGCCACATTCTGTCTTGTTCATTCCGAACCAGCGTGCCTCCCTTTCCTGCATTTCAAGATCCATTTTACGCGTACAAGGCTCACAACCTATACTAAGATAGCCTTTGGCTTCGAGTGGATGCCTGGGCAAATTGTACTCCTTTTGATAATCGAGGATCATTTTGGCATTCCAGTCAAGCATCGGATGGAATCTGATAGCACCATGTGGTGCTGGCTGTTCTACCTTCATCGCTTTGCGCACAGCACTTTGATCGGCGCGAACCCCGTTGATCCAAATATCATTATTCATTAATAGCGCTTCCATGGGCTGGGTCTTATTCAGATAGCAGCAATGATCCGGGTCAGATGTAAACAGCAAACGGCCATCATAGTCACGTTGCATGTATTTGGGCATTGAAGATTTAAGATCAATGATCTGCATTCCGAATTCCTCGGCAATTTGATCTCTAAAACGCACAGTTTCGGGGAAGTGATAGCCCGTGTTAATGAAAACAACAGGAATATCCTTATCAATTCTGCTCAATATATGTAGCAAAACCAAGCTGTGCGACTGGAATGAAGAGGTGGTAAACATCTTCTTTCCTTGTTCCTTGTAAGCTGTTAAATGCGCTTTTATAGATTCAAAATCCATATAATCTTATAGTAGGCGGCAAATTTATTCAAATAAAGAACCAATCAAAACCAGAAACGATTCCTTGGCTAGCGCATTTCCTTTCTGAGTTTTTTACAACCAGCCTAAATGTTGGTCAAATCATACCTATCCCCGCCAACTCCCATGCCTTCGATCCAAATCCAATATTCTCCGATTCGCAGCCCATATTCCACGACTCACCGTCAGCGATCACTATGTGACTGGTCTCAAGCGTACTTTTAGAATAAATAAACAAAACGTAATAGACATGAAAAGGATATTCTTACTAAGCGCGATTACCCTAATTGCATCTTTTAGCTTAAAAGCGCAAGACCTAACCCCTCCAAAGGATGGTGCCGTTATCAGAATGGCCGAACATAAATTTGAAGTAAAAGCAGGTAAGAGCCAAACCGCTGATGTATGGATAGTGAAATCGAAAAGGTATAGAAAAGTGACGTTTGAAGGTTTGAAAACCAGAGCTCCAGAAGGCATTGAAGTGAGCTTTGTACCTGTGAATGCAGAAGAAGGTAAGTTCAAAATGAATATCAGTGTAAGCAGCGCTGCCGCACCTGGTAAGCACATGCTGATTTTAAAAGGAGATGGTAAGAATGCCTATAAATTGAAAAGCACTACCTTTTCTATTGCAGTTGGAGGTAAGGCCATTGCCGAAGGATCCGAAAAATAGAACCCGGTTAGATTTACATTCAAATTATCCCTAAATTGGGATATTAAGGCAGCAGCGACGGATTGAATGAAATCGACGATTAGAAAGTATACGACAAGGCTCATTGTAGCCTTGTTGATCTATTTGTTCTTCAAGGTATCAGGCTCTGAAGGCACTGCGGATGTATTCAGTTGGTACTTGGTAAGTACTATTCAGTTGACCTATATTATCGTAGTGGTATTGGTCATTTGGGGCATGTTCGATACGCTTTTGAAATGGTATGTCAAGCGTTATGAACACGAAATCACGTCCAGAACCCGTCTGGTAAAACTTTTCATTACCAGTACCATCCTTAAGTTTCCCTTAATTATTGCAGCCAGCTATTTCTCTGAGTTCAAAATTAAATTCTGGTTAGAATGTCAATCGGCAGATCCTGTAGGCCAGTTTTGGATCCATTCCATTCAAGGTCTGGTGTTGGCCTGGCTACTTATTTCTTCTCAGATCATTCTTTTCTATGTAAACAAAACCAAAGAGGTTGAAAAAGAAGCCGCTTTGATGCAGAAAGAATTGTTGAGATCAAAGTATGAGAGCTTGAAAAACCAGGTCAATCCACACTTTCTGTTCAACAGTTTTAGTGTGCTTACCGCGCTCATCCACCGAGATCCTGATCATGCATCAGACTTTGTAACCATGTTATCCAAGATGTACCGCTATATTCTGGATAACAAGGAGCAAACAATGGTGAGTTTAGAGAAAGAATTGACTTTTCTCGAAACCTACCTTTTCCTGCTTAAGACCAGACATGAGCAAGGCATTATCATAGAAAAGGAAATAACACTTCCCACCGATCAGTTTTTCATCCCTACCCTTTCGCTACAAATGCTGATAGAAAATGCGGTTAAGCATAACAGCTTCTCCGAAGAGAAGCCTTTAGTGGTGAAAATCTACAATGAAGGTGAGGATTACTTGGTAGTACGCAATAGCCTTCAGAAAAAGCATAGCGAGGTTAAATCAACTAAAATTGGATTGGAGAATATCAACAAGCGCTATTGCTACGAAACCAAAAGGGAAATAGTAGTAAAAGAGGATGAGCAGTTTTTTGTGGTTAAACTGCCCGTATTAACATCTTTATCCGTTGCCTGATGGAAGTAATAATAGTCGAAGACGAGAGGCTCACGGCGGAAAGGTTGAGGGACTTAATCCACAAATGCGACAATTCTATAAAAGTCCATGACATTTTACCCTCTGTAGACCGTACCCTTACCTGGTTCAAAGAGCATTCTAACCCTGACTTGATGTTTCTTGATATCCAACTCAGTGACGGGACAGGTTTTGATGTGCTGAAATCTCTTATCAATTGCCCACCCATCGTTTTCACCACTGCCTATGATGAGCATGCCATCCGCGCTTTCAAATACAACAGCGTAGATTATCTACTTAAACCGATACATCAGGAGGATTTGAATACCGCTATTCAAAAATTCAGGAATCTCGGTGATCAGCCTTATTACCACGCCCCTGCTCCACCGTTAGAACAACTCGATAAAAGCGTTAACGGTACTTACAAGAAGCGTTTTTTGATCAAAGTGGGAGAACAGTTTAAAACCGTAGAAGTCAATAAGATCGCCTATTTCCATTACGAGGAGGGCATGACCTATCTTACCCAAAAAGGAGGTTTAAAACTTCCATTAGATTATTCTCTAGATCAACTGGAAGAAATACTTAACCCGATGGACTACTTCAGGGTGAACAGGAAATACCTGGTTTCTCTACCAGCCATATCACAAATCCACACGTATTTCAATAGCCGTTTATTACTAAAACTCGACCCTAATCATGAGGATGAAGTCATCGTTAGTCGTGATCGAGTTCAGGATTTCAAGCGGTGGGTTGATTGCTAAGCACCTTACCAACAGGATCTTCACCATACCAACTCCCTTCACTACCAAGTAAAACAAATCTGGCGAATAACTCCTCGTTGTACCAATTATACTTTCTAGTGCGCGTAATCACGTCTTTGTGGTGCTTTTCACTATAGGCGTAAGCTTTCATCTCACTTTGGCTGTTCCAAATACTGAAGGTAGCCTGCTGTACCACCGGCCACTCTCCCACTCCTAATGACAGGACATGACCGGGAGCTGATTTCACTTGTTGGCCAACTTTTCCCACCCTTTTCCAGAATGCAATTAATCGGAATGGGTTAATCGTTGCCCGGGTGATAACTGCTGTGACACTTGAATCGACAGCATTAGGTATACTTTTGAACGGATTCTGTCCAGACCAATCTCCATGCGAATGATAAGCTTGCATGTGAATAGTTAGTGATTCCTCAAAGTGGCTTTGATACGCTCGAAAAAATTTACTATTAATCTTAAACTGATCGAAATGATCTTTATCCTCCCAAACACCTAGAAACGAATACACGCCAAAATTGGGGTACCATTTGAACCCTACACCTGCTCCTGTACCCATAAGCTTGTAGAATGTGAGCCCAGCTACATTTTTGAGTAAGCGATGTCCTAATTGCATCATCTTAAATGCCCAAAACCGGTTTGAAAACCCTTCAAACCTGAATAGCGTCAGCGTCACCAGTTGGTTCTGATCATTCTTGTCTTTCAAATTGTATTTGGTTTATCTCTGATGCGGCCTAATATAGTAAGGCCTACGCAACCTTAGACATTCTCAACAGACAATAAAGTCATATGTTCGTTTAATACATCATACGACGCCTTCTGTTGCTATCTTTTCTAAATCTTTCCTCCTATTCTAGACAGAAGGCATTTCAAAATCCACACTCGACTGAACAAACCCTAAAGTCTTTTTAATAAAATTTTTCCGATTTGTTTTTATAATTAGGATTCCTAATTATATTTGCATTGTTAATTAATAAACCCACAAAAATTACTACACATGGAAAATCTCAAATTCTATCACGCCGGCTGCCCAGTTTGTGTAGCAGCTGAAAACGAGCTACTAAACCTAATTGATGGTACAAAGGCCAATGTCGAAATCATTCACTTAGGAGAAGAAAAGGCGAAAATAGCGGAAGCTGAAGATGCAGGTGTAAAATCAGTACCTGCTTTGCTAATGGATAATGGCAGCGTCTTACACATCAACTACGGCGCTGGTATCAATGATCTTAAATAAATAATTAGTAATTCTAACTACATAATTATGAAAAAATTAATCATCCCGATACTGTTAGTGACTGTCAGCGCTTGCTTAGCGCAAGAAGATCACAAAAGCAATGAGGACTTCTCGATCAAGAGCACCTCAGTAAAGTACGACCAAAAACTTGATCAATACATATTTGAAATTCAAGTAAAAGGCACCGCAGGTAAAACGACGCCTACTCCTAAGGGGCAATTAGACGGTGCGCCCGTTTTGGGCTATGTGTTTCCAACCAGTTTAAAACCTCAAAATGTAGGCTTCAACGAAACGGAAGGCATTGTAGCCTTAGCTTTAACCTCTCACCCGGATTTTGATGACACACCATTATGGGACGAGAACCAAGATGCCATCTATGACAATGATGGTATTGTATGGCACCCTCACTGGGTAGTATTGGTAGAAGACAAACGTGTTCCTGGCGGGTTATCAGTTAAACAATTCCAAAAAGGTGATGCTTCAGTGGTACTGCCACCCACTAATCCAGGCATGCCAATGTACATGGATTCACCGGGATATCCAGTCATTACCAGCAATCAGTCGATTTTGGTGACCGTTCCGGGGTACAGGGTCAAAGATGTTGACTCCTTCAATTATGATGCGGTTGCGGCTTATATGACTGTTAATACTTCTAAGTCTGACATGCCTATGTTAGGTGTGTATGACGTCTATTCAGTTGCTTCCGGCGACCTTTCACTTCCTTATTCTCTAAAAAAATAATATTATGAACGTAGCAGTATTCGACACTTGGGTCAGAAAACAAGAAGGTGGGTTGATGCATTTTGATATCGTCGTGCCTACCGAAACGCCTAATCAGGACGTGCTGGATTATGGCAAGGCATATCTATCTCATAAAGGACAAGGTAGCCGGGATTTATCCGCGAAGGAATGCAGATTCTGTCATATAGAATCACCCGGCCCGGAAATCATTGATAGCATAGAACGTCAAGGTTATCATATCATTGAAATGCAGGGGTGTAATTAATGCATCTGGTCGGAGGGCACTTCGCAAGTTGCTCAGAACGATCATTTTAGCCGAGGTCAGTGTCTTCACTGACCTCTTTACAATATTGTGGGTGTCTCAAAAGCTATCTTTTCGACCATCGGGAGAAATCTTACTCGACTCAAAGTGTTGATTATCAAAGGAGTAAGATTTCTCATTTCATTCGAAATGACATTAAAACGGGCTTTTGAGGCACCCTCTTGGAATTATCTCCAGAGAGTATAAGTAATAAGCAACTTAGCCGAGTAGCTGTCGGAGATAACTCCAACAGTGGCTTTAAGTCAAGTTTAAGTCGTTTGATTTCATGGCAGTAGCTTTTTGATTAGATTGCCAGCATTCAAGAGGAATAGAAAGAGATATTATGGGAAGAAGCGCATTTGATCCTGAATTTCAGATAACCAGTATTGACAGTAAACTCTTTGCCACCATAGAAAAACTGGGTGAAGTGGTGCGATCGCTTCAGTGGGAAAAGGCCAAAAAGCTCAAACTCAGCCCGCTCCAATTACAAACTTTAATATTTCTAAAAAACCATAAAGCGGCTTTACGCAAACCAGCCCTTATCGCCGAAGAATTCTCAGTTACCAAAGCCACCGTCAGCGACGCCATCAAAAGCTTGCTGCAGAAGGGGCTGATCATCAAAGAAGCTGATCCGGAAGATTCCAGAAGCACTTTCATTCATCTTTCTGCTAAGGGAGAAGAGCTTTCACAAGAGTTGGAACAATACCCAAATTCTGTCCTGGCCTCAATCAATGAGCTGAGTCAAGCTAACAAAGAAACACTCCTGGCCGAACACCTTAAACTCATCAGTTCTGTTCAGAAAGCGGGTATCATCAGTTCTCCGCGCATGTGCTTCAGTTGCAAGTTCTATGAAGGAGATAGTGAGAACAAACATTTTTGCCAACTGCTCAAGCAGAAGCTAGCACTCAAAGACTTGCGCATTGATTGCGTCGAACATGAACTGAGTGAATAAAATACCAACCCACTCCTATTCTATCAATTAGGTTTATTATCTTAAATCCGGTAATCCAATTAGCTTAACCCGGAATATGAGTAAACCTCTTCCTCCATTCAGTTGCAGTCACAGCCCTAACATTCCCGAATTACTGCATCAACTGAACTGCACGCTGGCCATCAGCACGTATCAAGCAGGGAAGGTAATATTGATCAGTGCACCAACGCCTCAAAAACTGGTTCAATTGCCAAGGAACTTCAAGAAGCCCATGGGCATTGCACTATCCGACAACAAAATGGCTATTGCCACGGAACACGAAGTAGTAACGATGTCCAACGCTCCGAATCTGGCTAAAGGGTACCCTAAGCAACCCAACACCTACGATGCTTTCTACCTACCGAGGGCCGCTTATTATACCGGAAATGTTGACCTACACGACCTAGAATGGGGCAACGATGGGCTTTGGTCAGTAAACACACGCTTTTCTTGTCTTTCTTTGATCAACGACGATTATAGCTTCATTCCCAAATGGAAACCTCATTTTATCGATAGAATCACTCCAGAAGACCGTTGTCACCTCAATGGCATGGCCATGCAGAATGGCTTACCTAAATACGTTACCGCACTTGGTCAAGGTAATGCCACCCAGGACTGGCGCAACAATAAATTAAATGGTGGGGTGATCATGGATGTAGGTTCCAATCAGATCATAGTGGATCAGTTACCTATGCCTCACTCACCGAGGTTGTATGATGGGGACCTTTATGTGCTACTATCTGCCACTGGCGAATTGGTCAGAATAAACAGGCAAAAAGGAAGCTATGAAGTAATCAAGGCGTTTTCTGGTTTTGTAAGAGGTATGGCCAGAATAGACGATTACCTATTCATAGGACTTTCCAAAATACGTGAAACCACCTCAGCTTTCGGCGATATGCCCATTGCCAAGAAGTCTGTTTTCTGTGGCATCGTGGTGATGTACATTCCACAGTTCAGTATTGTCGGGCAGATCAAGTACGAAACGAGCGTAGAGGAGATATATGATGTAAAAGTGATACCCAATACCCGCAGACCTGGCCTTTTGAGTCATGAGAAGCCAGAACATCGCCTGGCATTGTCTACTCCACAGGGTGATTTTTGGGCTGTTCAAGAAGAAACTAATACATAATGCCTGCCGGCCAAACTAAGATATCTCAGGAGGCATTGGTACAATTTGCCAAAGAAAAGATAGCCGAAGAATTGAAGATAGAGGTTGACGAGGTTGATACAGATACCACTTTCGCATCATTGGGACTTGATTCTATTACCTGCATTTTTTTTATGGAGCAGATCGAAAACTACTTGGATATAAGGCTTAATCCTATCGACTTCTGGGATTACCCGACTGTCAACTCCTATGTTTTACATTTGATGAAGACTCATTTCCCTCAAGGCAATGGCTAACCGGGCAGAACAAAAACAACTCTGGAGCCCTTTGGATCCTGAAAACATCCAAAACCCTTATCCGATGTACAAACGGCTGCGGGACGAAGCACCTATACATAGATCACAAACGGGAGAATGGATCATATCTCGGTATGACGATGTAAAGAGCATCTTGAAAAGCCCACTTTTCGAAGTAGGTAACCGACTCAACTGGATCAATAGAAGCGTAGCCTATTTCAAGGATAAATCAGAAGATATCAGCCAAATAAGCACTGCCTTACAGTCTTTTATTCTACTAATGAACCCTCCGGATCATACAAGGATCAGGCGGTGGATACAGGAGAATTGGGATAATCGGGAAGTAGAAAACATCATCAATGAAAATATCAATGAGCTCCTAAGCCAGCTAGCCCCTCAATTCGAAGTGGTAGACGCTTTTGCCAGTCGTTTACCGGCTATGACCATGACGCGCATTTTAGGGCTACCTCTAGCTGACTATCAAAAGCTCAAAGTGCTAGGTCAAACCATTATCAGAACCCTTGACCTTTACCTCACCTATAAGGACTTGGTCAAAATCAATGAAGCAGCCAGTGGCTTTCTGTCCTATTTTAGAAATTACCTTCATTCCGGTAAAGCACCTTCTGAAGGGCTCTTGAAAAAAATGCTAGACAACAATCAATTGGCATTGAGTGAAGATGAAATGATATCTATTTTCATTTCACTTTTCGCCGCTGGTGAAGAAACAACCGTTTCTTTTCTCAGCAAAAGCATCCTCCACCTGACGCGACAACCTGACCAACTTGATCTTTTACGGAACGATTGGTCACTGTCTGCCTTGACCGTAGAAGAACTACTGCGTTATGATCCTCCTGCTCAGCTATTAGGTAGAATAGCTACTCAAGATATGGATTTAGATGGCTTCAAGATCAAAACGGGCGAAACCGTCACGTTATGCGTTGCTTCGGCTAATCGAGACGAGCGTTTTTTCGATCGGCCTGACACCTTGGACATTCAGCGGAACCCTAACCGCCACTTGGCTTTTGGCTCTGGCATCCACTACTGCCTAGGTGACTGGCTAGGCAGAATACAAGGACGGCTTGCCATAGAAGCTTTCTTTCAAAGATTCGAAAACATCAAGGTTGAGGATAATGAATTAGCATGGAATAGCAATCTAGCCATTCGGGGTTTGGCTAGCCTCAGGTTGAGCACGTTTTAGCCTTTCTAAAACCAAAGACTTGTGCTTCAGGTGTACCCTGTTTTGTATGATAGCCGACAATTAATTGTAACTCTTTATGTTTCGGAAACTTTGATTCCCTAGAAACGAGTTCTAGCTGTACACTAACCAAAAAACTTATGACTCGCATCAAAGAACTGGCATTCACCCTACTCACTATAGTCATTGTATCTTTTGCACTTTTGAGCTTTGACTGGAGGGAAAGCAAGAACACAAATTCTATTGAGCTGCCAACCGCCGTTGAGGCAGACAAATTCGTAATAATAGAATTGTTCACTTCTCAGGGCTGTTCTAGTTGCCCTGCCGCAGACAGGTTACTAAGCCAGATTATTGATGAAGCACAAAAAAACGACCTACCCATCTATGGTCTTTCATTCCACGTAAATTATTGGAACTACCTCGGTTGGAAAGACCCTTACAGCAGCGAAAACTTCACTAACAGACAGAGAGAATACGCCAGTCAATTTAGGCTCAGCAGTATTTATACACCTCAAATGGTAGTCAATGGCAGCAGTGAGTTTGTGGGATCAAACCAGTCCGCCGCTAGTGGCCAAATTAAAAATGCCATCAGCCAGCAGGCCAAAGCTACCATATCATTGAGCCATTTGAATGTCAAAGATGGTGTGGTAGATTTTAAATACGATTTCAAAGGAGATAGCGAAAATATCATCTTGAACCTGGCACTAGTAGAACGTAATCTGGAAGATGACGTCACCAGGGGTGAAAACAGAGGCAGAAAACTACGACACGACAATGTGGTGAGAGAGCTGAAAACGATAAAGCCATCTACTAATGGTACAGAGCAACTCTCGATACCTAAAGGAGCCAAATTGGACGATTTGACTGTCATTGCTTATGCTCAACAGAAAAGTGACCTTGCCATTATAGGTGCCACCGGTCACCCGATAAATTAAATCCCTTTTAATAAATATATACGGCTATCGCCGACGATTTCTTTACTATCAATTCGGGACGGGAAGTGGAGAGTGAATATAGAATGCAGGTTTGAACCTGCATTCTTTTTTTGGTCTGTTTGAGACAGAAGCGTCTTTATCAAATGCATTTGTAACACCTTTTCTATTATACAGGTATATTAAATGCACAGATACGAGATTCTAAACAAAAAGACCGCCTCTCTCAAGACGGTTTCTATTCTCGCAGTTGAGCTTAATTAACAACGCATATCATCGGAATATTCTTCCCAACATTGTAATGGTGAATCAGAATTATCATGACAATTTTGGGCATTATTGGTTTTACCACCTTTCACAGTAAGCTCTTTTTGAGAGCCTAAATTGGTGACGAAGCTTTTCACTTTTAATGCGCTTAAGCTTAATTTTTGTTTCTTCATTTTACTTTTTGATCTAACGTTATACCTACTCTTTTCCAGTTCGTCAACCGGGGGCTTTTCGGTTTGCTCCGTACATGTAGCTACTGACTATTGTCAACATGTTTAAATCAAAAACGTTTGGATACAATACAAATTATTTTATTTCTTTATTTTTTATGATAAAATCAATTAATAGCGGGAAATCATTGAACTCTCTTAGCTATAGGCGAGTACAGTACTGGCTGTTTCTGTTACGTGTTTTGTACTGGCGTTAAAAAGCAGTCAGGTTAGAAAACGCTGAATCATCCAGTAGATAATCTCACAGGCTAGTCGGATGTATCGAGTCAAAAATGACTAGCATTAGCGTGTAATCACCAACCTTCTGGTATGATAATTAATAACGACCTTATGGCCGTTCAAAAAGTCGGCACCCAGAATGCCTAGCACTTGTATGTTTCTTGACGAAAGCACTTTGTTGATGTGATTCAGATTAGCAGCATAAAACTTGACATTATTGTAATGTACTCCCTCGCAGCTACTCAGCTCAATAACAGAGGTTCTAACGAAGTTCTCTTGACCTCCAAAACCAGTCAATTGACCCTTGTTATCATTTGCGTAATACTGGTATCTATATTTCGCAGACTGATTAGTGTCAATTAGTGATATCGAGGCTCCTGTATCCACGATGAATTTTGCCTTTCGGTTATTTATATACATATCAAGTATGATGATATCATCCCATACCACAAATTGGAGCTGATCAGGATCAGAGCGATGGGGTCTTTCAGCACAACTGACCAAACCTATGCAGACAATAAGAATTGATATATGGGTATGGAAGTACTTCACCGGCCTCTTGCCTTTATAAAATATTATACGACTCGGAGGTATAGAGAAATGAAGCTTAGTGACAGGTTGGAAATGAGGTGATTGAGCCCTGAATGGAAAGAAGAAAAGGGGCCGTAATTCCCCTTTCCTAAATCACGAATGCTATGAATAAAAACTACAAAAATGCGATTTTGCAGGTTTTATAACGTAAAGGTAAATAAGGGCTCAATCAGTCTACTTTTGTTTGTTATTAACTGGAAATAAAGTGATTAATGATTGGTGGGAAGGGTGTGGCAGAGATTCACAGGTTTTTCCTCAGCTTCGCACATTAGATAATGGCGAGGCGAGATTCCCCGAATTCTCTCGTACCTCGAGAATCGTGGAATGACGGTATCAGCATCGTTCCACTGACCTCCATGTCATTTCGATCCCGATAGTTATCGGGAGAGAAATCTATCCCTCTAATAAATGAGTACCTTCGATTGAGAAATATCTCTCACTACAATCGAGATGACATCTTTTCATAGCAAATCCTTCTTAATTCAACCAAGGTCGGTGTATTCATCTACTTCATTTGCGAAATTGGTATTCGGGGAGAAGGGATTCCCCGAATTCTCTCCTACGTCGAAAACCGGGGAATGACGGTGTCAACGTCGTTCGGAGCGTCATTGCACGGTTTATCCGGGCAATCTCATATACCACCCCAAATATTACACCCACGAATAGGTAAAGAAGCCTCTCATAAGCTGGGGATTACTACGAATTAGAGTGAGATTTCTCGTTCCTCGAAATGACAGCTTTTCATGGCTAATTCATCTTAATTCAAAAGCCTTCAATCTTCTAAACGGTTCTAATGCTTGAATTCGTAATTCACAAAGCGGCGTACGTGGTCAACATAGCTACGACCTGATGCCACCTTGTACTTGTTGATCAATTCAAACTCATACTCATCCTTATTTTGATATCGGATGTCTACGATATAATTGACATTGAGGATGCAGGATCGATGGATTCTAAGGAAGTTATTAGGATCTAACTGCTTTTCAAATTCCTTCATCGTGCAGCGATAAAGAAAACTGCGGTCTTCGACATGGATCTTGGTGTAGTTACCGTTGGCTTCTATCATGAAGACATCGCTGATGTCTATGGTGATTTCCCTGCCTTTCTCCCAAATCTTAACATACAATAGGGTATTGTCTTCATTTTGTAATTGTTTTTCTTCCAGCAGCATATCCATAATCTGTTTATTTACGACCGAGGTACGTCGTAGTTTAACATGGTCTTTGGCTTTACGCAAAGACTTGAAAAAACGTTCTCTGTCGTAAGGCTTGAGTAGGTAATCGACCGCATCTATTTCGAATGCCTTGAGCGCATAAGTATCGTAGGCCGTGGTGATGATCACATAGGGAGCATTGCTTTTGTCTATTTTGGAAATCACCTCAAAACCGTCAAAATCGGGCATTTCTACATCCAAAAAGACAACATCGGGTTTCTTCCTGTTGATCAAATTTGCGGCTTCTCTTCCGCAAGATACCTCCCCTACTAACCTGACATCCGTGTCTTCTTCCAATAGCCTTGCTATACGAGAACGTGCATGTGGCTCATCATCTACGATTATGGTCTCGATCTTCATACTTGTAGTACTTTTTCTTCTATCGATATGGCTACGCTGAATCCTTGTCCGTAACTGGTTTCAATCTCCATATTATAATGGTCTCCGTATAGTTTGTCCAGTCTTTCACGGCAGTTTTTAATACCTAGTCCTGTTGCCTCCTTATCATCAAAAGCATCCGACCCCTTGCCATTGTCCTTGACTTGAAGTTTCAATGTGCTATTATTGAGCTCACTGGAGATGTTGATTTCACAGTCATTCACTTGCTTGTAGAATCCGTGCTTAATGGCATTCTCAGCAAAAGGTTGAAGCAACAAGGCGGGTACATAGTAATTAGCCGTTTTGGGGTCAATATCAAATGATATCTTCAATCGATCATTGAAGCGTATCTGTTCAATTTCCAGGTAGTTTTCTATGAATTTTATCTCTTCACTTAGCCTGACTGTACTCTTGTCTCCTTCCTTTAGAATTTTACGAAGTAGGTCTGCCAGTCTGGTCAGCATCTTTTGGGCTGCATCTACATTGACTTCCATCAAGGAAGACACGGTATTGAGCGTATTGAACAGAAAGTGTGGGTGCAATTGCATCTTCAAAGCACTCAACTGTGTTTTAGCCAATTCTGCCTGAACCAATGCCAGCTTGATTCTATAGTTTTTCAGCCTCCGGTTGTTATCTACCACTAGCAGAAAAAAGTAAATCACACCGAATTCAAATAAACGAGAGCCAAAGCCCATAATAAGCACCGGTTTTCTGAAGTAAGCAGTCATCGTATCTATAGAACCGGTCAATACGCTTTTCGGTACAAAAAAAATAAGTGAGGTGGTGACCTCATGGAAAACCGCAAACACCAAACCCAGTACCAACAAACGCCAGAATTTCTTCCGGCTTAGCCCCGTATCGAGTTGATACTTCTGCATGAAGTGGTACATGACTGGTATCAACAAAGCCCAGAAGGAGTAGTTGATTACTGGAGTGATGATATGTATAGGGCTCCATGTTGGTTTGGATGTATTCGCCATGAACCGGAACCAAAAGTAGGACTGCCCGATGGAGATGGCTGCCACCACACCCGCGGCTACTAACAAGTACTTATACTTTACCGGTAAGTCTTTAATCCAATTCCCGTTCATCACTGCTTTTAACACTTCTATTATGGACGGTTTTCAGCAGATTCTGGTTTTAAAATTTGATGAACAGGATTTTTTGTGATGGATGAGATGGTTTTTATTTCGATTATAGCTTGGCTTTAATCAGGAACTTAGTTTATAGACAGTAAAAAATACCCAAGTTTGGGTATTGACAGGGAGTGGTCGGTTTGATTTTTTTAGATGTTAAAAGTGCGAGCCTTGAGGCCTATTTAGTATATATTGTTACCTGTTGTTTGCTATGGTTGACATGATCCTGAGCCAGTTATGAGTATCCATAATTTACTTGACAAACTCGAAATACTGGATTTTAAATATGAGAAAATCAAAGAGAAAGAGAGTTTTAACATTTTTTCACTCTTACGAAATTACTCAGACGAAGTAAATCTTCACTCAAAATTCATCAGTGAACTTTTGGATATCAAAGGTTCCCATGCTCAAGGGTCCAAGTTTTCTCAGGCGTTCATAGAGAAATTTCAAATTTCGTTTGACTTTGAACAATATTCTACTTTTACGGAATACAAGAATATTGACATTCTATTGAATAACAGAAAACAAGCTGTAGTTATTGAGAATAAGATTTGGGCTGAAGATCAAGACCGTCAACTGGAGAGATATCATGAGATAATGAAGAACGAAGGGTATCAAGAGATCATCATCATTTATTTGACACTTGATGGAAAAGAACCTGATCAAAAAAGCCTAGGAAAGCTAAAGTTAGATAAGGATGTTCATCTCATATCGTACTCTTATGATGTTTACAATTGGATTGAACGATGTATTGAAATTTCCTCTCGAAATCCAACTTTGAGGGAAACATTGATTCAATATCAAACGATAATCAAAGAATTGACTGGTAAAACGATGAAGGACGATCAGACCCAAGAAGTTATTGATTTATTATCAGAAAACGATAACATCCTCAAAGCCCAACTAATAGCCAAGAATTGGGTACACGTAAAGTGGCACACAGAATTCAAATTTTGGAATGACTTTTTAGACATTATTTCGAGTGAATACGAAGTTCTACCTGTTCAAAGATTTTCATCTGAAAATTTAGATTCTGTCATTCATAAAATCAGGAACAGAAACCCTTGGTATGGAATCATGTTCAAAATCGGAGAGTTTAACGATGCCGATGTGTGCCTATTTATTGAAAGAAGCTTTGCGGAGCTTT
>JBCBSS010000003.1:0-128217 GCA_039819065.1 Bacteroidota bacterium
CCGCGAGCCAACTTACACCCCCTTTTTCATGGAGCTTGTATAGGTAATCAGTTCTGTCCGAGCTTTTGTTTTCTATGTAACGGTTCAATTTGGAATAAATTACAGTAATTATTGGCTCTTATCCGAATATTAATAATTTATAAAGCCCTGAAAACAAAGCATTTACATAAAATAACCGATGTCATTCATCGGTAAAATCCGCATCTCACAATCAATAATAGCATTTCGTCTAAACCCTGAAACTCAAGCATTTACTTTACGATTAATTAGGTAATTAACAGTAAAAAAATCTTGGATATGGGAAAGAGAGTTATCTTTAGTTTAGTCGGATTAGTTTTAGGCTTGGTTGCTCTTTCTAGCTGTCAAACCACGCAGCACTCTTACAACACTCGAGAAGGGCAACTTAAGCTTTATCATTACAATCACGTACCTTATGAGGGCTTTCGTTCAGCCAAGGCGGATAAAAAGTTAAGAGATTACAAAAAACCTAAAAGACAATAGTCTAATAGTCTTTGAGTATTAAAAAGATTGATAACGACCAAGGCTCAATGGGTTTTAAGGTTAATTTTGAAAGAGCCAGAAATGTCCTTCGGTAAAAGTATGCACCTGATTATGGCGACTTATGCCTGAGAGAGTTCCTCTTTTAATCCAATAAGGTTTGTTCTTACCTGCCCTATAAAATCCTCCATCTTTTCCGTCTCATTATGAGGAGGTACCGGGGCGCCAATATTGACATGAACAACACCGGGCTTGAGTTTGAATGTGTCAGGTGGTAAAACCGATCTAGTACCGTGAATAGCCACTGGTACTACGTTGATATCAGCCTGTGCGGCCAACATAAACGAGCCTTTTTTCAATGCCATTACTTCACCGTCTTTGCTTCGTGTACCCTCTGGAAATACCAAAACATTTTTCCCTCCTTTGATTAGATTCCCCGCTCTCTCCAAGCTCTGTATGGCCTTATCCCTATTCTTTCGATCGATAAAGATCATGCCGGTGGCCATCATATACCATCCAATGAAAGGAATTTTCTTCACCTCCTTCTTGGCAATAAAATAAAGATTGACAGGAATGGCCCTGAACAATACTGGTATGTCAAGGTATGACAAATGGTTAGAAGCAAAAATATAAGATGAATTCCGATCAAACCGGTCTTTACCTTCTATTTTGAGCCGGATTCCTGATGCCCAAAGCATACCTGGTGCCCACATCGTCCTGGCCATGATCACCGGTATCTTCCTGTTGAAAAAAATGACCATAAGGATCAGGGAGCTGGTTACCATAATGGCAGTCCAAAAGATCATAAATAACCAACGAAGAAAATTGATCATAGCGAGTGCTAATTCTATCTGGTGAAAACAGGCGGTAAAGGTAAGGCGAAACAAACCAGAATCGCGAGTGCTAAGATTAGAAATTCAAATTCAACGTTACCACAAGCTTTCACACTCATTTGCTTAACTTCGTCGAAAAGGACTGATAAGATCATGCACATTGTAGTTTACGGAACGGGTGGAGTTGGAGGATATTTTGGAGGCAGGCTGGCACAAGCTGGTAATCAAGTGACTTTTATAGCGCGTGGTGCGCACCTGGAAGCCATCAAAAAAGAGGGGCTAACAGTCAAGAGCATTAAGGGTGATTTTCATATTGAGGACGCCGTGGCTACCGATGATGTTCCCTCCATTGGAAAAGCTGATCTTATCCTGTTCGCGGTAAAATCATGGCAGGTAACCGAAGCTGCACAATCAGCCTTACCGATCATCCATGAGCATACTACTCTACTGCCTCTGGAAAACGGAATCACCTCATTTGATGAAATTGCCGATATGGCTGGCCGTAGTAAAGTACTGGCCGGTCTGTGTAGAATAATCAGTTATATAGAATCTCCAGGTGTAATATGCCACGCCGGACATGAACCATCAATCAGCTTTGGTGAAATAGATAATAACAAAAGTGATCGGGTTCAAGCTATTGACGATCTGTTCACAAATGCGGGTATCAAAAGCCAGGTACCTGATGATATTGAAGCGGAAATATGGAAGAAGTTCTTGTTTATAGCCACCATGAGTGGCATCGGTGCTATTACGCGTGTTCCTGTAGGCATCTTTCGTAGCGTCGACAATACCCGTGAAATGATGGTTGCTATGCTTCGAGAGATTTTTGAGTTGGCTAAAGCCAAGGGCATCAACCTGCCCGAGGAAGTCATAGATAAAACATTGTCTTTTATTGATTCATTGCCGGAGGGCGCTACAGCTTCTATGCAAAGAGACATTATGGAAGGCAAACCGTCCGAACTAGAAGCGCAGACTGGTACGGTCGTAAAGCTTGGGCAGACCCTAGGCATACCCACGCCTGTCAATAACCTGGTATACTATAGCCTTTTACCTCAAGAGATGAAGGTAAGAAATGCGAATTAGTGTTGTGGTGTATATAAAAAGAAAGGCCGCGACCCAAATCAAGCATCGCGACCTTACAATAAACAAACAAACAATTAACACAGGTTACTAATATATTGCTTAAAGAAGCGAAATGTTACTACTCATCGGCAACTTTTTTTCAATTTCCTCTTAAATAGCCAATCAAGCCATTAAAATATGGCTCATCAGCATGCGATTATTCATACTTCAAACGCTCAACAGGCTTGGTCAAAGCAGTTTTGATCACCTGATAAGCTACAGTAGCTAATGCAATGAATAAAGCCAGTACTCCAGCCAGGGCAAAGGCACCCCATCCGATATTTATTCTATAAGCAAAAGATGATAACCATTGACTCATGAAATACCAGGTAATCGGAATGGCCAAAGCCAAAGCTATTACCACCATGATCACATATTCTCGAGAAAGCAATACCAAAATGGCCTTCTCAGTAGCTCCCAATACTTTACGAATGCTGACTTCCTTGGCGCGGTTTTGCAAAGTCAGTGAGGCCAAGCCGAAGAGGCCCATACTACCTATGAGAATAGCCAGCATTGAAGCAATAGTGATCACTTTACCTAAATTCTGTTCTTGTTGATATTGTGTATTCAATCGCTGATCGATGAAGCTGTATTCGAACTCTTCCCCCGGCATCAATTTCTTCCAAACCGATTCTACAGCGGCGAGTGCCTGAGGTATTTGATCGGCCTGTGCCCTGGCGAATACCTTGGGTATAGGGTTTTCTACCACTCCTATATTCTCAATGCCCTGTAGAATAGGTCTGGGATTAATGGTAATGGCCAATGGCTCAACCAGTCCATGCAAAGAGGCATAATTAAAGTCTGCTACTACACCAATGATAACATGCTCGCCAAAACGATCTCCTGGTAATCGTTGGCCGATAGGGTCATCCCATCCATATGTTTTTACTAAAGACTGATTGACCAAAATAGCCTTGTTCAAATCACTGGTGCTATTGATATCAAAGTTTCGGCCTTGCTCAAGCTTCATCCCCATTACATCTACATAAGAAGGGGCCACAATATTGAGGTTGAAAGTACGATATATATCCTGTTGGTCGGTATACCCCACATTCGTCCATCCTGAGGTACCGATAGAATGGGTTGACGCCGTAACTGACTTGACAGCACCAAAGCTTGCCAATTCATTCTTGAATTGATCAGCTTTCTCCATCCCATTCTGTATGCGTTCCGTCATTCCCCCTTCGTTGGGTACGTTCAATTGAAGCATGATCAATTGTTCTTTGTCAAATCCCAGGTGTTTGTTTTGCAAGAACTTTAATTGCTCTTCCATGACAAGGGTACTACTGATCAAGAATATAGAAAGCACAAACTGCACGCCCACCAACACTTTTCTCAGCGGTTGTTTCTTACCTCCTTGCTTGTTCTGTCCTTTCAACACTTTCACCGGTTTAAAACCAGATAATATAATAGCAGGATAGCTTCCGGACACAATGCCTATGAGCACTACAATAAGTAGAGAAGTCAAAATGATAAACGCGTCTGGCTGAAGGACCAGAGAACGATTAGCGAATTGGTTAAATACTGGCAAACCAATAAAGGACATGATCACTCCGATCATCAAAGCGATTAATGTAATTACAATTGTCTCACTTAGGAACTGTTCAACCAACTGTTTCTTACGAGCCCCTACTACCTTTCTAACCCCAACTTCTTTCGCCCTGCCAAGAGAGCGACTAATAGCAAGCGTCACAAAATTGATGCTGGCCACTATTAAGATCAGTACGGCCACCGCCGATAGAATAAAAGCATACTGTGGGTCGCTGACTTGGGCATAACCAACAGGAAACGACGTATCAAGGTGAATTTCAGTCAATGGTTGTAGGCCGATGTTATACTGGTCTTCAACATATTGCTCTCCCATGATTTGCTTCACCATCTCAGGGAACTTCGCTTCCACTGCTTTCCTATCTACACCTTCTTCCAATAACACGTAGGTTTCAGGAGACACATTGAACCAACTATTAAGCACACGTTCGTTGGTGATCACCTTATTGTTCAGTGTAGAAATCAGAATAGAAAACTGAAGGCTGGAATTGGTCGGTGGGTCGGCCATAATGGCCTTAATCTCAAAATCTCTCATTCCATCACCTATATTCATAGAAATAATCTCACCGACTGCATCTCGCTTGCCAAAATACTTGGTCTTGATCGATTCAGTAATCACGACGTTGTTTTGACCTTCGAACACTTTGCTAATTCTCCCTCTCAAAACATCGAAGTCGAAAACATGAAAAAAGCTCGGGCTTACCAAAGTCACCGTTTCACTGAACGATTGATCGGCCACTTCTACCACTTGTTGTGTGTGGTTGAATTGAACGAAAGTGGATACCTCCTGAAAGTTGTTTTTCAAGGTCTGTCCGGTCGGGTATGGAGTGACCGTATTGAAGAATTGTTCGTTTTCACCATAGTCCTCAAAAACCCAAACGCGATGGATTTGGTCTGCCTTACCATGGAATTTATCAAAGCTCCATTCTTCTTTCACAAAGAGAGCGATAAGTATGCAACAGGCTATTCCTAGTGCCAGTCCGAAAATATTGATAAAGGAGTGCAGTTTAGAACGCGCTATGTTTCGCAAAGCGACTTTGAGATAATTTTTAATCATGTCTATAGAGTCTTGGGTAATTGGGGAATTTTCGCATTTAAATGCTCAATTCAAAACCAAATGCAATTATACGGTGATTTCAGGTACTGAAACGTTGCTTCAAGGTATTGAATTGGCCAAAGGAAATTCTAGATGATTTGAAGAAAACGTCATTTTTGACAAAAAACTTATGCGACGCGCTCAAAATGGCCAATGCGAAATTCGCTATACCCTAAAACAAAAGATTACCATTTTTAAAAAATTCACAATCAGGCTAACCCTCAATTTCCATAATTAAAATCGAATGATATTTTATTGTTAAATCATTCATCAAATACGTCATTTTATTGAATGAAATGCAATAAGCTGCTAGCTTTGTATTGTATTTAATAATACGATTATGAACAAGATGAGAAACACATTGGTAGCGCTTTTAATAGTTATTGGTTCTACCGCAGCCGTTTCAGCCGGAGATGCTTCAGGTAACAAATTTGGTCTAAAGGTATTGAGCACTAAGTCTTCTAGTATTTACAAAGTGATCTTCAAAGGACCTTCTGAAGAGAATATCAAGATCAAACTATTCGACGAAAAAGAGCAGACTTTATATACAAAGACTTTTAAGCACGCTGATGGATTCATTCAGCCGTTTGATTTAGCCAACCTGCCTAATGGTGAATATACTTTTAAGGTCACTACAGGTGGGGAGACTTATGAGGAAGTGATTACGGTAACAGAGCAAGAGCAGATTCACGATTTAGTGGAGTTTGATCTTACACAAGGGTACAAAAGTTGTCAGTTGATCACCAATAACACCTCAGATGCTGCATTGGAAGTCACCATCTACGATGCTGATGGTAGGTTATTGCTTAATGACAATCTGGATGCAAGCAGCAGGCTTAACAGAGTATATGACTTCAGTAAGTCTTTCTCTAGAGAGGTCACTTTTGTGATATCTCAAGACGGTAACACTATCAAAGAAACTTCTTTCAATTTCTAAAATTACACTTTGGGTTCAATTAGTTAGTTGAGGAGGGCACCTTGGGGAAGGTGTCCTCTTTCCTTTTTATACCGTACTCTCTACAATAAACGCTTAGGTTTCTTACTTAGATTTTAGAAGCCCTCTCCCCCATCACATCAGCCTCTTTCTCTAGACTGGGACTATCGTTCACAGGCATACCATTCACAGAAGTGGTAGGTTTTACCCTTCCCTGGGCTTGTTGCACCACATGCCAACCCTCATGCGCAATATGCTTCTCCTGCATCGGTGCTACGTGTATGTCTCTACCTTGGGTAAAAGCATGAGCACCTACTTCTGCAGGCTTACTAGAGTTTTTATGCACTTTGACATCTGACAAATCCATACCGGAAATATTCTCAAGTCCGGATTTTACCTGGTCAGGCATACCTGTTTTGTTTTCTACTTTTTGGATAGTATTAGTAGTCTTTCCTTCAGCCATCTTGGCTTGGCCTGTTGGTTCTAGCTCCTCCTCCTTGAGGCCACCTTCCATGCGTTGCATAGTTGAAGGTCTTTCGAAACTAAAGGCTTGCATGGATTCCTTGCTGTCTGCACCGGTCTTGCTGTCTTTACCACCACTACTGCTTTCATCACCGCATAATTGTATCGCATCTGGGGATACAACGGTTCTATCTTTATAGAATTGGGCACCCGGTTCTACCAAGCGCTTGGCTTGCCCCGCCCCTTCTTCAGGCGATATTAGTGGGTTTGGCGAAGCCAAACTGGCACCTTTTGTTTCTTGTACTTCACGTTGAAAAGAAGTGTTTAGCTTGCTTTTGCCAAGTGATGGAGATAATGGCATAAGAAATGGTTTTACAGTGACAAGAACGTACGATTGTCTTTATTAAAGATAACAATTGGCCATTATAATACAAAGACAATAAACGGATATCTACCGGTTTGACCATCATACCTTCTCATAATTTCACTACTCGAATACAACCGTTCTCAAGTTGCCAGGGTCTAAGAATATGAAGAGCAAAATTTAACACTAAACAAAACGAACAGTATGAAAACAGTAAAAGCAACCCTAATCCTTCTCACTCTTGTAGCAGTTATCTTTCAATCATGTAATGATGACGAATCACCAGATGGCTGCTTCTGTACAGAGCAATTTGAACCGGTATGCGGTGACGACGGTGAAACCTATGCCAATAGTTGTTTTGCAGAATGTGCGGGAGTGGGCTACACCGCCGGCACCTGTACCATCCAGGCGGTCGGTCTCGTCAAAGACCTGGGAGCTGTACCAGCCGATGGATGTGGCTTTGTGATCGAAGTTAACGATGTAGATCTGAAGCCTCTTGAGCTAGCAGCGGAATTTCAAGAAGACAGCCTGGAAGTGAACATTGACTATAGACTCATGTCTACCGCATTTACCTGTGGCGTGTCATCCAAGGCTTTCTTTGAAATAACCGTTGAAGAAATCAGTAAAAGATAGAGCAGCACTTTTCAGGGTTAAGATATCCTGATTCGAACCAATTTGCTGCTCTTGATTAGATTCCCACGACATGTTATCTTGAGACAACCTAAGTCCAAGATAACATGTCAATCTTCAAACCCAATAAGAGACTACAGCCGATTAGTGCCAAATGGGTACTGATCATTACCATCATCACCATACTGTGTACTGTACTTATTGTATATGCTACAGGTTATCAGAACAGCCGGTCTATACTTGACAATACACTCATATCCGCTACCTTCCTATCTATTTTTTTCTTTACTTTTTTGTTTTGGGCACTTTTTAGAGGTGTGAAAATCAAACATGATGTTGACGGAGCTACTGAAGAACTGAACTGGAGTGGCACTTCTTCCGGGGGCTCGTGGCTAGGTGACATGAAATTCCCGGATTTCCCCGACCTTGGTGGTGGAGATGACCTCGACCTGGGCGGTTGTTTGGTTTCCTTGGCGCTTTGGCTCCTTATTTCAATTGCATTTATCATTCTCATCTTTCTATTTGAAGCCGTCATTTGGGTAGCGATCATGTGGATGTTCGGCATGCTCTACTGGATATTTTTCAGGGCATTGAAATTAGTATTGGCTCATGCTGTAAATTGTAAAGGCAATCTGCCTTTGTCGATGGCCATTGCCTTGAGGTACACCGTATTGTATACCTTTTGGATATTCGCCATCATTCTAATTGTAGAATGGATAAAATGAGCATAAGAATAGCACAACCTGAAGATGCCAAATCGCTTTCCCAACTGGCCCAGGTTACTTTTACAGCAACATACGGTGGGTTGATCAAAAAGGAGTATCTGACAGCATATGTCGAGAAGCACCTTTCTGAAAACACCATTAAAGGTCAAATTGAACAAAAAAGTGTGGTTTACTTAAGTGCATATAACGATAGGAAGATCGTCGGATATGCCAAGTTAAAATGGGACACTTTGCCTGAAGCGCTAAAAGGTGAAAAGGCCATAGAGGTAGAAAAGCTATATGTTGATCATTCACAACAAGGGAAAGGCCTCGGTGATCAGTTGCTCAAGCAATCTGCCATTATCGGTATTGAAATGGGTTTTAAGTGGTTATGGCTGGCTGTTTGGGAAAATAATAGTAAGGCAATTCAATGGTATTTGAAGCGTGGTTTTGAGCAGAGAGGTACTATCGGATTTCAAATGGCCGATGAAGTTCACACTGATTATGTCATGGTCAAAGTGCTATAATGGCCATGTAGGTTTATATTGATAATTGACTATTTTAAGGTAATCCAAAACATTTATCGTATCTTATATTTGTAGTCGAATTCTAAACCGACTAATTATTTTTTTGACTTGCTTTTAGGAGCCCTCCTGAAGCAAAACTTAACCACCAAATGAAACAACGCTTAGCACATGTCGCTATAGTAGTGGCTGATTATGATGAAGCTATCGCTTTCTATACTGAGAAACTGCAATTCAAACTTGTTGAAGACATTGCACTAGGCAATGGTAAACGCTGGGTATTAGTTGCCCCTCCGGGTAGCGATGGCTGCGAACTATTATTGGCCCAGGCTGCATCAGAGGAACAATCCCAACATGTAGGCAATCAAACCGGAGGAAGGGTCTTCTTGTTCCTACATACCGACGATTTTGGGCGGGATTATGGCCTTATGAAACAACAAGGTATAAAATTTACGGAAGAGCCCAGAAATGAGGCTTACGGAACGGTAGTCGTCTTTGAAGATTTGTATGGCAACAAGTGGGATTTGATAGAACCTAAATAGTGTATAATCGGCTGGTGTCCAGGATAATTTTGGCTGTCTAAATTGGTCTTTGAATAGCTAGAAACTTTTGCGATACGTTACCTTAAAAATTCACACTTAAATACTTAACCGCCAATATTATTTATAGTGAACCAAATCTGGAACCATATTTCGGCCTTCGGCATCAGGCCAGATACTCATCGAGCAGATGTAAGGAATATTAAATACACCAACCATCTGCTGGCTTCTCTTTCGTTTTTCAGTTCATTTTTATCTCTAGTTATATACATCAACTTCGGGTGGTGGGTGTCTGCACCTTTGTCATTAACGATGGGCGGCGTTTTTCTGCTATTGCTTTTCCTGAACAAGCTAGGCTATACATTTACTTCCAGAATGATTCTTAATATTTTCTTTCCACTTTCTATTCTGGGTATATCAATTCTCTCTAAAATGGCTGGGACCAGCGATACTACTTATCAGGTGCAACCTTATGAGTTTTTTGAGTTCAGGTTTTTAATGATCATCACACCATTGGTGCCACTCACTGTATTCAACCTGCGACAAAGCATGCAATTAACGATAGGATTGGTAGTTAGTTTCCTTGCCATTATGCTGTACGACCCTATTCACGTTTACTTCGGTGTCGGCTACAGTCAGGTAGGGTTAATCAAAGGCGACTACAGTTTTACCAATATCATTGTATTTGCCGCCTTCGCCATTCTGGTCGTGAGCGTACTGTTCCTTAAGCGTATCAATGAATCACTAGACAAGGAAAAGGAGGTGTTGATCGATCAATTGAACCTGGAAAGTAAAGAACTCAAAAGAACTAATAAGGCATTAGAATCACGAAATGAAGAAATAAAAAGCCAGGCTGAAGAGATCCATGCCAACCAGGAAAAGCTGGAAGAGGCCAACCAAATCATAGAGGATCAACATCAGAAACTCGCAGCAAGAAGCAAAGATCTTGAATCCGAAATCATACGAAAAAACCAGGAACTGGTAGCGTCAAACAAGGAGTTGATCAAGCACAACAGTGAGTTGCGTCAGTTTTCCCATACGGTATCCCACAACCTTCGTGGGCCGCTGGCTTCCATTCTTGGGCTTGTGAATTTGATGGAAGTGGACAGCTCAAAAGGAGAGAATGATGAATTGGTTGACCGCATCAAGAATTCTGCTAATTCGCTGGATACAATCATTAAGGACCTTAACAAGATCATCGACATTCGCCACAACATTTTTGAAGTGAAAGAAAAGGTGGTATTTGAACAACAGGTGAATGAGGTGTTGGATACGCTCCAAGGCCGTATTAAGGAAAGTAACGCTACCGTCGAACAGGATTTTCAGGCCTCTCCTTTTATCTATTCTATCAAAGCACTGGTCAGTAGTATTATCTACAACCTGCTCAGCAATAGTATCAAGTTCAGATCACCAGACAGGTCATTGGCGATTAAAATAAGTACAAGGGTAGAACGGGATTTCACCATACTGGAAGTCACCGACAATGGTCTGGGTATAGATCTGGAAACACACCAACAGGATATATTCGGCATGTACAAGCGCTTTCATTTGCATACTGATGGACGTGGTATAGGGTTGTATTTGGTCAGGTTACAGGCTGAAACATTAGGTGGCAAAGTAAGACTCAAAAGCAAGATCAACCAGGGTTCTACCTTTTCGGTGTTTTTCAAGAACCTCGAAGAAGAAGACTTCGAGATACATCACGAGAATGACAAAGCCAAGGTATTCTATGATAGCTTAACCAACACGGCGGGTATACAATGGAAAGGCGACATTGACGGGGAGACTTACCGCACTATGGCGCAAAAGAACATAGAACTAGTCCGAAAGTATCACGTACCCAATTGGATATCGGATTTACGCAAGCAGAACGAACAGAATCCGGCCGATCAACAATGGATGATTGAAAACATCATGCCCGAGGCGGTAGAATACGGTTTGAAGCGGGTCGCCATAATTACGCTACACGATAACTTCGATGGTCAGCTTGAGTACCTTAAACACATATCTGAGCAAAGCCAAAAGTTAGGCCTGACTACTCAGATATTTCAAGACCTGGCCGGAGCGCGAAACTGGCTCATTCAATTCAATAAATCCTCTGTAAAGTAAGATTAACCTACTGTCAGAAAGCCATTTATCTGAAAATACCCCGCTTATCAAAGAATTGTTAATTTCATCAGAGCGATTGCGTATGTTCAACAAACGCCATACTCATGATCAAACTTCACCTCCTTTCCGCTCTTATTCTACTGACCATTATATCTTGTTCCGAATCAAAAACGCAAAGCCACTTTTCCGACAAAATCACTTTGGGAGATTGTCCTTCGTCCATATCTGGCTACAATGGGCGTGTAGCATGTGGCTATTTAGAAGTACCTGAAAACCGGGAGAAGAATAACGGCAAGGTAATTCAACTCGCTTTTGCACGCATCAAAAGCGAGAAATCTAACCCTAAAAAAGACCCTGTCGTCTATCTTATGGGTGGGCCAGGTGGTGGCGCTTTGCAGATTGGTCGGTTTTGGGTAAGTCACCCATTGACAAAAGAACGTGATCTCATTCTACTCGACCAACGCGGTACCGGGTATTCTAAACCTGCACTTTGCGCTAATTTCACTGATGATGTGTTGGCTATTATAGCCAAAGACATCAAAGCAGAAGAAGAATATCCACTCATCCAACAAGCCGCTGAAGCCTGCCGAAAAGGACTTCTAGCGGATGATGTAGATCTAGGCGCTTTTAACAGCATCCAAAATGCTGCAGACTTAGATGACCTAAGGAAAGCACTAGGCTATGAAACCTGGAATTTATTCGGTGGCTCTTACGGCACACGCCTTGCCCTAACTGCCATGCGCTATCACCCTGAAGGCATCAGAAGCGTGATTCTATCAGGCAGCTTCCCTCCCAACGTCAATATGTATGATGGCTTGATTCCCAACTTCAGAAGGTCGTTGGGCGTAGTTTTCGATGCTTGTGCAGCTGACCCTTATTGCAACAGTAAATATCCAGACTTATCTACGCACTTTTTCGAAGCCATAGCTTCGCTGGACAAAGACCCTGTCTCCATCACCTACAATGGTGATGAATACGTTATTAATGCGCAAGACGCGCTATTGATAGCTCACCAGTTCTTGTATGACCGTACTACCATTTCGAGGTTTCCTGAGTTTGCCTACGCACTTAAGGAAAGAAATATAGATATCATTAGAAATGCTTTTATCATTATGGCCACGAGAGCGGGAGCCATCAACTTCGGTATGTATTTTTCTGTACAAGCCTATGAAGAACTTCCCTTTCACAAAGAAGATAGTTATCAAAACACGCTGGAAGCTATCCCTGAGTTGAAACCGGGCATTGCATTCTTTAATTCTGAACTCCAGGTGCTAAAAGGCTGGCATAAGGAAAGAGCAGAACCAATAGAAAATCAAGCAGTAGAAAGCGATATACCTACATTGATCATGGCTGGGGAATATGACCCCATCACACCGCCATCAAATGGCCGTTTGACCCAGCAAGGTTTGAGTAACAGTCATTTCTACGAGTTTGCCGGACGCAGTCACACACTTTTCGGCGATTGTTCGAATGACTTGATGATTGCGTTTCTCAATAATCCCTCAAAGAAACTGTTAGCGGGCTGTGTAGAACGATCTGAAGGCATTAGTTTTAGATAATTAGCTATTCGTAACCTAATTAAGTATTAGCTGTTGGTCTTTTAAACACCTTTACAAAACCTATGTCGATCACTTCTGAGAAAGAACTAAAGGGCATGCAAGCCATCAGCGATGTTGTTGGTATGGTCTTGCGCGAGATGATAGATTACGCCAAGCCAGGCATGTCCACCAAAAAGCTGGACGAATATGGCAGACTGCTGTTGCAAGGCATGGGTGCCAAATCTGCTCCCATACTGACTTATGACTTTCCGGGATGGTCTTGTATCAGTGTCAATCATGAAGTAGCCCATGGTGTGCCTACCGAGGGCAAGATACTGGATGAAGGTGACCTGGTGAATATTGATGTATCGGCAGAATTGAATGGCTTTTGGTCTGACAATGGCTGCTCATTCGTGCTGGGGGAAGACAAACACAATCACCAACCTTTAGTCGATCATTCTAAAAGAATATTGCACAAAGCCATAGCTAAGATCAAAAGCGGTGTACGTATTGCGGAAGTGGGTAGGGTGATTGAAAACGAGGCACGAAAATCAGGGTATGGTGTCATCCGCAACCTGGCTGGTCATGGTATCGGGAAGAGCTTGCACGAAGCGCCACATGAGATCTACAACTTTTACGACCGGTTCAATCAACAACGTTTCAGAGCTCATAGTGTAGTGGCGATAGAAACCTTTATTTCCACCCGTTCTAACATAGCCGAGGTGCAAAAAGATGGGTGGACATTGGTGGGCAATAAGGGTGGTTACACAGCACAACACGAACATACGATCATAGTGACTGAAAATGAGCCAATCATTCTCACTGCTTCTAACGGCATTTGATCACTAAACAGCCATTAAAAGCTTTCCGATTCCTCCTTTAGTGATATTTCTTAATGTGGTAAGATATTCGCTGATCAAAACAATATTTGCGCAAGAAATGTCAAGTGCTTACCACCTTTCTGGTTGAAAAAAAGTAAAATTTGGTCTCTCTTTACATTCGTAAAATCACCACGGTACATGAAAAAAATTTTTTTAGCTATTGCGGCATTCGCAATCTCAAGTTTAAGCTTAGCGCAAGAAGCTAACCAACCAGACACTACCCATTTTTTAGACTACACGGAGATCGACTTGAACTACAAATCCTTGACCAGCATACCGGACTCGATCAAGTATTGTAAAAACCTTTCAAAGCTCTCCCTGAGTAGTAATAAAATAAAGGAGCTTCCCCCTTTCGTATATGAACTAGAACAACTCAAGACACTCAATCTCGATAACACAGAACTCTCGACACTTGCGCCTGAAGTATCGCACCTTAGTCACCTGGAATGGCTTGATATTTCCAGAACCAAGATCAGCCAATTACCACCCGACATCGCCAATCTTTCTTCGCTAAAGCACTTGCAGTGGAGCAACCAAGCGGGCATTGAAATCGGTGAAGAGTTCAAGTCATTTGGTTCGCTGGAGATGCTCAATCTGGCTTTCTGCAATAACATCCAGGAGCACTTTTGCGACATGGGAGAAATAGCCAGCTTGAAGGAGTTGTTGCTACATGGCGGAAATCTGACAGAGATCAGTGATTGTATTGGCCAATTCGATCAATTAGAAGATATCTTCATCACTTCTACCCCTCTAAACAGCCTGTCGGGGCAATTGGGTCAGTTAGCTTCTTTGAAGCGCATTAGAATTTGGCAGTCACAATTAGAAACATTGCCCGATGAATTGACCAATCTTTCCGAGCTTGCCATACTGAACATTACAGAAAGCCAGTTAAAAGCACTTCCAGATTCAATGGGAAATCTAACTGGTGTATCAGAATTGAATCTTAGACTGAATAAAATCACTGAATTGCCCGCCACTATGGGTCAAATGAGCAGTCTCAAATCACTTAACCTTGAAGGTAATCAGTTAACACAACTTCCAGAGTCATTGGCGGACATTCAGGATATCGAGCAAATCCAGGTCAGTAAAAACGCATTGACTGCTTTACCAGCCAATATCGGTAATACCAATATCGCCAGAATATGGGCGAACGATAATGAGATCAGTACCTTACCAGCTTCAATAGGTAATGCCAAAAACCTTTACATGCTCTACCTGAGGAATAATAACCTGACTACCCTACCGGATGAAATAGGGCAATTGGCTAAGGGACGCTTGAAGTACCTGCACTTGGGAGGTAATCCCATCAGTGATGAGGAAAAGGCTCGCATCAAAGCCATGCTGCCCAATACGGAGATTTATTTTTAGTAGAGATAGAGAGAAATTGGCGAGGCTAAAGCCATTATTGGAGTGGCTGCCATTTTCCATGGGCTAAAGCCCATGGATAATTATCAGCAACATGCCAGGCCACATATCAGAATTAGATAACTCATAATGTAGGGAAAAAATCTGATTGTCCTTAACAACGATAAATGTGTTACCATGTGTTAAGCATTGCCACGCGGCTTTAGCCCGTGGCAGCTAATGAGCATATGATAAGGCTTTAGCCGCTAAATGTGTTCATACCAACCTCAGCAGATTCTGCCAACAATAATTACATCATTGATAAGTGGCTAAAGCCATTATTGGAGTGGCTATTAAATCCATGGGCTAAAGCCCATGGCAAGTCGTCATTATCATGTAGGAAAGACGGTAGCAGCCAATAAACCCTAATGCCGGGTTCAGCTATGCGTCCATTAGACATGGATTAAGATTTGCCACGCGGATTTAGCCCGTGGCTACCAATAAGCGAATGATGAGGCTTTAGCCACTAAATTTATCAAACCTGTACTTCTCCATAAACTCCTCATACTCCTGTTGAAAGCTCTTTTTGCTATGATGCTCTTCTTGATTATCAATGTATTTCCTCACGATAGGCAATTGTGATTCACTGACAGAGATTGCGAAGTATTCACTTTGCCAAGCGAACTTGGTTCCGATCAGGCGTTCTTGATTTATCCAATAGGCCGATTCACCTTTGATGAGTTGCATGACCTTGGCAGGCGTTTGGTCTCCTTTAAGTGAAATCAAGGCATGTAGATGATCAACATAGCCGTTCATGGTGTCAATGTAGATATTCTTGTCTTTAGCATTAAATTGGATATGATCAATCACTGCTTTTCTGATTACCTTATCTAGCAAAGGCTCCCTATTCTTGGTTGACCAAACAGCATGTATCCAAATCTTGATGAATGGCATAGACTTTTGATTTAATAACTAACTTCTTTATTGAAATCATGGATTAGAACCTACCTGTAACAAGTTAGTGGCTTCAATAAAATCTATGTGTACACTTGAAGACGCTTGAAGCGTTCAAGTAAGCTTTTGTCTGTGGCTGTTTCTTGGTGGATTAGCGGCTAAAGCCTTTTGCAGGAATGGCCGGGCGTCCATGGGCTGAAGCCCATGGCTAGTCATAGTTACCAAATCGGGGTGGCCTACTAATAGCCAATAAACCTTTATTATCGATGATGTATCCATTAGCTATCGGATAAGCTTTGCCACGCGGCTTTAGCCCGTGGCTACCAATGAGCATCTATTAGGGCTTTAGCCGCTAACATTTAGAGTAAAAGGCCCCAAACGTCCGATTCCGGAATATCCTATAACCGAAATCGGACGCTATTTAAGACTTTGTTTCAAAAAACCTCCCTATAAACCCTTTCAGAGCGGTTTCCATTTTGGCATCTTGATTGACATAGGCATAGTAACCTCAATATTCAACGCTAGCCTATCATGTTTAAAAACTTTGTCAAAATCTCGCTCAGGAATCTGCGTAAGTTTAAGATTTACTCAATCATCAACTTGCTCGGGCTTTCCATTGGTTTGGCAGTAGCCATGCTGATCATGCTTTTTGTAAGCGATGAATTGTCTTACGATCAATTTCATCGCCAATCAGACCGCATATATAAGATATCTACATACACCTCAAATGGCCAATACTTAGAAACTAATGCATGGCCGGTAGCGCATAAGCTACAAACAGAATTTCCAGAGGTCGAGTCGGTCGTTTACATCAGGCGTACAGGCCCTAGTATGATGGTTAACCATGACGGTAAGCGCAACAAACATGATGGGTATTATGCTGGTGAGACGTTTTTCAACATCTTCTCATTTGATCTAATAGAAGGTTCACCAGAAAAAGCCCTCACTGCCCCCTACTCGATTGTCATTACTGAGGAAATGAAGGCCAGCTATTTTGGTGATCAAACTGCTTTAGGCAAAACGATCACGCTAAGTGATTCCTTGGATTTCACCGTAACCGGCGTGGTAGAAAGCCTTCCCCAGCAATCTCATATTCAATTTGAATACTTGGCTTCCTTTTCTACCTATGAAGCGCTTAGTCAGTTCAGTTATACAGAGGGGTGGGGTAACTTCAATGTGCGCAATTACATATTACTCAAGGAAGGAAATAGCATATCGACTTTATCATCCAAAGCCAGCAGCTTGTATATGGACAACCGAGGAGAATGGTTCAATGAAATGGGTATGGATGTTCGATTAGATTTCATTCCCATTGCAGATGTCTATCTCCATGCTGATTATGGCAATGGTTTTGGCCCTAAAGGGTCCAGAACGCAGGTATACCTCACCGCCGCCATCGCGGTGTTTATCATTCTATTGGCTTGTATCAACTTTATCAATCTGTCCACTGCCAGGTCTATGTACAGGGCCAAAGAAGTAGGTTTAAGGAAAATGGCAGGATCTACCAGGAGAGCCGTGATACTTCAATTCATGACAGAATCATTGGTTCTCACACTGATCGCCTTTGTAATCGGGGCAGTATTTGTTGACTTGGCTTTACCGGCCTTCAATGTAATCATGAATAAGCAGTATCAATTTAACTCACTGCTTACCCACTCTATGTTATTCATGGCTTCGGCCTTAGTGCTATTGGTAAGCGTGCTTTCAGGTTATTATCCAGCACTAGTGCTGTCACGCTATCAGCCATTGGAGGTATTGAAAGGCAAACTACAAACTGGCCAGAAAGGCGTGCGATTGAGAAGAATCTTAGTGGTGTTTCAATTCTTCATTTCCAGCACCTTGGTGTTAAGTACGCTAATGGTACTTGACCAGCTGAACTTCATGCGCAATCAAGATCTTGGTTTCGAAAAGGAACAGGTGCTGATATTGAATACCACTAGCGTACCTAGGTCAGCCTCTCATGACGCTTTTCAAAACTACCTCAGGAGTTTGGGTTCAGTTTCCGATGTGTCATTCAATAACGCGCTGCCCGGACGACCTGGCTGGCAAGGGCAATGGGCCTTCCCTGAGGGAATGCCAGAGGGTCAGCATGTCAATACCGAGTACATGTCAGTTGACGAGCATTATCTAAACACACTAGGGCTCGAACTCATCGCTGGCGAAAACTTCGACCTTAAAAAACCAGGCCCACTAGATGAAGGGCTGATCATTAACGAGACGTCCGTGCGTGAAATGGGTTGGGTTACACCCGAAAATGCCTTGGGTAAAAAGATAGAGTCTCCTTCAGGTACCCCTGAAGGAATCGTTATAGGTGTAGTCAAAGACTATCACGGCCAAGGGCTTCAAAATGAAATCTGGCCAAAAGTAATGGACTACAGCAGTTCCAACTACGGACGCTATTATGCCATTAGCTTTACAACCGGCAATACCTCCGAACTACTGAAGCAGGCAGAAATAGGTTGGAAAGAGTATATGGGAGCTTACGATTTTGAGTATTTTTTTCTTAACGAAGACTTTGATCGTCAATACCGTGCGGAAGATCGTCTCATGAACATCTTGATCATATTCACCATATTAGCTTCTGTTATCGCTGGTATCGGTTTACTGGGATTGGTCTCTTTTATGGTACTTTCTCGCATCAAGGAAATTGGTGTACGCAAAGTACTGGGAGCAAGTGTTGCCAATATCACCAAACTACTTTCAAAAGAGTTTATTCTATTGGTTCTGGTAGCCAACTTACTGGCCATACCATTGGCTTGGTACTTTGGCAACGAGTGGTTGGATACCTTCGCTTACCACGGCGGTTTAAATCCTCAGCTATTTGTCATAGCGGTGGGTGCAACCATCTTTTTAGCCATATTCACAGTGAGTTTCCAGACTGTAAAAGCGGCGCTTACTAATCCTGTAGATACGCTTAGGGACGAATGAGTTGAACAACTGACAAGCTCGAAGCCAATAGATTTTTTCAGCTTAAAGGCGACTGAAGCTACTCGCACCAACGAAAATCTCAAAACTCCCATTGCTGTTGATGAAAAAGGAGAAGTTCGCTTGGCTTAAGGGCATCAAGACATCACGGTACTGAAAAGAATTCGCATCAAAAATCAGTAGCCTAAAGATGTTTTTTGGTGGAAAAAACCCATTTTAGAAGGGTCAAACAACACGCATAAGTTAGAACGCCATTGATGAAGTCGTTGATCCTCTTGTTAGCCGTCTGGTGCTGGCTTGGTCTTTTCCAGGCAAGAGGGCAAAGTGACATCGAGCCATCTGCTGTTTCCTGGTATCAGTCAGATGAAATTCTATCCTTTACCCAACTGGATACTGCGCAGTTTGTAGACAGCCTTGAGCGTGGCCTGCGTCCTAAAACCTACTACTACATCAAAGTTCAAACGCCTGAATATCAATCAGATTCTCTTAACTTCTTATTGAGTGATGTCTTTACAGATGTCTCGTTCATATTATCTGATAGCCTTGCCCATGTGAAAGACCTTGGATGGGACATTCACAAGTATCCACTCATCATTGAAATACCAAAGCATCAGATGCAAGCCCCCTATTTCTACCTGAGGTGTTTGAACTACAGTTATGGTACATATCCGAGGATTGGCGTCTATTGGATGAGCGAGACTTACTACTCTGACAAATACAAGACACCAAGCAACGACTTGGTGATCAAGGACGCTCTCCCCAACATACTGACTACTGGGATCATTTTAACGTTTATTATATTCTTCTTCGCACTGTACATCTCAAACACCACCCAAAAGGTCTACTTACATTACGTGCTTTACCTACTGCCCCTTGGTATTTACTTGTTCATGCGGTCGTCCTATGCTCCTTATTACCTATTTCCTCAATGGACAGCGGACTATCCTTATTTACTGGTTGTCACCAATCTACCGGTACAGGTGATGTTTCACATTGCCTATATCGTATTCACTTTTTCATTTTTAGAAGCAAAGGATCATTATAAACTATACTACAAAGTAGGCCGAATCATTGTCATTATCGGGCTGGTTTATCTGGTCATCTTGACGGTCGGCATGTATTTCCAACCGTTCCATCCCCTATTGGGTGATTCATTTAGAATCGAGCGGCTGATCATTAGTCTTTTTGGCCTTTGGGCCAATGTCTATGTTATTATCAATCGAAAAGATAGAATGGCGCTAATTGTACCTATTGGTGCATTGATATTCATGTTAGGTGCCTGGGGGTCATTTTTCTTTCACATGAATGCGATGAGGTTAGGTTCTGTCGTCGAGGTCATATTCTTCTCACTCGGTATCGGTTATAAACTGAAGTTAGAAAGGCAGGAAAAAGACAACATCAAAACCAAATTAATCCATCAGTTGCAAGAGACTGACAAGCTACAAAAACGCTATAATGAAGAACTTGAAGTGGAAGTAAAAGCAAGGTCTGATGAATTGGTGGAAAAGACCAAACAAGTTGAGGAAGAGAAGAAAATGAAAATGAAAGCCCAGCTTGAGAACAAAGTCGAAGAAATGAGGATGGTAGCGATGAGGTCGCAAATGAATCCGCACTTCCTCTTCAACTCACTCAATTCTATTCGCAACCTTATCATCAAGCAAAAGACTACCTCGGCTTACGACTACTTATCGGAGTTCTCAGTGCTAATGCGATCAGTACTTGAAAATGCGGAAAAGGACGCCATCCCATTACACCTTGAATTAAGGGTAATCGAAACGTATATATCGTTGGAAAAGCTACGTTTTGATGAGGACTTCACTTTTAAAATCGTGGTGGATGAGCAATTAGAAGCAGAAAGTGTATTGGTGCCCCCGTTGATCATTCAGCCATTTTTGGAGAACGCCATTATTCATGGGCTTGCCCCGAAAACATCAGATAAAACGCTGGTACTGGATATAAAGCAAGATAACCGTTATCTTATCATCAAAATAGAAGACAACGGCGTGGGGATAAAAGCAGGATCTAAAAACGGAAAACATAGAAAAAACAAACCGATGGCCATCAAGATTGCCAAAGAGCGCTTAGACCTTTTTGCCAACCATCATATCAAGACTTCCGTCCAGCCATCCATTAGCATACAGGATAATAAAGACCTTTCTACCCCTGCTACCGGTACCACAGTTTTAATCGAATTGCCCATGGTTTATGACGCATAGAATGAAGCTTCGGTCAGTGATTATAGATGATGAAAAGCACAGTATAGACACGCTCAAGTTCGATTTGGAACGATGCGCCAAAGACATAGTAGAAGTGGTGGGCACCTTTGAAAACATGAAAGATGCACTGCTCAAGATGCCTGGTTTGCAGCCCGACATTATATTCTCAGATATCGATATGCCATCCATTAATGGCATCGAAGGTATGGCCATGGCAGATTTGAAAGGTGCGAAGATCATATTCACCACCGCTCATAGCAAATTCGCCATTGATGCTATCAAAGTGGGTGCCTACGATTATTTACTCAAACCCATACGGTTGAAAGAGCTGGATGAGCTGATGCAGAAGGTTTATAAAGAAGTATCAAATGCCAAGTCAGGAAAGCGTAAAATCGCTGTACCGACTAGTGAGGGGCTGGAATTGTTGGACGTAATGGACATTCTATTTGCCAAAGCTGAAAGTAATTACACCGTGTTAAACCTCAAGGATGGCAACCAACTTACGGTGGGCAAAACACTCAAGTACTTCCAAAACAAACTCCCATCTTCATTTCTCAGAATTCACCAGTCTTACCTGGTCAATGTCAACCATATCAAGAAATACCTACACCAGGATGGTGGCAGTCTTCTTTTAAAAGGACAGCAAATTTTACCCGTTTCTAAATCATATAAGGACAGTGTTAAAGCTGTATTAAGTCAGTTGTTTTAATAACAGCTCAAATCAATACTCATTCATACTGGTAAGTCACTCAACCAAATAGTTCACATACTCATTCCCTATTGAGTATCAAACTTTTACATCATATTCTCGCCTTGTCATCGGGTTGCGATTGAGTAAATCTCTTATCCGATCGATTTCAATTTTAAAACCAAGTACACAATAGAGAACATGATGAGAATACTACACAAACACATTTATTGGTTGTCCTTGTTGGTCTTTCTAATGTGCTGTGGGGATGATGAAGCAGAGGATCCAGCAGCTAATGAGGATGATCCATCACTCGAATTCACAATTGGCAGTGACAACTTCGTGGCTGATTTTTCGGGTTTCAACGCAGCCATCATTGCCACTACCAACCCTGGTATCAATTGGACATCAGTTACACTTGGAGGCAGTACCACAAACGGTGAAACGGTGAGTTTCGTAATTGCCTTTGACGGCAAAAATACCGGGACATCGACAGTGTCAGGCGCCGCCGGCGAAGACACTAATGCACCTCAAGGCCTGTCCATTGCTTTAGTGGTTAACAACAGTGGCCAGGTAGAAACCATTACCTACGAGGCAGTCAACATGAACATCGACATCACCAATTATGTACCCATTTCAGGGATTACAGCCGAGGTAGCCGGTACATTTTCCGGGACTATGAGAGGTGATAATGGCCAGCAAGTTTCAGTTTCAGGCTCATTCAAAACCGGTACACTATAAGCCAACCGACAAGCAATAACCATTATGAAAAAGATTCTAACAACGACAATACTAAGTATGACCTTTGTCATGACGACACAGGCCAATAACCTTCAAATCGACAGTGTGGTCTACAATCGCGCTACCAACGAATTGTCCTTTGAGATTTCCTGGGAAAATGCCTGGAGAATTAATGCCTACAGGGACGGTGTATGGGTATTCGCCAAATACAAAAATGCCAATTCAACACAATGGAAACCGGTTCGCTTTAGCTTCAGTGGTTCATCTTCCAACCCTTCTGAAGTAGGCGCCTTCAGACTGGATGACGGTGCGATCATCGCCGCGCTTAGGTTTTCTGACCAGCAACAAAATATCCCTACTACCAGAATAACACTTACGGTCGATAGTAATACCGTCATAGATTTTCTAAACCCCTCCTTCAAGGTTTTTGGTATTGAAATGGTTAAAACGCTCAATGGAGAATTCTACTTAGGCGGTTTAGCCAGACTAGACGATGGCACCAGCACCAGTTTTTTCCAGGAAAGCGCATCTGACGATTCACCGGCATTGGTTACAAGAACACGCACCAGTTATACCATCTCACTGGGAGGTACCTCCGGCGGGACTTTTAGCGCTTCCGCCAACTATCCTAACGGATTCTTACCCACGCTCATGATGAAATATGAGTTGACACAGTCCCAGTTTGTCGACTTTCTCAATTGTCTGACCCGACAACAACAAGAAGGTCTATTCCCAGACCTTGACCCTAGCCTAGCCAAGCAATACATTATGACCAATAGTGCTACTCCTATTGACCGGAACGGCATCACTTATGACGCGTCCCAGGTACAGCCCGGTATGCCCGTAACGTTTGGGCTTGACCTTAACAATAACAACATTTTTAATGAAAGCGATGACGGCGCCAACCTGGCGTGTAACTATCTATCCGTCGATCTTGGATTGGCATATCTGGATTGGGCACAACTGAGACCGATGACTGCCATGGAATATGAGAAAGCGTGCAGAGGTTTTGACTTTCCTATTCTACTTGAAAAATCATGGGGAGCCAGTACCCTGACCCAGGCTGGCGGCATCTTGAATGGAGGTATGGCCACTGAGCAAGTAGATAATACCGGCGCTGGTTTAGCCAATATTGATACTGATTTGGGGCCGTTGCGCGTAGGGTTTGCTGCCAACGCAAACACCAACCGGTTAACTTCCGGAGGGTCTTTCTTTGGTGCCATGAATTTAAGCGATAATGTGACTGAGTTTTTCCATCTCCCACTCAACGCTTCTTCTAGCCTTAGCTTCTCTTCCAAGGGTGATGGGGTTTTGTCCGTTGATGGGCTAACTGACGAAGCAGATTTTATGGACGAATTTGCTTATATCATCAGAGGAGGCAGCTACGATACGGCACCTGAAATAAGCCATGTTGCTACCATTGTGGGCATACCCTTGTTAGAAGGACAGACATCCACAACCTTCAACTCGCTTGGCCTAAGAGGATGCAGAGGAAGTTTACCAGCCGGTTATTAGACCAAAGTGATGAGGTATCGGTTATTTAGGTTCTTACTTCTTCTCTGCATCATTGGTAGTAAACCCATTAATGGTCTTACTCAAGATTACGCTTGGTTGTATGATTTTGGCAATTTGGTTACAGTCAAGGAGATCAATGAAGCTCCCAACGGAAACATCATTGTAAGTGGGGAGTATGAAGAATTCACGTTTTTGGACAGCACTTATATCGCTGATCTAGGCGGGCAGAATGTATTCATAGCCTCCTTCAGTGCTTCCGGAGAGGAACAATGGGTACGCATCGTCGAGGGTATGGCGGATTTCGAGTTCTTTAAAGAAGCGGACGTAACGCTCTATGCCATGGACTCAGACGAGGCCGGCAACATTTATCTCCTTGGAGATTCACGCCGCCCTGTTCGTTATCAAGGTGCCACTATCCTTGATCAAGGAGGGCATTATCTGATTAAAATAGATGCCTCAGGCAACCTTCAGCGTGTTGTTGACGACTTTTTCGACACAACACTAGAAGATGATCTTTCCGGATTTATTGACCTTTCTGACATCGCGGTTTCCCCTACTGGAGAATTGTATGTAGCCCTCACCTTCAGGGGTACGCTTGATTTCAACGGTACTACTTACAGAGCCAGGTCTCGTCCACTGAACCGAAACAGGAACGACCCCTTATTGATAAAATACAGTACAAGTGGTACTGTATCCTGGGTGGTACACGGAAGAAGCGATTGGTCTGAGAGTGGAGGTGGTAATCAAAAGCCTCAGGAGATTGAACTTGATTCAGATGGGAACGTATTACTTGCTGGTACTTTCTTGCCAGAGACCGGTACGGATATGGGATTGCTTTTCGATGGATTACCGAGGCTCAGTAATAACCAATCAGGGTTCGGGGCATTTATGGTTAAAATCTCATCTAACGGCGTACCCCAATGGTCCAAACTATTTGTTGATGATGATGCACTAACAACTGAAACGGAGTGGGAACAAATGCGGGATATCACAACTGATGGCACCGATATCATATTGAGCGTTTCGTTTACTGATGAAGTCGTTATCGATGGAACGATCATCCAAAATCCTGGGCCAAACCGTGGCGATTTTCCCTTTGACGGTAATCTCATTGTTCGGTTAGATGCCAATGGCGACCTGCTATGGCACAAAGTCTTCGCCACCGAAAACGCATTTCCTCAAATTGCAGTAGACGGTTCGACTAACGTAGTGAGTGTTTTGGCCACATATGAACAATTAGCATTCGCAACTGAAAATATCTTACTGGTCGATGACAGGAGTGATTACTTCGTCGCGGATCTGGATGTAAATGGCGGCCTGATTAACCTCGATACCACTGAATACACCTCCAGCAATCGAGATGTGATTGCTGATAAGCATCCTTTGATATACATGCAGAACGGCACCTTGCTGGCAGGTATGCGATTTGACGGAGGAGCCGATGTCAAAATTGGTGACATTATTCAACCCAACCCTAATTCGCTCATAGTGGCTCGCCAACCTGATCTTCCTTTTGCAGTAAACTTAGGGCCTGACCGTGGCCAATGCCAAGGTACTATCACCTTGGATGCTGGCGTCAGTAATGCCCAATACCTATGGTCGACGGGTGAAACCTCACAAACCATCTCGGTATCGGTTTCCGGCGTGTATGCCGTAGAGGTCACTAACCAGGATGGCGATATGGCCACAGACACGGTACAAATCACCATTGATGAACCCGTAGCATTTGACCTACCTGACACCGTGCAAGGCATCAATCAAGCCATATTGACTATACCCGCTGATGGGTTAAGCTATTCATGGTCAACTGGTGATACCACGCAGTCCATTACGGTCAATGCTTCAGGTAGGTATTGGGCATTGGCTACTACGGCATTTGGTTGTGAATCTTCTGATACTGTGGTGGTGGTCCTTGAAAGCCTGGCCATTTTCAAAGGCGGGATTGGGGACGGCAATGATGTCGCTTTTTCAGCGGACTCCCCTACCGCATTCTACAGCGGTGGCACAGGAGATGGTGCCGATGAGGCATTCTCATTCAACGATAAAGCATTTTACCTCGGGCAGGCGGGAGATGGATACGGCTTTGCCTCTGAGGTAAGCCTATTGAACGGGTTTTATATGGGCAGAATGGGTGATGGACACAGCACAGCTACAAGCATTAACGAGTCCGGTGGATTCTATCAAGGCCGTATTGGTGATGGCTATGGCAACGCCGTGCTTATTCAAGTTGGAGGAATCTTTCAAGGCGGTTCGGGTGATGGATACGCTTCTGATATCGCAGAAGCGCTTGATGAAATACTTAGTCTTTTAGATGATAACTTCGAAGCAGATATCAATGTGTATCCTAATCCTGCCACAGATTACCTGACGGTCCATATAGAAAACAGTGACGGCCAAAGCACACTATTGACCATTTACGACGCACTAGGCAATCAGATGAAACAAATGACCTTGGCGTCTGACAATGAAAAAACAATCTCAATTAGCCACATGCGCCCGGGTGTCTATCTCTTGAACTTCACCAGGGGAAAAGCGCAAAAAACGGTCAAGATCATCAAGCACTAATCATTTAAAACGGTAACACAATAATGACTTTACTTTATTCTAAACGTCTGCTTACAGTAATCTTTGTTGTTCATACTATTACTTTAGGGTATGGTCAAAGTGATGAAGAAAACGCCGATCATCCGTTGGTTTCCCGCTATGAAGGATTCAAAGTTGAGAAAGCCCTCAAAACTGATTTTGACCAGTATCGATTACCGCTTGGCCCATCAAAAAGTGAAAAAGAACTAGGCAAAGCTAAAACACTCGAAGGTAAAATAACCCGGATCAATTACGCTTATCGGCAACAACCACTACCGTCACTATACCAGCTATTCAAGAATTATGAAAACGCATTCAAGAGCAAGAATATTGAGATACTTTTCAGTTGCATGAAAAATGAGTGTGGCTTTCGAAAAACAGATTTGGTAGTTGCCCAAAGTGAGTTAGGGACAATGATCAATGCATATATGCGCTTCGGCACCCACGCTTACTTGGCCGGCCGACTGAGCAAGGATGGTACGGAATACCATATTGGTGTCTACATCAGAGAAGAGAAGAATCAAATGCAATATGAGCTACACATCATCGAATCTGATGAGTTGAACACTGACAAGGTCACCGTAGCAGATATCGAAAGCAGTATCACAGAAACAGGTAAGAAGGCGTTTTACGGTATTTACTTTGATACTGGCAAAGCTACCATAACCGCTGAATCTGCTGCAACTTTAGAGCAAATTGCTGCATACCTGAAAAACAACTCGAATATGGCCTTCTATGTAGTAGGCCACACTGATGACACGGGCTCTTATGAATCCAACTTAAAGCTGTCGGCCGACAGAGCTTCCTCAGTGGTGAGGTCACTAGAACAAATGGGAGTAGATATAAGCCAATTAAAGCCGATTGGAGTAGGTCCAGTAGCGCCTGAAAAGATAAACAACAGCGAATCAAACAGGGCCAAGAACCGAAGGGTCGAATTGGTCTTGAAGTAAATTATGATCATAGTTGAGCCAAGCATTTGATGCATGATAGTGGCTAAATGTTTCTCGTCGTTTGCACTAGAATTGTCTTATTATTGTAACCAAGACATTTTCGTGCTATATGGACTTTTCATCTTTCTTCACAGACGGGAAAAACGCATTAAACCCCAACATGATCAAATTGATCGAGTCAGTTGTCTTGATCGCTATTTTGATCATTCTGAGAAGCTTCATCGGTAAGGTTATAGACAGGGTCGCCAACAAGTTTGACTACAATAAAAACCGTGTCAAAGTATTTAAAAAGCTCTTCAGGCTGATAGCATTAATCATTGGCGCTATTGTGCTGCTTGGCATTTGGGGAGTAAAGCAAGCCGAACTCACACTTTTCGTATCTTCTATACTCACTGTACTCGGTATCGCTTTCTTTGCCCAGTGGTCCATACTGTCCAACATTACTTCGACCATCATCATATTCTTCAATCATCCTGTCAGTATTGGGGATGAGTTAGAAATTCTAGATAAAGACTTTCCAGTCAAAGGCACTATCCAAGATATAGGTATTTTCTTCATCACGGTTAAAACTGAAAGCGGCGAAATCATTTCTACCCCAAGCTCTGTAATGATGCAGAAAATGATCAAAAGGTCAGCAAAATGAAAAATGCCAGTGTCGTTATACTGTTGATATTATTAAGCAGCCTGGCATTGCAGGCACAAACTAAGTTTGAATCAGAATACCGTATCAAAGCATCTAAAGCACCTGCCAAGGCGGTAGCATTTGTTCAATCTTTAAATCCCACCAAGTCTATAAAATGGTATAAGGAGGAGAGCCAAAATGGGCTATCCATAGAGGCAAAAACCAAAATCTCGGGCAGGTTACACAGCGTAGAATTCGATACTCTCGGTGCTTTGCAGGACCTCGAAATACAGATTGACCTGGAAGAAATTGTCGAATCCTCTCGAAGGCTCATCAACAGCCAGCTGTCAGTATTTTTCAATAGCCATTCCATCAAAAAGGTGCAAATCCAATACGTTGGCGATCCTATTGCCATCAGGGAGCTGATTACCAGTGGTACCATTGGCGATGCTTATCAGACCAGTTACGAATTGGTCATTAAAGGTGCTGATCAAAGTGGTGTTCATTTCTACGAAATCACTTTTGACGACAACGGTGAACTGGTGTCCAAACTGAAAGTTGCCTCCAGAAACTTCGATCATCTTGAGTTCTAGGTCAGGTTTCATATGTATGGCATTGTTCATGGCTATGCCGTTTTGCGCATTGGCTCAAAATACCTATCAGGTAGGTACATTACCCGCTATTAATGTCAACAAGAAAATCAGTGACCGATGGAAATTGAACTTTAAATGGGAGTCGCGGCAAGGTATATCCAACGGAAGTTTTGGCGGTGAGTCTATATCATCATTTGATTATATACTCTCGGATCTGTCGTTGATCGGTTCTACCAGAATCGGCTTGGGCAATTCTTTGGCCATGGGTTATTTGATCAGGCTGCGAGAAAATAGAAGTGTACACCGTTCTATCCAGCAATACACCATCATTCGGCGATATTCCAAATTCAGGCTCGCCCACCGCATTGCCAGTGACCAGACTTACGATCCGTTGGAAGCGACAGCATTTAGGTTACGCTATCGCATCGGCGGGGAATTTCCGCTGAGAGGAGAAACCATTAACCCCAGGGAATTCTACTTGAAAGTCAATCACGAATACCTGCACGCTTTGCAACAAGGGGAATATGACCTTGAAATTCGCGCAGTACCACTATTAGGCTACATGATCAGGGACGATCGTAAGCTGGAAATAGGCACCGACTACAGATTGCGTTCTTTCTTAGATGGCGGTTCCGATCATGTATTTTGGATCAGCATCAATTGCTTCATATCGATCTAGGGCGGTAATTATATCACTTGCCTCTGAAAGCCTCTATAGCCAAATCAGGCCGGTCAGTAATGAGATACTCAGCCCCCAGACTAACCACTTTTCCCATATCTAAAACGCCATTCACGGTGTAGACTCCTACCCTTTCCACACCAAATTGATGCTTGGTGCCTTCACTTAAGTATTTGTAGTGTAGATTGACCGAACTCACGCCTTCTACAGGCTCAAAGCGTCCGACATGAAAAGACCGGTCATAGTATAATGGCAGAATGTTACTGTAGGCGTAGAGCAGTTGGTGGTACTCGATGTTGGTTCCCAAGGCAGTCAATTGATGCAAATACTGAGGTTCGAATGATTGAATGATAACCCAGTGAGAAGCACCCATTTCATTGACCAACGCTACCGTTTTTTCCACAATCGATTCATAAATACCTTTTTCAGGCCATTTGATTTCTATTAGCAATTGGCATCGCCCATTGATCAATTCCATTGCTTCTCTTAACGTAGGCACTTTCTGTCCGGAATAAGTCGTATCATACCAACCCCCTGCATCCAAAGTCCTGATTTCCGAAAAGTTATGCTCGATAATCGCCCCATTGCCATTGGTAGTGCGATCCAAAGTGGCATCATGTATCACCACGATCTCACCATCTTTGGTCATATGGATATCCAGTTCTACCATATCAGCACCCACCTCAACGGCCTTTTCAAAACCTGCCAGGGTATTTTCGGGAGCCAGTTTCGCCGCCCCTCTATGACCGATGATCTTTATGTTCTTAGTATACGCCTGTTGGTCAGGTTCTACCCTGGAAAACCGGATTTGAGGCCAGAAGATACTGGCACTCAACAACAAGGCTAAAAACAAGATCAGCATAAATGATATCCTTAATATCCTTTTCATTTTGTCCGAACAGTCAGTCTTGCCAAATATACTACCCCTCAACGATTAACTTGTGCTAAATAACGACTGACTCGATTTGTATAACAACTCACTTAATTTGTATAACAATGGCCTGCGAAACTGGCGGAACTTTGAAGTAATCAAGTTCAGTCACTCGTATGAAAGCAGGAAATCAAAGCAAATGGGTAAGCAAAATCAGTATTGGCTGTGGCGCAATTCTGATAGCTTTGCTCACGGTTTGTCCTGGGTTTTCTCAGCGCTTCAATTACTACCATCACAATGACAGTTTAAAGGTAATCACCTACACCTATTCGCTCTTCATTAATATCCACTGGGTAGACGCTGGAAATGTTACATTATTGATTGACACAGGTAACGTAGGTGATGAGCAAAAAATAGAAAGTGCTTTTCTCAAAGAAGGGCTCATCCTGGATAGTGTTGATTACCTGATCATCACACATGGCCACGCTGACCATGCTGGGAATGCCCATTACTTCCAGCAAAAATACGGCATGACGTTAGTCGCCGGAGCTGCTGAAACTTCGCTGTTCCGGGCAGGGGGACATGACAAAGCATTGTGTCCAAGAGGATTCAACGGATGGTTTGTGCAGAGGACTATCGGAGGTAAAACGTATACGCCGTTCGAACCTGATCTATTGGTACAAGATACTTTAGACCTGAATACGCTAGGCGTTAATGGGTCGATCATATCATTACCCGGTCATACACCGGGATCCATAGTCACTTTCATAGACGATATAGCCTTCACCGGCGATCTCATCGCCGCGAAACCGCTCAACAAAGACAAGCCTAACTATCACACTTTCATGTGTGACCTTAAAGATAACCTGAACGATATCCGTACTGTGGCCGATGTACCTGGCATCCAAACCTGGTACTTAGGTCATATGGGGCCTTTAAAGACCAATGATGTAAATGAATTTCTAACCAAACAGAGTCAAAAATGAAAAAGGTTTTCAAATTTCTGGGGGTATTTCTACTTGTATTGATATTAACTTATTCAGGTTGGTATGCTAGTCATGGCCAATCCTTGGCGCAGACTAAAAGTCAAAATGTACAATTCCGTGGTACCATTCTGGCCGCTTCTGATGCGGATATGATTGCCGGAGCTTACGCGAATGGCATACTCAATAAGGTAGACGGCATCGAAGATCAAGTTGCGATGATTGATGCGTCCAACGGAGAACCAAAATTGGTGAGCAGCATTGAAGTAAGTAACTCAGTGATATCATGGCCAGCCATAATCGATTGGCATTCGAAAAAACAATTGGCCTATGTGGTAGAGACACGCGGTGTACATGATGGCGAAAGCCAGAAGATGAAGAACGTATTTGTGGACTTTCCAACAGGTCAAAAAATCACCGTAATTGATTACAGCAATAAAAATAAACCTGTCATTCTACAGGAAAAACATGTTGGCAAGAATTTGCATGGCGTATCAGTCAATGCTACAGGTAATCTCCTAGTATACACTTCTACCGAAAAAGGCAAAGAATTAGCCGTCTCTCGGTTGAAAGACGGTTTGGTTCAAACTCCTTATTACTTTACCGACTCAGAAGTAGTATATAAAAAGCCTACCGACGAAGGGTTTAGAACGGTTGAGTTCCACCCTACCCTTAATGTCATTGCCGTCAATCTGGGTAATAAGAAAGTGCTTTTCTTCAAAGTAGAGGATGATGGCACCCATATCAACTTAAGAAAAGTGGGTGAAGGGCTGGAAGTGGCTAAAAAGTGGAGTGTAGGTAACTGGCATCCCTCTGGCAAGTATTTTATCCTCACTGATGTGGCATGGGGTAATGGCAATTTGGGGTTCCTGTTCCATGGGAAAGGCAAATTGGTGTCTGTTGGGTATGATGACGGTGGAAACCATAAAGTCGTCTCGAAGATCAAGGTGGGTCTAAGTCCTGAGGGGGCAGACATAAGCCCGGATGGTCAGTATGCAGTTACTGTTAACATGAGACGTACCTGGGCTCCACCGTCGGGATTCTGGTTTGTACCTGCGAAAAAATACTCTTCCCTATCGCTTGTTAAGATTAACCAGGAAACCGGTGAACTGACCAAACTAGGACAAGACTATGGATTTAATGGTGCTTTGCCTGAAGACGTGATATTCGATCGTGAAAGTAATACGCTAGCCGTAGCCGTATATCATGACCGTGAGGAGTTACATCCAGAAGAGGGCTGGATCGACTTCTGGGAGTTAGAAAATGATGAACTCATCAATACCGGAAAGCAAATCAAAGTGACGCGCGGTGTGCATAACCTTTTGTTAATCGACTAATCCATTCGTAATGAGAAAACTATTTGTATTGATAATAGCGCTGATAAGCACATGGCAAGCAAGCTTTGCCCAGACTGATGGTGAAGTACGTTACAGTCGCTTTAAAGTAGAATTGAACCCTGCGTATTATGCGTTAGGCGGTTACAGTATTAGGGGTTTTTACGTGGCCCCAAAGCAATGGAGCTACAGCTTACAATTCGAAGCGGGTTTTGATATCCCGGATTTTGCCAGGGATGCTTTCTTTGATGATAATGAGGCGATTGACGTAAGATGGGATTTCCTGGTCGCTTTTGAAACCAGGTATCGTTTTAACAAAGAGAATTATGATAAGGGATTCTACGCCCAGGCATCCATTGGATATGAAGGTTGGACTGTAGAACCAGTTAATGGCACAGGCGAAGATGAATTCACCAATTGGTTTTCATCTGTAGGAATAGGTTATACTTGGTATCCGTTCAAGAAGAAAAGATTCCACTTAGGTGGAACATATAACGTCATTTTCATATTGAACAATACAGATACCAGAACTGTCAATGAAGTGGAATACAACATTCAACGTGTGATACCTCCATCAGCACTGCCGACTAGCATCTATGTAGGTTGGAGATTTTAATCTGCCTACGCTAAAGCTGCGGCAGACGAGATATGCTTGCGCTGAAGCTACGTCACACAAGGGAGTTGTGGTTTAATTCCTCGGGGCTTTGTCCCTGAAGCCCGGGCAAGGGTTCTACCCTGGTGTTTAATATCATTTAATCAACATAATATTATGAGTGACGCGCATCGTATAAAAAGCATTACCGAGCTACATGAGCTGGCGGGAGCCCCCCCGCCAGAACATCCGATGGTTAGCCTGGTTCGTCTCGAAGACCTACCAGTACTTCCCGAAGGATACCCACATTCATTCATTTATGAGTTTTACTCCATAGGGTTCAAGAAGAACCTGAAAGGGTATGTTGCGTACGGCAGAAAAAAGTATGACTTTCAGGAAGGTGTACTTGGCTTTACTGCCCCAAATCAAATGATGTCATTTACGGGCTCCGATGCAAGCGAAGCGACCGGTTGGCTATTGTTTTTTCATGAAGAAATACTTGCTGGTCATCCCTTGGCGGAAAAAATATATGACTATGGGTTTTTCAAATATACCGTGAATGAAGGGCTTCACCTTTCTCAGAAAGAAGAAGAGACAATCAATGGTATATTCGAAAACATGCACGATGAACACGTTCAGCGAGTAGATCAGTTCAGTAAAAATGTCTTGGTCTCCAGCCTTGAACTATTGCTTACCTATGCCCAGCGCTTTTATAGCAGGCAGTTCATTATGCGTAATGATGTGGACTCCTCATTCATTGACCGTTTTGATCATCAGCTTAGGACATACCTTAGGTCCAACAACTTACCTCAAGCAGGTATTCCAACCGTTGAAGTATTCGCTGAAAAGCTGAACATTTCAGCTAGCTACCTGAGTGATATGCTTAAGTCATTGACCGGTAAGACTACCAAAGAGCATATTCACTATCAACTGATGGAAATGGCCAAAGAACAACTCCTCGCTTCTGATGAAGCCGTCGCTCAAATCGCTTATAACCTTGGCTTTGAGTATCCGCAATACTTTAACAGGCTATTCAAAGAAAAGACAGGCATGACACCGAAAGAGTATAGAATGAGTTAGATATTCATCTAAAGCTGAAATATGCTCTAGCGGGTCTTTTACATGTATAAAACAATTTAACAAGGAAAGGGCGACTACACCTCAAAGCCCTTAAAGACTCGCCTCAAGTTTGGCATGCTGACTTGCTATGGCCTTTAGGCCATAGGCCTAGTAAGGTTCGACAAGCCGGGCTTTAGCCCATAATACTGACGCTCAAACAACTTTAGCTTCTTTCTCTTCTCATCTCTGAAATTGGTAGTTGATAGATCCGAGATTCCCCGAATTCCCTCGTACCTCGGGAATCGTGGAATGACGCTGCTAACATCGTTCCGTGGGCCTTTGTCTGGTCTCCTGACTAATCCGTCTCAGCCCAATGGTCACTTTTTCGCTATCCCTGCGTCACCACCATAGCCGTTATTCTGGAAGAATCTTATTAGCTATGAAATAAGTGATTCAATGCCGCTAAGCACAATTTTGATGCACTGCTGCCCAGCTTGTTCAAAAATGTAAAAACTCTGTAACAGGCACTTGCCAATAGGATTCTTTGCTTATGACGCGTTTATACAATACGCTAACTATTCTTACCCCCTTGTATTCCTCCCGACGCGTCGGGAGGAAACTCCCCAGAACAACAGAACTGCTAAATGATCTAGGCCAATGTCATCCAATTTTGTGTATTTGAAACTAAAGTATTGAGTCTCAGAAAGACAGAGAAGAGAGGGTTTCACCTTCGTCTGTATAGGCAGAAACAAACCAGTAAAACAAAAAAAGCTGAGTCACATTAGGTTTATCACCTGGTGACTCAGCTTGACCGTTTGGCTATATATATGCGTTTTACTTCGTAGCTACGTTCTCTCTTGTATCGTCAGATTTTTTCTTTTTAGGACCAAGGTATTGGTTATCAGCCCACAAGCCCTTCTCGAATTTACCATCGGTATGCCACATGCGTCCTTTTCCATGGCGTTTGTCCTCTTTCCATACACCACCATACTTGCTACCATCATTCCAGTACATGGTGCCATATCCATGACGCTTGTTATTCCTGAAACTGCCTTCGTAACGATCGCCGTTAGACCATTTGTATGTACCTGGTCCAGATATTTGATTGTTATTCCATGCTCCTGAATAGGAAGAACCATCAGGCCATGTTACGTTACCTTTTCCATGTATTCTGCCGTCCTGAATTTCGACGTCGTAATAAATACCGTTAATGGTAAACCGGTTCCAGCCGTTTGGCAAATTGAGTTTCTGAGGATTGTCCTGTGCCATCAGTGATACAGCACTGGTAATAAGAATTAATAACAATAGGCTTAGTCTTTTCATCTTTATTTAGGGTTTAAAAAAAATGATATAACCTATAAAGCCAATCCGTAACTCTAAAAGTTTCTTTTACAATTATTCAAGTGGTATTATAGTGGAGTTTGTCGCTTGCAAAACATTTAGGTCAAAAAAGAACGTCAAACTAATAGGGCCCGAATCTGTATTATTTTGCTCGGTTAGCTTTTAATTTGAAGTCATGATACATCACATCATAGTGCCCTTGATTATGGCACATTGTCTATTCAGTATAGTGTACCTGCTGCTGAATAAAAAAAAGCCGGCCGTCTACGTGATCATCATCTTCATAGCTATCCTGATGGTACACTTGGGTAGCGCAGTCAATCCTAAGCCGGGGCATCCGGGGCCTGTAATACCTTTGCTTAATCAGTCCTATTTATTACTGATAGGACCAGCCTTATATTTCTACACCCTATACCTTATAAAAGATGTACACAGGTTACGGCGCATTAACTGGCTTCATTTGTTGCCATTTGTGGTTTTCAATATTGTATTAAGTTTTATGCTGGCCCCTCCTCCACCGCCCACAGCGGCTAACTTCGTGCGTCCTGCTCATGGGCCTCCCATTGGCATTCAACTATTTCAATGGTCGGTCGTGCTGTCTTTCTTAATTTATCAAGTGCTCATATACCTGGCCATAAAGCGCAACGCTGGAAAGGCCAAAGACTTTTACTCTTTTAAATCGCGCGAGGTCACACTTAATTGGATGCTCATTTTGACAGGCTTCTTCGCGTTCCTATTAGTGGCTACCTTGGTCATTGAAATGGTCAGCCTTAACCAATCAAGACTGGCTTACCCGAACTGGCTTTACCCCACTGCCCACCTGCTTTTCGCTTATGCGCTGAGTTTTTTTTCATTCAAACAAATACAACTCTACACACCAGCGAGAGCAAGGCTGCAGAAAAGCACCACCAACCACTCAGGAGAAGATGATCATGAAACACCCAAAGCGCATTTGAATAAGAATTGGCAAGAAGCTACTGAGAAGTTAGAACGGGTAATACAAAGGGACAAGCCTTTTCTGGATGGGCAATTGAGAATCACTGATCTGGCCAAAACGATGGATATGCCTAACCATCAACTCTCGAAAATGATCAACGAAAGGTATGGTAAGAACTTCTTTCAATATGTCAATGATTTTCGAATCGAGCATGCCAAGGCACTGCTTAAAGATGAAGCCTACGCTCATTATTCTATTGCAGCTATAGGCTATGAAAGCGGGTTCAATTCCAAATCTAGTTTCAATAGCTCATTCAAGAAAAATACAGGAGTCACACCAAGTGAGTACAAAAAACGTTTTAGCACATTTTAACCTGCCTGCGCTAAAGCTACGGCAGACGAGATCTGCCTTCTCGGCTGCATGCGCCATCATTAAGGCTTTAGGTGGTATGCCATTGGCAGACGGGATTTACCTGCGCTAAAGCTTCGGAAGATGAGACGTACCTTCGCTAAAGCTGCGGCACACAAGGGAGTTGTGGTTTAATTCCTCAGAGCTTTCAGGGTTCTATCCTGGGTTTTTCTACCATTTATTGGTCAAAAACGCTTGAAATATGTCCAAACTTTTTAAGTTTGGACGCGTTATTTTGCCAGACCTGCTAATCTTGCTATATATTTTTTAATACGCAGCCCTCTTTGGGACATTTTTTATACTAGCGTGGATAAGAGAAAACCGTAATTCCCCTGTGTGAACCATGTCCGTCGGAGTGCATTAAAACAATGCTAACCATGAAAAGACTGACACTACTTGTTGCTGTATGCCTAGCACCTATGTTGCTGATGAATTGTGGGGATGATGAGGCCCCGGATAACCAATTTATGGCGGTGGTCACCGTAACAGCTAGCGATGCTACCGCTACTGAAGGTGCTGACAACGCCAGCTTTACCATTCAATTGGATCGAACTAATGATTCTGGTACAAACCTTACTATTTCTTACTCGCTTACCGGTACGGCCACAAGCGGGGATGACTTTACAGCACTTACTGGTTCAGTCAGTATACCTAATGGCCAGAATTCGGCTACCATCGATGTGATGGTGATTGACGATTCAGAGGATGAGATTGATGAAACAGTCATTCTGACGCTTTCTTCGACTTTACCAACTGGTGTTTCCTTGGGTGGATCTTCCAATGCCACAGTTACGATCATAGACAATGACGATCCAGACACCGGTTTTACGGCCGTAGTAACCGTGACAGCACCAGATGCTTCGGCCACAGAAGGTAGTGACGACGGACGTTTCTCTGTTCGATTAGATCAAAGCAACAGTTCCGGAGCTGGTATTAATATTAGCTATGCCGTTTCAGGTTCTGCTACCAGCGGATCAGACTTCACTGCACTGTCAGGAACAGTCACTATACCCAATGGCCAGTCCGCTGCACCAGTAGACGTGGCGGTCATTGATGACGATGACATTGAGTCGGATGAGACGGTGATCTTAACGCTGTCATCGACGCTGCCAACCGGCATTACACTAGGTACCGAAACCAGTGCAACAGTCACTATCTCAGATAACGACGCCATAGCCAATTGTCCTAATGACAATTCTATAGACATGGACAATTTCAACTGTAATGAAACACCAAGCGTAGCCAACCAGTACATGGAATCGGTTTCTAGCGGTACCCGAACAGTAACTACCAATGGTATCCCAAATCACGACTTTAGAAACCAGATACCGATGATGGTGAACGATCTGAATTCGGAAACGAGAGTTTTTAATATGGATGCTACACCATCTTTGGCGTCCAACGCCACAGAGCTCACCAATAACGGTATGCCTGCTTGGCGCTTTGGTGTGGCCACTAATGGCGTACCTATCGACCCGGCTCCGGCCCAGCCTTTCATCTTTACTAACCCTACTACCATGGAGTTCAACTTCGATTGGGTATTCGAACCCAACTATAATATGAATGCTGTTGGGCTGGATTGCGCTATTGCACACGTACAACCGGATGGCACCTATCACTATCACGGTGATATGGCCGTTTATGCCGATATCGTACAAGCAGGTGTAGGTTCTGGCACTACTACTCCTACCGAACCGGTGCAAATTGGTTGGGCAGCTGATGGTTTCCCCATTCTCTACAAATATGGCCCTGATGCCAACGGCACCTTTGGCTTGTTAGAGTCAAGCTATCGCATCAGAAGTGGGCAAAGGCCTGGTGATGGTGAGAGTGAGCCTTGTGGCGAGTACAACGGCAAATACACCAATGACTTCGAATTTGTAAATGGTTTGGGAGATTTGGATGAGTGTAATGGCATCTCTCAAAGTGTGACCTTGGGCGGGGAAACCTTCAGTTATTTCTATGTCATCACAGCAGAATTCCCTATCATACCACGATGTATTTCAGGTGCGCCAAACAATAGCTTTAGATTGATGCCATAATGATCAGGTATAGTACCATATTGATTTTATTTCTCGCATCTCATATCGGATACGGCCATGATATTCGCATGGCCGTATTCGAAATTTCAAAAGATGATCTAGGATACCGACTGGAAATCTCTCTGGATAGATCGGACATTATGAGATGCCTGTCACCTTCTAGCAAGCATAGCAGTTCAAAGGAGGACATTGAAGCATCGATCATCGGTTATATTCAACAGAACTTCCAACTAGTCATCAATGAAGACCACTGCTTGGAAAACCTACCCAACCCATCGTTTTCCTATACCAGAGATATGGTTAGAATTAGTGTCCAACTACCCATGGAGCGTGTGAATAGCATTGAAACCATACGTGTTTTTAATACCTGTTTTATAGAACATATAGAAGGGCATCTCAACATTGTCAGAGCGAACTTGAACGGCAGATACAGGTCATTCAAGCTATCATCAGATCGGGTGAGTACTGTCATTGATTACCGGTAAGGAAACGGCCAACCCTCTTCTCGGACATTAGATACAGCTAGATGGAATCTTTCGTCATTTATATTGTGTTTATAAATTGACCGAACGTTAGGTAACTTATTATTTATCTTTAGGATATGAGACCGCAAAAAGTAGATGACGGTGAAATGCTTGAGAGGCTCTTCGCTGTTCTAAGATCAAAAGGATATGAGGGAGCAAGTTTGAATGACTTATCCAAGGCCTCAGGGTTGCAAAAAGCCAGTCTCTATCACCGGTTCCCTGGCGGTAAAAAGGAAATCGGCGAGGCGGTGTTGGCGTACTCCGAGCAATGGGTAAGGGAAAACATCCATAACAAGCTCAAAGATTCTTCCATTACACCAGAAAAACGGGTTGTAGCTGCCATAGCCAAAATCGAAGAGTTATATGACCTGGGAAAGAACACTTGTATTCTAAGAGCCATGTCCATGGATGCCGGCATTCAATTATTTCTAGCTCCTATTAAGCGAATGATGCAGGAATGGATCGATACATTGAGTGTCCTAGGCAATGATATGGGCATGGATAGGAATACTGCGCACAAGAAGGCCATTCAGACACTCACACTGATAGAAGGTGCTCTCGTCGTTTCAAAAGGCATTGGGACCACTGAAGCATTCGAAATGGCCATGCAGTCAATCAAAGATATGTATATGGTTGATCAGTAGAAAAGGTGCAGGTCTTTTACGATATTTGATAACCTCCATATTGTCTAACCTTAACCCCATTCTACCATGCAAGACCGATACCTGGAAAGCATCATCAAGCAATTCGAGTATTACAAAATGTTGGGCGACAAGACCATGTCACAACTCCCGGATGAGGCCTTATTCTGGCAATACAATGCTGACTCCAATAGTATTGCCGTCATTGTAAAGCACCTCTGGGGCAATATGCTTAGCCGTTGGACAGATTTTCTCACTTCCGACGGTGAAAAGGGTTGGCGCAAGCGTGACGAAGAATTCGAAGGTGATATACAGGACAGAGCGGTACTCAAAGAGAAGTGGGAAGCCGGTTGGGCTTGTTTATTTGATGCCATCAAACCCCTCAAAGATGAAGACTTGAACAAAGAAGTTTTCATTCGTAATCAAGGGCATACCGTTACGGAGGCGATCAATCGGCAGTTAGCCCACTATTCATACCACGTAGGTCAAATTGTTTTCCTGGGTAAAATGCTAGCCAACGATCAGTGGCAGTCACTATCTATTCCAAAAGGTGGCTCTCGTCAATTCAACGAGGCCAAATTTCAGCAGGAAAAGCATCAACAACATTTTACCGACGAGTTCCTGGACGACACGGACAAATCATAGTTTTTCTGGCGTCAAAAAGTTGTGTATTTTGTATTGCCTTAGGTTATTAGAACAACAGCCTAACCAAAATACATGGAAATCAAAGACATTTTAGAGCACATCAGCAGAGGGAGAACGGATTATATATTCTACCTGTTGGAAAAGCCTGGTTGGCGAGAATACCTACATCAAGGTAGTGTCAAACCTTTGCAATGGTTAGTTTACTATGACGATACCTCTGCGCTTCGAGCCATTCTACAGGCTGGTGGTAACTTAGACAGCATCAATATTAATGATGAACTAGGCAATGCTGCTTTCTTCGGCCATTGGAAGGTCTGTGATTTTCTGATCAATCATGGCGCGGATGTCAATGCTTCAGTGGATAAAACTGGAGAGAAACCGCTGCACAATGCTTTGGCCAAGGCAGGCAGGCCATACTATTACTACGTGGTCAGATTATTGGTTGAAAAGGGAGCTAATGTGAATGCTCAGACTATTCCTGGGTTAGAAACTGGTGCTTTCATGAGGGATGTACGGACCAAGGGTGAAACACCACTCCATAGAGCGGCTGCTTACGCGGATGTACGCACCATTAGCTACCTAATTGATCATGGAGCGGATAAAGAAGCGAAAGATGCTTATGGAGACACTCCACTGAGCTGGGCCAGTCAGCATCTTAGGCCAGGCACAATTCTATCATTGCTAGCTTACGGCGAGCACCGCATTGGTGAAGCTCATAAAATAAAACACAGCAGTGACCATGGCAATGGCTGGGGTAATGCCATGGATTGGAATCTTATGGGAGACTACCTTCCAGAAAATGGATAACACCTTCAAACAACTATTTACTAACGACTCATTACCAACAACTAATTATTAAAATGGCTTACAGTGAATACCTCGCGGATCGCGTCAGACAGCGACTTGGTCAATTCAAGAATATAGAAGAAAAGAAGATGATGGGCGGGTTGATCTTTATGGTCAATGAAAAGATGTGTGTCGGTATTGATATCGACAAAAAAACCAACCACGATCGCCTGATGGTACGGGTTGGTAAACTTCCTTATGAAGAATTGCTCAATCAAAGAGGTAGCCGGGAAATGGATTTCACCGGCAAAGTAATGAGAGGCTTCTTATTCATAGACCCTGACGGATTCGATGCTGAAGATGACCTTGATTTTTGGATAGAAAAAGCGCTTGAGTTTAACAGTATGCTATAACTACTTTGGGTATTATACTTCAGTTATATTTGTGCCGTTCTAAACAACATAACTCATAGAAACCTCATATTTATGCTTCGTAAATGGTCAAAAACCTGCCTAATCTTAGGGCTTTGTGTATTCGTTTTTGCTTGTGATTCAGAAAAGGGCAAAGAAAAGCCTGCTGTAATAACAGCCAAAACACCTCTTCTTAGCGCTAATTACGTTGGCTACTACCCTCATGATGTCAATGCATTCACTGAAGGTTTGTTCTTTCATGAAGGTCAGCTTTATGAAAGTACCGGTTCCCCTTCTGATATGCCTCAGACCCGGTCGCTATTCGGTATCGTGGATATGACTACGGGCAATATAGATGTGAAAGCAGAGCTCAACCGCAATCAGTATTTTGGTGAAGGGATCACCATTTTGAACGGCAAATTGTATCAATTGACCTATCAATCCAGGGAAGGATTTATCTATGACGCAGAGACGTTTGCCCAAATAGGAAGTTTCACTATTCCTACCGCCGAAGGTTGGGGCATGACCACAGATGGCACCAACTTGATCATGAGCGACGGCACGAACAAACTGACTTACCTTGATCCATCTACGCTCAAACCGGTTCGTACTGTGACCGTGGTTGAGAATAATACAGCACTAGAAAAGCTTAATGAGTTGGAATACATTGATGGCTATGTCTATGCCAACGTATGGCTTACTAATACCATCGTTAAAATAGACCCAACAACTGGTAAAGTGGTTGGTAAACTGGACTTTTCAGCCTATGCCAACGAATCCAAAAATATCAACGGCAATTCCATGGAAATGAATGGTATTGCTTATAACCCGGTTACTGGTACGGTATTGATTACAGGCAAAATGTGGCCAAAAATGTATGAACTGCGTATATCCGGTATAGGGCCTGCTCAAAGTAAACAAGCAACGCCACCTGATACAGTGCAAACCAACCCTTAATACCATGGAAAGAGTCGTAATCGCTGCCTTCCAACCTAAGCCAGGTCATGAAAAGGCACTGGAAACTTTGATGTTGAACCATTGGGACTCACTCAATAAACTCGGCTTGGTTTCTGACCGGAAGCCGATCATTATGCAATCTGAAAATGGCACTTTTGTGGAAGTATTTGGCTGGAAGTCAAAGGAAGCAATTGAAGCCGCTCATTCTAATGAAGAGGTATTGAAAATGTGGGAAGAATACGCCAAGGTTTGTGACTATGTACCCATCAGTCAGGTGAACGAAAGCCAGTCGCTATTTTCAGAGTTTATACCGGTCAACTAGAATAGCTATCCTTGGGCACCAATACCGCAAACACCGATCTTTCATTTCGCCATGCCAAAGCGAGTGATATCCCTGTCCTCAATCAAATCAGCGCTGCATCAAAAGCTTATTGGGGATATCCAGAAGAATGGCTGCAGCGTTGGCAACCCGACTTGATGGTGAACGCCGAGCATCTTACGGAAAACACAGTCTTTGTAATACAGGTCGGCGATAGGTTGATAGGGTTCTGTTCCATTGCTGAAGAAGCCTCTTTTTACGAGGTACTTCATTTATGGGTCTTACCTGAATTCATTGGCAAAGGAATGGGTAAATCGTTGCTTCAACATTCACTAAAGCAAACGGTAAAACTACCTAAAATGATCAGGGTTGAGGCCGATCCTAATGCCGCTCCATTCTACGAGAGTCAGGGTTTTGAAACTTTCGATCGTGTTGAAAGCTACCCAAAGGGCAGATTTTTACCGGTGATGAGAAAGTTTGTGCAAACCAACCAAATGAGCCAATGAAAATAGCCCTTGCCCAGACCAAGCCTCATAAAGGGGATATCTTGAGGAACATAGATGATCATTTGGATTTCGCCCGTTTAGCAAGTGAACATGGTGCAGATGCTATTTTCTTCTCGGAATTATCGCTAACAGGTTACGAACCTGAACTTGCTAAAGATCTCTCTACATCAATTGATGATGTAAGACTTGATCGGTTACAAAAATTCAGCACTGAGTATCAGATTACCATAGGTACAGGACTGCCCATCCAAAGCAACGATGGCATTCATATCAGCATGGTCATCCTCCCACCTGATCAGACTAGAACCGTCTACCACAAACAATTCTTGCATGAAGATGAGGAACCTTTCTTTGTGCCAGGACAAACTACCAACTACATTGATATAAAGGGTTTAAGGATTGGACTAGCTATTTGCTACGAGATTTCGAGACCCGAACATGTCGAAGCGGCTATCAATAATGGAGCAAAGCTCTATTTGGCCAGTGTGGCCAAGTTCGCAGATGGGGTCGAGCAAGCATTCCCACGCTTGAAGCATATCGCCACCGAAAATAATATGATAACCTGCATGGTCAATAGTGTCGGTCCGGCAGATAATGGTATTTGCACCGGAAAGTCATGCGTATGGTCAAGGTCAGGTGAACTCCTTATTAACTTAAGTAGCGATCAAGAAGGTATCGTCATTTTCGATACCAGCTCCCAATCCTCACCCATCAGTCTTTATATATGATCAAAATCATGTTGCTTTAGCCATATTTTTATGGTTTTTCAATCAGTCAGTTACTAAAATTGGGGCTAAACTGTACCGATTAACCTATGAAGAGATTACTACTGTGTGTTGCGCTAATTGCGTCTACACTGTCTTGCCAGAATCAGAAAAACACATCTGACGAAAGTTCTACTGTTGCTGAGGAACCTCGTGGAGTTGATAATTTGGCTTATAAATGGGGGCAGGTGGCCCTTACTGCTACGGCCAACGATACAGAAAAATTCGCACCACGACCAACTATTACTTCTCGTTATTTAGGGCTCATTTTCGTCTCTATATTTGATGCCTGGTCTAGGTATGATGATAAGGCGAAGCCTGTCTATCTAGATGGTCTGGAGAGAAGGCCTGAATCAGAAAGAATCCTCAAAAACAAAGAAATAGCGATAAGCTACGCCGCCTACGGTGCCATGAGTGAATATTATTATTCGGATAAAGCCCTATTCGCTTCCTTTATGGAAGAACTCGGTTTAGATCCTGATAATCAGTCTCTTGATCCCAATACGCCTGAAGGTATCGGCAATTTGGCCGCAAAGGCTGTAATCGAAGCAAGAAAAGGCGACGGTGCCAATCAATATGGTGAAGAAGCCAATTCTGACGGAGAAGCTTATTTTAACTATGTTGGCTATGAACCGGTCAACTCAGCCGATAGTAATGTAGACCCTAACCGCTGGCAGCCTAAATATTTCTCTGATGGCAAAGGAGGCAAATTTGCGCCCGGTTGCCTTACGCCATTCTGGGATAAAGTAAAACCTGTCGCTCTTAAGTCCGGTGATCAGTTCAGGCCTGGTCCTCCACCTATGATTGGTTCTGAGCAACTAAAAGAAGAAGTACAAGAGGTGATCGAAATGCAGGCCACCCTTACGGATGAACAAAAGGCGTTGGTTGAATTTATGCGCGATGGCCCTCAATCGGTACAACAGGCTGGGCACTGGCTCAAGTTTGCACAGGACGTATCCCGCAGGGACAATCATACACTTGATCAAGATGTGAAGATGTACTTCTTCAACCAAGTCACCGCCATGGATGCTTTCATTGCTTCCTGGGATTCTAAAATGCACTATGATTACGCCCGACCATACGCTTTGGTGCACCAGTATTATGAGGATCAAATTATTAAGGCCTGGGGAGGTGAAGGAAAAGGCATGCTGGATATGAAGGGACAGCAATGGAGGCCTTATTCCCCAGAGACTTTCCTTTGTCCGCCATTTCCAAGCTATGTATCAGGCCACAGTTGTGTCAGTGGTGCCTGCGGAGAGGCACTCAAACTTTGGACAGGTAGTGACGAGTTTGGAGAAAGTGTAGAACTAGTAGCTGGTGCGTTGACAGAACCGGACAACCTTGGAGATACAGTAACACTGAACTTTCCCACTTTTACGGAAACCGCTGATATGGCCGGTATCTCGCGGGTACTGGGTGGCTATCATATACAAGCAGATAACGTAGCTGGTCTGCAGCTAGGCAGAGACGTAGCTAATGAAGTATGGAAGTTCTATAAAGAGCATGTTGGGGAAGAATAAGACCTAAGCCTTGTCTCAAGTGTAGTACCGTTGGAAATAGATAATGACCTGGGGTAATACAACGCGCTGAAGAGGAAACCGGAATTATTATATTTGATGCCGACACCCAGCTAGCATTGAGAATTGACATCCGAATTGACAAATAGTGACGCCCTGCTAATAAGTGAGGCCGAGGAAGAAGACCTTGCAGAGATTCTAACTTTGCAAAAGATGTGTTATCTACAAGAAGCTGAGCTTTATGATGACTATGACATCCCTCCTCTTCATCAGACACAAGACGCTATTTATGAGGATTTCAAGAAGGGCTTAATATTGAAAGCTTTCCAAAATGAAAAGGTAATTGGTTCAGTCCGGGCGTATGCGAAAGACGAAAGCTGTTACATCGGCAGACTCATTGTGCATCCTGAGTTTCAGAACAGAGGGCTGGGCAAACTGTTAATGGCCAAAGTTGAAGCAGCCTATCCTAACGCTAAACGCTTTGAGCTTTTTACCGGGCATGCAAGTGAGAAAAACCTAGCCTTATATGGTAAACTGGGTTATAGACGTTTTAAGCAACAGGAGATCAATGAGAAGTTGAATTTGATCTTCTTGGAAAAGATGAACCCTTAGCCAAACAGTAATCACGAAGTATATGGATGACGCGGCAATTTCTAAAGCACTTGGCCACCTTTCTCCTCAACTCAAGGAAGAGATTATTCAGGCATCTTCGATTAAGGAAATACCTGAGAACACCACTATCCTACGGGCGGGTCAATATGTCAAGGTAGTGCCAATCGTTCTGGAAGGCCTGATCAAAGTATTTACCAGCTTTAATGACAAGGAGCTGTTGCTCTACTACATCAAACCTGATGAAAGCTGTATTATGTCCTTCAGCTCAGGGCTACGAAACGACCCCAGTCATGTCTTTGCTATAACCGAGGAGCCCACCACTGCCCTACTGTTACCAGTAGATAAGATGAACTCCTGGATCAGGGAATACCCGGATATCAATTCCCTATTCTACAGGCAGTACAACACCAGGTATGTCGATCTGCTCGATACCATTAATCATCTGCTTTTCAACAAGATGGATGAGCGATTGATGAATTATCTGGAAGAGAGAATCAAACTCACTCAGAAAAACCCACTCAAAATATCCCATAGACAAATCGCTCAGGAATTAGGTACGGCACGAGAAGTGGTGAGCCGTATTATGAAAAAACTGGAGAATGAAGGGAAAGTAAAGCAGCACTCCAATAGCATAGAAATGCTATAACGGTGACTTTGGTCACTGTTCATGACAACTGGCCTGGCTAGCTTTGACAAAAAACGATGAAAAACCAGGTGTTAAAAGCCGGATTACTTTGCATCGCTTGTATCGGATTGGTGACGGGCGTTGTCCTGATCCTTCAGTATTTGTCAAACTAAACCTATATAATGTCATGAAAAAGAACATGGGAAGCCCAGACCGTATTATCAGAATTGTTGTCGCTGCTATCGTTGCAGCCTTATTCTTCACTAATGTTATTACCGGAATTTTAGGCATTGTCTTAATGGCCCTGGCTGGTATTTTCCTACTAACCGGGTTAGTAAGCTTTTGCCCATTATATGCTCCTTTCGGTATAACAACATGCAGGGTAAAAACAAAAGGTGCTAACTAAACCACCCTTATAATTACTAATTCAAAAGACATCTAGTACTTTAAGTAAATTAAAGAGCTACTGCTTGTTACATATAGTACCGCGATTCGTTCTATTATAGAATGGGTCGCGGTTTTTGTTTATAGGCCTGCCAGCCTTTAGTCAATATCTGTTGCTGCCCTTCGAATTTAATTAATGGCTATTTGTAACCTTATGATGGTCATGAAAGGTTGTTAAACGTGGGCGCAAAACACTTGTCTATGAACATAAAACTGTTCTTATCTTTATTAATAGTAACAATATCCACCCTTTCCTTTGGTCAAAAGATAATCGTTCGAGGTGCTGTATCAGATTTCGAAACCGGCGAGAAATTAGTATCAGCCAGTGTTTACCTTGCTCAGACTGACATCGGCAGCAGCACCAACCTATCCGGTTCATTTGCCTTCAATGCTCCCAAAGGGCAGTACGAGTTAGTAGTATCATACGTTGGTTATCAACAGATCATACAACCCATTGTGTTCACTAAGGATACTGTGATGAACATCAAACTCAAGCCTGAGGTCAAAAACCTTAGTGAGGTATTGGTTAAACCGGATACTACTAATTGGGCCAGTGACTTCGAAACTTTTAAGCGTTTGTTCATCGGTAGAACTGATAACGCAGCATCCACGGTTATCGAAAACCCCAAGAACCTGATTTTCTTTTTTGACCCGAAGGATAGAATGTTTTTTGCGCACGCCAAAGAGGACATTATCATTAGAAATGATGCGCTCGGGTATAGAATCTACTATGATCTGAAACAATTCGAAATGAACTTTAGAACCGGGTATTTGAGATACCTGGGTATTCCAAGGTTCGAAAAGCTCTCCTCAAAATCGAAGCGAAAACAAAGGAAATGGGCCAACAATAGGCTTGACGCCTACCAAGGTTCGTTCGAGCATTTTATCGATGCCTTGGAAAAAGACCAGATAGAAGAAAATGACTTTGCCATCAATGAAATCATTCGCAAGCCGACGAACCTTGATAAAGAGTTGATAAGACAGAAAGTAATGGAATACAGGCGTAAGCTTAGAAATAGAGTGGCACAACAAGGCAGGATTGATTTCGCCGGCAGAGATACATTGAGCGATAGTCTTCGGTATTGGCAAAACCTAAATCGCAAGCCTGACTATGAAGACAGCGTGGGCAAGTATTTGAATAAGAAAGCACAAATGATGGATACTGCCAATACCATATGTTGCACGAACATACTCAGGATCATTTATAAAGGTGAACCCGAAGCAATGGGTTTTGCCTTACAACGAAGACGCCAGTCGCAAGGTGATAATAAGCAAACCTCATTAGTTCATTTACTGAATAGAAAACTCGCCATAGCAGAAAATGGCTATTATGATGTGAATAATATTCTTTTCGAAGGGTATCTGGAATGGGCTTCCAACATTGCAGAGATGCTGCCTATTAATTATGAGCCTGATTAGAAACGGCTATTAAACGAATATCCAAGTCTGTCAATTACCCTTCATTACCATCCACCAGAAGCGCCGTCTCCACCAAAACCACCACTAGAACCACCGGAGGAGCCGGAACCCGCATCACCACCCCAGCCACCGCCGCTTGAACCTGAAGAGCCACCAAACCAACCTTGCCCTGAGCCAATTGACTCCTTAGTGAACATCAATCCCATGAAGCCCAAAACCACTACCGCTTGCTGGCCAACAGTACTCTCTTGCTTGTCTATTTTCTTAGGCACCAACCTGTATTTAGGAAATTTGAAAGCCACAAATGAGATTACAAACCCAAATAGCATAATGGCCAAACCAATGGTCATATTGATTAAATACCAACCCAAACCTAAATAGGCCAAGGTTCCCACCAATACCAGCAGGCCTCTTCTACTTACAAACCTTTTGAGTACTTCCAAGACCAGAAAAAGAGGCAAGAATAGCACAAACATCCATGAGTTTGCCTGTTTGCCTTTATGAGATTTAAGCACGCCGATGACCTCACTTAATCCTTGGTTTATTCCGACGAAGTAACCCCCAATCTTAAATGGTGGCGCCATTTGGTCATCAATGATGCTTTTGGCTTTTCTATTAGACAAACCCCATCTTAAGGACTTGCCCACCTCTATCCGCATGGTTCTATCTTTCTTAGCCACCAAGATCAAAACGGCATTACCTGGTTGCTCCATTCCCCTAGACAGGTCATTAGCTAAATTAAGGCTGTAGCTTTCCAGGGTCTCTCTATTAGTAGAATAGATCATTCTGATGAATATCCGACTACCCGTTAAGGCGTACAATGAGTCTATTCTTTTGGTAAGATAATTGACCTGATTGGGCTGCAATGTCTTGGTCAGATCTACTACAGCTTCTGAACCATCCCTGAGCGTTGGAGATGCTTGAACCTGCGCTTTTGAGATAGTAACTTGAAATAAAAATGGCAGTAAAAAAAGGAGTAGAAGATGAGTCTGATTGATGCTCGGATTTGCTGGTTTGTTCATAAACCGATGGTACAATAAAACGAGGTGAAATACAAGTTAGAATTGCTCAGTCGCTTCTCAAAACAGGAAAATCTGCAAAGCAATATTACATAAGCTACCCAAGAAGCCAGAATAGCGCAGCCACGACTTGGATAGTCCTTGTCAAGCGCTAACTTCGCGGCCTATGAGAAACAAACAACGTACCTACGACCGATTCGTCAATACTACTTCCGAGTGGCTAAAAGCCCTGGAAGGTTATGACGCAGAACATCTCAAACACAAACCAGCGCCCGATCAATGGAGTCTGGCTGAGTTGTATGATCACTTGATGCGAGTAGCTAATACCTATCAAATTCCACATTTCTTGAACTGCGCGAACAATGGCACAAAGCGCCTTTCCGGCAAGAACTACAAAGGAATGGTGATTTTTGATGTGGATTACCTACCAGGCAAAAAGATGCGCATGGAGAACTTCCCTCCTGATATTGTAAGGGATTTTACTCCGGTGGTAAAAGAGAAGAACATTCTACTCAAAGAGTTTGAAGGCTTCATTCGCATGGTGCAGAATGACTTGCAAACTAAACTGATGAACGCCGATACCAATCTGAAAGAGTATCATCCGTTATTCGGTTGGATTAACGCCGTCGAGTGGTTTTCATTGATAGAAATTCACATCAGGCACCACTTACCGCAACGCACTAGACTGGAACAAGCAAAAGCGACGCAAACCGCATAAATAGGGTTTGCTGAAAAAGTCTCAGTTATGCCAGCTACAAGGCGGACGAAGGAAGATGTATGCTTATACTTCGATCTGAGGCCAACGCAGTACCTGCCTGCCGGCAAAGGCAGGGATGGCGTGACTGAGGCTAGTGTTGAAAACCCAGGTATCGAGATTTTCAGATGCTCAAAACTAAGACTCTAAGCTAAAAAAACTTGCAACCGCTGAAAAACTAAATATTCGCTTTGGAATTCCAAGTCAGCACCCTTTTAGTATTTCGACACGTTTTTAAGCAGACCCTAGTTGATCTTAAAACCGATGATAATAATATCATCGGTTTGCTTACCCCCTCCTATCCAATCACTCAGTTCTTTTTCAAGCTTATCCTTCTGGGTGGCTATCGGCAGGCTGCTGATTTCAAAGAGGAATTCTCTGAAGCGCTTGGACAAGTACTTCGAGTTATCCTTACCTCCAAATTGATCCTGGAAACCGTCTGAATAGGTATAGAATACATCACCTTTACGTAGATCGATGTGATTTAGGGGAAATACTTTAGGTTTCTTGAACTGTTGGCTACCGATAGGGAATTTGGAACCTTTTATCTGCACCATCTCACCATCACGGACATACACCAGTGGGTTTTTAGCCCCGGCGAATTCTAAGGATTTCCTATCTGCGCTGAAGGTAACAATCGCCATGTCCATACCATCATTGGTCTGACCATCGCCATCACTGCTCAGGGAGTTGAGTAACCTTCTGTCTAGCTCGTATAGTATTTCATCTGGTTGAGTTATCTTATCCTTGAGGATAATATCATTCAGTAAAGCATTGCCCATCAATACCATAAAGGCACCCGGTACACCGTGACCGGTGCAATCTATAGCAGCCAATACAAACTGATCTCCGACTTTATTGAACCAATAAAAATCCCCACTTACGATATCTTTTGGCTTGAAGAAAATGAATGAGTCCTCAATTTCTGTATTCAACACCGAAGGATTGCTCAAAATGGCTTCCTGAATACGCTTGGCATATCTGATACTAGATAGTACTTTCTCCTTTTGCAACTCAATCTCCTCATAAGCCGATTTGAGTTCTACGTTCCTTAAGCGTTGTATTTCTGTTTCCTGCCTGGCTTGCTTCACGTTGAAGATCGCTTGCATCTTTTGCATCTGATTGGCGCTGCTGTCACCCATGATCTGCTCCTTCAACTTCACATATGCTTTGTAATGCTTTAAAGCCTCCGCTAATTCGCCTTCCGCGTTGTACAACTCCGCCATATAATTGTGCGCCTCGATCAAATTCAGTAGTGCATTGGCTTCTAGCGCATACTCTTCAACCAATTTGAAATATTCTAGTGCGTTTTTGTTGTCACCTGCAGCCTGATAAATGGTTCCCAGATTGAACCGGGCGTTTACCTGACCTTGTCTGTCTCCGGTTTTGCTGTAGATCTCTAAGCTTCTTTTCGTCCATTCTATGGCCTGGTCGCTTTCTTGGAGGCATTGGTATATCTCACCTAGAATAATAGAAGCCCAAGCTTTTGAGTCGGCATAACCATACTGCTCAGCTATACCGATAGCGGTCTGACAACACTCTTTCGCTTCCTTGTAGTCATCATGTGACTTATAGATCACGGCCATACCCAAGATGGCAGATGCCTGACCAAAGTACTCGTCTATTTTCTTGAATAAGCTCAGCGCATCTTTGAAATAAGGTAGCGCCTGATCATAGTAGTTTAATTCCGAATAAAAAGTACCGAAATTGAATTTATCCCAGGCCATGCCCTCGGTGTTACCAGATCTCTCCTGGTATTCTTCCCCTTCAAGCAAATGGCGAAAACCATTTTCATAATCGGCTGATGTCCAGTATATGTAGCTTAACAAACTATGTGTCACTCCACTGCCCATGTCATCGCCGATCTCCTTGAAAATTTCGATCGCTTCTAAGAAGGATTGTATCGATTGGTGGATATTACCTTGGGTAGTATAATCGTGAAAAGCAAGATTCACTTTACCGTAGGCAATTCCCTTTTTATACTCTTTAGCCAGCGCAAGATCATAGGCCTCCTTGGCCATTTCGAGGGAATTGGGAATATCATTACGCCGCTTGAGCCAGGAAAGCTGGTTTAGGGCATCAATCTTTTCCTCAGTGCTATCTGTTTGATTTATCTTCTCTGTAAGCTGATCAATATCTTCTTTCATTATCGCTGTTTGCGTTCATAAAATACAGGCGTCTTCGAATTCTTCTCTGAGATTTCAATCAATATAAAATGATGCCCGTAAATCTCACCTATACTGTTAGGAAAGTATTATGGCTATATTAATTAGTGAATAAATTCAAATCACCACACTCCTAACGTCAATTTAGCGACCTTATCCATTCTATACAAGTGATCTAATTCGCGTCAGTTAGCGCTTCCAGCATGAAGTACATCATGGACAATAGCCTAACCAGAGCCATTGTCCTTTACTAGCAGATGGTAGCAAACATTCGAACTTCCATTAGCCAGCATTTCAGTGGTCCGTTCAGGAGCTTTATTCGTTCAGTAAAAGCGTACTTGCCTACGTTTGTAACCAACTCACTTATAATCACACCTAGAGGTTGAGTTAGCCAAGCTAAAAACCAATGGCATGCGGATATCACAAATGTCATTCAGATGCCAATTATATACCAAACAGGACAATTAATAACATTGGTTACAGGCCTGTATTTCTCAAGGTTTATCCGGCCAAATGATGGTTTTAGAAGTCTAGCCCCAGTTAACCTTCGGACTTAAGTCGAATACAGCACATAAACAATAATTATATTACACGATATTAATCTGCATGCATACGTTTATTATCTTTGCACCGGAACAAGGATTAACTACAAAGTAAAACGGCGATTATTAAGTATAATTTATCAACCGTAAACTATATTCTTAATCGACTGTAAATCAAGCCCCTAGTCACACTAGGGGCTTTCCTTTTCTCGGAATAGTTTGGTATATTGAAGAAAGCAAAGTGATGTCCGCAATTACTCTCCTCGACACAGCAGGTTATAGGTTCATGTCTCAGCCCAGAGCACTCACCATTTCAAAGAAAGTTTACAATTCTGTCTTTCTCTTAGTATTGTCGATGCTAGCTGGGGCTGCACTGCTTATAGCAGGCCCTCTACTGGATTTCAGACTGATGCTCTTAGGAATATCGCTGATCGGGGTTCCCTTTGTGATTGGCAAATGGCATTTTCCGAACAAAATAGAAGTAGATCGGCAGTCTCAAACCGTGAAGCTAAGATTTGGTACGCTCATGAGCTATAATTCGGATGTCCTTTTCAGTGAAATCAAGAAGATCAACGTCACGAAAGAGGTAAAAACGAGTGACGTAAGCGCTATGCAGGAGGGTTTTGAAGATTTCGTCTACGAATTCAGAATTGAAACAACCCACAACAAGCAGCTCAAATTATTGAAGTTGGTATTGAGGAAAGAGGAAGAGCAATGCATCGGACAAATTCTGATCCTTCTCAACCAGGAACTCAAGATCAAGCCCGAATAAATCAGTTAGACTGAGTTTTTTATCGGCCATTTCCCCTCATTTAATCCCCACTATTAATCAGTTGATCAGAAAAGTCTGCCCACCAGGCTACAGATATGCGTTTTTAGTCATCATAACCAGACTAATGAAAGCACATGATCAGTTTTCGGAAAGAGATCGACGACATTCGATCCAAGCAGGCTGAAATCAGGGCAAAGTTCGAATCGGATTTTGCCAGTTTGGAAAACAGAATAACAAGCCTGGAACAGCATTTCAGTGTTCCACCACCATCAGAATCACGGATTCCAGCCACATCAGAGGCCGTTGTCAAGAACTACCGGGTATCGGACTTGATCAACAGGCCTGAAAGTACCGTTGAACCACCGCCACCCGTAGATCGTGAGATCGTGGATATGTTTGAGGACAAAGTCAACGAAGAGCAACAACCAATAGCTCACATTCCTCAACCAATAGAACATCACTATCCACCTTACGACGAAACCAAGCCTAGAAACCCACTCCTGGCAGCCCTATTTCATCATCTCGAATTTCCGATCCGACTGTACCGGCACTATAAAGCAGAGCAAAAGCTACCTATTTTCTTCATGACACTTTCAGGTATCCTGGCATTGCTATTCGGCTTTGGGTACCTGATGCAATATTCTATCAATCATTATTTTGGTGACTACAGTGAGTACATTAAAACCGGTTTCGGCTTTGTCTTCTCTTCCGGTGTTTTGGTTTGGGCCATCAAGCTGACCAGGAAGGACAAAGAGAAGTATGGTGAATTCGGTTCTGCACTGATGGGCATGGTTGTGGCGCTCAATTATTTATTTATCTACTTTCTCTCCGATATAGCCATTCCTTTTCGTTTGCCTGCCTATGCAGGGTTTTTAATGATCCTGATGAACAGTGCTTTAGGAGCCTTTCTGGCACTGCGCCACCATACTAAAGTAGTGGCTATACTATTTCTGATAGGTGGTAGCTTCTCCCCCATCTACCTAGATAGCTCCGAACCCTCTATTCTATTCTACTTGTATGTCGGCATGATCTCGATTACTTCCCTATTCATAGCCAGAAGGATCAAATGGGTCACCCTGGGCTATATTGCTTTTCTGGTGGCCATGTTAATCCTGGAAGCTTCCCTACTCCGTGGAACGTTTGAGGCATGGCCTGCTTTGAAGGTTATAGGGCTGGTATATGGATTTGGTTATTTGTTTGTCCATTATGGTCTATTCGACGGAGTCAAGATCAAAAGAGAATTGAAGCCGATGAACCTGATCATCATTACGGCAAGCGTCTCCCTCATTCTAGTCAACCTGTACTACAGTATCGAAAATAGCTATCTACTAGGGGCACTTTACTTACAAAACGCCGTGTTGGCCTTAATGCCACTAATTAAGCGAGGTAACAGGTCTAACAAGATGTTGCTGTGGCTCCTCATTACCATAGCCGCCACCTTCACCTTCCTGGCCATCCCTGCGCTTGTCGATGCTCAGGTAACCATGTTGCTCTGGTCAGCTAAGGGTCTCTTACTCATCTACCTCGGCTTTCTGTTCAAACAAGTAGAGATAAGAATTGCAGGATATATTGTATTACTCATCCCTATCGTGAAAACGTTTATGGGCATTAACGACCTTGTAATCTCATGGCATGAAACCATCTGGATACCTGCTTTCTACAATTTCATCGTCTTGGGAATAGTCATGACAGGGGTTATTTATCTGATCAAAAGGTTTCAAGCTAATAGTGGTCAGTCTGAAACGAGGTTACACCTGTTCTTGAGTCAAATTGTCCCGGTATGGATCGCAGGCATGCTGCTTATTATATCGGCATTCCATTTCAGACTGTTCACCTTCAATCTCGTCATCGTTCCTGCTTTCGCTTTGATCTTCTGGGGTGCTAAAAAGGGCTTTAAAAGCCTGGAAACGATCGGCATGATCTCGCTGGTGGGCATTGTACTAGGATACTATGAATCTCAAATCGAAGTAGGCACTTTCCATTTTATAGATCAAACCCTGACTGGTAAGATAGCCCTGATCGAAATTGCCCTGTGCTCATGGTCGTTGCTGTGGGTCTATCAAAAGTTGAATATCAAAGGAGATGCACTACTTCTAGCTCGTTTTCTTAGAAAAGCATTCTATGTAGCCATACCGATTTGTATCATCAGTTCTACATGGAGGAGCTTTCCTGAATATATTGGATATGGTATTGCTGTAGCTTCATTTACCAGCTATCTGTTGTACAAATTCCTTAGGGAGACAACACTGAAAATAGAATATTACATCCTCGTCTCAATCAGCATCGCTATATCCATTCTTCATGAGGCTTGGCTGCTGAACTTGATCAATTTTGCGATGCTGTTGGCAGTATTCATTGTAGAAAAAGGACACTTGAAGAAGACCATAAGCAAATCAGCATTCCGGTATGCTTTCTCGCTCCTTTTGTACTACGCGCTCTATACCATATTCTATCTATGCCATGATGTATTGTCAATAAGGGTAAGTACATCTATCATGATCATATCAATGCTATTTTTCTTATTGGTTTACCTCAAAAAACACCTCTATTTAGTCAGGAGACGGTTCAAAATGCTGTTTTTCTTTGGGGTTTTGGCTTTGTTCATTTCGATCCTGTTTCAGCGTATTTTCAATCCAGGTTTTAGCACGCTTGAATCCTTCATTCTTATCATCAACTTTGGTGTCTATACACACTTATCGCTGACTTCTGAGCGGTTCCATGCCTATCTAAAATCAGGCACCAGACGCTTGAACTTTTTGGCCGTCAACTTTTTAGGCACGGTCACTTATGTTCACTTACTGATTACCCATTTTGAATCATTTCCGTTCCTAGTCACTATCGCCATAGTCCTTCATGGTATAGCGCTGATATTCTTGTATTTAAGCCTACAGGAAAGGTTAATCTCACAATTCGCAGTAGCCATTATACTGATGGCAGCCGTTAAACTAGTCTTTATTGACCTTGCCCATTTCGAGGTGTTCGACAAAGTAGTGGTACTCATTGTTATTGGCATCTTATTTCTTGGAGCATCCTACGCCTTCGTCAGAATAAAGAACCGCATGAAACATATGCAACAACCACACAACTCAAGGTATTTGCTCTAGGAAATATAGATTCCGTAAGTGGCTGTCAAAAGCTGTCTTTTCGACCATCGGGAGAAATCTTACTCTATTGAAAGTGTTGATTATCAAGGGAGTAAGATTTCTCATTTCATTCGAAATGACATTTAAACGGGCTTTTGAGGCAACCTCTGCCTTTTATTCGCTAATTTTTCAGTTTTATTGAACCGTAGCATATTAAGATATGAATCTCATCTCCTGGAATGTCAATGGCATACGTGCCGTAGCTAAAAAAGGCTTTTTCGATCATTTGGATACAATGAACCCTGATATACTTTGCTTGCAGGAAACCAAAGCACAAGACGACCAGGTGCAAGAAGTGGTAAAAGATTTAACAGGCTATCACTTGTTCTCCAACTCCGCAGAGCGCAAAGGTTATTCCGGTACTGCCATTCTATCTAAAACAGAACCCATCAGTGCCAGCTCAGACATCGGTATCGAGGAGCACGATCAGGAAGGTAGAGTGTTGACACTTGAGTACCCGGAATTCTATCTAGTCAATGTATATGTACCCAACTCAGGTAATGGGCTGGCCCGCCTGGACTACCGAAAGGGCTGGGATGTTGCCTTTCTTGATCACCTCAAAAAGCTGGAGGGCAAGAAACCTGTGATCGCTTGCGGTGATTTCAACGTAGCATACCAACCTATTGACATCGCCAGGCCTAAGTCGAACTACAATAAAACAGCGGGTTATACACAGACTGAAATTGATGGCTTTAGCAATTTTCTGGATAAGGGTTTTGTAGATACTTTTAGAACACTTCACCCGGAAGAGGTGGCTTATAGTTGGTGGAGCTACCGTGCCAATGCCCGTGAAAAGAATATCGGTTGGCGTATCGATTATTTCATTACCTCAACAGGCTTCATGGAGGCGGTAAGCGAAGCTGCCATTCACCCGAATGTAACCGGATCAGATCATTGCCCAGTACAGCTTAAGCTAAGTATCTAGCGCATAGATTCGGCACCATCGTACTGTATCTATTTGGTAATCAAACAAATCCGACTGGCCCAAAAGTAATTTGATTTTTACTTTAATAAAGTGAATGTAACTGCCTAGTAAATAATATTATATCCAGTTTAAATTAACTTTTGTTTCTTTTCCATATAAGAAAATAAAAGCATAATTTTATTTACACGCTAGCCGGTTAATGGGTCATGTTTCGAAGCAAACTTACATATCTCAACATCGTACTTTTTATACTATGCTTGCTGCTGGCTTCTGCATTCTTCAATGAAAAAGCAGAGGTGATTTCCTCCAATCCTGAGCAGTTCATCGCCGGCACCTTCTTACCTCAAGACAGTACGCAATCAGATTCTGCTCAATTGGCGGTGAAAGGTGATAGCATTTTTCTCATCATTAAGGTAGAAAGCCCAGCTCCCGCCCTTATGGCAGCTCTTCCAGCCGATTCTAGTCAAAACACGGGCTCGGGTGAAGCTGGCTCAGGTAGTCAGGGATCCGAAACTTCAGGCGGAGATGGCGCTTCCGACGCCAATGGCGAGTCAAAGGACAATGCAGATGGAGCTGGTTCCAAGGATGGGGAATCGACTGACGGACAAGCTGGAGATGAAGAAGACGGAGCCTCCTCTGGTGTTTCTTTAGAGAAGTTTCAAGCAGAAATGCAGCGTATTTGGGATGGCTTCAAACAAGGCCTGAATGAGTACATAACCGTTTCAGTGATCTTGTTTACGTTGCTTGCACTCTTGGCTTTTGGTATCATCGGTGCGTTAGCCTCGTTAGTTAATCCGATTGTGAGAGCGTTTATCAAGCCTATTCAAACACCGGTTATTATTGCACTGGCCGTTTTAGTAAGCTTTTTGATTTATATACTTTTTGGGTTTGATGCGTTGTTCTTGGTGGTATCTGAAACCCTCATTCTAATCGTTATTGTTATGCTGGTGCAAGTGCTTCTGTCACCTAAGCGTAGGCAACTCCCCTAGCATATTAGCTCACAGGTCGTGGCCGTTCGATACAAGAAACGTGTGAGCGATTTGCTCATTATGCAAGGTCGTTTGGCCAGCATAATCCACTGAATTGTAGAAAATAAAGAGGCACGTATTATCGCTTAGTCTGTCAATCACCTCTTTGTGATTTTCTACCGGTATGGCCGGACAGCCCAGGCTTCTACCTAATCTACCGTACTGATTGGCAAAATCATGGCTCACATATTCCGCACTATGCATCACTACCGCCCTCTTCCTGGCGTTAGAATTGATCAGCGGCTCCACTCCGTCAAGCCTTAACGATAAGCCATGCTTACCCGTGTAGGTAGCTCCCGTGACATAAAATCCCAGGCTGCTTTGGTACGAACCAAATCGATTAGAAAACTTGGTAGCATATTCATCACCTGAGTTTCTCCCGTGTGCCACCAGGTTGTGATAAAGCACTCGGTTCCCTTTTAGATCCAGCACCCACATTCTTTCCACATTGGCAGAAGAGCGAAAGTCTACCAAAGTCAGTATACCCTTATCGGAAAGCCTGTTTTGAGATTTAAGGTTAAGATAGCCAACAACACCCCTTTTGAAAATGTCGTACTGTGGCTTCGCTTCTTGCCATTCGAAATTATTGTAAAGGCTGCTTATGAAATAATCCAATGGATTGGCCAGGCTATCTTTATTAACCTCGGTACTAGCCAGCGCAGGCGAGCTCAAAAGTATGGCGCAATAGGCCAGTAACATGGTACCTACCAAGGCTGAAAGTCTAGTCTTAAAAGGCATTCAATAGCGGCTTTGGAGCTTTAATAAGCTCCAAAAATGAAGCAGATTATCTTTCTTTGCAAGAAAAAATCAATATAATTGACTATTTATCAGGTAGATAAGTATCAGACATTAAAGTATAGATTCTATTTTAATACGAGTTATGGAGGTATTCCAGGTGAGTGTTATGGCCGTGAAAGTAGATAATGAAAACCAAAAGTCCATATTGGATTATCAAATTCTACTTGCTCCACGCTTTCTGTATTGAACAGGTATGATGCTTCGGCACTCACACTAAATTTATCTGATAAACCTAACCGCAGACCAACGGCCGGTTCCAGGCTAAAGAACCCATTCCAACCCTCAGAGGTAAAGTCAGTACCGAGGCCATCAAGTTGCTTTACCGCACCAAAGCCTAAGGCCAGACCACCGTAAGCTGATACGCTTTGCCATGATACAAAGTCGCGCTGAAGGGCGAAACTGGTAAAAAGGAAACGCTCGAACTCAAAGCCATCCCCCATTTCAGATCGCATCTGATTGGCATTGCCCAACAACGATAGGCTCATTCTATACTGATCATTCTTAAGCTCTTTCGATATCGATCCTCCAATCAATACACCTGTATTCGCTTGTTCGTGCGGGAATAGCTTGAGGGCGCCACCTAGGTAGAATTGTCTGGAATCATCTTCTTGGCAATGTGCAGTTTGGGTGATGATCAATGTAAATATGAATACGCCGGTGAGTAGTTTCGTCTTCATAGTCTTGGGGTTTGTATTTATACAATTAGACCCAAAAGGCTCGGAAACGGTTGGAATGTATGAAGTTCGACAGGGCTAGGGATAGCTCAAATCTCTAACTCCATACCATCTTCCAGACATTCTATTTCCACCTGATCAAGGTTATCAAACATCTCCTGCCCCATATGTGTAATGGCCAACCTTCTACAATGAAGCTTATCCCTGTTTTCAAGTAATTCTTTGTAGCTTAAGTGAGCCTTGACCGGCTGATCAAACACATTGCACTCGGTGATAAACAAATCTGCACCGTCAGCAGCCACAGTTAGATTAGGTGTCCACTCGCTATCACCGGAGTAAGCGATGGTTCTATTATCAACTTGCACACGAACCGCATGTGGTAAAGAAGGCGCCGAGTGTATCACTGGGTAAGCCTGTACTTTCAAAGCGCCGCTTTGTACAGCTCCGTCTTCTATGTAGGTGGCGAACTTAAGATCAAGATTATCAAATATATGACCCGTCCCAGGATAGAGCGCCTCCATCAGGGTCATGATCTTCTCTTGCCCTCCAGACGGACTGAAGATCGTTAATGGCTTAGTCCTCTTCTGGATGATAAAAGCATCTAATAAAATAAACGGCACCCCACCAAAGTGATCCCCATGAAAGTGAGTCAGCACAATCGCATCAATACTGTTGGGATCCACTTTGTACTTCTTGAGTGCTACCAAAGTAGAAGCCCCACAATCGATCAAGAAATTGGTCGAAGGAGCTTGCACATAGAAACTGGTGTTAAACCGCCCTTGCGTACCGAACGCATCCCCGCTGCCTAGTACTTTGAGTTTGATGTCAGCCATATTTGAATAGTCTTAAGTATTTAGTTGTTAGTATTTGGTATTGAGCAGTAGTTCTTGGCTGTCACTGCGAGTGACGAAGGAACGAAGCAGTCCAGATCAGAGTAGGCAGTAGGCATTGAACAGTAGCAAGAGTAACAATCATCGCTCAAATCGTGCTAAACCTCCAATAAGTTTCTTTCAGAAAGACTTGATTTTAGTCTTGATTTACGGATTGCTTAGTATCTCATTCACGCCACGTACTTATTTCTATTTAATTCAACCTAATTCTACTTATTTCTAGTTTCTAACTTCTTACAGCAACTGGATTGCTTCGTCGTACCTCCCTGCTGACGGATGGCAAAGACAGCCAGAAGTCAAGTCTTGCTTCCTTCGTCTTACTTCTTTTGTCTAATGTCTTACGTCTAATCATTTAAAATCCTCTCTCACCGGATTGAACACATCAATGGCCTCACAGGCAGTAATAGCCTTGGCGCTGTGTACGGCATGAGAAGGTATCACAATCACTGATCCGGGTTCCAACACATGCTTCTCCCCGTCCATGATCAATTCAAGCGTTCCTTTCTTTACTATGGTGATTTGCTCATGTGGATGGCTATGCTCTGGAAGATCTGCTCCAGCGTCAATATCCACAAAGCTTACCGTCATGTTTTCAGAATGGATGAATTTGAAATGCAGGCCAGGTATGAGTTGTTTTGAGTCGGTGCTATTTAAATCAATCACTGCCATAGGGGTATATATTTAATCGTAAATTTGAGCGTTGTTTGACTGAGAATCTTTGACAAGATACGGCAAGAAAACTTCTAAATGCGTATCTTAAACCAACAATCCACACCGTAAAATCATGCTGGATCAATTTCACCCATCTGTCGCCAAATGGTTTCAGGAAGCTTTCAATGAGCCTTCTGAAATACAGCAAAAAGCCTGGCCCGAAATCATCAAGGGCAAGCATACCTTGATTGCTGCACCTACGGGCTCTGGTAAGACTTTGGCCGCATTCTATGCTATCATTGACGATCTCGTTAAACAAGGACTGGAAGGCAAGCTAGAACAGAGAACGCAGGTGGTTTATGTATCGCCCTTGAAGGCCTTGGGCAATGACATAGAGCGCAACCTACAAGTGCCTCTGGCTGGCATTCAGGAAACCCTGAAGGCAGACGGGTTGCCCGAAGTGAAGATAAAAGTGATGGTACGGTCGGGTGATACGCCTAACTCGGAGCGAACGGCCATGGTGAAGAAGCCACCACATATCCTGGTGACTACTCCCGAGTCATTGTATTTACTCCTGACCAGCATCAATGGCCGAAAGATATTATCCGATGTAAAGACAATCATTCTAGATGAAATACATGCACTCTTGGCCGACAAAAGAGGCTCTCATTTAGCGCTCTCTTTAGAAAGGCTTAATCGGCTGACAACAACCCATCTAAAACGAATTGGGCTGTCTGCCACTCAAAAGCCCATAGAAACAGTGTCTAAATTCCTCACCGGTAATCAAGCCAGTTGCACCATCATTGATATTGGCCATGTGCGTAAGCGCGATCTGGCACTGGAACTACCTGCTTCGCCCTTGACGGCGGTGATGCCCAATGAAGTATGGACAGAGATATACCAGAGGCTAGAAGCACTTATTCTCACACACCAAACAACGCTGATCTTTGTCAATACGCGCAGATTGGCTGAGCGCCTCGCCCATCACTTGACGGAAAAGCTCGGGAAGGATACGGTGATGGCTCACCACGGCAGCATGGCCAAAGAACGTCGTTTCGAAGCCGAGATGAGGTTGAAAGGAGGCGAACTAAAAGCCTTGGTGGCAACCGCTTCTTTAGAATTGGGAATTGATATCGGCTCCGTGGACTTGGTTTGTCAGATCGGATCTCCCAAGTCAATTGCCACTTTCTTGCAAAGGGTCGGACGATCAGGTCACAGCCTCAAAGGCACACCCAAAGGCAGGCTTTTTCCCATGACCCGTGATGAGCTAGTGGAATCGGTGGCCATTCTAGATGCCATCAGACGAGAAGAACTGGATGAGATTGTGATGCCCGAAAAGCCGCTCGATGTGCTAGCGCAACAAATTGTGGCTGAGCTGGCCTGTGAAGAATATCAGGAAGAAGAACTGTACGACATCTTCAACAACGCTTACCCATACGAGAACTTAGAACGGAAGGAATTCGATCAGGTGATCAAAACACTGGCGGAGGGCTTCACTACTCGCAAAGGCAGATCAGGCGCCTACATCCATCATGACACCATCAACGAAAGGCTTAGAGGCAGGAAGAATGCCCGACTGGCTGCGTTGGTATCGGGAGGTGCTATTCCAGATACATTTGACTTCGATGTGGTCATGGAACCTACCGGTACTCCGGTGGGTACGGTCGATGAAGATTTCGCCATTGAAAGCCTACCCGGAGATATCTTCAAGCTAGGCAATAACTCATGGCAGATATTGAGGGTAGAAAATGGTAAAGTGCGTGTCGCTGATGCGCAAGGTGCTCCTCCTACTATTCCATTCTGGTTTGGAGAAGCACCGGGAAGATCGGCAGAGCTTTCAATAGCTGTTTCACGGTTGCGGGAGGAAGTAGGTGATAGAATGCCCAACCTGGAGGAAATGCTCATAGCAGAAGAAGGGAAAGAAGAAGCTGAAAAAGGGCAATGGAAAGAAACTCCTATGGCTTGGCTAATGGACGAGGTCGGCATAAGCAGGGTGGCGGCAGATCAACTCGTGACTTATCTGGCTGCATCGAAAGCCGCTTTGGGCGTCATGCCATCCCAGAACAACATTGTGATGGAGCGCTTCTTTGATGAAGCTGGCGATATGCACCTGGTCATACACTCACCATTCGGCAGCAGAATGAATCGGGCCTGGGGACTGTCATTGCGCAAAAGATTCTGCCGGAAATTCAATTTCGAATTACAGGCCGCTGCGACGGAAGATGCTATTGTGCTATCTCTCGGCGCTACTCATAGCTTCCCGCTGGAAGAAGTATTCAACTACCTGAATCCTAAAACGGTCAGGCATGTATTGGTTCAAGCGCTTTTAGATGCACCCATGTTCGAAGTGAGATGGAGATGGAATGCCACCCGTTCGTTAGCTGTGCTACGACGCAATGGCGGCAAGAAAGTACCTCCTGCTATTCAACGTATGAATTCAGAAGATCTGATCGCGCTTGTCTTCCCTGATCAAATCGCCTGCTTAGAAAATATAGCCGGAGAAAGGGAAGTACCAGATCACCCATTGGTTGATCAGACCATCCACGACTGCCTTTACGAGGTGATGGACATAGAAACGCTAGAATCGCTGCTCGTTGACATGAAAGCAGGCAAAAAGAACATGGTAGCCAGGGACTTAAGGGAGGCTTCTCCCCTCGCCCATGAAATACTCAATGCCAGACCCTACGCTTTCCTCGACGGTGCCGGTTTGGAAGAACGTAGAACCAATGCCATTCAAACCCGGCAATGGATCGACCCATCAGAAGCCAAAGAACTAGGTAAGCTCGATCTTGAAGCGATTGAGTTGGTTAGAACTGAAGCATGGCCTCAGGTGTCTAACGCTGACGAATTACATGATGCCTTGGTGCTTTACGGCTTTCTGACTCAAAAGGAAGGCCAATATGGCGATGGCGAAGTAGGCTGGGAGCCTGTCTTTGATCAATTGATGGATGATAGCCGGGCATTGACCATCAAGGTAGACGAGGGGAAAACGCTTTGGATAGCTATCGAAAGACTAACGCAGCTCAAAGCCGTTTACCCAGATGACAAGGCCATTTCTGAACTGAAAGTACCCGCTAAACTCCAATCAACCGTTTGGGAACGCAGTCAGGCACTGAAAGAATTGGTCAGAGGCAGATTAGAAGCTCTAGGGCCTATTCAGGCCGCACAGGTTGCGGATGAAATGGCGTTACCCGTCTCTGATATAGATAATGCCTTATTGGATTTGGAGAATGAAGGTTTCGTTTTCCGTGGTCAATTCACACCGGGCATTCAGGAGACAGAATGGTGCGAGCGACGGCTCTTGGCCAGAATCCATCGGTACACACTGCAAAGGCTGAGAAAAGAAATAGAACCGGTTTCTGCTTCTATCTTTATGAGCTTCCTTTTCGATTGGCAGCATGTGGGAGAAGGCAAGCAACTAGAAGGTCCAGATTCAGTGCTTGAGATCATCAAGCAATTGGAAGGATATGAAGCGGCAGCCGCTGTTTGGGAAAGTGATGTGTTACCGTCCAGGATAAAGGACTATGACTACTTCTGGTTGGACGTGCTATGCATGTCCGGAAGGGTGCAATGGGGAAGGTTTTCAGTGCCAGATTTGACCGACCAATCGGATCACTCAGGCAGTAAAAGCTTGTCTCCGGTCAAATCTACGCCTATCACCTTAGTACAACGTGCTAACCTACATCATTGGAAGCAGGACAAACAATCCTCTCCAGAAGAACAGATCACTCACATGGCGCAAAGGACGCAAAAGGCATATCAGGTGATCAAGGAAAATGGAGCCATTTTCTTCAATGATCTGGCCTTTAAAGCAGGGCTATTCTACGGACAAACTGAAGAAGCCATCAGTGAGTTGGTCGCTGCTGGTTTAGTCACTTCGGACAGCTATACTGGCCTTCGTGCCTTGCTGGTTCCTGCCAAGTATAAAGGTGACGACGGCGCTAGAAAAAAGAAAAATGTATTTGGTATGGATGAGGCAGGAAGATGGTCATTGCTACAAAATAATGAGCAACAGACACCCGATAGTGCTGAATTACCACATGAGTTCATGGCCAGAACTTTGCTTTCAAGATACGGCGTGGTGTTTAGAAAGCTGGTGGAAAAAGAAAGCTTTGCTCCACCATGGCATGAATTAGTACGCACCCTGCGTACACTTGAAGCAAGAGGTGAAATCCGTGGTGGGCGTTTTGTAGACGGCTTCTGGGGCGAACAATTTGCCCTGCCCGAAGCAGTAGCCAAGTTGCGCGCCATACGAAAGGAATGCGATACTGACAGACTGGTCACGATCAGCGCAGCCGATCCACTAAACCTGACTGGCATCATTACTCCTGGGCGACGCGTTCCGGCCTATTTTGGTAATCGCATTCTATACAGAAATGGCGTCCCCGTAGCGATCAAAGAAGGTAAGGAAATAAAATACCTCACCGAAATGGAGGAAGTGCCAAAGGACACACAAACCAAATGGCAGCTCAGGGACTCGCTCATCCAGCGCAACATCTCCCCCAAGCTGAGGGCCTATTTAGGGAAAGGAATTATGTAAGTGTTAGGAAGCCTACCTGATTGTTTTGGGGCTGATGAGATCGTTTCACGAGTACTAGACTAACTCATTTCGGCATTAGGAGAAATGACATTGAAGCAGTCATTTGAGTCACTCTCTTGGATAAACTATAAATCAAATCGGGCAAACCGAATAAGCACACTTCGGCCTGCCCTGTTCTATCTACTCAATCTGTTACTCTGCTTTAATAGAGAAAGTACCAGCGGTGCTCACAACCACCTTACCGCTGGAATCGAGCACTTGAATGGCAGCGGCATCGGCCTGGGTACCGGAAACAGTAAACTGTATCGCGTTGCTACCCCACGAGCCTGCTGTGATCTTTCCGTCTCCTGAAGCGAACTTCAAAGTCCCTTTAGTAGTAGGTAAGAATTGGCCCAGAATCTCATAAGTGACTTTGGGATCTAAAGCAGTCTCTGATGGCACAGGGGTACCAGGATCATTCATATCGACCACCATACTGACTATCGGTGTCTGTGTCACCAAGTCACTGAGCCAGTTGATCATCTGCAGATAATCGGCATCTGACTGAATAGAATCTAAGTCACCGGCATACTGCTTGATGAACGTAGGCGTCACAAATATGTAGGTATCTTTGTGCAGTTTCCATTCTGTATGGGTCGATTGTTCCTTGAAACACGGCCCTAGTTGCAATTGCTGTTCGTTCTTTTTACAATCCGCATAGACCACTATGGCACTGACAATGGGCATTCCCAACAGATACTCACAGACAAAAACAATGTTGGCCACTTTGCTTTCGGAGCTCGTTTTAGAACCAGCGATCCTCAAACCTTCATCGCCCATGGATGAAATCATGGCTGAAGCAAAAGACAAAGCCCCGGCACCGGTAGCCAGGCCTAACAATGATTCCAGCAGTTGCTTGCTAAATTCCATTCCCACACTGGTGGTAGAATAGCTCACATCCTCCTCAGTCACATGTACAAATAGGCCCGATCCGCTGATGATGCGCTGCAAAGCATGGTAATTGTACAAAGAATAGGGTTGCCCGGTATTGGGGTTGATGGTGGTAGTAATTGCTCTGGACATCCCTGCATAGAAAACGGATACCTCAGAAAATACGCTTTGCACTTCCTGAGATAGGGGCTGACTACTGTCAATAGTACTGGCTAGCATGATGTTCCCAGTTTCATTAAAAATGTAGTACTTGGTGGCTTCTACATTGTGCGGGTTCTTTACCGGTGGTTTGAGAGGCACGCTCTTGTCAGACTGATCTGCCATAGTTTTAAAAGTTGATTATGATTAAAAAATGATTGACATAATATTAAGTTAGATCAAAAAAATATCATTTTAAAGTATTATTAACTTATTATTTTTTATAATATTTTTAATTAATTATTTGGCTTTATTTAATTTAAATTATATCAGTATAAATACCTAAAGAGGCTAAGCAATCTTCATATAAAACATCATTTCAACACAAAAACGATCGATCATGACCTTAATTAGAACCGGTGACCAAGGCGACTTAGTGAAAAGCTGGCAATCATTTCTCAACCAGCAAGGCTTTGACTGTGGCGTTGCTGATGGTATCTTTGGCGCCAATACTGCCAACGCAACCAAGGCCTTTCAAAGTGCGCACGGCTTATCTGCGGATGGGATTGCTGGCCCCAACACCATTTCAGTGGCTAAAGACCTTGGGTTCTCCCTACCTGTTTCTGGCTTCCCTCCTGCTGGTAATATCAACGTAGTGGTGGATATTTCGCACCATCAGGCAAGTGCGGATTTCCAGGCCGTTAAAGGTGATGGTATTCTAGGAGTGATCTCTAAGGCCACTCAAGGCACTACCTATACAGACCCCACATATGCTGAAAGAAGAGTAGAAGCCAAAGCACAAGGCTTGCTTTGGGGCGCTTATCATTTTGGTACAGGGCAGGATGTCGACGCCCAGGTTAGTCACTTTTTAGCCACTGCCGCACCGGATGACCAAACTTTGTTGGTTTTGGACTGGGAGAATAACCCCGTTACTTCTCAGGGCACTATGCCCTTGGAACAGGCCAGGGCTTTTTTATCGGCAGTCAAGGAGCAACTAGGTCAATTCCCCGTGCTCTATTGCGGCATTCTGGCCAAAGAACAAATACCTCCCGCCGGAGACGAAATACTCAACCAATGCCCGCTTTGGATAGCCCAGTACACACAAAATGTCAGCCTACCCCACGGATGGTCTTCTTATACCATGTGGCAGTACACGGATGGTACCCACGGCAATTCACCACACAGTGTAAATGGCATCGGCAATTGCGACCGTGATGTCTTTGCCGGCTCGGTTGAAGACTTACACAGCATGTGGCGTAGTAAGCCGATTAAATAGACTAAAGAGTGGCTAGTCACTGCGAGTGACGAAGGAACGAAGTAGTCCAGCGTTTAATAATGAATGCTAAACTGCCATCACGCTTAAGTAGCTTGAATACCAAACGCCAGGTGGAAACACCTGGCTGTACCTCAATAGCCACGCCTTTTAAGGCGTGTTTCTTGGGTATAACCTTTCTGTCGGCTTTAGCCGTAGAACACCGAATAAGGCTTTTGGTGCCAGCTTTATGGGCTAAAGCCCGGCTGATTTCAGCTGACCTCATCTATGGCCTGAAGGCCATAGCAAGTCATCTTGTCCCAATGGAAAATTTTTAGATATAAAATGTTATGAAGCTAAGTTACTGCTATTCAATTAGGTTTTCCATCACAGTTCGGCAGTCGCCACGTGCCAATAAGTTGCTGCCCAGAAGGACGAGATTAATGTTATGATGATTTGATAGTCTGATGACGAGATCATTCGATGCTATAATGAGGTGATGGTATGATCAATTGATGATATGAGACCAAAGACATAATAGGAATGCAATATCTAACTTCCAACTTCTAATTTCCAACCTTCAACTTCTTTAATCGAATAGATAAAACAGCTATTCTGGGCTTCTACCTATTTTCACACATTTCGACTCATTTGAAGATAAACAACTAAGCCGACGTCACACTTTTTCTCCAGGCTATGATCGAATCCAGCCGCGCGCTGCTGTCTTTCAACTCAGAAAGATGAGCTGCCAGATTATTTACGTAGCGTGGGGAGGTATATAGGTAAGTAGCCTTGATCAGTTCCAGTGATTTAGTAGCATTACTTTGCTGGTCTGTTGCGACCAAAGGTAGGTCATTGATATTCTGATTGTAATCATAGTACACTGCTACCGCACTGATGGCCGAAACACCCGATAAATACTCACAAGTAAAAATGATGTGACCTATATAGGTATCCTCCTGTTGTGTATTACTGAGCTTAACTACTTCCTGTCCGGCTGAATGAAAGATGGTGGATAGGGTCTGCGCATCCCTTCTGGAAATCTGATCATTAAATAATTTTTGATATAATGACCTGCCAAAGTCATCGAAATTGTCTTTGTAAGTATGATCAATTTTCTCCTCAGTCATCTTGACAAACAGGCCAGATTTGAGCAATACGCGCTCCAGGGCTTTTACATTGTAAATAGAATAGAATTTACCCGAGTCAGGATTGATTGTGGAAGTGATGGCCCTGGTAGCTGCCGCACAAAAGGCTGTCACTTCTGTAAACTGACTCAACGTAGCTGCCGGTAGTGGTTGCTCAGGAGGTGAAGTGGTGCGGATCAAGATGTTGCCAGTTGCATTGAGCAGATTGTGTATCCTCACTGGTCTTGGTCTCCTTGGTTTAGGAGGTGCTGGTTTAGGTGGGCGGCTACGCCGAAATAAAAAGATGAGAACAGCGACATTGGTTACGAACAAAACACCTGTTACAAGAAGCCCTACGCTGTCGACACTCATTTTCTATGATTAGATAACTACCTGTTTGAATTAGATTCAATTTACCATAAATATTCAAGATTTAGTTATATATTATGCTGTATTTAACTACACTTATTAGACATTACATTTGATTCAAGCTCAAAGTTATTGAAAGCAACCGGTAAGGTCTTAGCACATGAAAACTACTTTTTACTATTATCCCATAATAACCGATCAGAGGCAATAGTAGCTAGTAAACCTTGATCACAGGCCTTGTGGCTACTATTGACTATACCAGCTTCACAGACAATGTTACCACTGCAATCATAAGTGGTGGTAGCATTGGATATTTTTATCAGAATGAATGATTTATCCTGATACGCTACTCCGTAGATTTTCACGGCCGATGGTATAAGGCTCTTCTCAAAGATGGCTACCTTTTCTTTGAGCCAATCCAATTCTACCGTGGGGTTTTTAACACCACAAATGCTTTGTGTTTCGACAACCTGTTCCTCGCACTTTTGTAAAACGCCAGTACTAGTCATCAAGGACAGGGTTGTGTATAGTAAGATTTTAGTAAGCATAATAAAAGTAGAGGCTGTTTTAAAAGTCGTTCAGATCGAGCGTGTTTGCAACGCGTTCGTGCGCTCGAGAGCCGGCACGCGTTACAAACGCGCGCCAACTAAGGCATGGGTAGAACAGCTCCTAAAACAGCCTCGTTTATAGTTTACCTCCTAATAAGCAGTTTTCTGGTTTCTATCACTTCGTCCTGTCGCATGATCCTCAACAGATAGATACCTTCAGTTTGATCTGAAAGATCGAAGTTAATAGTGCCCTCTGGGGTCATCAGTGGTTCAAAATAGACCAGCTTGCCCATCAGACTATGTACAGATACCGCAAATTGTCTCTGATCTTCTGACACATTCCGGAAGCTCATCTGGAAGTTGCCTTGACCAGGATTCGGATAGACCGCAAATTCTAGAGGCCCTGTTTGCAAACCGGCATCAGGAGCAGCCGTTCCGGCCTGTGTGCTTTCTTTCAAGTTCGCCTCTGACAAGGCCAGTGGTGCTACTGGTGAGGTAGTACAAGCCTGCAGAAAAGCACGTACGACGCTCCCCTTTCTAGCAGTGAAACCGGTTTGGAATCTAATGGAATTACCAGCGATATAGACACCTTTTCCACCGTTGACCCCATCGCCATCGACCAGGTAAGTGGTTCCGCCACCAGCTAACGTGATGCTATTGTTGGCTTCTTCAAGCACTGAACTGCCTATGGCCACCACCTGATTCTGCAAAACCAAATCTTGCACACAACCCACTACAAACGGAGAGCAGTAAGCCATGGCCGCATTGGCACGGTTATCAGTCCAAACCGGATATACGATACCATCCCGGGCGGAAATACCCAGATAGTCACCGAAGTAACCACCGGCCAAACCAGGAATAGGTGCAGGTGTAAATGATACGTCACTTACCCTGAAATCGCTCCATGTACTACCACCGTCAAAAGAGTTAGCGACAAACACTTCCGTTTCTACATTACCTACATTTCTATTGTCATAGAATATCACATGTAAGTTGCCGTTGACAGGGTCGCTAGTGATCCAAGGAAAGTAATGTTCCTTACCTAGTCCGGCAGGATCCTGATTGACCTTCTGCGGTACTGACCAGGTATTTCCCTGATCCTGGGATTTGATCATGTATACGTCTATATCGCTACCCGTATTGATTCCTGGCTCGCCTATATTAGACCACACGACATAGATATCACCGTCATTAGGTCCACCACTGACATCGACTGTCATGGTCGGGAATGAGTTGACACGCATATTCTTGTTGGTACCGGATATCCTGATTCCTCTGATGTTGGAAATTATGCGTTGCGCTGGTCCGAAAGTGACACCACCGTCAGTAGACTTGGCAAAACCGATAGCGTTTTCATCCGCTGGCCAGCTATCATAGATTGCCCAAACTGCGTATACTTCACCATTTGGCCCGGTTTGGAGATTCACCCCCTGGTTGTGGCTACCGGCGCTGATAGCGCTACTAATATTGATCACGGGACTCCAGGTTACTCCTGCATCAGTTGATCTAGATAATTCTATATCATTTGGGTTACTACCACCAAAACTGGTCCACGCATCATAGAGGTTCCCCTCATATGGGCTGGCCAGGCTATTGTCGATCCACAGATGGTTTTTGTCCAGCAAGCCAGAGCTTGCACTTACTACCACCGGTGTCCAGGTTACACCATTATCATCAGAGTAGGAAACACCCTGATTGAACCCTGGGGCTATATACCCGATAAAGTGTCTGCCACTATTGCTGATCACTGCGGCCGGGTCACCTGAATTAGTACCTCCAGCACCTTGTTCAGAGCCTGTCCAGGTGACACCGCTATCATTGCTCAGGAAATAACTGGTTCCGTACAGCGGAGGAAAAGGGTCGGCCGTGGAGTTGTTAGAATTAAGCACCCTGGCCCTGCCATTAGGATTGACGAAAATAGAGTTTTCACTCTGGGTTGATTGTGTATTGGTCACTGGCACATCAACCGAATTAGCCGGAATAACTCCGGGAGCAATCAACATACTTGAAACGGGTTTAGCGGCAGGCGGTGGCACATCGGGCGCGACCGGCACCAAACCTTTCTTGGCCATTGATTTCCAATAGCTCATATTATCTATCCTGGTATCCACCTTTTCTTCCTGGGCGAATACATCAAGGGACGATCCTATCAAAAGCAGAAAGACCAGGATTACATTGAGTTTGTAATACTTCATGTCTTTCTATTTTTTCAGTTCTTCTTCCAGACGTTCAATGCGCTTATTCTGCTCGATGATGTAGAGGGTGAGTTCTTCCACCTTCTTGAGCAAGGCGTTATTCATGTCTTTTACGTTCATACCGTTTTCAGCTACTTCCTGGGCAGAAGGCACTTCTGGCAGGTGCTTGTGCTCTTTGATATAAGATTCTACCTGATCAAGCGATCTGAGTTCGTAGTCTTCCTCGAACACATAGTCTGGCAGATTCAGGTTCATTACTTCCAATTCTTCAGTGTGAATAAGCCCGTCTACGCCGACGTCTCCTTTTACGGCCAGGGTATAAATGGATGGATTAGTGGTGCCAATACCTACTTTGTCGCTGAAGTAGCTGCGGCCTAAGAAATAACCAGCCCAATCGGTCGAATCTGGTACTGTAGAATAAACACCGAATTTAGTACCGCTACCGGTACCGGTCATCTGGCTATATACACCATACTGCGTGCTATTACTGGCCCCGGTCACCCATGAACGAACACCGTAAAGCGTACCTGTATTACCAGAGAAACTTGACGATAAAAAGTTGTAGCTGGCCGTGGATTCACCGCTGCCGTCATTCGCAATCACATAGTTATAAGCAGCGAAATTAGCTGACTGACCTGCTACTACATAGTTGTATTGACCAAATTGACTTGAATTAGCATTTGTACCATTCACAAAGTTGTAGGCCCCTAACTGTAGGTTAGATCCGCCGGATAAGTTGTTGAGAATACCTACCTTGAAACCTGTGGTGCTAAAAGTGTTATTAAGGTTGAGTGTATAAGGCCTATCCACTGAGTCAGTACAACTTATTTCCAGTTTAGAAAGTGTAGTGGGTAAAGCGCCTATAGCGACACTATTGGCACCTTTGTCGTAGAAAGCGCCGGTAGCATTCTCCGACCATATTTGGCCATAAGAGTTCATGCTGGAAGCCATGATGATCAATAGCCCCGCGAGGATCATAGAAAGTTTTGTCGTGTTTTTCATGGTTAAGTGAGTTATGTTATCTGAAGTTTATTGAATACATGCCAATGAGTATATTTGAAATGCTAATCATCCCGATGCGGGGGAAATCCCTTTCAATTAAAGTATTGACTATTAGGGAGATAGATCCCGACGTGTCGGGATGACCGCTAAGAGAGCATTTTGAGACAGCCCATATCGCTCTAAGCGATGGGTATAATCATTAAGTGAAGTACTTTTATTTGAAGGCCTTGTTCAGCGATTTGAAGTTTAGCTTCTGGGCATACTGCAACAGCGTTCCCTGATCGATGTTTTCAACCATTAGTTCTACCGTAACATGCTCAAGCGCGATAGACAAAGTGCCTTTATTGGCTATATCGCTGAACTGTATGGTAGATTGGTAGTCTTTGACCAAGGTTGGTTTGAGGTTCCCTTGTACCAGATCAATAGGTGGCTGAAAAGCGGGGTTCTGCACTTGTCCAGCCTCCGTCTTTGTATGAGCACTCAAGATTGGCGCTTTCCTCGCCGGGTCGCTGTACAACTTTAATATCAATTGAGGTGTTTGATGTCGGCTGCCTATTTCCGGATTACGGTTATCAGATACCTCACCTTTTTCTCCTGCTGGAAAATAGGTCTGAGAGAAGATGAGTACACCCGTCGATGGATCACGGGTGAGCGCTACTTCCTGATGCTTGGTCAGTGTCCCGATCTGCTCGGGAAGGCTTTGCTCTGATATGTTTTGGGCATAAGCTTCCTGAATTAATAATAATGATTGCTGAAGCAATTGCATTGATATGATCGGCTGATCATTTTCCAGGTGTTCTACGGCTTCTTTTAAGATGGCTTTTGGCTCTTGAGCGCTCACTGAATTCAGGCATAGCGCTATCATTAAGATACTGATTGATATCTTCGCTTTCATGGTTTAAGGATTTAGGATTATAGACTGATGCTTATATCCTGAGCTCAGAGGTATAGAATATAATTATTTAGAGATAAAATTAATTTACTAAACGTTTTGAACAATGTCAATACATCTTAGTAATATTAACATTAAAATAATCATATCACTTATTATCAATTCATTACAATAATTTACGTACTACCTTTGCGATAAATATTATCATTTGATTAAATCAATATTTATAATTTAAAAATGTTTAAATTTTACTTTTAGAATTTGAAATAATTGCTATTTTACATAGGTGCATCCGCTAGTATTAGCATTATTGCAGGTTAGACACATTCAATATATCTATTGACAGCACTTTGTTCTAAAGTGATTTGCACACAGAAACATCAACTGGCTTTGATACCAATAAAAATCTTCATTCCTTCATGGCAACATTATAAACGATCAAAGCCTTCATGCTAGTAAAAGGAAAACACTTCCGCACCATTTGGTTAAACCCTGATCATATCACGGAAATACAAATCATCGATCAAAGGCATCTGCCACATCAATTTGTGGTGGAAACCATTACCACGGTCGATGAAATGGCGGTAGCTATTAGAGATATGCACTTGCGTGGTGCCGGTCTGATCGGTGCTGCAGCAGGTTTTGGCATGTACCTGGCTTGCCTGGAGGCTGCAAAGGCTAGCAACTTCGATGAATTTTTACAAACAAGTGCCGATCAACTTAAAGCTACCAGGCCTACGGCAGTGAATCTGGCCTGGGCCGTAGAACGCCAACAAGGCGAAATAGCCAAGGAAAGCGGCACCGAAGCAAAAACCAGCAAAGCATTGGAGATTGCTCAGCTTATTGCAGACGAAGACGCCTCGTTCTGTAAGCGTATCGGCGGTCATGGCTTATCACTGGTAGAGGAAATAGCAGCAAGGAAGAACGGTGAGCGGGTTAATATTCTAACGCACTGTAACGCCGGTTGGCTCGCCTTTGTAGATCATGGCACCGCTACTGCCCCCATTTACGCGGCTTTCGATAAAGGCATAGATGTACATGTATGGGTAGATGAGACCAGGCCACGCAACCAGGGGGCGAGCCTCACAGCGTGGGAACTGAGTGAGCATGGCGTTCCTCATACCGTTATTGCCGATAATACGGGTGGACACTTGATGCAACACGCCATGGTGGATATGGTAATTGTCGGCACCGATCGCACCACTTATACCGGAGATGTAGCCAACAAGATAGGCACTTACCTCAAGGCTCTGGCTGCGCATGATAATGGAGTACCGTTCTACGTAGCCCTCCCCTCTTCTACTTTTGACTGGACCATAAGAAATGGTGTGACTGAGATTCCTATAGAAGAACGTAACGGGGATGAAGTCAAATACATCAGCGGTCGCAATGGCCATAACGTCAGTCAAGTGCTACTGACGCCGGAAAAAAGCCCAGTCGCCAACTATGGTTTCGATGTAACGCCCGCCAGATTGGTCACTGGTTTGATTACAGAAAGGGGTATTTGTGAGGCCAACGAAGAGAGCATTCTCAACCTCTACCCTGAACACAAATGATCGACGAAGGCTATATCAAGTTCAACCACGAGTGGATCAAGGCAGAACCCTTTCCATGTGAGTTGATCGACGAGATCAATTTATGGCGCAACAAGATGTATGAACTGGGTTTAATAGGCATGTACGACAACGGGATTGGTTATGGCAACATCAGCCAGCGGGTGTTTCATAATGAGTTTCTCATCAGTGGCTCGGCCACCGGAGGTAAGCCAAAACTCAACGAATTGGGATATACATGTGTGGAATCATACGATTTCAAGCAAAACTTTCTGGTCTGTCGAGGTCCTATTATAGCCTCTTCCGAATCACTCACTCACGCCGCCATCTATGAACAATCGCCGGATATCAAGGCAGTCATTCATGTTCACAGCCTTTCGGCATGGAAAAATTTGTTAGGCAAAGTACCTACCACCAAGGCGGATGTGCCTTATGGTACGCCTGAGATGGCCGGGGAAATTGAGAGACTATTCAAAGAAACCGACGTGGCCAATCAAAAGATCCTGGCTATGGCTGGACATGAAGAAGGGATTGTTACTTTTGGTAGTACTTTTGAAGAAGCGAATGAAGGAATTGCGTTGTTATTGAAAGCATAAAGAAACAAATGGATACACCTAAATACCTCACTGACCTGAGACAAGCCACCAGACCCTCACATGATGCACTAGAACAGCTTACTGAGGGTGGTAAGTTAATGGATGATCAGCCGGATCTCAATATTTACAAGAAGTTATTGGCTACACACTATAGGTTTCATCTTGAGGTAAGTCGACAAGTAAAAAGCCATAACATCGAAGTATTGGACTGGCCGGAGTGCAATCGCATTGCAGCTTTGAAAAACGATCTTGATCAACTCAACATAGATGCGAATAATCAAGATATTACACTGCCCATAAGTTCACCTTCTTTTGCTATAGGTCTCTGTTACGTTTCAGAAGGTTCTTGCATGGGCAATCAGATGATGCTCAACTCGCTGAAAGACAATTCTACATTCCAAAGCTGGCAAGCTGATCATTTTCTGAGTTCATGCAAAGAAAGTTTCGGGGAAAGATGGAAAGACTTCAAGGCCATTATGCAGCCTTATGGCGAGTCGGATTATGCCTCCTTAGAAGCGGGTGCCTTAGCCGGCTTTGATCTGTTTGCCCAATTGTGGAAGTCTGAGGTATCCAGAAACAACATGCTGATAGAATGACACCAACCAGAGTATCCGATAAGCCAATCATCAACGTATCTATTACTATTCTATACATTTACCTGACTTTAGGCTGTACAGGCCACTCCAATAATAAGCCAGAGACCCGTACCGTTTTTGATCAAGTCCAACTAGACTTTTCACAACCTGCTCAGCATGTATATAGTTATGAAGCGAGTACTACTGCCGTAGGAAGAGGTGGATTTGGGGCTGAATCATATGGTACATTGACTGTTGACATTTTGGACATTGGATTGGCCAATGTGATGTTTCGTTATGATTCGATAGTCGTATCAAACGCCCTGGTGTCATTGGCAGCCTATGATTCTACCTTCATTTTGATTGGCATGGATGAATCAGGGTCTTTTAGTGAAGGGGCGCTTCCCGAATTATACATGAATATCACGTTCCCAACCCCTGATTTGGATGGAGACGATGCAACCAAGGTCATATTTCAACTTCCAACCGACACAACAATAAACGCGTCAGATCTACTATTTGGCACACTAGACCTACACCCGGGCTCATATGAATATGATAGTGTCAAGCACATAGCATCTTTTGAGGGTAGCATTCAGGTGTCGGAAGTGGTCGAAGCCAAAATACCTTACGAGTATGAAATGATAGGACAGGTAGCATATCAATTCAATGTCCAGGAGAAAAGGTATGAAGAATCAAGCGTTCTGTTTACCACCTATATAAAGCCAGAAGGAATGGCCACCGTTGGATACGCCAGCCAAATACATTTACAGTACTTAAAGTCCAAATAGGTTACTTCAATACAAAAGTGCGTTGTTTTGACCTGCTTAAAACGGTGTAATGCACAGGACAATTCCACTATTTGCGTCAAAGTTTTTGACAGTCTTTTGACATACATCAAAGATAGAAATGCTAACTTCGAGCCGGTTTTTAGTAACCTGTTCCTTGATTAACATTTTAACACCTAATTCACAAGAAAATGTCAAATACCAAATTGTCCGAAGTATCGCAGGATGCGATCGACGGCAATGTGAAATTCCTTCAAGACGTCAACAGCCCCTGGGCATTGATCAAAAAAGGGCGAAAGTACGGCGCCAGTGGTTTCCGTCGCTTTGTACCCATCTTTTTACTCTTTTTCTTCGTCAACTTCATGCTCTTGGGCTATGCTATCATCCGTATTTTCACTAGCGGGTTTGAAGCTGCTGAAGCAGTGACGGCTTTGATAGTGCTCGCCATCGGTGTTGGTTTCGTGATATGGGCTTCTCGCAGCGCCCTGCAGTATGCCATGCTCGAAACCTTGAAAGTGATTTACGAAAACTCAACCGAATTCTTCAAAAGGATATTTAGCTTAATACTGGATCAGGCAGAAGAGTCTTTGAGAAATAAGGCGAGCATGGAAAAAGACAAGATTGAGCCAATCATCAATGTTAGTAAGATCGTCAACGAGAAATTCCAAAGGCTGCCTAAGTTCCTGAGAAAGATGATCATCTACCTCTTGAACAAGGTACCCTTTGCGGATTTCATATCAGAGTTTAAACAAGACCTTATCGATGGCAATAAGGAGGCTATCCACGAAAAGCTATTCCAAAGAGTAGATACCTTTCTACGGGATTATGTATTCGCGCTTAGTTCTAACCAATGGATATGGTGGAGGTTGCCACTGAATATTGTTGTACAAATATTGACTATATACCTGGAGCTAGGATTGTTATTTGTTGGATAGATAATTAGACACCTGACCTACTTATATCAAAGGCTATCTTAAAAACGGCCAGCATGTTTTAAGATAGCCTTTCTTCTTTCTAATCAAGCTACTTTGACTAAATGAACTAAATGGTGCAATGTGGGCCAAACATGGTATCTTGGGATTTAAGAATTCAACGCAACCGTTAATTCCATTGATTGAAACCCTTAGCTGATCATAATATCCTGTCCATACTTTTGGTGCGTGTGCTATTGATAGCCTTCATTACATTGGTGCTTTGGGTAGTTTTCAAGGATGAAGCCGAGATACGTATCACCCTAATCACCTTTATGGTTTTCATCGGATTCGTTTGGCTCAGGAGCGTGTACCACCGCTCATTCGATTTGTACTTTAACGATGAGTATCTCATTCTAAAAAGAGGCTCATTCCAAAGGAAGATTCCGATAGAAGATGTACTGAGGGTCAAATTAGCTCCATCGAGGTTTAAAATTATTGGCTTATCCGTGTTTGCTTACCACCTCGGCTTTAAGAATGAAAATAGTCAGATAGAAGTAACGAAATTATACCTATCTCATCTGCATAGTGACCTTTGGCAATTTCAGGAATTGGTCAAGGAAAAATCTCCCAGAGTGGTGATAGAGAATTATACCATAGGCTAATCACTCGCAGGGGCTGAATCAATCCATTTCGACCGTTTTCCGTATGTTATTTAAAAGCACCTTAACCTTTTCAGCCAGGCATGAAAAAAGAAGAAAAAGTCACGGACAGAAGAAGTTTCGTTAAGCAATCGTCTTTATTAGCCATCGGCAGTGCCAGCCTGCTGGGTTTCGCTCCTGTGGCAAAAGCCGAACAGCAGACCTCACAAAACGATATCAACATAGTCGGCCCGAAAGAAGGTTTTACGCCTCAAATCGGTACGCTGGTCTCCATGATGAACTGGATGAGAAATACCATGCTATACCCGGTGAGAGGATTGAGTGTCAAAGAGTTAGATTACATACACGATGCCAATTCTATCGGTGCCATGTTGCTACACCTGGCAGCTACCGAGCGATTCTACCAAATCCATACTTTTGAAAACAAGAAATGGGGCGATTGGTCGCGAGAAGACCAGAAGAGATGGGCAACCGCTTCCGCCCTCGGCGCAGAAGGAAGAAAAAAGATCAAAGGCTACAACCTCGATTTCTACCTTGACGCCCTGAGTGAAGTACGGGCTAATAGCTTAAAAGAGTTTGCCAAACGAGATGATGAATGGCTATTAAAAGTAGATGAGGATTGGTTCTGGGGGCCTACCAACAACTATTGCAAATGGTTCCATGTGTGCGAGCACGAGTCAAACCACAACGGCCAAATCAAGTGGTTGAAGAGTAGGTTATCCACATAAGCTAAATCTCATGCCTAGAAAATTCCTCACGGCAGAATGGCGCAAACTGATCATGGCGAACTACGCTGTTGATCCTAAGATATTGAAGCCTTATCTGCCTGCACATACCGCACTCGACCTCTGGAACAACACCTGCTACATCAGCTTAGTGGGCTTTATGTTTTGCAATACCAAAGTACTGGGCTTGTCCATCCCCTTTCACCGCCATTTTGAAGAGGTTAATCTCAGGTTCTATGTTAAATACAAGGATGATAATGAATGGAAAAGAGGGGTTGTTTTCATTAAGGAGATTGTACCTAAGGCTGCTATTACCTTAGTCGCCAATACACTTTACAAAGAGCACTACACGACTTTGCCCATGCGGCACCAATGGACTGATTTCCCTGACCATAAGGAAGTGACTTATGAATGGAAGTACCACAAGGAATGGAATCAATTCAGCGTTAAGACAGAAAAGATGCCCAAACCTTTAGTAGAAGGTTCGGAGGCTGAGTTTATTACCGAACATTATTGGGGATACACAAAGCTCGCCAAAGACCGCACTTCAGAATATCAGGTAGAACATCCCAGTTGGGATGTTTATGATGTCACGCACCATACCATCAAGTGCACGGCCCATTCGCTCTATGGCAATGAGTTCGGAGAGGCGATGGAAGAAACGCCGAAATCAGTTTTCATGGCAGAGGGTTCGGAGATCGTGGTGAGAAAGGGACAGGTTATTAGTGGATAGATCATACTAACCCTTGTTGGGTCTTACCCTGGCGCGAAAGTTACTTTCGTGCCCATGATAACAGGCACCTTTATCATTAGTGAAGACACAAATAATGGCGATACTGGAGATTACTTGGATTTTCTTCTACGTCGTAAATTGTGGCCTGAAAGTTTTATTATCCTAACTTTAGACATCAGATATCAACACCTAAATGGAAGGCTCATCAAACCAAACTTGCTTTAACCCTAAAGATTTTGCAGGGCCGATCGAGGAGGCCAATGGAAGGCGTATAATGTATTTTAGAGCATTATGCGAACGATCTGAAAATGCTGTTGAACCAATTCTCTTCTGGCTACAAACGGACGACCTGATCTGGCATAGATTCTTTATAGATGCGTGGATGTTACATTGGGCACTATTTGAAGATAACAAGGAAACTCAAGAGTTAAGAGAAGAAGACTTTGAGTTCATGGATAACGATATAATCAGAGACTTAATTAAAGAGTATGATCTCAGCGATAAAAAGATAGTTGATGCTCAAATGAACTACAGATACGTAAATGCACTCTTTTGTGGGCAGTTGAAACTGAGTATTGAAGACGGGCGTACCATTATCCTCAATGATTTTAATGATGTATTTAAAAGCAACCTAATCATTTCTGATCAAGCGAAAATTCAAGTCACCGCCTCTTAAACATTATCTGCAATTTTTGAGATACTTTTATTTCAAACTTCTAATGTACTATCGGCTGAAAAGCTAAACATGAAAAGGGCATACGCATTTCTTAAAACCCCTCACCCCATCGGATTCGGTTGGAAGTATGTTTTGATTCCGGGTATTATTGTTTTCTTAATTCTCTTCATTCTACAACCTTTTTCCTTCGATCAAATGGACACTGGTGCCCGTTTTATGAAATCACTAGCGTTTGGCACCATCACCACGGCTGCATCGGCCATCAATCTACAGACAGGTCGGTTTCTGCTACCCCGGTTATTTGACGAGGATCGTTGGACGATTGGGTTTGAATTGGTATTTGAACTGTATGATATTCTGCTCATAGGATTTTGGAATAGCCTTTTCCTCTTTCTCGCCTATCCGGTAAATCAACCATTTTTAGAACTGCTATTCAGAATTGAATATAATACCTTGATCATTGGCATAATACCTGCCGTTGCATTAGTGAGTATCAAAAACCATGAGTCTTTAAAAAGTCAGCTCAAAAATATAAAGGCACTCAACAAACAACTCAGTACGGGTGAAACCACTAGTTCAGCCGACCGTCAAATCTCATTGGTTGCCGAAAATGGCAAATTGGCGATGCAGCTTCTACCCAGTGAAATCGTCTACCTAAAGTCTGAGGGCAACTATGTCGATGTTTTCACGGTAAACGATCAGCATAACGTGTCAAAGCACTTGCTGCGTAACCGCCTCAAAAACGTCTTGATTTTGCTTCCAAATAATACATTCTTTCAATGCCACAAAAGCTACATCATCAATAGGAGTAAAATCATAAAAGTGGACGGAAATGCGCGAAACTTAAAATTGCACCTAAGGAATTCGGATGAACCTATACCGGTATCGAGAGGAAAGTCTCAAGAGTTGTTGTCATTTATTCAATCTTACCAACCATAGCCAATCCAGAACATGACATTTCATACCATATTCAGCCATTTCATACCGTAGGCTCAAAAGACCGCTTTACGGCAATTCTTAGCATCCATATTTGCCTCACACATATGAACGAGAGCAATATGAACGTAACTGCTAATGCTAAGACTGAAAGGATTATATCACTCGATGTGATCAGAGGTTTTGCCATACTGGGTATCCTACTCATGAATATTCAAAGCTTCTCAATGATCGGGCAAGCATATTTGAACCCTATGGCCTATGGTGATATGACGGGGCTCAATAAATGGGTATGGATACTTAGCCATACGCTGGCTGACCAGAAGTTCATGAGTATATTTTCTATGCTATTCGGTGCTTCGATTATTATGATAACACAGAATCAAGAGAGGAAAACAGGGCAATCTTTTTCAGCTCATTATCGGCGTAACTTTTGGCTTTTGATAATAGGCCTTATACATGCCTATCTTTTTTGGTATGGTGATATTCTGGCACCTTATGCCGTTTGTGCTTTTTTGCTGTATCCATTAAGGAAACTATCTGTTAGGATGCTACTCGTTTGGGGTGTGATCATCTTTACCATAGGAAGTTTGATCGAAACCTTGGCAGGTTTGGAGTTGTTAAATACGCCTCAAGAGGTCCTACAACAAAAAATGGGAGGCTGGCGTCCCCATCAAAGAATTGTGGAAATGGAAGTAAACGCGTATCTGGGAAGCTTTCCTGAACAGATGGAACAACGGACGAAAACAGCGGTTATGATGCATACGGAGACTTTCTTATCCCATTATCTTTGGCGCATTTCAGGGCTGATGCTAATTGGTATGGCACTCTTTAAGTCTGGCTTTTTAACCAACACCAGAAAACCCAAACTGTATAAGCAAATACTGGCTTGGAGTGGTGCTGCAGGACTATCGCTGGTAGTTGTGGGGATAATCAAAAACTTTGAAGCCTACTGGGCTATTGAATATGCCAAGTTCTTAAATGCCCAATTCAATTACTGGGGCAGCCTACTGATGTCTGTTGCATACATCAGTGGAGTCATTCTTCTGATCCAATATGGGTTGGTGAGCTGGCTTACTAACCTACTGTCATGCGTTGGTAGAACCGCACTGAGTAACTACCTTATGCAAACATTGATTTGTACCTTCATTTTCTATGGTTTTGGTTTAGGGCTATTCGGGCAGGTAGAAAGGACTGGACAATTAATGATAGTAATTGGCATTTGGGTTTTCCAGGTCTTAGCTTCATGGCTATGGTTGAAGTGCTTCAGCTATGGGCCTTTTGAGTGGTTATGGAGGAGTTTGAGCAATTGGAAGGTACAACCGTTATGTAAACAAGCTAAGCCCTACTCATAAGCGGCCAAAACATACTCCTTCAAAGCCTTTTCTATGGTTGGCAGAACAGTCATGCCCCTTGATTGTGTTAAGACGATAATGATGAGGTCATTGTCCGGAAAGGCATAAGCCGATGTACCGTCAGAGCCTTGATGCATAAAAAGGTAGGGTAAGTCATTAGGGGAATCCTCTTCCCCAGCCGTAAAGCCCCAGAAGTGACCATAATAGACAGACTTCCCTTCACTCAATGGAAACATACTCTTTGGCACTTCCAGTGGTTGACGGTTAGCGAAAGTACGCCTTACACCCTCTTCGCTGATGATTCTTTTACCATCCATAGTACCCTTATTGAGATAAATTCTCATAAAACGAGCGTAATCCTTCGCTGTACCGAACGCACTTTGGGCATACATGGTGAAGTCGTAGAATGGCCCGTCCTCTGCACGCCACCGACAAGCCCAATTTCCTCTGCCTCCCCGATATGCAGGCATGGTCGATTGAATCAACTTCGCATTCGTAGTTTTGGCTGCATAGGTGCTCTTAAGGTTCAACTTGTCCAACAATTCCGCTTCAAGCAGTTCTCCGGCTTTTTTACTGGTGTGTCTTTCTAAAATAGCCCCAATGATATCCGCATGGGCATCAGCATAAGACCAACGCTGATCATTGGGGAGTGAAGGCCCCTGCTTGCCCCAATATTTTGCCATTTCCTGTAGATTGTCATACTGCATCCAGGGTCTACCTGGCTGACCTTGTTCGTAGCCCGCCCGATGTAGCAAAAGATCTTCTATCGTAATGTGTTGGGTTTTTGGGTTATTGAATACCTCCAAATATTGTGAAGCTTTGTCCTCAAGGTTGATCTCTCCTCTGTCAATGTACATCTGTACCAGTGCACCTGCCATTGGTTTAGTCATTGAGCGGATATTATAAATCCCACCGGGAACGGCTTCTTCATTCCTTTCCTTGTCACGCCAGCCTATAGCGTGGTGGTACAAGGCATTCCCTCCTTGCTCGATATACATTTCCAGTCCGACAAACTCATCTTGTTGCCATAGAGTGGTCAGCCTTCTTTCTAACCCTTTGAAGTCAGGTTTTTTGTCTTCATTGCCCGTTTGAGCTGGTAAGCACGAGCAAGACAGAATAATGCTAAAAGCAAAGATCAATTTCCTCATCGTATCTCAATTTGTCCCTTAATCTAATAGTGGGTTGTTGGCATTGGATCATTATTGTGATCAATAGTGTTTAACGTGATTAAATACTTAACTACCAGGCCTATCCTTAACATACCGACAATATAGAGTTCATTTCTAAAGTGTATTTTTATAAGCTTATAATTGACTATATCTTGCCAGCCGCCAAGCTTACCTATAGTGACCCCAACGATCCCAGGCTAAAACAATTATTGATTAAGTCCATCGAGTTGGCTACCGGTAGAATGACCCTTGAAAAGCGCTATAATGAAATACTGGACGCCGACCCGGCGCCAGAGGATATCTGGGGAATCGCTTTAAACAAACTGGCCTTACGACTCGACTTTGACGACAATCAGCTGAATAAAATACCAAAATCCGGTCCGATAATATTCATTGCCAATCATCTTTTCGGTGTAGTTGATGGCTTAGCTATGGGATACCTTGTGTCACTATTACACAAGCGTTTTAAGTTCTTGGTCAATGCGGTACTCTGCAGGGATGAAAAGCTGAACCAATTCCTGCTACCGGTTGATTTCGCTCCTTCTAAAGCAGCTCAAAAGACCAACATAGAAACCAGGGCCAAAGCCATGGACTGCCTGGCTAAGGATATCCCGATTGTGATATTCCCATCAGGAGGCGTGGCCACCGCTCCTAAATTCTGGAAGAAGGCAGAAGACCTTGAGTGGAAGCTTTTCGTAATCAAGCTCATTCGCAAATCCAAAGCGACGGTCATACCTATTTACTTCCATGGTCAGAATAGCAGGCTATTCCAGGTGGTCAGCCAATTTAGCCTTGACTTGAGGCTGGCCTTACTACTGAATGAGGTACGCAACAAAATGGGCAAAAGCATCACTGTCAACATTGGTGATCCCATCACTTATGAGGATATGGAACTCTATCAGGATAAGAGTGCTCTTTTACGGTTTCTCAGATCAAGGGTTTTTAGCCTCAAAAGATAATACTAAAACCTCTCACGTTTTGCTATATTCAAATTTACTATATCTTAGACTATAGAATACCAGATGTGATAAATCATAATGCTTGAAGAAAAAATACTTGAACTGCAAAATGCCATTCCAGAGTTAGATATTTCAAGCCACGATAATTCAGATGAAATACTCAAGCAAGTAATAGGCAAGAACGAAATACTATGGAAAGTGGCAAAGTGGTTGATAAAAGAGAGACTTGAATCCTTTTTCGTAGAAAAGAAAAATACCAATATCCAAATGGTCGATAATGTATACCTAGAGCAGTTTTTTGGCAAATACTCGACTGAAGTAAGTTTTGAATTCGAGAAATACGCCGATATGACCTTACCTATGGAAGAAAAGCTAATAGGTAGGTCATTGCTACTATTACCACCTTTGCTGGCTTGGTGGGTATTGCTTCATCAGTTCATTTCTAAAAATATCGAATTCCTTTTGATAGGTTATCAATGGCTTGCAGACTACGGGTCCTTTCTTTACCTACTACCTATAATAGTGGTTGTTATAGTAGCTCCCAAATGGTTATTCGGCCCGTTCCCCAGAAAATTCAAAAAAGTAAAAACCTTTAATGACCTAATAGAACAACTTTTCATTATTAACCTTTTTCGGTATCGGGTGGATAATTTTAAGAGGCTAAAAGAGGAATTAATTATTTATTTAAGCGACTATAAATAATTCTTAGTAATGAACATATTTCCAACATTATTTCAACCTTAGTATTAAGCGCTCTTTATAAGGGAAACACTATCGCATCAACTAATTTCAGAATCATGAAGAGACCGACTTATTGCCTTATATTTCTCTCTATTCCAATCACTTCCTTTGCCCAAGGTGTAAAGACCGAAATATTCAATGAAAATGGGCAAATTTATATCGACACAGACTTTACTAAAGCTGATTCCCCCTGAGCTAAGCTATATTTTTTTCACTCATAAACCCTCACATAATCCACCTCCATGCGCTGAGGCCAGACTGAATAATCAACACCTTGCTCACCACCCCAATTACCACCCACAGCGATATTGAGTATCAAGTGAAAGGTTTGATCAAAAGGCCAGCTTTTCGAGTCTTTTCCATTGTTTTCAAAGGTATGGTACTTCTCTCCATCGATGAAAAAGTCAATCTTATCTTCTCTCCAATCGATGGCGTAAACATGAAATTCTGAGGAGGCATTGGCAACCTTTTTCTTATTGCCTTTTGGTACACCTATCTCGTCATTGGAAGCTCTTATGTGTACCGTACCGTGAACCACATCCTGGTTGAAACCGACGTGCTCCATGATATCAATTTCCCCGCTATCCGGCCATCCGCCATATTTCCATTCAGTCGGCAACATCCATATCGCAGGCCATGTGCCCCTGCCCGTCGGTAGTTTAGCCTTGATTTCAAAATAGCCGTATTTCCAATCACCCCTACCTTTGGTGACCATACGTGCTGAAGTAAAACCCTTACCTTTTTTCTGTTTTTGAAGTGCTTCTATAATCAGAATACCATTCTCTACCCTCACATTTTCAGGTTTATTGGTGTAGAATTGGAGCTCGTTGTTTCCCCAGCCGCAAAGCCTTGGGCAGCCATCGCCTAGGTCATACCCCCATTTCTTTTTATCAGGTGTGCCAGAATAGTCAAATTCATCTGACCAAACCAGTTCTCTTTCTTGAGCGTAAATTCCATTCTGACTGGCAGAGACCAGCAAAAACAGTAATACACAAAGCATCCTCATAGCGTAGGGCATTATTCAGTCAATTCAAAATCAGCTTCTTTTACATCTCTGGAGTTGGTCCCAATGAACACTTTGAACTTTCCGGGCTCTGCGCCAAAGGTCATATCGAATCGGTGAAATGAAAGATCTTCGGCTGTCAGTTCAAATGCTACCTTTTTGGTCTCGCCAGGCTCAAAACTCAACTTTTGGAAGCCTTTCAGTTCTTTAACAGGCCGCGTCACACTGCCAACCAAATCCTGTACATACAATTGTACCACTTCCTCTCCCACCAATGAACCAGTATTGGTCACTTCGGCAGACACTTTCAACGTGCCGCTCATCGGTATTGTAGCGCTGCTCAATTGGACTTCACCATATTCGAAAGTGGTATAGCTCAAACCATAGCCAAACGGGTATAACGGCGTATGCTCTACATCGCGATACCTGGACTTATAAACGCGTTGGCTACGAGGCTCAGCATAATCTCCCTCATAAGGTCTCCCTGTTAGTTTGTAATTGTAGTAGATAGGCACTTGACCCACATGGCGCGGGAAAGTCATCGGCAGTTTTCCGCCAGGATTGTAATCACCAAATAAGACTTCAGCAATGGCTGGCCCTGATTGAGATCCCAAAGTCCAGGTGGCCAAAATGCCCTGAACATTCTCTTTCAGCCAAGGTATAACCATTGGCCTTCCACTGCTCAATAATACGACTATGGGCTTACCGGTCGCATGAATGGCTTTGACCAATTCAGGCTGAATACCCGGTAAGCCTATGTTCACGCGAGAAGCAGCTTCTCCATTCATCACCGCACCTTCGCCAACCGCTAGTACCACTACATCCGCTCTTCTGGCTGCAGCTATAGCCTCAGCAAAGTGCTCTTTAGAATCATCGAATAGATTACATCCTTTGGCATATATGACATTAGACTTATTGCCTACTCTTTGCTTGATACCCTCAAGCATCGAGATAGGCTCCTCCGGATTTCCAAAGAACGACCAGGTACCATTCATATCGGCTTTGTTGTCTGCCAATGGCCCGATCAATGCAATCGTTCCGGCGTTCTCTTTCAGGGGAAGTATATTGTTTTCATTCTTTAATAGTACAATAGAACGCTTGGCCATGTCCTGTGCCGCATCAAGGTGCTCTTTTGATCTTATTTCTGCCTTTTCACGTTCCGGATCGCAATACTGATATGGGTTATCGAATAAGCCCAAGTCAAACTTGAGTTGCAACACTCTTCTCACCGCTCGGTCGACATAGCTTTCATCTAACTTACCTTCCTTCACCAGTCTTGGAATGTCTTCCAGGAAAGAATAAGACATCATATCCATGTCGGTACCAGCCATCAGCGCTTTCATTCCGGCCTCTGCCCGATCTGCCGCCATACCATGGTTAGCGATTTCCAATACTGAATTCCAGTCTGAAACCACCATACCTTTAAAGCCCATTTCTTGTCTCAGGACCTGATCTAATAAGAACTGATTACCGGTGGCTGGAATGCCATTCAATTCATTGAAAGCAGACATCACTGTAGCAGCGCCAGCATCGATAGCGCTCTTAAATGGTGGTAAATAGATATCTCGTAGAAGTCTTTCTGACATATCCACCGTATTGTATTCCCGGCCACCATGCGGTGCTCCATAAGCAGCGAAATGCTTTAAACAAGCCGCCATGGTATTACCAGCGCTTAGATCATCACCTTGAAAGCCCCTAACGCGGGCCGCAGCAACCATCGCCCCTAGAAAAGGATCTTCACCGGCTCCTTCTGCCACTCTGCCCCATCTTGCATCACGGCTGATGTCTACCATCGGAGCAAAGTTAAAAGTGATCCCAGTGGCAGTAGATTCTATCGCAGCTACCCTGGCTCCATTCTCTATGGCCTGCATATCCCAACTGGCTACCTCTGCCAGAGGAATAGGAAACACCGTTCTAAAGCCATGAATAACATCGGCACCAAATAAGAGCGGAATGCCTAACCTGGATTCTTCTACCGCTATTTTCTGTAGTTTGCCCAAATACTCAGCGCCATAGATGTTGAACAAACCGGTTAATCTTCCTTCCCTGATCTGCTCATCATACTTACCTGATTCTGTGGTGGTAATGGTAGGGCCCGTATTGAAAAGGTCACCGACCGCCAGGTGCAACTGGCCTGCTTTCTCTTCCAGCGTCATCTTGGCTAACAATTCTTCAACTTTGGCATTAGTTTCGTCAGATGGTGCAACATCCGTTTTTTTGGGAGAACAGCCGATCATCAAGCCAATTAAAACAGCACAGACAGAGTACTTCACACTGAGTATATTTTGGTAAATAAAAAAAGTTTGCACGTAAATTTAATTCAAACGGCTAACCGCACAAACCTAAACCTGATATATGCATTCGCCATCGTGATGAATTCATAAAGCGTAAAGAAAAAGGCATTTATGCTGAAGAAGCATCCTGTTCCATCGGGTGAGCGATTCGATAAAATATGTCAAGTTCCTCTTTAAAATTGGCTTATGAATGGAATGGATGTCACGGCGCATTTTCAAGTCAAATCCCAATGGGCTATTGAATTAGTGTTGGTAAGAAAATTCGACAATGGAAGCCGTGGGCAGGTCTACCACATCAATAAAGTCCGTGATCAGCTGCTCTTGGGGCACCACAGAGGAGCTTTTAACATATTAGACAATGAAGTGAAGCTGATCGATGATGAACCTGGTGGCTGGCTCTTTAAACCCCTACCCTTTCAACCAGACCTGATGATAGAAGGCACCTATGCTGGCCTTAGTTTACATAAATGGCAAAATGGTCAATGGCAATACGCTCATAAGATTCAGGGGCTGGATGAATCTTCACGTGTGCTGGAGTGGGATGAAGAAGGGAACCTCTGGATGACTCATGGCTATAAGGGCGTTTATCGGCTGGAATTTGACGATGAGAAACAAAAAGTGACTAGTCTCAAATTCTACAATAGGGATCACGGTTTTCCATCCAATGCGTTGATCAATGTATTCAAGATTAATAATCGTCTCATTTTTACGGCAGAGCGTGGCATCTACAGGTATGACGAGCCATCTGACAAATTTGTCAAGGATGAGTTCTTTACTGAGTTATTGGGTGAAAATATTCAAATACAGGTGATGCAGGAGGATAGTTTCGGTCATATCTATTTCGTTGGCAACCAAACAAATGGGGTTTTAAGAAAAACAGGTAACGGCAATTACGTGTTGGAAAAGGATATTTTTAATAAACTTAGGGGCAAACTCAACGATGACCTGGAGAACGTTGCCATCCTGAATAGCAACAACATTTTGTTTGGGGCCAAAGAAGGCTTTATCCACTATGATCCCAGCAAACTCAAAGATTTCGACTTGCCTTTTAACACCTTGATCCGGAATGTTAAGATAACCTCTAACCAAGATTCGACTATATTTCATGGCAACTTTGTAAAAGAGGGTGAAGTATTCGCCAACCAAACAGAAACGTATCGATTCACCTTACCCTATAAATACAATTCGGTTTCATTCAGTTTTTCCGCACCATACTATGACGGAAACGAGAGTATGAGTTATCAGTACTACCTGGAAGGGTTTGAAAATGATTGGTCAGCATGGGGTACTAATACAAGAAAAGAGTACACAAACTTGAAAGAAGGAGATTATACGCTGCACGTTCGTGCGCGTAATATCTACGGCAGAGTGAGTGCCGAAACCACCTACAAATTCGCCGTTCTACCACCCTGGTACCGATCATCGTTTGCCTATTTCTTGTATACGATCGCCGGTATATCAGTCATATTCATCAGTCTCGTTCTACTCGATAGAAAGCATAAACGCGACAAACGGAGGATGGCGTTGAATCAGCAAAAAGAATTGATCAAGAAGGAGTCAGAGATAGTAAATATTACCAAGAAATCTGAAGAAGAGATCACGAGATTAAAAAATGAGAAGTTAGAATCAGAAATAGCCCATAAGAATAAAGAGCTTGGCACCGCTACCATGCACATTATCAACAAGAATGAATTTATTGGCAGCATGAAGAATGGACTGTCTTCTGTATTGAAAAAAAGCAAGGTCCCGGCAGTAAAAACCGAACTTACCCGCCTCGTCCGAGAAATCGAAAAGAACATCGCCGAAGATGATGATTGGGATAACTTTCAAATCCATTTTGATGGTGTACATGGTGACTTCTCCCAGCGATTGAGAAACACTTATCCCACGCTTAGCCCCCAAGAATACCGCCTCAGTACCTATCTGAGAATGAACCTTTCCACCAAAGAGATCGCCAAACTCCTGAACATTTCGATCAGAGGAGTCGAGATCAGCCGCTATAGATTGCGAAAAAAGCTACAACTGGAAAGGCAAGTGAACCTGCAGGAGTTTATGTTGAATTTCTGATATGTTTCTTTTATTAAATAATGAGATTACTCAGAGTAATCTAGTTACTTGACTATCCACCACAGAAAGACTTTGCTCGGTTTAGTCGTTTGTGAGAACCTGCCTTTGCCGGTAGGCAGGCGCAGACGACGGCCGAAAGAGCCAGTTTGCACTTGCTCCGTCATTCCACGGTGAGTGACGAAGGAACGAATCCGGGGAATCTCGTTATTAGCATCGAGATTGCTTCTTCCTCCTTCGTCGTCCCGTGTCTGCCGACAGGCAGGATTGCAATGACAGCTTTGAATCAAGGTCTTTTGTGTTACATCTTGTTTCTCCAGTCTGCTAGAGAGATTCCCAAGAAGATCATATCATCAATTGAGGGTATAATATATTATCAATTGATGATACTCATTTGCACAACGGGTGCTTACCCTCAAATAGGTTGCTGCCCGAAAGGAAGATAGCCTATTAAGTAGTGGTAAATCATCTCACCATCAAACAATCTCATTATCTAATCATCTCATCACCGTATCATCAAATCATCTCATTATCACATCATCAAACCATTATATAATCACTACTACCTCAATCTCCTCGGCAACTTCACTCCTTTGGGTAACGGCTTACCATTCAAATCAAGCCTTTGTTTCTTCCGTTTCTTCGACAGGTCTAGCTCAAAGCCTAAGCGGATGTTAAATTTCCTTGGAAAAGGACTGTTATCATCGTGATTGAAGTTGTATAAGGCTTGTGCGGTGCCTTTCAAGGTACGAGATAAGCTGTAGCGTTTTACAATACCGCCATACAGACCGGCAGCCCAGGCCCTGTAGTTTTCACCAGTTTGGGTGCGAGGTACATTGGTACGGATATAGTCCCCTCCGGCTAGTAATGAAAAGCTCTTAAATACCCTGTAGGTAGAGTAAAACCGTCCTCCGTGTGTAGGCATTTTTCCTGCCAAGGCGAATTCATCTTGCTTAAACTCAAAACGATAAACATAGCTTCCGTAGATCGACCAGCGGTCGTTTATGCGATAGCCAAGGGTCGGGGCAAAATCAATGAAGGGATTGCCCGAACGGGCGATTTCCAGGTCAAAGCCGGGTCTTAGGCGTTCTTTCAAGGGTTTGCCCTTGAGTGGGTTGGTTTTCTTTAACAAAGTATCTTCTAAACTCTGTATCTCACCGTACTTCTTTTTGTAGGCGGCCAATCTTTTTTGGGCGGCTTCCAGCTTAGATTGGTAGTCAACATTCTTAGGTAGATGATTTATGGCCAGGTGTTTGGATTTCTCTTTGATACGTTGGATGACCATTTCTTTGTTTTGGTACTGCTCGGCATCTTTGAGGAATTTGCCATGTTGTTCTTTGAGCTTGTTGAACTCAGCCGTTTCCTCATTCAACATATTTAGCTCACTGCGTTTGAGGGCTTCTTCTTCCGTTTTCTTTTCCAGGTCTTCTACGTCCCCCTCTTTGGCTTTGGCGATGGCCTGGTTGTATTCATCTACCTCTGCCCCTACTTCTTTTACTTTGCCAAGTTCATCGGTTACACCTTTCACTTCGCCTGAGCTTTTCACTTTCTCTATCTCTTCTTGAGGTACGCCTTTAATACGATCGGCTTCGGATTTGATCTGTCTGAGCTTTTCGTTGCTTTCTAATGGATTTTCGATATTGGCATCAATATCTACATCTTCCATGCCTTTTAGTTCTAAGTTATCTAAACCGGCTGGTTTATCGATATTGAGTTGTTCATCCACATTGGTTAGGTCAATGTTACTGTTTTGCAATCTTGTATCTGGTAGGTTGACGTTACCCAAACTATCTGCTCCATTGAGCTTAGCGGTCAGTTTGGTTCTCCAATCTTGCAGCTTCTGCTCGGCCTTTTGGTTCAGTTCACTAATCTTACCTTCTAGTCGGCTGTTCAGGCTGTCCACTTTAGCCACATACTTTTCATGAGGCAGGTTCAGCATTTTGATGCTGTCCAGCTTTTGTCGGGTAGCTTGTTTGAGCGAGTCGCTTTTATGATTCCTGATCTTCAGTTCGCTGATGCTATCTAGCCTGTAGGTAAGTAAAGCATTGGCGGAGTCGACCTGCCCGAAGGCTCTATCGACCACACCAATACTATCTGAATTTATGTTGATTTGCATACTCAACCTTATCTTAACCCGTTTGGCTAAGCTGTCAACGGCTTGTCCTTCCTGACCATAAGCCAGGGTAGACAAAAGGAGCAGTATGAGGATGAGGATTTGTTTCAATTTATTCTTACCTCGATTGTTTGTGATTATCCGCATTACCTCTTTTTTCAAGCCTTCTAGCTGCCTTTTTGAGTGCATCGCGAAATTCAGGCAGAATTGTCTTATCACTGTTCGCTAATCTCTTCAACCATTGAGCTGCCCTCTTATCAGGTGTGCCATGAGGGCCAGACTTGGCACCAGTAACTCCGACTTGTTCAATTTTCCTCAAATAAGCTGCATAATCGTTACCTAGTTTTTCAGCGCGCCTAGTAAATGACATATAGGTGCGTGCTCCTTTGATAAAGTGACGACCAACATTACCTAGTGGTGCTAGACTGAAGAATGGCATAATATCTATACTGGAGGTCGGTTGAAGAAATTCCAATATATCTACCATATCTTGACTTCCTATTTCAATAGTGAGATATAAAACCTGACCTTCAATTTCAATGGGATACTGAACATAAGCGCTATAAACCTCTTGAAAATCATCACTTTGCCGATACCTTGTATCCAATTCCGGATGTTCCACGATCAGCTTATAGGCTGTATTTAAAAACTGATTACCTGAAATGCTATTCCAAGCTCTTTTAAAAAAATTATTGGGGTTTTTAAACCCTTTCCAACGCCTCTTGTTGTTAATAGGTCGAGTGGTGCTACCATCTGGGTCGACAAGGTTCATTGGATCATTTCCTAACGCAAGATATGGTGAAGGAAACTCGAATGCAGGGTCTCTCACAAGCCATCTCCCAATCACGGCATCATACATCCTCAACTCAAAACTATTCCAACCCGTCTCACTATCTTCTTCAGCAAATTCTCCCTGGAAGCCGTATCGGTAGTATTGGCCGAAGGCTATTTGGTTTTGAGTAGCAGTGGTCTGATCTATATCTTCTATGGTTTTTTGACTGTAGAGTTGAGTGATCTCTGCCGCATTCAAGGCCCTATCGAAAATGTAAAACTCATCAAGTGCACCGGAGAAATATGAGGTGTTATTCCCCTGACCAATTTCAATTGGCTCATCATTGGTTATGAGAATATTGCCTCCTGCGTTTCCAGTAACGGACAAATGACCGTCTATCCATATTTCGGCTTTTGTTCCTTTAAGCACCAAGTTGATCAAATGCCATTCATTATCATTCACCGACTCTGATGATTCTAAATGGATGATCGGTACGAAAGGCTCGATCCATGTGACAAAATACACATTACCACTTGGATTCAAATAAGACATTATACCCACACCCTTGATATAATCCATTTTATTGATCAACCCCTGTGTACCAGTATTATTGGTTTTGAGCCAGAAGGAAAATGATAATTCATTATCAGTATCCCAGGACGTGGGATTAATTTCCATGAAGTCATCGACTCCGTCTAAAGTCACCGCCGTACTGGCTAACCCATCTATACCGTTAGCATAGCTTCCTCCGTAAAGTGTGGCGTTATTACCATTACCGCTTTGATCATTGGTATTACCATTCAAATCCAATCGGGCGATCATACTTTCCTCCAAACCAGAAGTGGGCTGTAAAGGCTCGAAATAGTTATTGGGTGTATTGTACCTTCTGGCCACAGAGCCAAACGGGTAATAGTCAGTGGATTGTGTTGTCATGTCCCTGGTAAGGGTAACGGACAAGTCATCAAACCATACTTGTGTGTCATTGGATTCATTGCTTACCCAAACAAAGAGGTAGCCATCTTGTATAACATTCAATGGTTGGTCCCAAGTGAGTTTTTCGTATGCTCCTTCAGCTTGATTACTCACCCGTCTGGCACCAGCATCCACCAACGCAAAACCATCATCAAAAAGTACATAGTTGAGGAAGGCAAAAGGACGATCATCTTCATTGTTCTGAACACCAGGCACATTGAACAAAGCTGTATTGGCATCGTCGATCAGGTCATTTACCATCGCACCAGCGTCTGTAGCAATGGTACCGGTGAAAGTACTGGTCAATTGGCTTACCAGGGAAGAGAGCATCAAATCCCTGGAATACGTACCGCCCTTATGGTCATACAAAGCATAAGTTTCTATACTTATTTCGTCGTCGGCACGTACCCGTAGCCCTGTCGACGGCCCAATCGCTTGTGTGGGAGTGACCTCTGTCCCGCCCCAATACAGGAATGAGGAGTAACTGGCATCGGTGTAGTCTGTATGGTTGCGATTGACATCGTCTATGGCCGTCTCAAAAAGATTATCAAAATACTGTAATTCTTCTACCCTTGGGTTGGTCATATCTGGTGTACCAGTGTCTTCCATAGTGGCAGTGAGTGTAACCAACTGTCTTTTGACCACTGCTCGAACATTACCCAAGTGATCGGTGAGTTCATAAGCGGTCGTACCATCCTGCTGAGGATAATAAACGCCTATTTTACCGGATCCATATACCGGCACTTCTGTCCTCACCCCCATTTGATCCTGGTCATTACCATCTCTTTCATAGATACTCAAGAGATTACCGGAAGCATCGCGTAAGTACAAGGTCTCTTTCTTGGTTTCTTCGTTGCGTTTCATCAAACGAAAGCCTCGATCATCATAGGTGTAGCTTACCTTCTTGAATTGGTCATCGAAGACATAGCTACCGGTAGTTTCGTCGTAAGTGGCTTGAGAATAAACCGCTATTACCTTTCCGGTCACGTCATACTCGACATATTTGTCTTCTCCTTCTTCTGAGTCTTCATAAGTAAGCTGGCCTATACTATTGTAGTGATAAGATGAATGTCCGGCAATACGTTCCAATTGGTTCGTTGGAGTGGCATTCGGATCACTGTTGTAGGTATATTCAAAATCATGTTTTAACCCTCCATTGCCATCATAACGCCGTAAAGATTGTATGTTACCATTAGGGTCATAAGCTAAACGATTCAAACGGTACCTATTGTTGTCTACACTGATCTGTAGCCCGTTACGCGTTCCCCACAAAGCTCCGGTCAGTTGGTATTGGTCATCATACTCAAAAAGGTAGGTACCCCAGCCATTATCCTCGAAATCATCTTCAGCAACTCCATCAGGACGATCCGTACGCCATTGCATGGAGGTAATGGTACCATTGTAAAGAGGTTGAACATCATAATTTACCGGTGGTTCATCACCGATATAGTTTACACGGAATTCAGAGGAATAAATAGTAAGTGCAGTTAGCCAATTGTTATTTATAGCACATCGGTATCGCTTACCATCAATTGAAGCGTCAAAGTCACTTATACCGAAAGTCTCGAAATTAGCACCGGGTACAGCCAGCCAGGCATTGCCATCCCACTCCTGCCATTCATATCTGTTCTCCTCAGCATGTTCCCGATCATTTTCCATTTGAAAAGGTAAACCAGCCGTGGCGTTAACCGATATGAGATTTGAAGGAGTTTTTTGGGGACTGTAGGTAAACTCGCTGTAAGGGTTAGTTCCAAGCGGAAAGTTTTTCACCAGATGACCAAAATCCAACAAATTGTCATGCACCCTTATAGTCAGGTTGGCTTTATTAGGGTGTGCACCAAAACCAGGCAAACCATCAATAAAAGTATTGTAAATATTTAATGTGGTTAACTCGTTGAATGTGTTGAAGAAGTCAGGTATGGCTCCGTCAATTCCAACATTATACAAATCGATAGTTTGTAAACTAGTCAAGCCGGACCATGATGCCGGGATTGTTCCGGTAAGGTTATTATTATGTAAACCTAAATACCATAGGTTCGAAAAGTTGCCTATCCAATCAGGAATCAAACCATTCCTGTTGGTGTTACCAATGGCTAATAACTGTAATTGCGTTAGGTTAAAAAGATCGGGGATGGGCCCCGGCTCAAAATTTCCTTCTACTCCTAGCCATTCCAGACTGGTCAGCGAATTGAACCAATTGGGAAAGCTACCACTGAAATTATTGCCCAAAACATAGAATACCTTCAATTGATTAAAACCGGAAAAGTAACTTGGAATTGAACCTTCGAATTGGTTGTCATTTAACCAAAGTTCTTCAAGACCTGCATTTCCGATCAAGGCGTTACCTAGCTGCCCCCCTAATCTGTTACCCTCAAGCTTAATAATTTTAAGTGATGTCATGGCACTCATTGATGAGGGCAATACGCCGTCAAGGTCATTATCATTAAGCCATAAATCATCAAGTTGATCAAGATCTCCTATGTTGAGCGGAATACTACCCGTAAGCAATGGATTATGGTTCAGGCGGAGAGATTTAAGAGCGGTCAGGTTAGTAAGGGATTCAGGAATACCGTCCTGTAAGTTATTACCGGATTCCTGACCGTTCGCATTCATTCGGATCATTGTCACATCTCCCTGTTCTACGGTTACTCCAAACCAGGCTTCTTGAGCAATTTGACCAACCGAAGTGAGAGCATCCCACTCTGCTGCTGATGTAGGCCAGCCAGTATTATTAGTCCATGAGGTACCTCCCGTGTTGTTATACAGATCGCGCAATGCCTGGATCTCAATAGCATCTGATACCAGACCTTCATTGGTTTCTTGTGTTCTCTCAATCAATTCCATAGCATTGATATAACCTACAGGTGTACCCGCCGCTTTGCTCATGGTGATGATAATCTCGCCATTGACATCAGGCGTTATATCAGTGATCGTACCGGTCAATGAGGTGTTATCCTGTACATTGACAGATACGGTTTGGCCTCCCGCTGCATATTGGGTAGTCCCGTTGTCCGCTACTCCGGTCCATGCACTGCTACCGAAAAAGACCAGATCATAAGTGGCTTCTGCGTTCAACCCGGTCAGTTTCATTTGTACTGTGGCATCACCGCCAAAGGTGCCGAAATACCAGTACTCACTCATCACAGCATCAGGATATACACCTGAATCGTCTGCGGTTTGAGCACCTTGGTTAAACACCCCTGATTGGCTACCGGCCCAATTAGCTGTAACTACTTCTAATGCTATGGGCTGGTTTACTCCCTGATCATTAACTAAACTGCTCAGCGTCGTACCTACACTTGGCGCAGATAGGGTGTTATTCCATGGTGACGGTGCGCTGTTCTGACCAAAATTGATCAGCATGCGGCTTGATGTTTGGTTTACAGGAGGCGTGTCTGTAGAGGCACTGCCTTCCAGTGAGTAGGATGAAGCTCCTACTCCATTGATAGCACGGATGACATAGTAGTAAGTTGTTGATGCATTTAGCCCTGCATCTGTATAGTTTATATCATTAGATCCAACCGTGGCAACCAGACTGTAGGGGCCTCCTGTGGTAGTCGAACGGTGAATTTCAAAGCCTGTCTCATCATTGGCATTATCGGTCCAGTTCAAGGTGATTTCGCTTGATGACATGCTGGTAGTTACCAAACCTGAAGGAGCATTTGGTACTGTAGGATTGGCCGTTCCATAAGTCTTGACTACTATGGCATTCAAATAGGCTACGGCACTTCCACTAGGTCGATTAACTGTAATTTCAATGGTACCTTCGGTATCCGGGCTTACATTATCAATCCTTACCGTATTGTCGGTATTGCCTGAGGCATTGAGTTCTACCGTGCTGCTGCCGATGACAAATTCTGCCCTCCTATCTCCTGTGCGGTCCCGGCTACTGAAAAATTCAAAGCTGTATTGCTTTTCGACATCTAGCCCACTGAACTGGATGATCTCTCCCACGTTATCGGTCCAGATATAGGATTCCATCACGTCTTGTGGGTAGATGCCTGAAGTCATTCCACCTGTGGCACTGGTATTGTTCCAATTGGTAAGCAGGGCCACATCAATACCCGTGCCTACACCTTGCTCATCCACCAGATCAGTCATAGATGAACCACTGTTACTGTTACTGGCGAAATGATTCCAGCCGGATGAGGTACCAGAGCCTATACGGGTAAAGTTGATATTGATGCTGACCGCCGATGATGGTGGTGGACTCGCCAGGTCAGTAGTAGCAGTGCTTTCTGCTGAAAAAGCAGAGGCACCAGAGGCATTAGTGGCCAATACTACATGGTAGTACGACGTAGAAGCCGTCAGGCCAGCATCATTAAAGGTGGTAACATTAGCGTTTGTCGTACCTACAAATGTGTAAGGGCCGCCAGATCCATTTGATCGGTGAATTTCAAAACCAGTCTCGTTATTTGCATTGTCAGTCCAGTTTAAGTTGATCTCACTCGATGAGACTGCCGTCGCCATCAGGTTAGATGGTACAGATGGAACCGGTAAAGGATCAGTAGTTGCACTTACTTCGACGCTTTGCCCGGAGCTACCCGATCCATTGATGGCTTCAATCTTGTAGAAATAGGAAGTGTTCGAAGCCAAACCCTGATCACTGTAACTGGTCGTGTTGGCAGCAATGTTCTCGGCCAGTGTAACAAACCCATTTCCGGATGTGGTAGATCTTGATAGTGTATAGCTGGTCTCATCAGAGACATCATCCCAGCTAAGGTCAATTTGATTCGAACTAATGGCCGTAGCGCTGAAATTGGCAGGAATGATCGGCAAAGCGGGCGTAGACCCTGGGTTATCTATACAAAGCGTAAAAAGACCTCTATGGCCGGTGTTAGGGCCATTATCAACATTAACGTAGTACCAATCCCCTACTGTCAAACCCGTATAGTTAAGCGTAATATCTGTTGATATACCATTATCACCGACATTGGCAAGGATTTGCATGGCATCATTGTAGAGTGCCATACGTGGAAACTTCATGGCCTGAGTTACACCTGCTACCTTTACATCCAAAGTCACTTCGTTAGAAGCAGCCTGAAATGTAAACCACACGTTGGCATTAGGGCCGTTGATCCAATTAGAGGGTTTGGTACCGTCTGGTGTCCCGATGCGTGTGTCATAAGCACCATCTGCGGAACAGTTGTTACTGCTGTGTGTGATGGTAATGGCTCCTGCCGGATAGTCTTCTGAAACTGCATCATCTACACATAAAATAAATGTACCAGAGTGACCTGCGTTTGGACCATTTGAAATGTTGATATAATATGTTTCTCCAATACTCAGAGTATTTACACTCATCCCCACCGGATCGATTGACCCTGCATTAGCTACACTCTTAATTTCGGCTTTAGTGGCATCATGAAGGGCAATCCTGGGATAATTCATACTGCCCACCTCTACACGAATACTTACCTCGGTAGTGGTAGCAGTGAACTTGTACCAGACATTAGTATAAGGACCAGCGGTCCAATTACTGGGTAATGCCTCATCCGGCGTGGCCCCTGCGGTAGAGAACTCACCAGGCACAGAACAGAAATTGTCGATACTGGTCAGTGTATAGGCATCCTCGAAATTGTCGTTCGATTGTGCCTTGACGAATCCTGTTATCATCATCAGCAACAGGGTCATCGAAAATGGATATCTTAAAGTCTTGAAAATAGCTTTCATTTTGTGATAGGTTATTGATCCGATGATCGTTGGTTAATAAGACTTTTCAGTTGTTCGCTGTAGATCGGTTGTTCGGCACTGTATTGCTTCAGAACAGACCCGGATTCAGATTTTATGGTTGGCCTGAATACATCAAACATAGATGCTATCCGCATCGGTTGGGTACCGTCTTCAGTCAATCCATGAAAATCCAAAGGGTTGGGTCGGTTATCCAGTGTCGAAACCTGGAATAAGCCATTCATGTTGTGCTCATAATAGTTGAGTATCATACCAAAGGCATCCTTCTTAAAACCGTTGCCTTCCCCATCATTGCCAGGGTCCAGACTCGAATCAGGGTGATTAATCCTTTTCAACCAACCCTGTATGTTATAGACAAAATCGATCCCTTGTAGGTCACCAGCCAATTCTATGCGCTTTAAGGGGCCATGTAGATAATATATGTATTTTGCCTGGGGAACGGCTTTGTCAATGTTACCGTCTTCACTGGTCCACGCCTGGCTCAATCGCTTATCAGCATCATATTGATAATGGTGGTAGAATTGATCTCGCAGGTTTTGGTCGGAGTCATAAGATTTATAGGCTACCTGTAGTACATTTCCCAGGAAATCGTACTCATATTCTACTACAAAAATGATCGGGACAGCAGTAGGTTTTTGCATCATCCAGGTTACTCTACCTTGCTCATCATAGCTATACCAAGTCTTGATGTTTTCATTTTCAGTCCAGCTGACGGCACCCATGATAAAATCTTGTTGGTATAGATCCTGCATACCCGTGTCTGCATTGAAATCCTCGGCTGGTTGATCATAATGAGTACGTACCCAGTCTTTATTCTCATCAGTTAGATGCCAATTCTTTGACCCTGTGTCCTCCAATTGGCCGGTCAAATTACCTGGGAAAGTCATGGCTCCTTTGTATTCTCCCGATTCTATTGGTCTGCCCAAATTATCGTAATCTGTGTAAGAGAATCGGCCTTCTACCTTTTGTTGAGCATTTTGAGAAAACCGTATAGACCCGTCTTTTCGGTAGAGATACTCGGTAACTCCAGCATCGGGTTCACGCATAGATAATAGCCACCCCTGATGATTGTAATGGTAGTAGGTGGCAAATGGTAAATTGGCCAAATCAAAATCGTCAATACCGTTAGGACTTTTTAGTATCTGCTCTACCCCATTGGGAGCAATGGCAACTACTAGTCTTCCGGCATCATCATAGAAATTAAAAGAGATATCCCCGAAGCCATAGGAGGTGCTAATAGTTAGGTCGGGATGAGACGATTCTATCCTCCAAAACCCTGGGGCCAAGGTTCCATTTTGAAGACTAAACCAGGTAAATCCTGTCTTTACATTTTGTACGTCTTCAGATTCTGATATTTGAATGTTTTCATCAGTATCCAATACATAAAAAAAGCCTGAACCTTCCGGCAAGGTGAACCTACTTGATGGGTATAACCAATCTCCTTTTCTGGCAGTCATTAACACATTTTCTGACCGGTCGGTAAAAGCCACCGTCATGTTATCATCTTGGTCGATAGAAACGGTTTGAATGGCCTCCTCAGATAAAGTATTAGGTCCAGCGGTCAAACCCAGTATCTTGTTTCTAATATCTATGTATGCGTCAAGCTCCGTAGAAACCCCAAAGCTTTTACTATATACTTCATGGCCACTGCCTAACCTCAGTTCTTCACCTACCCCGGCCGACCTTTTCACTTCACCAGTGCCATCGTCATAGAATTCGGTTCTTGAATAAGGGTAGATGGAAGAGGGTACGAAATCCTCAGTGGTGTTAATGCCACTGTAATAATCACCCAATATTGATAGGTTATTGATTAAATCAGGATTCAAAAACTTTTGAGGGTTTAGAGGATCGTCAAAATTCAAGTAACCATAAGAAAGGCCTGTATTGTCTAATACAAAATCTCCGCGATAATTGTACGCAGTGCCAGTGGCTGGTGCACTTAAGGTATTAATCACTGAACGATTGAGACGATCATATACAGGCTGATTAATAATGACTGTATGATCGCTATATCCCCGTGCCTGATTTTGTAATAGCTGCCCCGTATGGTCGTAGTATGTCCTTGATCCAGCTATAGGATTACCGTATTCATCATAAGCGGTCGCCGAAATATAGTTCAAACTGGCATTGCATCGCGCTAATACCTGTATATCGATATGGGCAAAATCTGTTGACTCACAACCATTTGCATCACGTCCATATAGGTGATACAAATAAGCTCCAACGGGAAGTCGTCCTAAATCCAGCACATCTTGTTCAAATACAGTTGTGGATTGTTGATCTTTCCAAACGAATGATGAAATCCCTTCCGGTTTGTTGGGTGCGATGAACACCTCCTGAGGTAAGCAAAATTGATAGGTTTCGTCTGCAATGCTCATTGAAGGGGCTGCTGAAGCTGTTAGGCTTATAGTTCCGGTAGAAGCAGAGAAACCCGAACAGTGCGCTACGTTTCCCGTAACCGTAATATTCATATCACCCGTAACAGTAATGTTAATTGGGTTAGCTATTCCTAATAAAGTGTTACCGTCGAACCACTCAATATTGTTAGTAACATTATTGGCTTCCAATACTATTGTGGAATTCAAACATGGGGTAAGATCAGAAACACTGATCTGAATAGGTGGTACATCGGAAGCCGCAACAGTGGTTGTGATGGTATTTAAGCTACCACAAATAGGATTACTTTCGTCAATGCTGTTAATTACATTGTATTGATAAGCAATATCAGCAACACCACTAAATGTGCTGCTCCATGTAACACTAATTTGAGTCTCACTCAGTTGTGTCCATGACTCATAGGCAGTTGGCGGATTCACAGTCCAGCCTGGTCCTTCCGGCCATGCATCTTCACAATGATCAGCGAAATAAGCTTCGTAGGTTACAGTGGAACCGGGACAAGCTGTACCATTGGAAATGATAGTTTGGGCACTTAATACACCACCATACAGGGTGAAAATGAGAATTAAATAGTATTTCATCTTATTGGCCATTATTTCTTGCATAATTGATTTCATTTGCAGACACCTTTACTTTACCATCGTTGATGCCATCATTATCTTGATCAAAAGTCTCTCTCCAAATCTCCGCTAGCCTACCTGCCGGATCATATTTATATTCTGTAAAGACATTATTAGCATCAAGAATATGAGTAAGTTCTCTCCATTCATTGTACACGTAGCTGGTCATGGCCGCATCTAAAGGGTGAAAACGGAAATCATCGAAATGGGTCATAGTACCTGATGCCTCTGCCCATACCTCTATTTCATTGGAAGTGGACTCAATATTGGCCCTAAGTAAATACCAGTTACCAGCCTGCCTGACAGGTAATGGATCAGCAGTTGCTACCACACCATTCATTGCGTACTTGATCAAAGGATCAGGTTGTGATGACCAGACACTCACGGCATAAGTACGACCGCTATTGGCACCTGTTGTATGGAAAGTAAAAGTCTTTTCACCCGGATTTCCACTAACAGCATATCGTCCGGTGTGAACATTTGAAGGGGTTTGAGTGAAGTTACCGCTTTGATAAGTAACACCTCCTCCAAGAGTTGCATTCCCCCCTGAAATATCTTCGGCGCCTGAATAGGCAAACTCATCGTAACTAGCATTCGCAACGGTTGCGTAAACCTGTTCTTGATGACGGTCCATCTTGGTAGCCATATAATTACCATTAACATCTGAAGCCTCTAGCGCATGAGAAAATGGATCGTAAAGAGTAATCTCACTGTTTTTTTGCCATTGTTCAGAAATAGGTTGCTCACCACGCCCCCAACTGATAAATTCGGAGAATGAACCGTAAGGGTATAGACCATTAGCACTAAGACTGATGTCATTACCTAAATACACATAGCTACGGTGTTTTCTGAAAGTAGTGAAATTAGTAGCTGTAAAATCAAGGTACCCCGTCGACAGTAATGGAATTGGCCCATCTATAACTAATACCTCGAAATCTGTTGAATTCAATTGATCAATTACTTTTAATCGATAATCATTAAATAAATAGGATACAATTAAACGATCACCAATTGAGATATCACCACTCAGCCGTCCAATCCTTCGGGTATTCTCTGTTAGTGGGGTAGAATAATATCTTAAACCCTTGGGTGTATTATCCATATTTAGCTGATCAATAGTCGGGCTCCAAGTCTGTACGGATGCAGCAATTAAACCTCGAGGGTTCAATTCGTCTGGGTTATCTACTGTATAAGTCTTATTTTCAGCTTCTTGTGTTAGCATATTGAATCCACCATTCAAGCTGATTCCCATGGCAGGATATTTGTGATATGCAGGAGTAGTTTCGGATAAAATGTGATTTCCATAACTGTCATTCACTAAAGTCTTAGTAGCTTGACCGGAAAAGAAATCAAACTCTAAAAAGTCAGTTTTAGTCACTATTCCATTTCTTAAGTCTTCTTCAATAGTGCCAGTCAACACATCTACATAATCAGATCTCTTTGAGACTAATGCGCGGTGATAGCTATGCACTTGTTCGTACTCATAAGGTGGTTCAAAATCAGTGACATAGAACTTCGTATGCTTAAAGTGTTTATGTGCAGATTGCTCAATAACACCTTGTTTTTGGTTCTTCAGGTTTTCTTCAAAGGTGGATAAATCCGAATCCAGCAAATAATTATTGGTGAGGCGATAAATAACTTCGCCTGAAGCATTTATTCTCTCCTGCTTTTCAAGATTACCTATTCTGTGGGTATAATTTTCAAGTTCTAATCGAGCTGACTTGTGATCAGCAATTGGCGTGTTTAATGGAGTCCTGGTTTTTCTTACTAAATCCTCAGAAAATACTGTGTACCTATACTGATCCTTGAAATCAGATTCATACTCATTCACACCGGTTTGGGTGGTTACAAACTCATAGTACACTCCGGCAGGTACTTCAGTGATATTGGCCATTACTTTTGCATTAGTTTCATTGGCCTTCATCTGAAAGGTATTGCGTGCTCTGTCAAACACCTTCAATAAATCAGCATCAGTACTTTTTAAAGAATTATAAAAAAAATCATTGTGAACATCATAGCTAACGTTTACGGCGTTATATGGCTTAAAGGCACTCACACCGGAGGTTAGGCCTGTATTCTTGTTTTTGTAATCATATTTGGTCCAAACCTCTCTACCGGAAAACCCATCTTTAAGACTAATTCGGCTCACTCGAATTCCTCCTCCTCTGTGTGTTACGCTATTCTTAACAATGAATGCTGACACCACATGTGGCACTACATCATAGGTAGCTCCATCGATATTTGCAACACTAGGAGAAAGAAGATCATACAGCAACGGATGATCGACGATAATGTCACCCTGACTAACATTGATCACCGTTCCTGAAAGATCATCTATTATATGTTCGCGCGCTGATTTTACAAACGGAAGACCCGTAGGTTTCAATTCGTCTAGAATCAGAACCTTCAAATCTAACGATGTGCCTACTATAGATTGAAGCAGTTTTGAACTCTTTTCTTTCGGCTTTAATACAATCCGATTTGTAGATGTCGCTTGCTCCAGTGTCTCAATTTCATATTGCTGAGCATTATTGAGAACTGATACATACTCATCAGCTTCATAGTCAATGTTGATTTCAGCGCCCAAAGGACTAGTGACTTTAGTCAAGGACCAAGCATCTACATTGTTAGCAGAATTCTCCGTCACTTCTCTACTGTATGGCAAAACGGCCTTTTGCTCTTCAGTCGGATCAGAAGATACAACTAGCCAGCCCTCATCGTTCCTATTGGCCGAAATGTTAGCCGGCAAAGAACTACCCTCAAAATCACTCTTATAGTAGCCCCATTCATCATAGTGGTTGGCTTTGTAAGCTGGATTTTTAGCGTATTCGAAATTATATGGTGGAACTACACTTTCACCTCTCTTACCCAGCATATCAACACTTAAAAGCGTCAATTTTCCTGTCTTATGAAAATGTGTATTCTGGCCTCCACTTTTCGGTAAAGATGTATGACCACCATTTTCTCCATTGAGCCTTACACTACAAAAGGGAGATGATCCAATCGGATTTCGATTCAAATACCCTGAATTCTCTGCGTACATCTGATATACTCCTACATTACCACAGAAGGGGTCGTATTGCCTTAAGTGATGAGCATAATCATTTAAAGGCACTTCAATATCTTGACCTAATGGGAAACAGTCGAACGAGCCCTCATAATTATCAAAGTCAGAAAAGTAACCAATTGAATTGGTAACCCCTTGAGCGAGGGAGTAGTCATAGTTGAAATTTACCACTCTCAACGACGATTCTTTCAAGCCTCCCGGAGCATCGAGAATATTCGCGACATCATCGTCATCAAGCACCAATTGCCCATTGTGATACTTGACATACACAAAATCTTCTGTTTCCCGAATGTTTGAACCCGTTGGTGTTTCAACATCATTGCCTATATAATTGTATCTGTGCGGATTATCTATTGTTGCTTCCTGGTACTTACTACCTGTAGATTTGCCTACTCCTAGTGAAGCATAATGATCTTTATCCAACAGATATATACCATCCAACTTCATGGTTGCGACCGGAGCTACATAATAGTTCAATCGACCTAAATCTATCGCCGAATTGAACCTATCACGATAGACCATAGAATACTCCCTGGGATTACTACCTCCTTCCAACCTGCTGGTCACTCCGCGGCCGTCTTTTCTTTTTGACTTGACAAATAGTGCGATGTGAGATTTTGTTTCCACCGCGTCTAAATAATAAAGTTCCTTCATACCGTAGGTAAAGGTCATCACATCAGCATTGATGTCTTGTGCATATCCTTGATGAGGTGTGCGCCACTGATAACTGTCTGTCCACATGCCATAATCGAACTTAACCCAGTAGCCCCAATCTTCATCATCCAGAACACCGTTAGTGTTTCTATCTACAAAATCTGGTCCCGTAACGGCAGTTAACAGCCATGTATAAGCGTAAGGAGCCTGATTAAAATTTTCTCTGTGTTCGGGAATGTTTTCTCTCGTTTCCTTCAGGCGGGTTCGAGAATATTCATTGTAGTTATATACCGGTAGTGCATAGTGATAGGTGACTCCACTTTCGTTAGTTACTTTGAAACCGCCAATTTTTTTTCGTAAGTCGTAGTTTTTTGGTTTAAGGCTCTTATAATAAAATTGCGATGGACAGTTTACCATACCATCATCATCACAATAAAGATCGTCTACAAAAGAAGGCTCATTATAGCCAGAGCTTTCAGCAGCTTGAAAACTACTAAGACAATAGGGTAAGCCGGATTCTGGCTGAAGGTAATTATCGTAAACCTCATAATCCAGCTTGCGATCTAATGGATCTTGATAGAAATCTACAAACCCTTGAGCCTTAGCGACACCCAATGTAATCTCTTCATTGGTAAACCATTGAATGTCTCTTGAACCCGCTATACGTTGTTCTTTTCCATTAATTCGGATACCGTCATTATGGCCTGTAACATCATGAGCTGTTGTACTAAAAATTTCCGTGCCGTCTGCTATTATATCTGATGCATTGACATCAACCCGGTTAGAGTAGTCACCCAAAAACCTAAAATCGACCTTATCTATTTCAAACTGTTTCCCTAAAGTCTTATACTTCAAAATAGGATTATTAAAGTTAGGCAACCCATTGTTCAAGAGTAAAGAGTAATTACTCTGTCCATATAAATCTCCGTTTTCAGCGACGTACGGTTCAATAGCTCCTCCTACTCCTTGACCGAGTACCTGGTAATTATCATAATTCAGGAAAGTACCACCGATTTGCAGTTCAGGGTTATTTTCTTCAGCAATTGAATTACTCACGTCATCATATAGGTTATAAATATCTCCACTATGCGTGATTAAAACTGTATTATCTAAACGATCGCTATCAAGATTGCCATTACCATTTTCCGGATACAATGACCCATAGGTTTTCATAACCGCAGTTTCACTTGACCAATATCGTGTATACTTCTTAGTAATGTCTAGCACAACACCTATTGGGCTACCCAGACCTCCTGTCTTGGTTTCTGTACGAGTGTAGGAGCTAAGTCTTCCTGCAGTATTATTATTAGCTGCAATATCAGCGGAAGACCCAGTAAAACTTTTTAACCCTTTGGAGGACAATGATGCTCCAGTAGACACAGAACCCAAAACTGAACCACTTACTCTGTCTGAGACAAAAGCCGAAACATTTCCACCTGACGACGTAATTCCCAATGTTCTTGAAAAACGAGGCGTAAATGGGTTATTGCCGGGAGTATAACCACTACCTTTTGACAAAGAAAAGCCTCTGGATATTCCTTCATAAGTATCTCTAGTGGTAGATAAACTAAAATTTAAAGACGATGTTACTCCTCCGTTTAAAGATTTACTTAAAGATAAATTATAAGTAGTTGTGGTACTTTCTCCGCCATCTGAGTAATCAAGCGTTTTATACTCTTCTCCATTAGAGTCATCCACAAACCCTTGAACTGACCTGTTAATGGCGCCTGGGTTTATATTCCATCCTAAACCTACCCATGTTGACTCTTGATCATTTTTAATTCCTCCATGATATGACAATGAGAGTGGATATCCGCCATTGGGACCTGGTACTTCCATAATAGGCATGTTATATACAAAATCACCATTGAGCATATTCACCATATCAGTTGTATCGACTGGTTCAAAACTGGTGTATTCTGGTGCCGTAGGTCCGGCCGTCAGAGCATAAGAGACTATGGGATGTCCCAAGTCGAAGAGCATCTCCAGCAAAAAGAACATGGAGATAACTTTGATGAGTTTTCTTTTTCTAAACATGTTGTAGTAGTTAGTATTTAGTCCTTAGTAATTAGTATTGAGTACCAAGTATTAAGTAATTAGTATTTGGTGGTTGATGTTAAGTTCCTGTGAATTTAATTTTAGGTACTTCGTCAAGGTCTTCTTTTCGGAAGCGGAAGTTTTGATTGCCAAGACCAAGGCCGAATTCTTTCAGGTTGAGTTGTACCCATTCATCTCCTTCTGCCTCCTTCTTATTGAATACGAACATCAGATTGGTAGCTCCTCCCATACCGTAGGCCCTGGGGAATACATAATCTGCTACTTCTATGGTATCTTGACCGGCTGTGGTCATATTGACGTGGCTGGCCATTCTGAAAGAAAGCGTTTGTACCATATCACTGAATTGATCATAGCCTCCTCCCGTTTTGTAAAGCGCTTCTTTATTGTCCCTGGATAAACTGAGGATAAAGTAATAGTAATCTTCATATTTACTAGTCAACCTTTCCAGTTCTTGAGCTGGTACTTCCGTTTTGCCACTCGTTTCCTGTGCTATCAAAAGATCTTGCGGGCGGTAGGTTACCTGTACCTCATACCCTTTGAATGCCTTTTTCCTGCTCAGGCCGTTGTCAGTATCTTGTATATAAACTTGTAGCTCCTTTTCATTTAGGTAGCCAGGTTGACAGGAGTAGGAAATCCCTGCTAACATGGTAATCCATAAGGCGTGTAATGCGCTCGATCGAGCAGTTGTTCTTGTGATCTTCAATGTTATAGTATTTAATTCTTTGTTATCTGTAGTACTCTTTATCAAGTCCCTTTTGAATATGTCAATTGACATATCGGTTCTTAGTTGTTTCTCAGATCAAAAGGTCATCAATAATTTTTGACTTTTTTAAAATGGGCAATATTAGTTAGGTTGCCTACTGTCCTGTATACACTTTGTTCAGCCCAGCTAAGACTTCTTCTGTAATGTCCAGTCCGTCTTGTGCATAAGCTATATTGCCATAGTCTGTAGCAGCTAGAATGATACGATAATTATGGCTTTCCCCATGATCTTTAAGATAAGCATTGACTTGTTCCAGCACAGTAGCAGTCAATTGCTGGTCTTCTTGTACCGCTTTTTCATTCATCGCTTTTTGGTAATCGGCTAGTTGTCTTTGCTTGGTGCGGATCAATTCTTCAGAAAGTTGCTTTTCTTTCTTACTCATTTTGTCTTTACTGGCTTGGTACTCATTAATAGCCTTTTGAGTTTCGCTGGCCAAAGTATCAATGTTCGCCTTCCAGGCAAAGGTCTTTTGCTGGTAACCTTTTCGTGCATCGATCATACCCTGGTACTCATTAAGCAAGCGGGCCGAATCCACGTAAACTGTCTTTTGAGAAGCGAATTGCTGGTAATAAAGAAAACCCATTCCAATGGTCAGAATAATCAAAAGCGCTGATTGTAGCTTGTTGTTCATAAGATTATGTTGTTTTGATTTTTTTCATTTATGACATATCGGCCCTTAGTTGTTTGTCACATCAAAAGGTCATCAATGATTTTTTATTTTTTTATTTCGTCTGATGTGTCCATCATGTATCTTTTTGACACCAACTCGATTGAAAGGGTTGTAATGGCTTAGTAGTTTTTTAAGCCGGTTGGCAACATGCTATTAAATAATAGATATTCATCTACATGTGTCTGGGTAAAGCAGTTTTCGTTTTAATCAATAATCAGTAGTCGTTTTGAGATGTGATTGGGTAAGCGAAAAGCTTCCTTTACGGTAATCCGACGCAAGGCGAAATCTCTCTCAATCTATAGTGTTAATTATTAATCAGGTAGGTCCCTCGCTACGATCAGGATGACTCCCCGGAGCGGTTGTTGGCAGATAGTAAAGAGATTACCAGGCATATTTAATCCAATAGTAACAAGTCTAATGGACAGGTTGAGAGGACTGGGTTTTGAAATAGCCTCTTTACTTCCAGAATCCATCATCAAACCATCATATTGAACATTAAAGAGGTTACTCGGAGCGACCTCGTTATTAATACACTTTCGCAGTCGTTTGTGCCTGCCTAAGGCGAAGGCGGGTCCACGCAAATGACTAAGCTGAGCATAAGGTCATATAACCAATTAATAAGATGATGATTCGATCATGGGGATCGCGTGGTACTCTGGCTATTAGTATATCATCAATTGATGGCGTACGATATGATCAATTGATGATATTTATTTGCATAAGTGGTACTCACATTCGAATAGGTTGCTGCTTTAAAGGGCGATAACTCAAGAGTCAGTATACAAAATGACATTGGGCAATTACCATATTCCATACTCGCCATCTACGTCTTATGATATAATCATCTCATCACCACATCATCTAATTATCAAATCATCGTACCATCAAATCATCAAACCATCATCTCATCACCTATCCTTCACCCTATACACAAACTTCAGCCCCGACCAATTCTCATCCACTGCGGCTACTTTTACATCCACTAGACCAATACCCAATAGGTACTCCCTGATGGGATCGCGACTGAGGTCAGTAGAAATCTTGGAAGCGCCTTTGGGCCAAGACACCCAGAGCGTGCCATTTTTCTTAAGGTAGCCCTTAGCTTTTGGAGCAACCTCGGAGAGCACAGCCATCTCTTTGACGAAGAGGTGAATGAAGTCCAATGATTCTTCTTTGGGTTCGTTGACAAAATCGAGGTCATCCGGAAGGTCATCAAACAATTCTAAATAGTGTTCAGGCTGATTGTGTATCCAGATAGCAAAGCCTGTTTTGATTCCTAGCTTTTTGGCAAGTGGTGTGCCTGAGTATCCTGCGGTTGGCATATTAGTTTTGGTTAATAGTGGTTTCTAAGTCATTAAAATACTGTTTCATGGTGGCTTCATAGCCAAATACGAAATGGGCAAAGAAGCGAAAGATGGGGTTGTATATTTCCCCATCTTCGGTAATGGTCAATGCTACCTCTTCTTCACCACTTATTTCAAATATCCAAGAGCCGCCAAATGGCAGCTTATCATCTATGATCTTGGTGACAAGCTTTTCATGAGGCGCTTCTTCTATAATCTGAAGGGTGATTTTGTCATTGCGCTTATCTATCTCTTTCCAGGTATTGTCACTGATGACTTGTACTTCTTTCAAACCAGGCCTCCATTGCTGGTAATGTTCGAAATTCCTGATGAGCTGCCAAACCTTTTCTGGAGAAGTTTTGAAGGTTTTACTCAAGGTCACTTTATGCTTTTTAGGCAGCAAGTACCCAATGATGACCAGAATGGCGATCAGGCCGAAAAGGCCGCCTAGCACGATAAAAATCCATTGTAACATGATTATAACTAATTGGTGGTTTCGTCATCTTTATACCTGTCCCTCCAACTCTTCTCCAGACTCTTACTCTTCATTTCCATTTCGGAGGCGTAGGCCAGTAAACCCAACCCATCCATGGCTATCTTTCGCTCTGTAGGCGTAAGTCTTGAGAGCATATTCTGCACGAGGTCTTTATCCAAAACGGACTTGGACTTTTTAATCTTCACTCCTTCCGGGCTCAAGGTCAAATTCACCTTGCGCTTATCCATGCGGTCTTTTTCTTTAGCCACATAACCTAATCCAACTAGCCTATTGACCGTGATGGTCATAGTGGATGGTGTCACTCCCATATGCATCGCTAAATCATACAGTGAGACCGGATCATCAACACTCAAGTGATCTAATACACTCACTTGATTGGTCGTCAGCTTCACCCCTTTATCTATATCATGCACATGTCTCGTATGGCATGCGAAATAGATCTTGGGGTAAAAGTCCATCAAAAGGCTTACCTCTTTTTCCATTCTATGAAAGTGAAAATAATAAATTGATTTGACTAATCAAATTAAATATGTAATACTCTATCAAACCCTTAATTAAGTTGTCCTGGGTAATAGCTTCAAAAGTTGCTTGTGAAAGATTATTTGGCTAGTTCGAGTGCGGCTGGCCGCCAAAATTCCGGGCCAGCGTAGGGAGGCGGGCTGAAGGTTAAATTTTGGCTTGATTTTTCTTTGCTTCGGTTCTTTTCATCTAAGGAAAAGAAATGAAGATTCCCTGATGATCAAGGTATCCAAATTTATTTGGTTCTATGCTAGCATCAAATGTGCGAAATCACGAAAACCAACAAAAGTGAAAATCTCGAGGTCATAAATCCGTCATAGCATCAAAGAAGTACCCTACAAGAAGTTGAATGCGACTTTTATGGTAGAATGGTTATCAAAGAAACTCTATTTAAGGATATGTTCTACAAATGTTGTAGAAACAAAACACAATCGATATATTAGTTCTACAAATGTTGTAGATATGTCAAAGAACCTAGGAAACCTTGAGGAAACCATACTATTACTAGTGGCTGTAATGATCGATAAGGCCTATGGTTATTCCGTTTCTGAGGAATATCATAATCACTTTGGCCAGAGAATTTCGATCAGCGCTGTTCATACCGTTCTAAAGCGTCTGGAAGATAAAGGTATGATAGAATCAAAAATGGGCGGTGCTACCAAAGAGCGAGGGGGAAGAAAGAAAAGAATATTCAAGGTAACCAATTTGGGCATGAATACGCTCGAATCGCTGCAGCAGAACCGGATGAAGCTCTGGAACATGATGCCCAACTACAACGTCTCCGACTGATGGATCAAAAGGAAGAGCATATCAACCCGCCTAAATGGGTCGACAGGTTTCTGGAATGGTACTGCGCTGATCACCTCATCGATGAAATACAGGGTGATCTACATGAGGCCTACCATTACCGTCGTCAACAACTTGGGAAAACGAGGGCTAATTTATGGTTTATGCTTGATGTGATCCGCTTTTTCAGACCTTCCTCTTTTAGAAAACAAAAGTCAACCCGAACTTAATAGCCATGCAACGAAATTACTTCAAAAGCGCCTACAGAAACTTTGTTCACAACAAGTCCTACAGTTTCATCAATCTATCCGGTTTAGTAGTGGGCATTGCGAGTTGTCTTTTAATCACGTTGCACATACTTGAAGAGACCTCTTATGATAACTTCCACCCTACTCCTGAGCATACCTACCGGGTGGTCATGGACATGTACAATAACAACGAGTTCTCCACCAAGAGTGCTCCGGTTTTTGCGGCTGTCGGTCCCAATATGGCACAAGGTTTCCCCGAAGTAACGGATTTCATGCGAATTCTACCCTTCGGCAGTGGCGTTTACAGCGTCAAGCAGGAAGACGGTAGCATGGTAAGGTTTAATGAGAATAGAGCAGTGTATGCCGATCACAATTTCTTTAAGATAACAGGCTTCAAACTTTTGCAGGGCAATCCCGATGAGGTACTAGCGAAGAAAGACCAGGTAGTGCTTTCTCAATCAACTGCCCGGCGATATTTCGGCAATGAGAATGCTTTGGGCAAAACCATCACCCATAGAGGTGAACATGAAGCAGTGGTATCGGGCATTATGGAAGACTTTCCTGAGAATTCCCATTTGCAATTCGATATCATAAGCTCTTTAATGAGTTGGGATGGTTATGAAGAGTGGCCACAAAACTGGGGCTGGTATGATTTCTATACTTATGTGACCTTGACCGAGCAAGCAGATGTAGATCAATTTGCTCAAAAGGTCGGTGTTTATCTTGATGACAAGAAAGCTGAGACCTATCAAAGGAGGGGCACCAGGGAGGTACTATGGCTACAGAACATGGCTGACATCCACTTGTACTCGAAGGGGTTGAGCTGGGAAATGGGAGAAAACGGCGGAGCCAATCAGGTATATTTTCTCGGAGCAATCGCGGTACTCATACTGGTCATTGCCTGGGTAAACTTCATCAATCTCTCAACGGCAAGGGCTGTGAAAAGATCGAAGGAAGTAGGGATTAGAAAAGTGGTCGGTGCCAGAAAGAGCAACCTGATCAGCCAGTTCCTGACCGAAGCATTTGTGTACAACGCGGTAGCGGTGATGCTGGGTGCGGCTATTGTATTACTCATCACTCCTTTGGTCAACCGATCCCTTGAAATCAGTTTACAGACTGCTTTGCTGTTATCGCCAGAAACGATTACTGGCCTTGTCCTGGTAATTGTCGTCGGCACGCTGATATCCGGGCTTTACCCTTCTTTCATTCTCACCAGTTTCAAACCATTAAATGTACTGAAAGGCAAGTTCTATCAACGCAAGCGGAAGTTTGGCTTCAGGCAAATGCTGGTCGTTTTCCAATTTACCGTCTCAATAGTACTCATTTTAGGGACGTTGTTGGTGGTAAGGCAATTGAGGTTCATGCAATCCCAAGACCTGGGCCTCAGTGTAGAGCAGACTTTGGTGTTAAGGGCGCCTACGTCTTCCAGGGGAGAAAATGATTTGCCTGAGAGAAAAAAAGTATTCTATTCCAAAGTTACCCAGTTGTCTGGCATCAAAGGTTTTACAGCTTCCAGCATCGTTCCGGGTGCGGAGAACTTCAACATCAGTGGTTTTTTTACACAAAAGACCCAAAATCAGAAAAACTGCTATATCGTTAGTATTGACGAGCATTATTTGCCTGATTATGAAATAGAAATAATGGCTGGCAGAAATTTTATGAAAGAACTGGCCGGCGATTCAAATGCCGTGATTATCAATAAAAGAGCAGCAGAACTATTCGAGTTTAATTCGCCCGAAGAGTCCATCGGGGAATTGATCAACCCCGGAACCGAAGGAGAACGTAAAGTGGTCGGTGTCATCAATAACTATCACCATTCATCTTTAAGGGAAGCGCTGGATCCGATTATGTTCATGTTCCGCCCGAACGGTCGGGGTAATTTTTATTCTATCAAACTGGAGGGGCAATCGATTCAGCATGCCATGTCACAAATTGAGACCACCTGGGATGAGGTCTACCCGGACAATCCGTTTGACTATTTCTTTTTGGACGAGTTTTTCGACAGGCAGTACAAAAGTGACGCCCAATTCAATACTGTCTTCATTGGATTTGCCGGCTTAGCTATTTTTGTGGCTTGTCTTGGGCTGTTTGGGCTAATATCCTTTACCGCAGAGCAGTCTAGAAGGGAAATAGGCATCCGAAAAGTGTTGGGGGCATCCATTGCCAAAGTGGTGATTCTCCTGATAAAAGACTATGCCATGTTGATTTTGGTTTCTATTGTTGTTGCTTTTCCACTCGGATACTATCTCATGTCCCAGTGGCTGCAGGACTTCGCCTACAAAACCAGCATTGATGTTTCCATTTTCGTAATTGGTGCAGCGGCCATTACGCTCATTGCTTGCTTCACGGTGAGTTTCAAGTCGTTCTTTGCCGCCAATACAAACCCGGCCGATACGTTGAGGGAGGAGTAGCCAACTCATTCGATCAGATTTGCCATGGATAATCTTGGCCTGCGGATACTGTCATTCTATTTTATCCTTCTAGTGCTCCTGCCAGAAAGCATCACGGTAAGGCGAGCTAATCTGAGCAATACTATCTAACGGTAAGAATAATTGCTTCACCAGCATATGTTGTACATCATAGAAATGAAAAGCGTTTTTCGTGATTTTCGATTTACATTCGTGGTATACAATAGTCGTATTTTTCAAAGGTTAGGTTATGGCATTTGATTCTTACGATTACCTTTTTGTCTGAACCAGCTACAATAATTACCTAAAGCCTTATAAGTCTGGGGCGCTCGATATTAACCAAACGTATTGTTACTCGCATCGGCTGTATGAGTTAGTGCATGTTTAAGGAAGCTTTATTCCTGCTACTCATATTGCAATGCTGACCCTGCCCTACCTAAACCTAATCAAGAACCATTGATAGTTAACTATATACTAAAATGAACCTATTTATAAAAAACGTCTTGTCGATTGTTTTATTCATGCAAGCTGTCTGCATTAGTTATGCTCAAACGGATGCAACCAGAATACAGAAAACACCTGAGAATACCACAAAAGAACAAGTTTACCCAAACTCAGAAAATGGTTATCCAGAGAATCCATGGAGAACAGACGGCTCGTGGGACTATGTATTTGATGGACTAGATTTAACGAACACACTTTATAAAATCGAGAATTTAGATCATGTTTTGATCATCAACTCTACTTTTCAGGATGTTACCGTTACTACTGAGGGAGATGAGTATGTGTTGTATATTAAGAATTGTCAAAACGTATATGTCAGTAATGTATCGATATTAAATACGGATACAAAATTCACCAAATCATCTGCGATTCGGATCGAAAGATCTGATTATGTTGTAGTTGATCATTGTAGAATCGATAATCACGATGCTTCATTTGATGGGCCAGTACATGCTCATGCTATTAATCTTGCAAAACCAACCTCCAACATAACCATACAAAACAATACTATATCTAACGAAGCAGGTTCGGGTATTAATACCGCTGGTAAAAGTGGTGATTACGACCCAGTGCATGACAACCCAATTCCCAACTGTATTATTCGAAATAATATCATTTACAATACAGGTCTTCGTCCGGATCTTGTGGGTAATTCTCCTACCCATGGCATGTATGTAAAGGCACAAGATGTATTGGTTGAAAACAATACGGTTTACAATTGCTATGATGGTTCTTGCTTGTCCATAAGAAGTACAGGTATTATCAGAGGCAATAAATGTTGGAATGCCAAAGGGTCTGTGTTTGCTTACTGGCCTCAGAAACCAGGAGGAGATAGCGAACTCTTATTGATAGAGAATAATGTTTTCTTTACTACAGAAATCTTGAGAGAAGGATTTTCACGTCCTTTTGCCATCAATAAGTCATATAAACATGATCTTGTTCCATTTGACAATTTCATAGTCAGGTTCAATACTATTTACATTGCGCCTAATATAGCTCAAAAGCATAACAGAGTAGCTGCTGAAATCGATGTTAGGTTTCCAAACATACATGTGTATGGCAATGTCATTGTTGATGAGCGGGCTCGGTTTAACCCCATTGGTAGAGAAAACGTATTTAGCGATCCTCCTACTCCAGCACTGGCATATTACGGGGGAAACCTGTTGTCAGACGATACATCTCTATTCGCAGATATTGAAAACTTTGATTTTCGCCTTAAATCAGATCAAAGCATCACATTAGATGGTAATCCTGAACTACCGGCAATAGACATTGAAGGCCTACCTTTTAACGCAGGAAATATCCAGCCAGGAGCTTATCAAATGATAGAAACTTATAGTATAGAGACTTATGCTCCTCCCATGAATGTTACTTTAGGCCAATCTTACGATATCGAAATACCCTATCAGGTCACTGATACAGTGGATATCCATATTGTACTTCAAAATATGGATGAGGCTGGACAGACTGAAGGGAAAGCTTTTCAAACAGTTGACAAGAGTGGCATAACCACTTTCAATGTAACCGTTGCACCTGATGCAGTACCTGGAGGCAATTATCAATGGTTGACTTATATCACCCCTGTTGGGCAAGGATGGGACGAGCGATACGATGATGAGATCCATCGTGGGATTGAAGTCCAAGCTACCATAACATCATTAACAGCTGCCCAATCCTCACAAGGAGTTAATTTCTATCCTAACCCCGCAAATAAGGAATTGTATTTACAAAACACTTTTCAAGAACAAATAAAACTTGTATCTATACACAACTTACAGGGAGTCTTGGTGAAAGAAGTTTATCCTGACCTAGAAGAGATAGCTGACAAGGTCATAGATGTAGCCGACCTTCCGGCGGGTATTCACATCCTCAACCTGAAGTTTGAAAGCGGTAAGACGCAAAACTATCGATTGGTCATTGATAAGTAACTTAAAACTAAACGCTATTATTTGACCCACTATCACGCTACAGCGCGAATCCATTTATTTAACATTCTTTACTGTTTGTCATTTTAATAAGGCATAGCCCAGTTTTAGTGCCGTTTAGATATGCTGGATATATTGACTTGCTATGATCTTGAGGTCATAGGTTAGTTCAGGTGAAATGAGCTGGGCTTTAGCCCTTAATACTGATGCTAAAGCAACTTTGGCCGTCCGTTGTGGTTTTTGATGCTATACTTCTTAAACTAGAAGGCCTAGAAGTTCAGGCAAAAGTGCTTAGCCATGCTAAGATGCTTATTTTGATGTTGAGCGGCTAAAAGCCGCAGTAAAGATCTTACCCAGACCGCACGCCTTAAAAGGCGTGGCAATGACCCACCTTATTTGAGATATATTGACTTGCTATGGCCTTTAGGCCATAGATCAGGTCAGATGAAATGGGCTGGGCTTTAGCCCTTAATACTGATGATAAAGCAACTTTGGCGATCTGTTGTGGCTTTTGATGCTGTAATTATTAAACTACAAGGCCAAGAAGTTCAGGCAAAAGTACTTGGCCATGCTAGGATGCTCATGTTGACGTTGAGCGGCTCAAAGCCGCAGTAAAGATCTTACCCAGACTGCACGCCTTAAAAGGCGTGGCAATGACCGGTTTAAACCAAATTAATATTAAATGTCTTTTTCAAGTTGGTTCATTGATGTAATAGATGTTCTAATGCATAATTTCGGGTTCAAGAACCACCTCAGTTGGGATATATATTGACTTGCTATGGCCTTCAGGCCATAGATAAAGTCAGGTGATATGAGCTGGGCTTTAGCCCTTAATACTGATGTCAATTTAATACCACACTAAAGTTTTGAACACGACTAAATCTGCGAGAAAGTTCGTACCCTAACGAGACTATCACAAGTAGCTCTGGTGTCATTTCGAATGCAATGAGAAATCTTACTCTCTTGACATTCAGCACTTTGAATTGAGTAGGATTTCTCTTCCAACTTGTTGGGATCGAAAAGACAGCTTTTGAGACCTTAAATGATAAGTTAGGCCTACACACCTACTGCTCCGTGAGGCACAATGCCGTATCATCTGCCTATAAGAATTAGAAAGAGCAAACCCATAAACATGCCCAACTAAACGGCATCAATTTCAAAAAAACTTACCCCAAGGCTCAACCACCCTGATCAGACTAATCATTGATTTTTATAAAAGTGGTTTAATCCATATCTTGACTATCAAGTTGTTTTATAAAAGTTGACCTTACTTAATGTGGTAAGTTAAATGCTATAGTTGTCTTGAAAACCAATTACCGTTCCGTCTATACCGCCTTTGATCCCTACCCTTCTTACAAGGGCTCCGCCATACATATCGAAAAGGCCACTAATATCTTGTCTCAGCAATTCCCTTCTACATTGTTGTTGACGCTAACCGGCCATTTGGAAAAAAGAAATCATGAGCGCATTGAGCATGCGCAATTGGAACTGGACGAGCCCAATTATTTACGTCGTGCCATGGCATTCTCTGAAAGGGTGGATGAGCTGTTGGATGAGCAAAACAACTTAATGGTGGGGCATTTCCGGGATATTTGGGGAGGCCTACCCATTCTAAAAAGACAGCATATCACGTCCATTTTTGAAGTGAATGGCCTACCCTCGATAGAATTGGTCAATCGCTATCCCTACATCGCTGAAACCACTTTGTCCAAAATAAGAACCTACGAGAACGAGTGTTTAGAAAAGTCTCACCTGATCATTTGCCCTTCGCATACCATCAAAGGGCACTTGGTGGCTCGAGGGGTAATGGATGACAAAATCCATGTCATTACTAACGGTGCGGATTTACCTCCGCTATCAGAAACGATCACCGATTTACCAAATGAATATATCGTTTACTTCGGTGCCCTTCAGCCCTGGCAAGGTGTGGATGTGCTACTCAAGGCCATGCCATACCTGAGAGATAAACCCGAACTCAAACTGGTCATTTGCTCCTCACACAAGGAAAAATTCTCAAAGCCGTACAAGAAGCTGATTCACAAACTGGACATCGAAGAGCAGGTCGTATGGAAGCACCAATTGAATAAAGACATTTTGCATGAGATCATCAGTGGCGCCATCTGTACGGTAGCCCCCCTTACAGAGTGCGGCCGCAACCTTGAGCAGGGATGTTCTCCATTAAAGATATTCGAAAGTATGGCTTGTAAAACCCCGGTGGTCGCATCGGATTTGCCGGTAGTACATGAAATTATAGCGCCAGACCACGATGGCAAATTGGTACCACCAGACCGCCCAGCGGAACTGGCCAGGGCCATCAGGTTACTGGTCGACTACCCCGACTTCAGACAAACTTTAGCCAAGAATGCCTTTCAAAAGTTCCTGGCGAATTACACCTGGAAAAAAGTAGATGCGCAACTTCGAAATTTTTATACTAACTTGATAGAATTAGCTTATTGACTTAACGCATTTTTTTCATGAGCAAATCTTCCAAAATCTACAACGCCTTAAGCGAGCAGCAGAAACAGTTCATCAAAGAAAAGACCATCAGTGCCACTTTTAAAGTGGGAAAATGGTTGGCCTTCCTGAACAAAGCTTCCGCCTATGATGCATTAGGGGACAAGGAAATCAAGACGTGGGGAACGCGGGCATTATGGAGCTTTATCGTGGCTTTCATCTCTTTGTTTCTCATTGGTGTCACATTGGGTTTCAGCCTGATTCTTACTGCCTTGTTGATTGCCTTCGGCATCTTTTCGCTGGTCAGACGCAAACAGCTCAAAAACAAAGACATCAGTAACTATCTCAGGATGTTCCTCATCCCCGTTCTACACGTGATGAAAGAAAAAGCCGGTGAAGATACCAAGATGGCGGCCTCCCTCGATTTTAGAAATCCCAGAAAGGCGCTGGCACCGGAAAAAAGCAAAGTCGGTGTGAGAAAGCTCAAACTATACCAACCGAAGTACATCATCGCCAAAGTAGAACTTAAGGATAGTGCGCTGTTGGAGGTTGTCATTGCCGATGACGTGAAGGATTTCAGTTGGACTAAAACCAACGCCAGAGGTAAGACCAAGTTTAAAAACAAGACCAAATACGTCCACTATTGCTTCATCAAAATGACTTTACCTAAATCCGAATACAAATGGCTGGGGGAACCTAGTGAAAGGGTAACCGTCATTGATCATAACGGTGATTATATCGCCAAAATGAAAGGCAAGTTAAAAACGATTGGTAAGGATAATATCCAGAATGTCAAAGTGTTCTTTGACAATATGCAGGAAATATACAGCCAATTCGAGCCGTTGAACCCTGCAGCCGATGCTCCGGTCAGGCGGCCTGGCGATCATGACGAGGGCGACGATTTTGATGATACGATCCTTTTGGCGACGCCTTACATCTGGTACGGCAGCACATTCGATAGCTACGACTACGACAGCTTCGACCAAACTGACTCCGGTGACTTTGTCATGGACGACGATTCTGCCACTGTTTTTGATAGCTAATGTTCCTGCCCAGATTACTTTGGTTAACGGAGAACTACCCTCCTCAGCGTGGTGGTATGGCACAGTCCTGCGATAGAATCGTCGGTGGATTGCGCAAGACAGGTTTCATCATAGACATCATCCATTTCACCAATCGAGGAAAAGGATTCAAGCGCAAGCAGCAGCAGAACGGCAGCTATATGCCCATACCCTACGAAGACAGTGAGTCACATGTACTCAATGTAACCTGGAACCTGATCGGGCAACACACGGAGTATGACTGTATCATTTGCTTTGGCGGATACCTCTCTATGATTGGTGCACCCATCTTCTCGCAATGGACTGATAAACCCCTGATCACTTTTCTGCGTGGCAATGACTTCGATACCGCCATATTTACGCCAAGAAAGCGTGCCATTCTACAAGATGCCCTATTGCAATCCAATACCGTTTTCTGCGTAAGTGGTGATAAAGTAAATAAGATAAAACGTTGGGTACCCGAGACTCATGTGGTTCATGTCCCTAACAGCATTGACATTACCAACTGGCAGCCGGTGCCCAGCGAAATAGAATTCGCTTCGAAATGGAAAGATGAACATGCCGGGGACAAATTATGCCTTGGCCTATTTGGACAACTAAAAGCTAAGAAGGGTGCTAAGTTTTTCGTACAAGCCATGAGCAAGACCGGGCTGGTTGACAAGGCTCACTTGCTGTTGATTGGTGATACCGAGGAAGCGCTAGAACAGATGCTAGAGGAGGCTGGGATTTCATATTCGCTATTACCCTTTCAGGATCGCTATGAGTTGATGAAATACTATTTATGCTGCGATGCTTTGGCAATACCATCATTCTACGACGGTATGCCGAATGTCATGCTGGAGGCCGGTGCTTTGGGTATTCCTATTCTCGCTTCATCAGTTGATGGGATGAAAGACGTAGTCGAGCATGAAGTAGAAGGGCTGCTATTTGCTCCTGGGAGCGAAGAAGATTGCCGCAAGGTGCTTTACCAGTTCTTTGGCATGGATGAAAAAGATCACAAAGCCTTAGGCGTCAACTTAAAAGAAAAGATTATCAACAAATTCAATATAGACCATGAGATCAGTAAGTATCAAGAACTTATCAGCCAAACTATTTATAGTACTCATTAGTCTAAACCTGGCTTGTGGCGGAGGTGCTCCGCCAGAAGAAAATGACACGGAGGTGGCACAAGAAACATCCGCTCCCAGCGATACCAAGCCCGCCCAGTCTTACTACTACATCAATAGTATCAACAATGAAAGCCTGGCGGAGATCACCATAGAAGGTCAGTCCATCATGATCAAAACCCCCACCGGGGATCTGTTCAGTAAACTCAAGGGTGACAAGAGAAAATACTATGACCAAAGCGATGCTTTAAAATACGCGGTGAAGTTGAAAGGCACAGAATCGTTCAAACTGAGGGATGGCAATGAGCAACTGATCTGGAAGGTCAAGGTAACTGCTGATAAGATCAAAGTAGCCAATAACGAGGAAATGACCGACGCTTTCGAGATCAAGCAGAACGAAAGTGGCAAAATCAAGCTGAAGAGAAATGACGAAGAATTGAAGGCTATGAGGTTCGACCCCAATAGCGCCGCTACTAAGGTTGGTGACCGTTATAACGTCAGAAACTTTAATGGTTCATTGGCTATGGGCGTACTGCTAATTGATGAGCTGGGCGAGACTGAAAAGTACATCATTTGTACGGAGTTATTGAACATGCAATGATCGGTTTTTATGGCATGGGTGGAGGCTTTGGTCATCTTACGCGTATCAGGGCTTTCATTAGAACGTATAGGCCTGAAGCCGAGATCAGGGTCATCACCGCCAACGATCAAGCCCATCGTTTTTTCCACCAAGATCAGATCATATTAGCCTCTGAAACCGATTATCAAACTCCCGAATCACTACACTCATTTGTATCAGATACAATATCAAAACATGACTTCGACAAGATTTACGTAGACACTTTCCCCGCAGGCATATTAGGTGAGCTGACTGAAAATGTCTTTGGCAAAATCAAGATAAACCTACTAGCGAGGCGGCTTCGCTGGAACCAATACGCTCCCCTACTATCAACATCGAACATCCATTTTGACCGGGTTTATGTGTTGGAACCACTAGAACCGGATCACGAAGCCTATCTCAAAACTTATTCGAACCAAATCGTTGATGCTAAGCTCGACTATGGGTCAAAAGAAAACCTGACACCGGAAAGGCCTACGGACTCTCCGCTATGGGTCATTTGCCACAGTACAAACCGTGAAGAACTGGCCTCATTGGTCACGCATGCACAGGACGTCGCAGCCATAGAAATAGCCGAACCACATTTACTCATTCTTTCTGACCAGGAGATTGATCTTCCCCCCAATGCTACCCATAAAAGCCATACAGACCCTACCCATTGGTTTGCATCAGCAGATAGAATCTTCACAGCCGGAGGGTTCAATACAATGCAACAGGTACTACCCTATATCAGCAAACACGTTTGCTTACCCTTTCCAAGGAGATATGATGATCAATTCTGGCGTGCGAGGTATATAAAGGAAGAGCATTTGATTTGATCTTTTACAGCCGTTCGGCATGCCTTCCAGTTAAGACAAGCCTTCGCAAACGATCGAGTAGAATGCTTCGGTAAGTTACATTGAAAATGAATTGCCTCGATGATGTTCATATGAACTTATAACGTCCAGATTAGCTCAGTGAGCATACCGTTTCAAATTGAATCCAAAGTTACAGTTGTGCACTGAAAATGACTCAAGGTTCAGCTTGCCCATGGAACTTATCGTTTGTTAGCGCTTTCGCCTACTTACACAATACTTCTCCACTCGTCTTTTTATAATTGCCTATGACTAATGTTGCTTCATATTTTTCATCAGATTTAAGCATAGGATTAATAAAGAAGTTCAATTTAGCGAAATATTGATTTTTTTGTTCGTAAAACTGAGTTGGTGTTGAGAACTGAAATATAAATTTTCCGTCTATAAATTTTTTTATAATAAGTTTAAACTCGTATATACCCTCCCCCAAATAATGAAATGAACGAGTTTTAAAACTGACCACCGATTTTCCTTCCTCAATGGAACAAATAAAGTTTTTTTCCTCCTCAAAGTCATCCAACTTATAATATATAGGTTTAATAGGGCTCGAGCCTACTAGGTTTTCTAATGAATCTATTTGTCTTTTTTGTTCATCTATATAATTAATTATTAGTCTTAAATCTGAATGTTGTTGGGATTCCGTTGCCTTATTTAAGCTTTTTCCAATCCATATCCCTATTCCTAAAATCGCACTTGAT
>JBCBSS010000004.1:0-123310 GCA_039819065.1 Bacteroidota bacterium
TGGTCTGTCCTAACCACATAAAAGGAAGACCCTGAAGCAATCCCCGCTTGTTGTTTCTTCTTAGTATCTACTCCGGAGATCATCCGCCAAACGAAGCTTCCATGTTCATCATACGCCGTTTCTTTGTATTTGAAGATGTTCTTTCCAGAAGTATTAACAAAATCCTTAGAACCTAATACTCTACCGTCGTCGAAGATATGGGTTAGATAAGGGTCCTCTCCAGCATACAAAAATCCAATATCTATTATGCCAACCGTAACACCTCTACCCGTTAAACCCGCTTTTTCCAGTGCTTGAGCGTTGACCTGCTTCAAAGCTTTGTTGTAGTTTAAACGCTCTATTTTATCAATAGAGAACCCCTTAAGCTTTCTTACTGGTTCTATCTTTTCGATACAATTTTCGGCGTTTAGTGTTTCATATTGAGATTGATTTAGAAATACACTAGAGGCATCTAACCAGGCGGAATAGTTAATAGTTTCCACTCCCATTGTTTTCAAATAATCGATTCTGTGCTTATCCATATGGATGTCTTCTTGTACTTCCGTATTCACACTTAACTCATCAGCAAGTGCACAGGTGTTATTGAAATACACCCAGTATTTGTTTTGTGCCTGCACATTGAAAACTAAACCTAATAGGATTGACAAGAAAAAAATCTTTACCAGTACTTGAATGCTTACCAATGAGCATTCCGAGACACATTTTACATACCTGTCAATATAGGTTTGGCCTGCCTCAATGGCACTTTGGATTTTGAACGAAATACCCATAAAACTGATTTATTTTGAATTTTTTGAAACAGATGAAGCAAATACTTAAAATACATATAACAATGGGACACTTTTTTAGCGATAAATACGTATATTCTTGGTGTATTTACGCTGCTGAATTCTGACTGTTAATAATTAACACTAGATTTAGAACATATCCCCTAAACTTATATTCACTTTTCAATGCTTCGAGAGGTATGAATATACAAGTAAAGTGTTCAAACCAACGCTATCAATCAGGCGATATGCAAGTAAGGTATAGCGTCAAATTGACCTTTAAATGTTTGTAAATTTTGAATTTGATATTCAAAATTTACAAGTATCTAGCATCATATTCACATATATTACGTGTTTATACTTAGACAATGCGTATAAACTATTAAGCACTTTTACCAATATCCTCTTGTTAGGTAAGTAGCTCTTTCTCTAACGAACTCAACAATCGTTTTACCTCATCAATAGCATCTATATCCTTCTGATTAATCGCTTTATTAATGTTTGATATGATATTCCCCTTGATCCTAGAAATACGTTCATCTTTATTGTTGAAAACGGGCTCTTTATTGCGTAGTACTTCCTGAGCTTTTGCAATTCTTTCAGCTTTCTCTTCTTCCTGATGAGCTACTTTTTCCTCTTCTTTCCTTCTAGCTATGTTTTTGGCTTTATTATATAAATCCGCCTCATTTTTAATATTAATTTTCTCCGATTCTTCCGCTTCCGCTAGCGTCTGGATATCAGACTTATTCACCTTAGCTTTTCCTAGAAGAATGTTGTCTTTAAGTTTAGGATTGGATTGGGCAATGATATCCAAACCAACTGCATACTTTGCGTCCCTCTTTATCGTTTTTTCACTTACATTGAACTCTTTGGCGAGCTTTTCAGAAGTCAAAAGGTCTTTTTGTCCTTTTGATTCAACTTTATCATAACCTCCTTTTTTTTGCTTCAACCTTTCGTACTTCAATCCCCGGTAATAACTCAACTGGTCCGGGTTGAGATTACGACGCCCTAGTTGATTATCAATCATCCACTCTTTTACCTTATCGAGCGCATCAAACTTCAGTTTCTTAATTTGGAAAGGCAAATCATGTCTAGTGCAAATATCAAATCTGTTATGGCCATCAATCAAGATGAATTGATCAACCTCCTTTTGCCAAACAACCAATGGATCTCTACATCCTTCTGATAATATGTTAGCCTCTAGTTGCTTTTTCTCGTCGGCTTCCATTGGAGTGATAAAGCCTTGCAATTCAGCATCAATAAGGATTTTTTCTTCACTCATATCGCGGAGAAAACTTAGATTTAATTAGGGTTTTGATTATGTAACTGTTGATCTGTTTAGTTAAACAGTGTTAAAAAAATTTAGTTACACTTTATGCGAATAACAATAGCATCTTCTCAGATCAGCTATTAAATAATTATACTATGAAAATAATTCATATTATTTATAATATAGGACGTAAAATAACATCTATATATCTTAATTATCAATGTAATTTATATATGAATATTTAATCATCTTAAGATTATTTTAAATTGATATAGAACCCTCAATTAGCTATTTTATATCTTTTTGATTATAATTATGATATAATAAACTTTATGTAGCTTAAAGTCATTAAAAAGACATATAAAAAATATAAAAAATATTTCAACTGACTATTTTCATATATGTATCTTTTATTCATTAAGATAATTTTATACAGAAAAAATTAAAGTCATACTGCGGAATCAAGAGGAACTAATCAATGAAAAAACTGAGAGTGACGTTGGCAGATGATCATACCTTAGTGCGTAAGGGAATAGCGAACATATTGAGGACCATGCAATGCATAGAGGTCATTTTCGAAGCTTCCAATGGTCAAGAACTAATTGAATCACTGGTTGATTGTAAACCTGACCTGATTATTACCGACTTAAGAATGCCCGTTTTAGACGGTTTTGAAGCAATCAAGAGAATAAGAGCAAATGACAGTGACATCAAAATCATGGTACTTTCCAGTTATTGCGAACCTAGATCTATAGCTTACCTCATAGACGTTGGCACTAATGCTATTCTATCTAAGGATATTGAGCCTGAAGAACTAAAATCAGCCATATTAGGTGTCATTCAAAATGACTATTACTTTAATGATACGGTGAAAGATTTGATTGTTACTGATTCTTTGCGAAAAGCGCGATTGTCAAGGCCAAAATCGGATGTATTCTTATCGGAAAGAGAAAAAGAAGTCCTCCTGCTAGTATGTGATGGCTGCACCAATTCACAGATAGCAGATCAACTGTGCTTAAGTCAAAGAACTGTTGAGGTACATAGACGCGCATTAATCAATAAACTCAAGGTAGAAAATACCGCTATGCTCGTAAGATATGCAGTGGAGAATAATATGCTCGGGCGTAGTTTAAAGCCGAGGTTCTATAATTAAGCCATTAATATTAACAGAGAATTCATCAGGATCGTCCATCCCGATTCATGGGGAAAGATAAATACGCCTAGTGCTTATTTGATCCGCCCCAACCATCTTGAGTAAGTAGATGCCATCAGTCAATGGCAGTAAACTCAGGTCTATGGTCATGTAGCTTCCTTCCTGAGTAGAAATAACACCCTCAAGCTCATATTCAACACCAGTCACACTTGTCATTGTAATTGTATAGTCATCAGCAGAAAAGTCTGTGTCTAATTGTATATATATGGTTTCCGTCAGTCTAGCTGGATTAGGGCTTATTCTAAGTTTAGTATTTGATTGGATTTCAATAGCCTCTACAGGCGAATAAGTAAAGGTGCCATCATAGTCAGTTTGCTTTAATCTATAATAATACAAGCTGCGTCTGACAGACCTATCGGTATAAGCATACTCTTGAATAGACTCGCTGTTGCCTACTCCATCGACGGTATCTACGACTAACCAAAGAGCTGCGTCGATACTACGTTCTATGGTGAAAAAATCATTGTCGATTTCCTGGGCAGTCCACCATCTCAACTCAGCGCCCTCTAAGGCGTCAACTACCTCGAAATCAATAAGCCTAATGGGCAAAACCCCGGTGAATAATTCCACTTCCTGGAAACCCGCCGTACCGGAAGACCCTCCGTTATCGGTCATGATTATCCTATAATAGCGATAGGAAGTACTGTTAGAGAAGCTAAATGTATTCTCTCCCTCTGAGATTTTAGCACTGGATGAATTCAATATAGTCCACGGGTCAGAGGTGGTATTACGAGCCTCTAATCGGTGTCCTGGAGGCCGTACGGTCGCATCACTATGTCCAAAAAGTGCATAACTGTCGATGACTACAGGACTGCCTCCAAAATCGAAGGTTGCCGATTGAGGATTTGAACTGTTAAAGAAATTAGCATACCAACCGGTAGACCAATCACTAGAATTGGTTCCTCCGTCAATAAGATCACCTGCTGTATAATTACCAGTTTGAAAAGTACTAGAAATGCTAACTGAACTGGTGGGTGCTACGTTACCCTGAGCATAGACCATATGAACACAAAGGATCAAGATGAATTGAGTCAAAAAAAACTTATCTATCATTTCCTTTAATCCTATCATCGCAGAAGACATCTTATTGTTGAAAATGAGCCATTTGCACTTTCTAAATAGCTTTACAATAATATCTTCACACTCCTCGGATATCAATAGAGTTAATTTGGAAAATGGTCTAAGAGATTTCACCAAAATGGTGGTCTAACAAGAGTGAATTAGGGGCTAAAGCCTTATTCAGAGTGGCTAGTTATTCCTGAGCTGAAGCCCAGGGCAACTCAATATATCCTGAAGGTATTGAACCTTGCTTAAGCCTAATGGCCCGGTTGGAGACAACTCCAACGAGGGCGTAGATGTAGATTAACCGATGAATTGCCACGCCTTTTAAGGCGTGCTGAAGAGATACAATCTTTCTCTCGGCTTTAACCGCCTAACACTGCTTTTAGTTTTTAAATAGTACCGCAAGCACTCTTACCGTGGCTTTCAGGTTTCTAGTTTTCAACTTCAAAGATGAAACAAGTATCAATGTAGCTTTGGTATCGCCATTAGGGGCTAAAGCCTTCTTTACTGCGGCTAGTTGTTCCTGGGCTGAAGCCCAGGGCAATACTTAATGTGGATGGAATGTAAAATATAGAAATGGCACATAATAAAAAAAGACAGTCGAATTGACTGTCTTCTGTGGGTTTTGAGGGATTCGAACCCCCGACCCTCCCGATGATAAATCGGGATGCCCTGAACCAGCTGAGCTAATTCTACCGGCTAGCTTCAATCAGGGCAACAATGCGTTTTCTGCTTTTCCAGCTCTTTACTTGTCGTTCGCGGGCATAAGCTTCTTCCTTGCTATCAAAAACTTCCGTATAAACCACACGCCAGTCATTCACTTTACCGGTATAACCTTTGTGATTGGAATTGTGAGTGCGCAGTCGACTGGCTAAGTCATCGCAGGTATAACCAATGTAGTATTTATCGAGTTGGAGGGAATGTAAAATATAGAAATGGCACATAACAAAAAAAGACAGCCGAATCGACTGCCTTTTGTGGGTTTTGAGGGATTCGAACCCCCGACCCCCTCGGTGTAAACGAGGTGCTCTGAACCAGCTGAGCTAAAAACCCTTTTATTTAGCGCCTTAGACATCGTTCTGTCTGTAAAACGGACTGCAAATGTACGTCAGTTTTTAATTTTTGCAAACATAAAACTGCATATTTGAAAAAATATTTAGATAGCAATTTTCTCTTTTTGAAGAGAATGATATGAAGATGTCAAATATTGCGTTTAGAGTTAATAATTTTACTCTACTTTGAAGGCAAAACGAATCATAAAAAAAATACTTGTTTATTCCGCACTGGTTGTGGTCTTAATGATTTCCACTCTGGTCGTCACTTCCATCATCTTCAAAGAAGACATAATCAATGGTTTTATAGCCGAAGCCAATAAGAGTCTCAATACCAAGCTACACGTCGAACATACGGACATCTCAGTTTTCGAACACTTTCCTGAGATGAGTTTATCGTTGCAGGGTGTCATGTTAGAAGGTAGTACCGATCAAGTTAATGATACGCTGCTGGTCGCTGATAAAATCAGCTTTACCTTCCATTCTTTTGAGCTTTTTAAAGGCAACTACACTTTCAACGAAGTCTACATTGCTGATGGCTGGGTTGATCTCAAAAGGGATTCTTTGGGCAATACCAACTATCAAGTATATAAAAGTGACTCCTCCGCTACTGATAAAGGCAGTATCAATTTTGCCTTAGAGCATGTAGCACTAAATAACTTCAAGGTCGGTTATACCGATCAAGTTGCTGCCATAGAGGTTGTCACCATGGCACAAGCACTAGAAGCATCGGTAGTATCTGTAAATGAAATACACCAGATCTCTGCTTCAGGGAGAGTAGAAACGGAACAGGTAGCTATCAATAATGGCGTTTTCCTGAGAAATAAGGAATGGAACCTCGATAGTGACTTGAATATTGATTTAAATGAAAATAAGCTCACTATAAAGCCTTCTGCGCTTAACCTACCCAACGCAGAATTCGAAATCTATGGAGAGCACGTTTTTAGCAAAGAAGCAGCTGTAGAGTTATTTGTTGAAGGTAAAAATACTGATGTGCAAACCATTTTGGCACTGCTTCCCGAAAAGTATGCACAGTCCCTTTCGAAGTATAGAAGCGATGGAGCAGTTTATTTCAACGCTTCGCTGGAAGGACTCACCTATGCAGATAACTCACCATCACTGGCCATCAAATTTGGGTTTAAGGATGCATCCATTTCCCATCCTGACTTCGAACAGACCATAGATAACCTCTTTTTTGAGGGCTGGTTCATTAGTAAGTCAATACAACGCTTCAATGACGCAGAGTTGGCACTGAAACAAGTATCTGGTTCTCTTGAACAAAGGGCTTTTAAAGGTAACTTTACCATAAGAAACCTTGAAAACCCATATATCAATACAGACTTTCAGGGAACCATAGATGCAGCTTCTGCCCTGCCCTTTTTATCATCTTACAAAATAGAAAGTGCATACGGATTGATGGGAGTGGACATAGACTTAAAAGGTAGGCTAAAAGACCTGGATAGAAGATCTACTGCTCAGCGCGTACGTACCAGCGGTGAGATCAACCTTAAAGACCTGGGATTCCAGATAGGTAAAAGAGGCATCTTTTTTAATAAACTCAATGGCAACCTGCTGTTCAACAATAATGATATCGCCATTAGTAACGTATCTGGCACCTTGGGCAACAGCGATTTTCTGCTGAACGGCTTTTTCAAGAACATCATCACCTTCTTACTATTTGAAGGGCAACCTCTGGGTATAGAATCTGATCTTAAATCAGATCTCATTGATCTTGATGAACTGCTTACTGGTGATTTTGAAAAGAATAAGGATGAAGATGAATCTGGAAGCTATGCTTTCGACATCAATCCAAACTTGCTAATGGATTTCAATTGTGACATAAAGCGGTTAAAATTCAGAAGGCTAGATGCCAAAGATATAAAAGGGCGCCTATTCGTGAAGAACCAATTGGCCTCTACCAAGGGCATTACATTGAAGGCACTAGGTGGGTCTGCTTCATTTGATGGTTATGTGGATGCTGGTGTCAAGGATTCGGTTAATGTTTATGCAGAATCTCAACTCAAAGGCATACATATTGATTCTCTGTTCTATGTTTTTGAGGACTTCGGCCAGAACTTTCTATCAGAGCGCCACCTGAAAGGGCAAGTGGAAGCTGACATTGTATCCGCATTGAAGTTTGATAAAAATCTCAATTTGGACAAGCCTTCCCTTACTTCTGACCTGAAAGCTACCATTGTAAATGGTGAGTTGAACAGTTTTGAGCCAATGCAGAAGCTATCACGGTTTTTCGATCAGCAAGAACTAAGCGCACTGCGTTTCAATGAGCTTAAGAATGAGATTCATATTGAAAACCAAACCATCTATGTGCCCGTCATGGAAGTCGGTTCTAACGTAACTGATATCAAAATAAGTGGTACGCACACCTTCTCTCAAGCTATCGACTATCGGCTGATCGCCCCACTCAGAGGGAAACCAAAACAGGATAGTGATGAAGCTTTTGGTGCGATAGAAGATGATGGTGTGGGAAAACCAAAGATACACTTGAAAATCACCGGTACTACGGAAGATTACCAAGTAGCCTATGATGTCCAAAGCGTCAAGAAGAAGATCGCCAAAGACCTCAAGAAAGAGGTTAACGAACTAAAAGCAGCTTTCCGGAACAAAGGACGAAAAGAAAAGCAGGAACGGGAGCTAGATGATGAATATTTTGACTGGGACGAAGAGGAAGATGATAATTAAGTAACAAACCGGCTGAAGACCGGTAGATTTGAATCTGCCCAAAGGCGATTAAAGTTGATGAGCAGACGAAAATTTTGCTGTTTGAGTCCCGACCCTCAGTCGGGATGAGTTTCAAAATTTTCTAGATTTTTTGTCTACTTTTTCATCAATGGAAAAAGTAGAAGCCACCCGGCTTGAGGGAAAAACACTAGAGTCTTCGCCTAAAGGCGAGGGATTTTCTCTCATTCCCAGATGGTGACATTAATTAGTTCTCTAAGAAATAGCCACATTCAAGTATTCATTAAAAGGCTGGATTACCCGGAATGTAGATATGATCTCTTCCAATGCGCCAGGTTTCAGCATCTCTTTATCTTTCACTTTACGCCAAACGATATAACTTTTGAGCTTCAGCAGTTCAATATTCGGATGATCTACAGGGTAGCCTTTGGGAGCCCGTTTCAGCTTCTCACCTTCTATTTGCTTGAAATGCGACTTGAAAGTCTTCTCATCCAGAATCTTCTTGAGTTCCGCTGCATTGTAGTCTATCTCTTGCCTGATTTTGGCTAAGTTGGGCGCTGGTGGCATATATATCCCTCCCGCGATCATTGTTTCATCGCCGGGTTGCAAATGAAAATAATAACCCGCATGCTCCGATTTACGGCCACCTTCCGCAATGAAAGCGCCCATATTGATCTTGTAAGGGCTCTTATCCTTGCTAAAGCGAATATCTCGGTTGATTCTAAAAACACAATGCTTTGGTTCTACACCGAACAAACTCTCATCCACCTCCGCTATGCCGTTGATCACATCAGCAGTGACGGCATTAAATGCTTCTTTCACTTTTTTATAGCGAGGCTTGTTGGCTTCCATCCACTCGCGGTTATTATTCTCTCTTAGTTCAGCCAAAAAATCCAGAATCAGTTTGAAATCCATAGGAGTAAGTTATCAGTTTATAACATCAACAATAGTTTCTAAGCCGAGGCTTCTGGATGCTTTGATCAATACCAATGCATCTTTAAAGTCATACTTCGCCAACTCAGATGCCATAGCTTCTTTGGTCTCATAATATTTGGCTTGTAAGAATGCCTCAGCGGCCGGTGAAATAAGCTTGCCACAGAAAAACACCTCGTTAAAGCCCATTTCCTTCACTTTCAATCCCAGGTCCTTGTGTTCTTCATCGCTGTCATTTCCCAGCTCATTCATATCACCAAGAATTAAGATCTTTCTATCACCATCCATACCATTGATATTATCTATGGCAGAATTCATAGAGCTAGGGTTGGCATTATATGCATCCAATACAATAGTCGTAGACCCTTTCTTAATGATCTGAGAACGATTATTACTAGGCACATAGGCAGATACAGCCTCAGCAGCTAGCTGGGGATCAATTTCGAAATACTTACCTATGCACAACGCCACGGCAATGTTTTCAAAATTGTACTTACCCAGCAAGCTTGTTTCGATCAAGCTCCCGCCTTCATTTTTGAGTTTTATGAATGGATTAGCGCTAATGAATTCACAATGATAAAAATCTCCTTCGCCCGGGTAGAATAACGGCTTCTTAAACCGCTTCGCCATATTAGACAAAATATAGTCCTGAGAATTGATCCAGACCACACCGTCGGTTTGTATCAAATGATGATATAACTCACTCTTGGTGCGAATCACATTGTCAAACCCTCCAAAAGTCCCGACATGTGCCTTGCCGATATTCGTGATCAAGCCATGGGTAGGTTCAGCAATAGCGGTCAGTTCTGCAATATCCCCCGGTCTGTTGGCACCCATTTCAATCACAGCAATCTCAGTGGTCACATCCACCCTTAACAACGTCAAAGGCACCCCAATGTGATTGTTATAGTTGCCGCTCGTCGCTACCGTTTTGAACTTCTTCTCCAGAACAGCGTGAATCAACTCCTTTGAGGTTGTTTTGCCATTCGAACCAGTGATACCTATAAAAGGAATATCGAACTGGTGCCTGTGATGATTGGCCATTTGCTGCAAAGCCTCCAGTGAATTCTCCACCAAAATAAATCGACCATCATCTTCAAAGTATTTTTCATCATCGACAACAGCCTTACTTGCGCCATTCTCCAGGGCAATCTTGGCAAATTCATTGGCATTGAATTGCGGCCCCTTGAGCGCGAAAAACAAGTTTCCTTCCTTGATATTTCTAGTATCGATGGATACACCGGTCGATTCAGTGAAGGCAGTATATAATACTTCTATTTTTTCCAATGGCAAATGAGGTAGAATGGATATTTATGACTCAAACATATATTTTTCTCACCAACAAGAATAGAAAAAAGTATCTTAAAAGCGCTTTAGAATAATTCAAATAGCACTGATCCAATACTTGCTCCATATATGATCAGTATGAACCTCTTGGAAGAGGAGTCTTCAAAATTTAATAGACACCAGCACCTCAAAACTTACTTCATAAAAAGCTCCTTTTACATATAAGAAATTACATATTAACAGCAAGAATTTTACATTCAAAATATTTTAAATTTCATTAGATAAAATCAATTATTGATTTATTGCGGTAGTTAAGTAATAAATTAAAATACATTAGATATATCTCCTTGAAAAAGGCGGCCGAATCAAGGCGATTTTAATCGCAATTTTTAACAATTTTATCACACCTAATGACACATTCAATCGGCTCCTTTTTATTACTTTCGTAAAGTTTTCTTACTTCTATTTACGTTAAAATACGGCTTTAACAAATCTACTTATGTTCAGAAAAGGAGCGCTTCTGCTTTTGGTGTTTTTTATTTTTTCAACTAGTCAAGCCAGCCCAAAAGAAATTGTACAATCCGCGCCTGTATTGGCGTCCATCAGTGACTTAACCATTGGGGAAGGTAACAATGCCTCATTGACAGTTACCGCAACCGATCCGAATGGGGACAGCATCAACTACCAGATGGATAACCTTCCGGTCTTTGCTTCATTTCAAGACCTTGGTGATGGTAGTGCTGTGTTAAGTTTTAATCCTGACTTCACGAACGCAGGCACCTACCCCATCACTGTAAGAGCGATAGATAGCTTTGGTAATGAAGACGCCCAAACTTTCATCCTCACAGTTGAAGACCGTGAACCACTCAGTGGCAGACAGATTCTGACTGATTTCCAGCATACGGTGAACAGCGGCGGCAGAATGGATTATTATATTTATTACCCACAAGATTATGATCAATTCCCCAATAACCGGGAAGTACTGATTGCACTTCACGGTAATGCTGAAAGAGGCGGAAACCCTAACCGGCTCATAGGTGCGGATGGAGAAGGGTCGATTGTGAAAATGATCAATGAAGGTGCACACTTGCCCATCATGGTGGTATCGCCGCATGGTGTGCCAAACGTTGGTGGCGTGAACACACCTAACTGGGACATTGCGCAACTCAAGCAGTTAGTACAGCATTTGCTTGATGATTTCAATGTCAATCCTGATAAAATATACATGACAGGATTCTCTGCCGGTGGTCAAGGGGTTTGGCAATACATCACTACCCACCCTTACGATATAGCAGCTACGGTAAACATTGCCGGTTTGTCTAACCTGACCAATCAAGTGTATAATATCAACCTGCAACAGGCTCCTTTCCCTTGCCTGATCAAAGACATCCCACACAGAGTATGGCATAGTAACAATGACGGTGTTGTAGATAAATCTCAATCCGTCAATATGGTCAATGCCATCAACGTCTGCACTCCTGAACCTGACCCGCTTGCGGAACTTAACCTTATCCCAGGTTCTGAGCACGACCTTCGAGCTTTGGTTTATTCTGACATTAATAGTTCTGGCAATATTTATGATTGGTTCTTAGCCCAAGACAGATCGCTCAATGCACTGGACATGAGGGCGCCGAGCTATATCAATAATACACCTCAAATACTGAATCAAACTTCAACCAGTTTTGATACAAGGGTCAATATAAACGAAGAAGGTGCTATTTATATAGGGCTATATAGTGATGGTGCCAATCCTAGCTCAGATGATGTTGCCGCCGGCATTGGAGCTATCGCGAGTTTTTCGCATGTAGGTACTAATCAAACATTCTCTTTTTCCGGTCTCCAACCTTCCACCAATTATGACCTGTTCGTAGTAGCCGAAGATGACGAACCAACGCCTAATCGTCAGTCCACACCAACACTGGTCTCTGTGACTACCTTAGATCAAGATACTAATGAGCCAATATTCATCACTGCGCCTTTCGCCAAGAAAATAAATGGTGGCAGTTTCGATATAGAATTCCAAATCAACGAACCGGGCACCATTTACTGGGCACTCTATGTAGCTGGTGATACCCCGGCCGGAACTATCGAATTGACTGATGGCACAGGTGGTATTAGCAATGGCAACCTCACAACCAATGGCAGTCTAGAAACATTGGTGGTAGATGGTTTGGTAACGGGTACCGACTACGACCTCTATGTTATCGCCGCCGATGACGAAATGCCCAATGCGAATTTGCAGACCAGCGCTTCAGTGGTAAGCGTACAAACGCTGGATACTTCCCTTGGCAATATTCCGGAGTCAGTAGTACAGATGAACTTCATCCGACCAAACAATTCTACCAACCTGACTGACTGGAATGATATACAAATCGGTTCTCTACCGAAAGGGACTACCACATTCAACGGCCTCAGCAATACAGAAGGGGGGCAATCGCTCATGACTCTCAAGGTGCAGCATAGAATTAACGGGTCTAACTTTAGTGGTACTGCTGATAATAGCAATAGGCTGAGAAATGGTGTTTACCCGGATAGGGTATTAAGGTATGCGACTTACACCGCTAGTTTAGCGCGCATGAGCCTGTCCAACCTAAACCCTGAAAAGAGATATTCTATTACCATTCATGGTGGTAGGGCTGCTTCAGGTTCTAGAATAGGCAGGTATACCATAGGTGGCACCACGCAAGAATTAGAATGCGTCGACAATACTGATAATGTATTGGTTTGGGAATTACTTACACCCAACTCGGCCAATGAAATCCCTATAAGATTCGAGAAGTTCTCTTCATCATGGGCCTATGTAAACGGTATGGTGGTAGAAGAATTTACCTTCTCAAACGCAGATAGCATTGCACCTTCAGCACCGTCAGGTTTTGCGGGTAACGTTGTGAATGGCGAAACTACAGTCGATTTAAGCTGGAATGACAATAGTGAGAGTGACATATTCGGTTATAACCTTTATAGAAGTACGGTAGATGGTTTCGCTCCGGGAGGCTCAAATCTGTTGGCTGCGGGTATAACCTCGAACAGTTTCCAGAATATAGACCTTGTTGATGGAGAAACTTACTATTACTTGTTGACTGCCATTGATAGCTCTGGTAATGAATCACCAAGTGCTACTCAACTATCTTTTTTAATTCAATCCGACGTAGATGCTCCCGATGCACCAACAGGACTTATAGCTTCGGCTTTGAGCAGTTCAGAAATAGCGCTGGACTGGGATGATAGTGCTGCTCCTGACTTTGCCAGCTATAGTGTTTATCGAAGCGACTCATCGATATTCGCGCCGAATGCTTCTTACTTGATTGCGAGTGGGTTAACCAATAGTGCTTACAGTGACCCAGGATTAACGGCGTCAACCACTTACTATTACACGGTCACAGCATCAGATCTCAGCGGTAATGAATCTTCCCTTTCAACGGAGGTTTCAGCGCAAACCGATGCCGATACTATTCCGCCAGCCGCTCCTCAAGGCGTCAGCGCTAGCTTGACTAATCCTTCTACTGCATTGGTAGATTGGGATGATAATACTGAATCAGATTTTGCTTCGTATAACTTATACAGAAGTACTTCCGCCGGTTTTGTTCCTTCGCCTGCTACACTAGTTGCCGCTAACTTGACTATTAGCGCTCTTACCAACACAGGACTATCATCAGAAACTACATTCTACTATGTAATTACTGCGGTAGATATCTATGACAACGAATCTGCTCTTTCCATTGAGGCCGCTATTACCACACCAGATATTACGCCACCGGCAAGCCCGGCAGGGTTAATAGCCACGGCCAACGGCAGCAATCAGATCGACCTTGACTGGCAGGACAACACGGAATCTGACTTTTCTACCTATGAGATACACAGAAGCGAGTCTGGTGGGTTCACCCCTTCTACTGCTACGCTGTTAGCAGCAGGGCTCACTTCAAGTGATTATACAGATTTAGGCCTGGTGCCTTCAACCACCTATTTTTATCTGGTCATTGCATACGATAGCATTGGCAATACGTCTGACCCATCATCAATCGCTTCGGCACAAACTGAAGCTGACATGACCCCACCAGCAAGTCCATCGGGCTTAGTGGGAACAGCGCAGAGCAGCAGTGCCATTGCCTTGGATTGGGACGACAACACCGAAGAGGATTTAACCAGTTATAATGTTTACAGGAGTCTTTCTCCGAATGTACAATTAGACACATCTTCAATGGTGGGATTCAATTTGAATGCTAGCCAGTTCACGGATAATGGATTAATGCCATCAACGACCTACTATTATGTAGTCACTGCCGAAGACTTGGCCGGTAATGAATCTACACCTTCAACCGAAATTTCCGTACTGACAGATGCTGACATTGTTCCTCCAGCGGCTCCTACCGGACTACAGGTGACGAATGTAGAGGTAGGTGCGATCACCTTGGATTGGAACGATAATGGCGAATCCGATTTCGCTAGCTATAATATTTACAGAGGTACTTCTAGCGGTTTCGCAGCAAACACTACTTCATTGTTAGATAGCGGTTTGACTAGCAGTACTTATATAGATAATGCTGTCAGTACTGAGAGCACTTACTTCTATGTTGTTCAGGCGGTCGATCAATTCGACAACGTATCATCAGCATCCAATGAGGTGAGCGCAACCACACCGGACATCACCCCTCCTGCTGCACCAACCGGACTCATAGCCGACGCTGCAGTCGATACTGAGGTCCAATTAGGTTGGGACGACAATGCCGAAGCCGACTTCACCAGTTATAATTTGTATCGCGGATCGCTAAGCGGATTTCCAACCGATGCCACTTCCCTGATTGCTTCTGGATTAACTTCGAGCAACTTTGTAGACAATACCGTATCTGCCAATAACACTTACTTCTATAAGGTAACAGCACTTGATGATACAGGTAACGAATCTTCATCTTCTGCAGAAGCTTCAGTAACTACCCCAGAGAGTCTGGGGCCTGTTTTGGTCGAAACATTGCAACTGAACTTCGTCAATTCTAACTCAGCACCTACCGTGAGTGGTTGGCACAACATTAACTTGAAGGGTTTACCTAAAGGTGAAATATCATTCAATGGTATTCAAAATGCTGATGGTGCGAATTCTAGTATTGTCTTCAAAGCTAGAAACAGAATCAACGGTTCTACCATCAGCAATGTAGCAGATAATGGATCTGGATTAAACGGTGGTATATTCCCCAACCCAGTGGCAAGATTCTCAGCCTTCACTTCTGGTTTGGCCAAAGTGATTCTATCCAATCTGGATGGTAATAGAGCCTATACCCTGACCATGTATGGTGCACGAGCCGCTTCTGGTTCCAGGGTAACTGAATACTTGATTGAAAGCTCCGGATTGATTTCCCAGACGTTAGAATCTATTGATAACACCTCAAATACAGTGGTTTTCGAAAACCTTGTCCCCGATAGTAATAATGAAATCATCATCTTATTCAGAGGTGTGGGTACATGGGGTTATCTGAATGCACTTTTGGTGGATGTATATGACCATGGTGGTAATACTGTCAATAACAACAATACCAGAAATGTTGCTTTTGACTTGCCTTACGAAAACGCCAGTTCCGATGCTTTTGAAGTATACCCTAATCCTTCAAGTGGTAGAATATCATTGGTGATGGAAAACGAAAGCCCGGCCAGATTCGAAATCTTAAACCTCCAGGGTGGCGTCGTTCACCAGGGAGAAATGGATGGTAGCGAACAGGAAATAGACCTTACCGGTGTCAATCAAGGTATTTATATGGTGAAGGTGACGGAAGGCGAGCAAGTCTATATGAAACGCCTGTTTATAAAATAATGTACTAAAGTTCTGTAAAGGCTATTTTGAGAGATCGGGATTAAGTTGCATATTGAAGTCATTCAAATGACCTAAAGAACCCGCTATGATTGAACTGATTATCATTATATCCCTCTCCGTAAGCATCTCTAAAAAAGCAAAAGAAAAAGGACTATCTGCCGCAAAGTACATACTCATATTTATTGCACTTTGGTTAGGTCTTCAATTCCTAGGTGCATTTATTGGTGTAATGATTTTCCCGGATAATATCTTCGGCGCATATATATTAGGCTTAATTGGAGGTATTCTAGGTGCGATTATAGGTTATCAAATCGCCAACAATGCCAGCCCTGCCTCCAAACCAATCTCCAATGATGACGTCATAGATTCGGAACTGTGATATCAGTTCCTTTATGTTCCGCACCATTCTAAACCTGCTGAGTTAAAGCCTATTGGGTAGACCTTTAGGAGCACACCATTATGCCCAAATACATATAAACCTCATTTCCTTCATCGACAGAAACTTCCCACTCGCAGACAGATTTTCTTGACTAAAAGAATAAAAACCTTACATAGGAAATAAGGAAGTATCTTCATACAACCATTAATTGAATAGCAGTCATTTTTGATTTAACATTCTTTAGATGAAAGATCGAAAGCTGCATCAAAAACATAACATAAGCCTAGTGAGATGTATCGACAACTACCTTAAGTGAAATAAGAAAATCGAAGAAAGGTAGGATATAGCTCTTTAAACTGAAACTATGAACAAAAAACACACATGTCTAAAAGGGGGTAAAATTGTTTGGTTAACTTTAGTATTATTCATCTTTGCTTACCCTTTCGGGTATGCTCAAACCACATCAAACACGGTCAATCCTGACTGGACTGATAATTCAGATTGGACTGGCTCGGCCCCATTCGACGGCAGCGAAACTACAGAGGATGCTATACTGGCTCACAACAGTAACATTTCGTTTGACTTGGTCATCTTCGATCAAATTACCGTCAATGCCGGTGTTACATTAAGTACGGACAAAAAAATCACTATCGACAATGGCGGTACATTGATAATCAATGGTCTTGTAGTACTGACCGATGAAGTATTTACTATTAAAGATGGGGGGTCACTAATCGTGAATGGAGAATTGAGGGGCACTGATTCTAGTAAAGAGTTCAAACTGGAAAAAGGCAATCTGTACGTAAGCTCTGTGGGAAAAATCAACTGGGCTGGTTTTTGGAATAGCAACGACAATCCAGCTACGGCTACCATTGATGGCCTTGTTAACGTTGGAGGAGATTTAAATAATAAAATCACGATTGACGGGGACGGCGCTATTGATATAGGTGGCATATTAAACAACGATGGCGGCTCCATTTTTGGCTGTACCGATCCTGGTAACGCCTGCTGTACAGGAAGTGGATGTAGCCTATTACCGATTGAATTATTATCGTTTACTGCACAAAGCGATGGGAATGTCATCAGCTTAGAATGGCTGACAGGCGCAGAAGTAAATAATGACTTCTTTACTATTGAAAGATCAACAGATGCCATCAACTACGAATTAGTCACTACCTTATCAGGTTCAGGAACGACCAACACATTAACTACTTATACTTTTACTGATGTTAATGCTTACTCAGGAAGATCTTACTACAGATTGAGTCAAACCGACTTCGATGGTACCAAAGAAACGTTTCCACCCATAGTGGTAAATATGAATAACGCTCCATCTAAGGACTTTTCTATCTATCCAAACCCAGCCAGTGGACAAGATGTGCTTAACATCCGGCTTTCATCAAACGATGAGTTCTACAACCAGCCTGTTACCTTAGTTATCAGGGATTTGGTTGGTCAAGAATTTGTCAATGTACAATCCAATAACGACCGGAATATCATTACACAACAAATCAATGATCTCAATACCGGTATTTACCTTGTATCATTAGAAATTGCAGGAAATAGTTTTATGAAAAAATTGGTGATTGAATAATCACCATAAACCACTTCCCCACTATTCTTCATAGACTGAATAATTTATATTTGGCAGCATGAATGAAAGTATGCTGTATGCCAAGTGAAGAAGTTGAAATCAGGGGAGAAAAGCTGACGCTGTTTCCTGAGAAAGGTGCACTATGGAGCAGAAAATCTACATTGCTATTGGCCGATCTGCACCTCGGGAAAGTTAACCACTTCCGCAAATCCGGGATAGCGGTTCCTGAGAAAGCCAATGATCAGAATACGGAGAAGCTCATTGATATCCTCCAACTGACCAAGCCGGAGAGAGTGATTTTCATGGGAGACCTCTTTCACAGTCATTACAACCTCGAATGGGAAGTATTTGGTCAGGTAATCAATCACTTTACAGAAGTATCTTTTGAGTTGGTGCAGGGCAACCATGACATCATGAGCAGCTATCAATATGACAAGCACCGATTGAAGCTGCACAACAAACCGCTTGTTGAAAGCCCCTTTATTCTGTCCCACGAGCCCATGGAAGAAATTCCTGATGACTTATATAACATCGCTGGTCACGTGCACCCAGGGGTAAGGTTACTCGGAAAAGGCCGTCAGGGTCTTCGACTACCGTGTTTCTACTTCAGCAAAAATCAAGCTTTGTTACCCGCCTTTGGTGCCTTTACCGGTATGTACCGAATCAGCCCTAAAAAAGAAGATAGTGTTTATCTTATTGTTGAGAATAGCGTGATCAAAGCCGAATAAAGCTTTGTATTTTAGGCATGGCAATTGAACGAAATAATAAACGCTTATCGGTAGAATGATATCCAGAATTCCGCATAAGTTTGTGATCATGACACTGAAGAAAAGTATTAGTATATGAAGCGTACAGCCTTTTTAATCGCTATTCTGTTTACGACCATTGGCAGTCTATCATGGGGGCAGACCCAAACAAAGGAGGGTCAAGATACGCTCAGCTTCTCATTGATGTTCATAGGAGACATCATGCAGCACAGCACCCAAATCAGTTCAGCGTACAACCCTGTGGAAGATGACTACGACTATAATTCGTGCTTTCAATATGTTAAGCCAGTTATAGAATCAGCAGACTATACCATTGCCAATTTAGAATTGACACTGGCTGGCAAACCCTATGCAGGCTATCCGCAGTTCAGTGCTCCTGACAACTTAGCTGTAGCCTTAAAAAACGCCGGCATCGACTTTTTAGTGACCGCTAACAATCACTCTCTTGATAGAAGAAAGAAAGGCTTAGAGCGCACTATTGATTTTCTGGACAGTATGCAGATTCCGCATACCGGTACCTTCAAAACCCAAGTAGAAAAAGATAGCACTTACCCCTATATGTTAGAGGAAAAAGGTTTTAAACTGGCCATTCTCAACTATACCTATGGCACCAATGGCATTCGTGTTACTACTCCTAACGTTGTCAACATGATCAATAAGGAGCAAATAGGTAAAGACATTGAACTAGCCAAAAGCAAAAAGCCGGATGCCATTATCGTGGTCATGCATTGGGGCAAAGAGTATGTCAACCTGCCCAATGAAAGTCAAAAGAGCCTGGCTAAATTTTGCTTTGAAAAGGGTGCCAATGCTATCATTGGGGCTCACCCGCACGTACTTCAACCGATAGAATTCAGCAAATACGAAGACCCTACAAAAAACAAGCTGGTAGCTTACTCATTGGGCAATTATGTCTCCAACCAGAGAACGAGAGGCAGGGATGGTGGTATGATGGTGGAACTTAAGCTCAAAAAAACACCGAACGACGGCAAGACATGGATAGATGATGCAGGATACCATTTGACTTGGGTCTACCGTACCAGGGATTTACTCAAAGATTTCTACATACTCCCCACTTCCATTCACACCAACGATACCACGTTAATCAAAGAAAAAGTGGATATCGATAAAATGAACCTGTTCATCAAAGATTCAAGGGCACTGCTAGGTAAACACAATAAGAATGTAGGTGAATACACCTATACACCGCGTGAAATTGAAGAAGAAAAAGAAGAAGAAGTGATCGCCCAAGAGCCTGAAGAAGAGGAAGAAGAAATCGTTTCGGAACCTGAGGTACTTAGCTACAAAATCCAATTCTTCGTTTCTTCAAAAACACTCAACCCAAAGAAGCTCCCTAAAAAGTATCGCAAGGACATAAGCTCGGAGAAAGCTGGTGAGGTCAACAAATACCTCATTGGCAATTTTGAAACGTCAGAAAAAGCACTCGCCTTTTTGGAAGAATTCAAGAAAGATAGCGATTTCAAGGATGCCTACATTGTGATCTACAAGAATGGCAACAGGATGGAATAACAGGTGTTGGTAGTAGTTGGTATAGAGTAAACAGTAATAGTTACCTGTCACTGCGAGGAACGAAGCAGTCTAGCGCATAGTAGGCAGTAGGCAACTAGCAGTAGACAAAGTACAGCAGGCAAGACATTATCACCACATTTACCAATCCGTCCTTCTGAGATTTAATATTTTAGTTTCAAATACACAAAATTGGATGACATTAGCTGAAATCATTTGGCGGTTCTGTTGTTCTGGGGAGTTTCCCCCTAATGTTAGGGGGAATACAAGGGGGTAAGAATAGCAAAGGTTTTTAGTACATTACAAAAACACGTCATAAGTAAAGGATCTTAGTAGCGTACCGAACAACTTGAGTTAAGTCTATGATCAATTGATGGCATAAGACTGATGAAGGCACGAAAGTAACTTTCGAGCCAGTGGAGTTCTTCTTAAAAAAGTAGGCAGTAGCCAAATGACAATTTATTTTAACGCATTTCTACCTGTTTCTTTGCTGCTCAAATCATGATAACGTTCTATCAAGTTTCTTTCAGAAGTACATAATCGAGAAGTCTTATGAACTTGCCTGATGCCAACTAGCGAAGGCTATGAAAAAAAATTCAATCTTTTTTTAACTACCTTGTAACAAACAAGTAACACCCTCGTCTTGCCATTGAATATGAGTCTGGAAGCTTTCAAATCAAGGGTTTTACCCACTAAGAACAAACTGTACCGCTTCGCTTTACAGATCGTCAAAGACGATGAAGAAGCCAAGGATATCGTGCAGGAAGTATTTATAAAGGTTTGGAACGGCAAGCAGGAAATCGAAGATTTGGAAAACACAGAGGCATGGTGCATGCGATTGACCAGAAATCTTTGTTACGACCGGGTCAAGTCCAAACGCTTCAAAACAACCGATTCTTTGGAACCCTCCATGTCTATTCAAGGTGGAGAAGTTCCTGACAAAACCATGGAAATGAGTGATACCATGAAGAGCATAGACAGATTTATACACAGCCTGCCGGAGAAACAACAGCAGGTAATGCGACTGAGGGATATCGAAGGGTACTCTTATAAAGAGATAGGCAAAATGCTGGAAATCGATATGAGTCAAGTGAAAGTGAACCTATTCAGAGCACGGAAAGCGGTGCGTGAGAACCTTGTAAACATCAATGCTTATGGACTCTAAAAGAATAGAACAGTTACTCGAGAAGTACTGGGCGTGTGAAACGACAGTAGAGGAGGAAAATGAGCTCAAAGCATTCTTCAGTGAGCAACCTGTTCCAGATCATTTAAAAGAATATACCCCACTCTTCCAATACCTGGATGAGGAAAAGCATAAGGCCCTGGACGATAGCTTTGACGAAGAAGTACTCAGTAAGCTGGAGAATAAGAAGCCTGAAAAACAGGGCAAAATCATCAAAATGGCCAGTTGGTACGTGAAAGTTGCGGCCGCTGTGTTAGTGACCATTGCCGCTGCATTCCTGCTTAGGGAGCAATATCTAAAGTCTGATGTAAGACAACCAGTTGAAGAATCCCTTAGTGATGCAGAGCTGAGAGAGAAATTTGAAGAGGCTAAAGAAGCTCTTCAGAAGATCTCAAGCGCCCTGAACAAAGGGCAAGAACAGGTCGAAAAGATATCAGTATTCAATGATGCTGAAGAAAAAATAAAAGGAGAACAAAAAGAACTTTAAACGAATTAAAACTCAAAAGATGAAAAGATTAGTTGTATTTACATTACTCAGTGTAATGGCTTTCAGTGTAAGCGCACAGGATGATGCGATTAGCAAGTTTTTCCAAAAATACAGTGATGACCCCGACTTTTCAGAAGTCAACATCACAGGCCGTATGTTCAGTCTTTTGACTGACCTGGAGATTGAAGATGAGGAAGACCAGGCCATTCTGGACGCCATAAGCCAACTATCAGGTTTGAAAGTACTAGCAAGAGATAATACCTCCAGAGGAAAAGAATTGTATCGAGAAGCTTATTCACTTGTATCCAAAAACAAGTATGAAGAGTTGATGTCCATCAGGGATGAGGACATGGATATGAAGTTCTTAATCAAAGAAGAAGGCAACCAAATCAAAGAATTACTGATGATTGGAGGCGGTGATGACGAATTCTTCATCATGAGCATCTTCGGTATAATCGACTTGAAGCAAATCTCCAAGATCTCCAAAAAGATGAATATTGATGGGTTAGAAAAACTGGAAAAGCTTAATGACAACTAGGGCTTATAATCACTAACTCATTTTTATCTACTCAAAACCAAAAAACTCATTCTAATGACAACGTTAAAAAAACTTTTATTACTACCTCTTTTCTTATTGGCTACGGTCGTTGTTTACGGCCAAAGCAAAACACTCGATTCATTCTACAACAAATACAAAGATGATCGAGATGCTACTACTGTAACAGTAAGTGGATCAATATTCAATTTGATTAGTGCGGTGGCTGACCTCGCAGAGGAGACAGACGACGAAGAAAAAGAGGAGCTAGAGGCTTTCTCGCGTATGGCTAAGAATATCAAATCCATGCAGGTGATATCTGTACCCATGTTCGAAACAGATCTTTCCTTGGCTGATATAGAATCACTAAGGAAGTCGCTCAAAGCAGAGAAGTATGAAGAGCTCATGAATGTGAAAGAAGGTAAAGAAATCATCAACTTCATGGCCCAGACTAGCAAAAATGAGGTCAGTAATATGCTTGTCCTTATTCAGGAAAAGGACGAATTCACCATACTAAATATCGATGGGAGACTTGACCTTAAAGACCTGGCTGTGTTAGCCAGTAGCAGAGATAAGTGGAGTGACTGATCTACTCAGCACCCATATTAATAGTTTTTATATTTAGGTTTAGGTTATAGATTTTAGACCTGCTGGTTTCCCACTAGCAGGTCTTGGCTTTAAAATAGAATCAATGAGAACAATTCAGAAAACAATCATCGCCCTTTTCTTCATTGCTCCTTCCATGCTCATGGCACAGAGTAAGACTACCAAAGCCCTCCATGAGAAATATAGCGACGCTTTCAATCTGTTCTTCTACAACAACACGTTGAAAATGATGAATCAAACCGACAGTGAAGAGTTTGATATGATCATCAGAGATATCGAGAAGGCCAAAGTATTACGGTTAGACAAAGAAAAATACAGTTTTGGAACCGCCGAATACAAACAGATGGTCAGCGATTATCAAAGCGATGGCTTTGAAGAAGTCGTCAATATGCGGCAGAAGGAAGTCAAGTTTAATGCCTTCATTAAAGAAAAGAATGGCAAGACCTTAGGCTTCGTCGTATTAATGGAAGAAGAGACGTCAGTTTATATAGTAGATATTGTAGGTTCGGTACCCCTCAACGAGTTGATCGCGCTGAGCCAAAAAATGAAAGACTTCAAATTCTAAAACAGTAAGGATTCGTTCAAAAGGAATCATTACCGCTCGTACAACCCTACCTTGTTATTCGGCCTTTTTTACTAATTTCAGCCGTCTGAAAATCAACTACTTATTGCTTTTACTAAATCAGATCTTTTGGAAACAGTACTTGAAATAAAAAATCTGACCAAACGCTATGGGCGCATTACCGCAGTGAATGAGCTCTCGCTTGAGGTCAAACGGGGAGAAGTATTTGGTATACTTGGCCCCAACGGTAGTGGTAAAACGACTACCCTCGGTATCATTCTCGATGTCATCAATAGTAATGGCGGTGGCTACCAATGGTTTGGCCAACCAGGATCAAAAGAGACCAGAAAACGTGTGGGTGCTGTATTGGAATCACCCATCTTTTATCCTTACCTCACGGCCGTTAAGAACCTTGAGATTGTAGCCAGAATCAAGGAGGTGCCCCTAGACAATATCGATAAGGTGCTTAAACAAGTCGGGCTCTACGAAAGAAGAGATTACAACTTCAAAACCTACTCACTAGGGATGAAGCAGCGTCTTTCAATTGCATCAGCCTTGCTTTGTGATCCTGAAGTCATGATACTGGATGAGCCGACCAATGGCCTCGATCCTATGGGTATTGCTCAAATCAGAGACCTGATCAAAGACATCGCCAAAAGCGGCAAAACGATCATTTTGGCCAGTCACCTGCTCGATGAAGTGCAAAAGGTATGCACGCACTTCGCGGTACTGAATAGAGGTAAAAAACTTTACCAGGGCTTAGTCGAGGATGTCGGCAAAGGTGCTCAGGAGGTAGAGGTAAGAGCCGAACATGACGGCCTGGAAGATGTTCTTAAGGCTTACCCTAAAGCCTCATCAGTGAAATTTGACAGTGGTAGCCATATCGTTACTATGAAAGAAGGAGGTAACAGTGCTGAACTCAATGCCTATCTTTTTGAAAAGGGTATCACAGCTTCCCATCTATTCACTCAAAAAAGAACGCTGGAAAAACAATTCCTTGAAATCTTAGCCGAATCCAAATGATCAGATTAGTTAGAATAGAACTCAATAAACTGCTCAATTATCGCCCATTTAAGGTGTTGAGCATACTATACGCCTTCATACTCATTTTTGTCCCCATCATTATTCTGGAAATAATGAAATGGCTTCAATCACTAGCCGATGGTGCGGACTTCGATGGTGTTAATATCATGAAGGTACCTGTTTTTCACTTTCCTGATATCTGGCAAAACCTCAGCTTCGTCAGTACTTTTTCTGAGATCATATTGGCCTTGATCATGATCATGATGGTCACTAACGAATTTAGTTTTAAAACGGTGAGGCAAAACGTGATTGATGGGTTCGACAGGAAAGACTTCTTCATATCTAAGGTATTGACCGCGGTCATGTTAAGCTTAGCCTCCACGATCATTCTATTTCTAGTGTGTATTGTGGTAGGTTTAATCTACTCTCCAGAAATTGACATGAGTAGAATGTTCAAATATGTAGAGTTCATTCCAGCATATTTTCTGGAAGTATTTGCTTATTTGTCTTTTGCATTGTTAGTAGGTTTCCTGATCAAAAGAACAGCATTTGCTATTATACTCATGCTATTCTATGGTGGCATACAAGGAGTAGTCATCGGAATTTTAAGGAACATTTTGCCATCGTCCTTTGACCCCGTTTATGAGTACTTTCCTACAAGAGGGATAAGCCATCTGGTTCCATTTCCGTTTGCGAGGTACTATTTTCAGGAAATACAAGACTATGTATCCATTCAATGGTTGATTATTACAATTGTCTACATAGCGATATTCTTATATCTCAGCTATTTGAGATTAAGGAAAAGTGATTTATAAAAGCCTAAAAAGCTGTCTCAATGGGGTTGTCTATGCCGATATGCCCATTGAGGCAGCCATTACTCTCTCTACTTGCTGGCCCTCACTGCCTATTTTGGTGCTATAACCAAAAGACGATCTAAATAGATGTTTTTGGCGGTATCATTACTCGTTGGAGACAACTACAACGAGGGCGTTGAAATACGCACTAGCCAAATGACAATTTACTTCTATTTATTTCAATGTATTTCTACCTGTTTCTTTTCTACTTAAATCGTGCTACCCTCCAATAAGTTTCTTTCAGAAGGACTGAAAGCAAACAGCTAAAGAATAATAGTAAGCAATTTGGACTATCTATTTCTATCGGTTTCTACCTGTTTCTTTTTATTTCTACCTACCTCACCACCATTCAAATAAAACCAACTGCGGTTCCGAATTTTCGTTGTTAAGATTATATTTAGAAGAACATCCGATACTTAACTATGAAAATGTCCATCATTCTATCTGTATGTCTCGCTATAGCTATGGCTCACCAAAGTTATGGTCAGGCAGGTACGGATAGCCTGGAACAGGTGCTCCAAACATCTCAGGGGGTAGACAAAGTGAAGGCGCTTAACGAGCTTTTCATAAAGTTATTAAACTCCGAACCCAAAAAGGCCCTAGAGTATACGCAGAAAGCGTTGATGCTAGCTCAAAAAATAGATTACAAGCAAGGTATGGCCAAAAGTTATAACAACGTAGGCGTTACCTATAAAAACCATGGCGCTTATGCGCAAGCATTGGAAAACTACATCGAATCCCTGAAAATCTACGAGCAGATAGAGGATTCGGAAGGACTGGCTAGTGTATATGGTAATATCGGTAATATCTACTCCATAAAAGGCGACTTTGACAAGGCCTTACAATATTTCAACTCGGCCTATGACCTACTGGAATCCAATAAGGATCAGGCCAGAATGGCAGCACTACTAAATAACCTAGGTGTGGTTTATAACAACCAAAAGGATTATGAAAAAGCCCTGAACTTATTTAATCAGTCCAAACAACTCTATGATCAGTTGGGAGATAAAAGCCAGGTAACAGAACCTTTTAGCAGTATTGGGCAGGTTTATTTTCTCCAGAAGCAATATGATACGGCACTGGCTTATTACAACAAGGCATTAGAAATCAACAGAGCAATTAATAATCGTTCTGGGCAGGCTTATGCGCTATTTAGCCTAGGTGCAACGCTATATAAGATGGAAGAAATTGACAAGGCAGAGGAAATGCAAAATGAAGCCTTGAGCATAGCCGTAGATATAGAAGATAACGCCCTCTTAGTTTCTGTCTATAAGTCCCTTTCAGAAATCTATTATGCACAAAAGCGCATCGATGATGCCTACATGGCCTTGCTACTCTACGATAACTCCAAAGACTTCGTGTACAACGAAGAAAGCAGCCGAAAGCTGGCCCAGATAGAGGTAGCTTTTGATCTCAAGGAAAAGGAGAAAGAAATGGCCATAGAGATGAAAAACATCGATATCAATGTCCTGAAATCTCAGAGATCAAAGATCTTGACCCTTGTAGCCGCTATGGGTGCTATACTCTTGCTGGCGGTTGGTTTTATCATCTACTCGCTCAAGCAAGGTAAGAAAGTCGGTATTCTCAAATCATAATGAATAGAAAAGAAGCCAGGGAAATCCTGGAAAGCATGACTCATACGGAAAGTCTCCTTCGGCATGCACGTAGTGTAGAGTTAGTGATGGAAGCTTATGCTGATCAATACAATGAGGATGCCGAAGAATGGGCAGTCGCCGGCATGTTGCACGATGCAGACTATGAAGCTTATCCTGATAAACACCCCGGAATAATTGTCCAAATGCTCAGAGACAAAGGGGAAGATAGAATTGCCCCTGCTATATCGGCACACTACACTAAGTGGAATGTACCCTACACTAACTGGCTCGACAAGGCCTTATTAGCTTGCGATGAGCTGACCGGTTTTATAGTCGCTTGTTGCCAGGTCAGGCCGGACGGCATCATAGACCTCAAGGCTAAATCGGTGATCAAGAAATTGAAGCAGAAGAGTTTCGCTGCTAAAGTAGATCGTGAAGAGGTTTATAAGGGAGCAGAATTGCTAGCGGTAGAATTAACAAAGCACATCGAATTCATAATCGATGTGCTTCATAAAAATAGAGATGAGTTAAAAATATAGCCAGACTTTTAAGCGCTTAAGCTCGATCTTTTAAATCTCGGCAGCTCTTTTTGTTTGTTCATAATGTCCGACAACTGTAAACCAAGTTCTTTGTAATAGATCCTATAAATCACGTTCCACTCTGCCTTGTCCATAAAGCCATCAGAATTGGCAATCAAAGACATCCATGCGATACATTTCACCTGCTCTTCCTCAGCACAAGCTTTCAAATCTGCAATGCATGCTTTGAAAACTTTAGCCTGATCTTCGGCTGCAACGCTGTTGATCATGCCGTTAAATTCCTCTTCACTCAGCCCCTCATGCTCACGCATGATATCGCCCATGTTTCTTTCTTTGTCGTTGATCTCTCCATCTGCTTTAATGAGCAGGTAGTAGAGGGAAACCAATCCTCGGTAGTAATGTAAGTTGCTCGTTAATTTACTCATCAAACTGTTGTCTTTAAGTGCTATAAAACTCATCTGCGTAAGAATTTGAAGGTTTTATTATCTATTACACCCTTAAATTACGCATACCTATATAATAGGATGGGTTTATTCGGTGAGGGGAGTCAATTGCTCGGTGTAATATTTCAGAGCTTTCGTTAAATTAATTTCTCTCGCCTCAACCTAACAAAACATTTGACACAGCAGAAAATGTAGTTACTAGAAATAAGGTTCCGGCAAGCCAAATAAAAACAATAGTTGTCTTTAGAATGACCATTAGATATGTGTAATATTCGCGTTGTATTGAATTGCCATGGCCTTAAGGCCATGAGTAGGATTCGGTAAAATAAGCCGGGCTTTAGCCCTTCATGGTGACACTAAAATTGCTTTGATACTTAACAAGAGTTTTGTCTTTGACGTTGAGCTAGAAAGTTAAAAACCAAAGCAAAAGCACTTGTAATCGTATTAAAGAACTAGCACCGGGTTGGGTGGCTAAAGCCATAAAAAAGATTATACCCCGATGACACGCCTTAAAAGGCGTGGCAATTGGTCGGTTGACCCACATTTATACCGGTTAGTTAAACGCATTATATTCATATTGTACTGCCCTGGCCTTTAGGCCAGGGGTAGGGTTCGGTAAAATAAGCCGGGCTTTAGCCCTTCATGGTGATACTAAAGTGCCTTTAATACTTAACCAAGCCTTTTATCTCCGAAGTTGAAAGCGAGAAACCTGAAAACCAAGCAAAAGCAGTTGTAATCGTATTAAAGAACTAGTACCGGGTTGGGTGGCTAAAGCCATAAAAAAGATTGTACCCCGATAGCACGTCTTAAAAGGCGTGGCTATCAATCGGTTATACCCAAATCAATGCTACTGGATTCTGTATCCTCCACTAACGATAGTTAAAAAAAGTAAGCCCAAATGGCAACACATTCATAAACAGATTACTGTTTGGGCCTAAGGTTTTCAATCACCTGCGTACTTACCCAATACTTGCTGCTTTCCCGGGAGGTGGTTCCATCAGCATTGGTCTTTTCTTCTGTTCTCCAGAAGAATAAATACTTCCCATCTGGGGTTATCCAAGAACTGAAATCTGCAAGGGCTGAGTTTACCTGATCACCCAGGTTAACAGCCTTTCCCCATGAGCCATCAGGCTGCCTGAAACTGACATAAATGTCAGAATCGCCATAGCCTCCTTCCCTTTCACTATCCCAGATCAAATAGGACTCGTCCGGAGCTATATTCGGATGAGCGGTCCACTTGCCAACGTTAATCTCCTGGCTCAGCAATTTGGGTGTTTCACGCTCACCATCCTTGATCCTCGATATACGGATAACGTCATTGCTTTTATAGTCGTCAAAAACATAGGTGCCCATTTTGGAGGCGGACACGCGCATAATGCCCCAATCTTCTCTTTCGAACATCGAACCAATACTTTTCATTTCCGACCAACCGGCCTCTGTTCGCTCTATGTACTTATTTCTACAATACAACCTGTTGCTATCAGCACTATGTATTTGAAGGAAGTTATGTTGACTCCAGGTTCTACCGTCCTTACGGAAGACAATCACTTCAGCAGCATAGCCTCCCTGATCTGGGTTGACCATATAGAACTCTTTTGAGTCTGGCCCGAAATTCCCTCCTAAAACCCAGCCCTCTTTTGAGAGCACACCCGGTGCAAACGGTTCTGCCACCAGGCCTGGAAGTTTCTGACCGAGGAAAGGGTCTCCTTGTTGTGGAAAGCTGGAAGTGCTTTCAGCGTTTTCTTGTGCGAATACAGCCTTGAACGTTGTGGCAAAAATCAATAATAGTAGTTTGGTTATTTTCATGTTTTATTCTCTTCATTATTCTAATGGATCGTATCAGATCACTTTCTATTCAACCTGGTTTACTTTGATTGGCTTTTCATCCGGTTTATTGTTTAGCTCTAAGCTCCTCAATGATTTGTGCATCCACCCACATTCTATCATAAGGTGGCTGGCAACGGGGACAATAGGAAAGGTATTTTCCGTCAGGCGTTACATATCCTCCACCATCTTCTCCATCTGTGTTGATCTCATCACCGAAGTTAATGGCGGCGCCCCATGAACCGTCTTCCTGACGAAAACTGATATACATATCACTATCACCATATCCACCCTCTCTCTCACTATCCCAAATCATGTAAGATTCATCCGGAGCAATGAAAGGGTGAGCGGTCCACCTTCCTGTGTTGATCTCTTTACTTAAAGGCTTCGGTGCTTCACGCTTACCATTTACCAATCGCGAATACCGAAGAATGCCACTTCCATCTCTGGTAGCTTCATCAAAAACCAGGGTTCCATTTAATGAAGCGGTAAGACGCATAATGCGAATGTCGTCAAAGGGTGAACCAAGACTTTTTATCTTTGACCAACCTGAGTCAGTTCGTTCTATGTATTTATCCTTCGCGTACAAAACATTACGATCAGCGCTATGGAAACTGTATTGCTTCCAGACTTTGTCTTCCTTTCGGAATACGATAACGGAGGGGTTAAAAGGTGCGTCTTGAGAGGTAGTGATATAAAACTCGTTCATGTCTGGTGCGAACCCACTCTCTAGCTTCCAGCCCTCTGTGGAGAAACTAGCTGGTATCAATTTTTCCGGAGTTAAACCCGGTGGTTTCTGTCCAAAATAAAGGCCTGCTGCCGCTGATGGGTTATTGTCCTCTGAAGCTTGTTTTTCAGTATGGCAGGCATTTGAAAATAACGCCGTTAGCAATATCAAAATGATATGTGTCCTTTTCATTGTTTTTTGCGGTTGTTATTGGAATGTTCGGCCCTAAGGTCCTCGATGATTTGTGCGTCGACCCAGTAGATATCTATGTTGTCATTCTCGAGATCTATACTTCTGTTAAAGAGCATGTACTTGCCATCAGAAGTTACACTGGCATAAGCTTCCCAATTATCGGTGTTAACCCGTTCGCCCATATTGATGGCAGGGCCCCATGAGCCGTCTTCCTGACGAAAACTGATGTATAAATCAGAATCACCATACCCATCTTCGCGCTCGCTATCCCAGATCAAATAGCTTTCGTCTGGTGCAATAAAAGGATGTGCTGTCATTTTACCCGAATTGACTATCGGGCCCATCATGACAGGCGGTTGCCTTTTACCGTCCTTAAGCGTAGATATCCGGATTACATCATTGCTCTTATAGTCATCAAATACATAGGTCCCTCTTGATGAAGCGGTGAGGCGCATAATACCCCAATCTTTCCTGTCGAAGATGGGGCCAAGACTTTTGCGTTCCGACCAACCATCACCCACTCGGTCTTTATATCCTTTAGCCATATGCATGCGTGAGCCATCAGGTGAGAAAGCCGTTTCGCCCCTACGTTTGTATTCCGTATACTTCTTCCATACATTGTTTTCCATCCGGAAACCTATCACCATGGGGCTAAAGGGCTCATCAACGGAAGTGGTGAAGTAAAACTCTTTCATACCGGGTGCAAATACCCCTTCTACCTCCCAACCATCCGTAGAGATAATGCCTGGTGCAAAAGGTTCTGCTACCATTCCAGGTGGTTGCTGTCCCATATAAGGCCCTTCCAGCAGTGGAAAGTTGAACTGGTTATCACTCCTCACCTGACCAGGTTTTAACCAGGCAGCTTGTGAGCCATTCTTGATAATTGATTTGATAGAAGAACCATCGGCATTCATCCGATTGACTTGCCTTTCTTCATTCTTGTTCGACGAAAAAATAAGTTCTGCACCATTGGGAGACCAGGAAGGATACCAATCATCTTCCTCGTTAAACGTTAACCTTTTTTGAGCGGAGCCATCTATATTCATTACATAGATCTCATGATTTCCATCCCTATTTGACATAAAGGCGATTTGCTTGCCATCAGGTGAGATCTCTGGATGCCAATCTTCAGAATCGTTATGGGTTAGTTGCCTTCGATTGCTACCATCAATATTGGCGATATAAATTTCACTGGGCCCGGGTTGAGAGTGATATACAATTTGACCATCAGGAGTAAAGTAAGGCCCTCCACCTTCCAGTCCCTTAATTTGCTGTTTATCGGTGCCATCTGAATTCATGATCCAGATTTCATACTGCCAGGCTTCCGCTGTATCTTTATAAGCCCGTGCAAAAGCTATCTTACTGCCATCAGATGACCAGGTAGGTGAATTGTCCCAATTACTATTTGCATGCGTCAACCTCTTTCTATTCGTGCCATCACTATTGATGGTATGAATAGACCAAGTTTTTTTGCTATCATATTTAGCGTAAAAGGCGATTTGTTTTCCATCAGGCGACCAAGCCGAGTAGCCATTGCCACCATCATAGTTTGTAACTCTAACTTTTGATTTACCTTCTACATCGGTTAGATAAATGTCCCTACCGCCTATTTCATGCGAAGAATAAGCAATCGCGTAAGGTGTCGATGTGGCATTTTTACCTTTGGCAAATGCGGGGACAATGATTTTTGAAACCTGGTTCATGATTGTATCTTCCCCATCATGACCGGTGATGGCAATAATTAAGTCAAACGCTTCTAGCACAATCAGGTGTTGTCCACCGCCACCCCAGGCCAAATTGGCCCCATAGCTTTTATCTCCGACTTCTATGTTCGTTTGATACCAAAAATACCCGTAGCGATAGGTCTTAGGCTGCCAATCTTCAGTAGGCTGGGTAATTCCACTGGTTGCCTTGATAACAAAAGCTTCCGGTATAAGCTGTTCTCCGTTCCACTTGCCTTTGTCCAAAACGAGCCTTCCCCACTTGAGCATATCGCGCGATGTCATACTTACGCGCCAGCCTGCTTCTGGTAGCCCACTAATGCCTGTCTTCCAGCGATAATTTGTGATACCCATTTTATCGAGCAATTCATTTTTGATAAAATCCTGAGCAGTACCTGGCACAACAGCCTCAATAACCTGCATCACCAGGTCTGGGTCGAAGCTGTATGAATAGCGCTGAGATGCTTCTGTGATGGGCGCGCTATGCTCAAGCCAGGCCTGAACCAACCCCTGACCTTTTAATTGATCAGGGTTTTCCTCAAGCTCTTTCCTCTTATCTTCACTGATGCGAATACCCGAGCGCATGGTCATCGCTTTGTGAAGGGTGATTTTTTCGGCACCCTCGACAAATTTTGTTGGATTCAGGTCTTTCAGAAAACTCACCAAGGGCTTATCCAGATCGGCCATAGTCAGATAGCCCAGCTGGATGGCGCGACCCAATACCAGGGTGGTATAGCCTTTAGCCGCTGACGACTGGCCGTGAGGTAGGTTGATACGACCTTTTCGGTAATAGGATTCAAAAACCAGTTTGTTTTTATGTGAAATGAGCAAGCCATCGTACTTACCATGGTTATTACCGGCAATCTCCTGAGCCAGTTTCAGAATCATGGCTTTATCGCCACCATCAGCGCCCAATTCACCAACAGGGATACCTTCCTTTCTATCAGTTGGTGAGGCGTCGATAAAAGTTTCTTTTAGGTCAGGAATATCCCAGAATGAAAGCTTGGCTTCGGTAGCCGTAGCCTCTGGATTGTCGTTTCGATTGTCGTCCTGGGCATAGGCCGTACTCAAAGCAATGATGTTCGCCAATAGTAACATTTTGAGGATCTGCAATCCATTCTTGACCTTTGCACTATTCATGTTCTTCATTAATCTGATTATCACTTTTGATTTATTTTCTAAGGTTTACTTACAAATTATCGCTAGCGTTGCCGATGTGAATCGATTAATTGGCCAACTGCTCTGAGCATTAATGAACTGCTCAAAAAGTCTCCTTTTTATACCTAGTATTAGATTAAAATGAACAAGAGGTCTTTACTTTGTTTTCTTTGCTTATGGCTGTTGCTGGTTTCGTGTAAAGAGCAACCTGTGTATAAAAAACACCGGTCGGTATACAAGATAGGTGATGATGCGGCTTGGGCCACGAAAGGCTTGGATGACCAGACATGGAAAAAAAAACTGGCGTGGGTACCCGATGGACAGATCTATTGGACAAGAACTAAAATTGATATTCTCAGTGCTCCGGAGCCTTTAAGCTTGTATGGGCTCCAGCTTGAAGTCTATGGAGAGTATGAGTTGTATTGGGACGGTGTTTTGATTGGAAAGAATGGTAACCCCGGACAAGAAGCAGAACTTGGGCCTGAAGGTAAACTATGGGTTACATTTAGCATACCTGCTGAGCTGACCGAAAAAGGAGAACATATACTAGCCATTCGATCAAGTCTTTATTTTTTCGCCAATCACATTGGTATATATGATTTGAAGATAGACCACTATGACGATCTACTCACCGATCGGCTGATCGAATCATCTTACATACACATTTTCGCGGGAGCTTTTCTTATCGCTTCTATGTATTTTCTCTTTCTATTTCTGAGCAACAAAAAGGATTATACCGTACTCGTTTTCAGCATTAGTTGCTTCCTGTTTTTTACCTTGACTATGATTCAATTTATAGGAATAACGGTACCTATCCACTATCGTCAACATCACCAACGATTAAGCGTCATTAGCGCCCTAACTTTTGGCATCTCTTTCTTGGTTCCGCTGTATTTTTCGATGCAGTTCCCCTTTCCGAAACGCAAGCTCATACTAGCTGTTTGTGGTAGCATTCTATTAGTCATGTTTATGCTAAAAAACCACAGTTTCAACCTTACTACCTACGGTATGGCATCGAGTATGTGGCTATTCACTACCAGCATAGTGGTATTTGGTGTTTATAAACGTTTAAATGGTGCGCGTCTGGTTTTACTAATACTGCTTCTGTGTGTACTGATAAGATTTATAGCACCATATAACTTAAGTCTTTTCGTTGGCTTTAGCCTGATTCTTTTGAGTATGCTGTATTTACTTTCACTAAGAATTAAGGATCAGCGACTAGCGTATGAAAATTCGCTGGTTCAGTCTACACGTCTTCGCCTGGAGCTATTGAAGAAGAATATTCAGCCTCATTTCCTGATGAATACCCTAACCTCATTGATGGATTGGGTAGAAGAAGCACCTAAGCAGGGAGCCTTATTCATAGAAGCACTGGCCAAAGAGTTTGATCTGTTCAATCAGATTGAAAATGAAACATTGATACCCATCACTCAGGAGATAGCCCTTTGTCGTACGCATCTTGAAATTATGGCATATCGCAGGGAAGTAAACTATTTATGGGAGGAAGAAGGAATCGACGAGGAGCAAAAAATACCACCCGCAATTCTTCATACACTTTTGGAGAATGGCATTACGCACAGCTTGCCACGGGAAGATAATAGCATCATGTTTAAGCTGGTTTTCGAATCGAATGAGCATTACAAATGCTATACGTTTTTGACATTTGCAAATAGTGTGAAGAATGGTGGGACTAATAGAAAAGAAGGTACCGGGCTGAAATATATCAAGGCCCGGTTAACAGAAAGTTATCAGTCGAACTGGGATTTCATCTCTGAACCTGCCCAGCATGGTTGGAAAAACATCTTAATCATATATCACTGAAATACATGAACGTTCTAATAGTAGAAGACGAATCCAGGATCGCCAAGCGGATAGAAAGAATGACTCGTGAAATTCTTGGTGAATCCTTATTATCAATTAGCCATATTAACACTCTTCAGGAGGCATTAGAGTTCGTTGAAAATAACCCATTGGATCTCGTCTTGCTGGATTTGAACCTGAATGGTGAGGATGGATTCGACCTGCTTACTACAGCGGTTTCAGGATCGTTTCATACCATCATTATTTCCGCCTACAAGGACCAGGCAATTACCGCTTTTGAGTATGGTGTATTAGATTTTGTACCTAAACCATTCAATATAGATCGTTTAGAAGAAGCCTTTAAACGGGTAATTACAAAAGAAAAGGCCGAAATAAATAGGGTTAAGTTCTTAGCTGTAAAAAAACGGAACAGGATACAGCTTATATCGATTGAGCAAGTTCTTTATGTAAAAGGAGCTGGTCCCTATACCGAACTCTTTCTGGCCGACGGCACAAAATCGCTTCATGATAAATCACTCGAAAAGTTAGAGCAACTGCTATCCCCCACCTTCTACCGCGTCCACAAATCTTATTTGGTGAAGATGTCTGAGATAAAAGAAATCATTGTAGAATCCGGAAGCAAGTACATGGCTGAGCTTAAAAATGGCGCGTTTATCCCTATTGGAAGAACGAAATACAAGGATCTTAAAGAGAAGTGGATTTAAGTAGCTAGATGACTGGTATTAACACAATTTTATCACCACAACTGACTTTTTGCCATTGGTTGTGTCACCACCACCAATCTCAATACCTATATAGTTTTAATACTTCCTTAGTGTTACCTTAAAGGAACGTTAAGGCTTGCTTCAAACCCATAACAACTATGAAAGGATTATCACTTTTAGTTTTATTAATCTTCACATTCATTTTAACATCATGTGATCGACCTGAATGTAAAAACACCAACCCTATATTCGACGCCAATAGTTTTGAATCTAACATTTACAAAAAGGAGCTTATCAAAGAAATTGATGAAATAGGCAAAGAAAACCTGACCTATTGGTTATCTGATTATTCAGAACAAAACGGACAAGAATATGTGGTGATTTACATTCAAGGTCAAGAACTCTGTGCAAAAGGATTAATTCATGTAACGGATTGGAAAAACATGAAAGGCATTAGAAGTACCAAAGGGAAAGGTTATCGTGGAGCACAGTTGAAAGATTTTGATTTTGAAGTTACCACCGAAGTAGAATCGATCGCGTTTGAATTTAAAAGCCTTAGTAGCATTATAGATTAAAAAAAGAAAGCACAACAAAAACTATCGCAAATCAAAACGCTCCTAGCCAAAACTTTGTTGGCCATCTTAGCCATTGGTTGTGTCGCCACAACCAATCTGAATACATAAACGGTTTGAAAACCTTGTTAGAGTGGCCTGTAACGAGGAGTGGTACGCGGATTGTTTGCCGGTGTAGACACCGACAAAGGCTGAAAATGCCTGGGTAGTTTGTCGGTGGAGACATCGACAAAGCCTAAAAGATACGACAAAGGCTGAGAGACCAGCAACAAAAATGAGGCTGTCTCAAAAGCTGTCTTTTTGATCCAGACCCGTCGGGAGAGAAATCTTACTCGACTCAAAGTGTTGATTGTCAGGGGAGTAAGATTTCTCATCCCGATTGATCGGGATGACATTAAAACGGGCTTTTGAGACAACCACATTTCTAATGTATGCTACCGAAGTTTAGAACTTGATAGGCTTTACTTTGTATCCTGCTTTTTTCAATAATTCTACTACACCCTGATCGGAAGCCAAGTGACCAGCTCCTACAGCGATGAATGCGGGCTGCTCCTTGATGATATCCTCGATCTTACTGATCCAATCCCTATTACGATCGTAGAGCATCAAATCTTCAAAATCTCTGAATTGCGGAGAGTCGGTCATCACACTGAAGAGTCCATCCAGATCATTTGAAGTATAGGCTTTTGTCATCTTACTAAACTCCTCTGACTGGCTATCCATATCTTCAATAGTTTCTACTAACCAGCTTACTTGCTTTTCCATGGGCACCTCATCAAATAAGGTCATTTGAAACTTCACCGTCTCCAAACCTACTACCTCTTTCTTAGCTTCTTGAGAATAGTTTACGAAGGCCTCTTCATAGGATTTTACTGGACAAGTCGCCATTTTGGGCAATACCATGGACATCAATGCAAATGGCTTCAGAATACCCAATTGCGTAAGGTCAACCTTGTAATGTTCCTGGAAAAATGCGTTAATGACCTCTTTGTCCTTCTCATCGATCTCTGCGCTGAAGTTGGTCATTCCAGGGTTGACAGAATACTTTGTTCCTTCTGTTTTTAATGCGACCGAATCGTCCATGTCGATTTCCAAAACTGTGAGTTCGGTCTTCTCAAAAGCTTGCTTGATCTGGTCATTCATTACAAAATCATCTACACAGATCATGTGAATGGTACCGTATAGGTAAGATGAACTTTCCAAGCCATTACCTGATATCTCCCAAAGTAATGAACTCTTACCTTTCTGTGCTTTCGCTACGTTGGCTAAGCCTGTACCTACCACAAAGCCAACGGCTAATAACAATGCTATTCTACTTAACTTCTTCATAAACGATTGATACTTTATCATGATTTCAAATTTTGTTCTGTCCGGTTAGTACCGCAGATGCGAGATTTATTACATTTTTTTTCAACTTTCTGTAAGAAAAAAACTTTTCCTGCAACTAACCGGATGCATCCGGTTAAAAATTGATGATCGAGCAAAAAAAATTTCAAGATCTTATTAATGAACACGCAGCCATCCTCAATAAAGTATGCCGGCTGTACACAGATACCGAGGAAGACTTCGACGACTACTACCAGGAAATAGCCATACAGTTATGGAAGTCCTACGCAAAGTTTCGGGGTGATTCGAAGCTATCCACATGGGTGTATCAGGTGGCAATCAATACGTGCCTGAGCCAGTTACGAAAAAAGAAAAGAAGGCCTGAAGCCACTCCCATTGATGGATTGTTTGACCTGGCAGAGCCTGAAAATGACCATATCAAGGATGAACGTTTAGGCGCGTTATATCAGGCCATTAAGCGGCTGAAAGAGATAGACAGAGCACTCATTCTGCTATATCTGGAAGACAAAAGCTATAAGGAAATTACCGAGATTCTTGGTTTGTCTATGTCCAATGTGGGGGTCAAAATCAATAGAGTGAAAACACAGCTTAAGCAGATGATCAATGGAAACGGAAAATGATTTAAAAGACATATGGCAGAGCGGTACAGTTAAAGTCAAAAAACCTGTAATTGATCCTGCCCATAAGCAAAAGCATGCTGATATCATCAGTAGCATTAGACATACCCTGAAGGTAGAGAATGCCTTTAATATCGTTTTCACGGTGTTGGTCATCATATGGATGGTTCTTGACAAAGCCTACCTCATAGGGATAGGATTTCTGGTTATCATGATTCCTGGTATTATGTACTACCTACACTTCATCAAAAAACTGAACGCGGTTCGCTATGACACCGATGTAAATCATTACTTGCACGACGTTTATAAATTCTTTGCGCGGTTCATCAATCACTATAAAATATTCGGATACATAGCCATTGTAGTGGGCTTTGGCTTTGGGATTAATATATATAGTGATGACTTCGAGTTAAGGTTTGAAAAGCTGAAAACATTCTTCTCTTCACCCATCAGCATCGTGCTAATTGTATTTGGCATTCTGCTGGTAAACCTGATTACTTACCTGATCTATGGAAGGAAAAAAAGAATCTTAAAGAAAATGTTGGAGGAGTTTGAATAGGTCAAATAGAAACCGGAGGATCAACTTCTGAATGGTATATTTGACTAATCGGTCATTCATAGATGGACAAAACGGATTTCAGGGCATATATCAATACCAAAACCCATATCAATGATCGGGAATGGCAACTCATTGACAAGCTATTCAAACCGCTTGAAGTGAAAAAGAATGATTATCTATTGATTGAAGGTACCATTTGTAATCACGCCTACTTTCTCAGCGAGGGATTGATTCGGTTCTTCTACTGGACGGATGATGGAGAAGACATCACCAAACACCTTACATTCCCCAAACAATACTTCACCTCTTCGGAAAGCTTTGGCCCACGCCAACCTAGCACAGAAAACATACAGATCATTGAAGATGCTTTGGTATACCAAATACATTACGATACGCTTCAGGAAATCTATGCCAATGTACCTTCCTGGTCTATTTTTGTACGCAAAATTGTACAAGAGGTACAAGCCGACGTAGAGGCCAGAATGCGATCTCTTATCACAGAATCAGCCGAAGATAGATATCTAAAACTGATCGCTAAATATCCTGACTACGCACCCCAGATCCCTCTTCAGTACATGGCCACCTATCTTGGTATGAAGCCACAATCTTTGAGCCGGGTAAGAAAGAAATTGGCAGATCAGCGGAGAAGTTAACCTAGGTTAAGTACAGCCACTCGTTCACGATGTAGCTTTGTTGAAAAAGGCAATGCAATGAAACGCTTATTTCAACTAACCTTAATACTCATGATGATGAACACTCAAGTGACTGCACAAACAAACCTCGAAACTTTGAATGACGAGTTCAACGAATCGACGTCATTGACAGTATGGCAATTCTTTCACAAGGCAGAAGATTGGCCCAACTTCGTAAGTAAGGCAGATATCAACACTACCACTCAGGGATGTTTGCACATGGAGCCTAAAACTGGCTTCTGGTATGCTGATGTCCATAGTGGCCCTTACTTGTACAAAACCCTGGAAGGTGATTTCACTGTAGTCACTAAGGTAAAAGCTAACGGTAAAAACACTGCTGTCCCTAAACAACCTTTCTCACTGGCAGGTTTAATGGTTCGTTCCCCAAGGCCCTATGGCGCTGATAAGTTCACCAAAAACCTTGAGAACTGGCTCTTCATTTCTACCGGTTATGCTAAAGGCAAGCATCAGCCACAATTCGAAACTAAGGTCACAATCAATAGCAAAAGCAACTTAAAAATACTTCCAGCTCAACAGGATTGGGTAGAAATAGCCATTACCAGAATCGGGAATGACTTTTTCATGAGTCATAAACTTGAAAACGGGCAGTGGCAGATAGTAAGAAAAGTCACCCACCCGAATATGGCTGACGCGCTACAAATTGGACTGATCGCTTACACCGATTTCAATGGCAAAATGAAACGCAGGTGGATATTCAGCAGAAAAAAACTGAACACTGTAGTCTATGAAGATGGCAACCCAGATCTCATCGCCAGGTTTGAATATGTGAGGTTCTACCGGCCAAAAGTGGATGCTAAACAATACCTGGAAAACGCCGAAGTATTGGTTAATTATCTAAGCCTGCCCTAACCTTATGAAAAGAAGAAGGTTTTTAAAAAGGACTTCAGTATCGCTGGCTGCGGCAGGACTCGGTGGCAGCCTTTATGCAGCCGGCAAAATGATTTGGTACAACATGCCTGAATTTGTAGGAAACCCTTTTGATGATATTCATACACTTGAGTTGGGGGACGTCGAGAAACCAATAAAAGTACATGCCATTAGTACTGGATCACTGAAGGTGAAAGCATCCCACAGAATGCTTAAATGGCCTGCAGCATTACGTTTCCCACGTATTCTCATGGATAGCCAGTGGACAGAACCGTTACCTGTCCATTGCTGGGTAGTCGAACACCCGGAAGGCAATTTTCTCATTGATACGGGTGAGCAAATAGCCTTTAATGATCCGGACTACTTCAGTTGCGACCCCGTAACGGGTGGCATCAACCGACGCATCATTGCTCTTCAGATCGAAAAAGAACAAGAGATTGTGGGTCAACTGGCCAAGATTGATCTAACACCGGGGCAAATTGATCACGTCATTCTGACTCATTTACATATCGATCACGTAGACGGATTGCATTACTTTAAAAATGCTCAGATTTGGGTATCGGATACAGAGTACGCCAGGCCTTATGGAGCGGTGATGTGCAAATTGCCGTCATGGTTATCACCTAACCAAATAAAATACGAAACGACCAATACCCTGTCCTTCGGCTCATATCATGCCACAACGCAAAGCGAGGACTTGATCATAGTTCCCACACCAGGTCATACCCATGGACACCAATCAGTTTTGTTAAGAGCGAAAGACTTCGATATCATGTTTGCCGGAGATGTCACTTTTTCGCAAGATCAATTACTAAATAGGAAACTGGCCGGCATTGCCGTAGACCTTAAAAAGTCTAAAGCAAGCATAGCGCAAGTGCTGGAACACGCCCAAGATAAACCTTGTATTTACCTTCCCTCCCACGATCCACTTTCAGCTCAAAGGTTAATCAACAAGGAATTCATTTATAGATAAGATGTGCTTGCAACATATGGCTTCGATTGGTAATTAGTGTATAGCGAGTTACACGTCATTATTCTCATCAATACATTGATTATATCGAGTTTATTTTGATCCTTTAGTATACCTGCCTCGCGCTAGTCCAATGCTTACTTTGGTTCGGAACCATTGCCCGGTAAGGGCTTTATTTTCTATTTGTGATCTGTACTTTGCGATAACCTCCTGGTGAAACCTGGCAGTGGTCTTAGCAGCCCAGCCTATCCCGGTTTTGATTTGGTGGTGCTTAGCTATGGCCAGGGATAGCAATAATTTAAATACCTTTTCGACCTCCTCGGCATCTAATCCTTTTTTAATGGCATAGTGACTACCGGCACCTATGGCACGTACCACCCAATGACTCTCATGCTTCGCCATTTGCCTTAGCCACTTCAAAGTAGCATCAGGGTACATCAGCAAGCCTACGCCGTACACCCTTTCACCAATGATGTCCGTTACATACCACTCCTCACCCTGGGCTATGTAATGTGCCGCCATTTCCATGGATTGCTCAAAATGACCAGAAAGGCGCTTTTGCAATATGATACCTATCAATACATTGCCACCTATCGTTTTCAGTTCGGCGATGCCATCGCACAAGGTAATATGGTCTTTGGTATCGACATTCTCATAGAGTGCTGAGGCGGCATATTCTAGTAATGGAAATTTGACCTTGCTAGTCAGCAACTGATCATACAACGCCTTTACCAGGCGATCAACACCTAAGAGATATTGGGGTAGAATATCCGTTTCCAGCCATTCCCGAACCTGGCTTTTGCGTGTGATAGCACTTGTCATATGTATGAATATAGAAATACCATAACGCTTTTCTTCATCGCAAGGCTTTTTTACCTTACCTTGATTATATGGAAGATGACCAGGAGGAGAAAAAAACAGCCAGACTCGGCATTAGCAGACTAGGGATGGGGTTAGCCATCGGTGTGGCGACCGGTGTTGCTTTGGATAATATCCCACTTGGTATCATATCAGGATTGATCATGGGTATTTTACTCAGCATAATCCATCGAAAATTCGGCAACCACTGACCGCAGCCTAGTGCAGTCGGCCGTATATCACATAGCTCGGTAATCCATACGACACTCTTATTTCCTATAATCATTTAACTAGCTGATTACTGACTAACAGCTACCCATCATGAACCCAAGGATATTGCTTATCTGCTCCCTCTTTCTTGCTATTTCATATCAAACAGCAGCACAGGATGACTACCATGCCAGCCCCAAAGTGCGTAAAAAACCGTCTTATCTTTCTGGCATAGAAAAAGAGTCCGTAGGGCTGTATGAAAAAGTCATTCCTACTGTAGTGACTATTTATACCTCCACCAATGTACTCACCCAACAAGGACCGAGCAGTCAGGAAAGCCTGGGCAGCGGGGTGTTGATATCAGAAAACAACCACGTCCTCACTGCTGCTCACGTGGTAGACGGCTCTTCTACCATCATGATCAAAACCCATGATGGCAATCTCAGGGAGGCAGAATTACTATTCAGTGAAGCCTCGGCTGATATTGCCTTGTTGAAACTGGTCAATCCGGCGCCTGAATTAAAACATGCCAAATTAGGGGATTCAGATGTGTTGGCTATTGGCCAACGTGTTTATGCCATAGGCAGTCCTTATGGCCTTGAAGATTCCTATTCTGCTGGTATTATCAGTGGCTTTAGGGAGTTCAACCAAATATATGATGGCACTATTCAAGTAGAATTCATCCAGACCGATGCGGCTATCAACTCGGGAAACAGTGGAGGCCCATTATTCAATAGCCAAGGACATGTCATTGGTATTGCCTCTAGAATTCTAACCGTATCCGGGGGTTTTCAGGGTATTGGAATGGTAGTGACCATTAATACCGCTAAGCAGTTGCTAGCCTTCGAAGACCGCCCCTGGGTGGGGATTGATGGGTTTTTCTTAAGTCAGCAAGAGTTCTCCCGATTATTGAATATCAATATTCAGGGTGGATTACTAGTACAAAGAGTGGCTAAGGGAAGCCCAGCGGACAAAGCGGGTATCAAAGGTGGTTTTATACCGGCCAACATTCTTGGACAAGAATTTCTGCTTGGTGGGGATATTATTTTAGAATTTGGTCCCCTGGAGGCCTGCCACGCGGATTGCATGGCTGAAGCTCACCATGAGATCGTCAAAATGGATGAGATCAAAGTCAAATTCCTGAGAGGTGGACAAGTGAGAGAAACGGTAATCGATGTCTCAGAGAGTAGAAAGAACTTCCTTAATAATTAAAATTGGCGTTCAAATTCTCCACTCCCTACATTTCGTGAAGTTTCTTAACAGGCCAATATTACTTAAGTACAGAGGTCAATAGTATTTGTGATTGATCTTCCTACAGCACTAAACTTAATAGCTCTAAGAACATTCCCTAATGAATTTCATCGGACAGATTATCTAATCATGAGATTTCGCTAATTGGATCAGCTTAAGGACACTCCACTTCACGAGGTAGTCACAAAAAAACTATTTTAAAATAAGTTTTCCGTCGTTTTATGCGCCCCATATGAAACAATAATATCGGTAATACCCCTACAGCCAAATAAAGCATTTCTTAAAATTTCGATTAAGCAAACGGCATATTAGTAGTACAATAAAAAGAAGCTACATTCATATTCAATTACTTAGTTTCTAAACCTCTTTAGCTTTTACCAACCGCATATATAATAAATCAAGTCTGATAATGGTACTGACTTGAAGATGGTTCAAATGCTTGAGCTCAATGCCAAGGCTGAACAACAGGATGGAGTTTAAAAGTTAAGCCAATTCGAATGTTAGGCTATCATACCAACTACATCTCAAATTAAGAATGCATTACTCGAATTTGGGAAAATAAGGAAAAACATTTAGAAGGATGAATAATGGTATAAAAGACTATTCAATGTTAATGCTCGATACCGAAGGAAAATTTCAAAATTGGGATATCAGCACAGAGAAAATTAAGGGGTATAAAAAGGAAGATGTAATCGGACGTTTTTTTGGGGATTTTCACACCGTCGAAGATCAGCAAAATGGTAAAGCCGAAAGATTGCTCGAGGAAGCTAGAAGGAATGGCTCAGCGCTAGATGAAGGATGGAGAGTGCGCAAGAATAATACTCGGTTTTGGGCCGGTGTTGATCTTAATGCCATATATAATGACCAACACGAGGTAATTGGTTACATGAAATTAACACGTGACCTCACCAAGTTAAGAGAGGCCAAAAGGATCATGAAGCAAAAAGAAGTACTCAAAGCGAAGAACAGAGAATTGGAACAATTCGTCTATGCCGCTTCCCATGACCTTCAGGAACCGCTAAGAACCGTGAGCAGTTTTGTGAGTTTGATGGAAGATCATATTGGAGATAAGCTGGATGAAACTTCCCGTCGTTTCTTCCTATACATTATAGAGGGTTGTTCTAGAATGAAAGATCTTGTTAGGGGTTTACTGGATTATTCTCGCATTGGAAAAACGACTAATCCGATAATCGTAGACTCACAAGCGTTAATTAATGACCTGATCAAAGATTTATCCAGAAACATATTAGAAAATAAGGCCAGCATACAGGTAGAAGAGCTTCCCAAATTGAAAGTTTATCAAACAGAACTGCGTTTACTGTTTCAAAACCTTATTACTAATGCCATCAAATTCAGCAAAGAAGGTGTAAACCCTGAAGTATTGATCAAGGCTACTGAGAAAGCACACCATTGGGTGTTCTCTGTGTCAGACAATGGCATTGGCATTCCCAAAAAGTATCAAGAAAGGATTTTTATGGTCTTTCAACGACTACATACGCAGGAAGAATACCAAGGCACGGGCATCGGTCTGGCCCACTGTTACAAGATAGTAGAATTGCACCATGGTAAGATATGGGTAGATTCAGCCCCTAATACCGGCAGTACTTTCTTTTTTACCATCTCTAAAAACCTAACATGAAAAATCAACTGGATCATATCCTTCTAATTGACGATAACGCTGCCGATAACTTCTTTAACGAAACAATGATTCGGAGGTCATGCTATATTCAACGTTTGACAGTTGTTCAAACTGCAGAAGCGGCTTTGCTATTTCTTAGGTCAGATGAGAATGGCAAGCCACCCAAACCTGATCTGATTTTTCTCGACATCAACATGCCAAGGATGAACGGCTGGGAGTTCCTGGACGAGTATAAGAAGCTAGATGAAAGGCAAAAAGCCAGTATTGTGATTGTTATGCTCACCACATCACTTAATCCCGAGGATATGGAAAAGGCTCAGGCTATAGATGAAATCAATGATTTCAGAAATAAGCCTATTAGCGAAAGCGCCATTCTTGAAATCATTGAATCTCATTTCTGATTCTTTTCAGTTTAACCTGAAGATTAGACAATCAAAAGAATTGAAGAGCATACTACCAGGCCAAGTCACCAGTAACTCTAATGTCTCTGGAGGAGCCACCTACCATGATAGAGAAATCACCAGGTTCCAAAACCCATTCTCCTTTGGTATCATCAAAGTAGCTAAAGGCATCTTTGTTCAACTCGAAATTCACCACTTGAGAAGCACCTGGTTCGAGGGCAACCTTATCAAACCCCTTCAGTTCTTTTTCCGGCCGTTCCAGTGATGACTCTGCGTCTTTCACATACAACTGAATAACCTCTTTACCTGCTTTATCGCCAGTATTGGTAACCTTGACTGATACTTTCACTGCTTCTCCATCTTTGGTTACCGACAAGTCACTATACTCAAATGATGTATAAGAAAGGCCATGACCAAAAGCAAAGGCTGGGGTAACGTTTTGTGTATCGAAATATCGGTAGCCTACATAAATACCTTCAGTATGGTTGATCAGTAGGTTCTCATTCGGATAGCTGGATAAAGCATGGGCCGGGCTATCTTCTAGCCTTTCAGGAAAGGTCATTGGTAGTTTACCGCTGGGGTTGATATCACCGAAAATGACTTCCGCTATCACATTACCGCCCTCCATGCCAGGATACCAAGCTTGAACGATGCTTTTGGCATCATCCCTCCAAAACCTCATATCCATTGGGCCTCCGCCCATCATCACGATTACAGTATTAGGATTAGCCTTTAGCACTGCTTTGATCAGTTCATTCTGGCCAAAAGGCAATTGCATATCAGGCTTGTCAACATTCTCAGCATCGTAAGCATTATCATTCCATTCATCTGTATATCCATGAATCCAACCTCCGATATAAATGGCGGCATCAGCACCTTGAACGGCTTTCACCGCTTCCTCAATCAAACTGGTATTCAAAGCAGCGTCTTTTTTAATTTCATAACCGGGAGCGTAGTTGATCTCCACCTGATCGCCCAGCATATTTTGTAATCCCGCTAGCGGTGTGATTTCATAAAAGGCTTTCACCTGAGAGCTACCACCACCGCCGGCATGCTTGTGCGTGGCATTGGCACCCACTACAGCCAACTTCTTGATACCATCCTTTTGTAACGGCAAAGTGCCTTCGTTTTTAAGCAACACTATGGCTTCTTCCGCAATCTTACGGGCGATCTGCTGATGTTCTTTGGTATTGTAAGCACCGGGTTGACGTTCTCCGAACTTGTCGATCTTATGCATTACCCTTAGTATGCGCTTCACTTTTTCATCGACCACCGACTCTTGTACCGTTCCGGCCTTAACTAAGCTTATCACAGTATCAGCCATAAAGAACTTATTGTAATCGGGCTTTCCAGTACGCATTTGCTCTAGATCAGTACCCATTTCTATATCTATACCTACATTGACCGCTTCCATGGTATTTTTTACCGCATTCCAATCACTCACGACCAACCCTTCAAAACCGTATTCTGCCTTCAGAATATCATCGAGTAATAGCTTACTGTGAGCACAGTAAGTACCTCTAAACTTGTTGTAAGCGGCCATCACTGTTAGTACTTCACCCCTTTGCACTGAAGCTTTGTAGGCAGGGAGGTAAATTTCCCTCAAAGCACGATCGCTCATTTCTACATTCACGTATTCCCGCTCATACTCATAAGTGTTGGCAATGTAGTGCTTGGCGCAGGCCGCAACACCTTGCTCTTGTACACCCTTGATATAACCCACCGCCATCTCTGCGTTCAGATAAGGGTCTTCAGTCATGTATTCGAAGTTACGGCCATTAAGAGGTGAACGAATGATGTTCATCCCAGGCCCCAGTATAATGTCTTTACCTCTGTAGTTAGCCTCACTACCCAATACAGTCCCGAATTGATAACCCAAGTCTCTATTCCAAGTAGCAGCCAGCGCTGTACCCACAGGGAGGTAGGTGCTGCTGTCATATACATTTTCGTCTTTCTGCCAATCCCTACCATGCTCATGTCTTACACCATGCGGGCCATCTGACATGACCAACTCAGGAATGCCAAGCCTTTCTACTCCACCACTCGTAAATGGCGAACTGGCGTGGATCAGCGCTACTTTTTCCTCTATGGTCATATCGCTCATCAGCGATGCTATCTTGGATTCCGTATCCATATTTTCAGGTTTATCTGTTGCCTCATTTTTAGTACCGCTATCACACCCTATGATGAAGCCCAAAAATGAAATTATGATGAGAAGGTGGTTGAATTTCTTGTTCATGCTCGATCTTGATTTTGCCTGCGCAAAATAAGCAATTAACCCATATAATTTATTGGCAAATTGTCGATTCTACAGAAACGGTTGGCAATGCAATAACGTGACTCAGTTCATCTCATCGACACGCAAAAAGAACTGCTCCTGAATATTGTTGATGAAGTCGCGGATATACTTCTTATCACTGTCGTTTTTTCTGAATACAAGGTAATGTTTGCGCCATAGCCCGGAAGGTGTGACTGGCTTCAACTGGATAGTATCGGGCAGTTTGAACGGCTCCAATGCCCACTTCGGCAAGCACATAATCCCGAGATTGGCCTGCACCATTTCCAGTCCCACTTCTGTCATGGGTATGGCCGTCACATGGCGAGGTAGAATTTGTTCTCGCTGTAGCAAGTGCTTGTAAATGGCTACCGTCTCCAAAGGATGTGAATGAATGATCAGGTGCTCGGTGCTAAAGTCTTCGGGTGACAAGAATTCCTTAGATGCCAGATCATTCTCTCGATGCATTACAGCCATTATCTCATCTTCAAATAACTCGATCGAGGTCAAATCAGCCTGAGTAGGTAATGTGGTGACAATGGCAATATCTAAACTACCAGCAATGACTTTTGGAACAGGCTGATGCGTCGCTTCAACCACTAGTTGTACTTCAATTTGAGGATAGAGCAAGCCCATTTTCTGAATGAAAGACGGTAGGCCATGGTAGAATGAATAACATTCCGCACTCACTTTGATGGTACCCTTGGCGCCTTCCCGAATGCCCTGAATTTTGGCGAAGCTGTCATCTATCTCAGAAAGTACCTTTAAAGCAAGTTGATAGAGCTCCTCCCCTTCGGGGGTAAGCTTCCAATCATTCCTGGTGCGCAAAAAAATCTTGAAGCCGAGCTGCTGTTCTATCTCCCGTAATTGATGGCTCAGGGCAGACTGTGTGAGGTACAATTTATCTGCAGACCTGGATATATTGCCCTCATTGGCAATGGTTTTGATCAGTCGAAGGTATTTGATATCCACAGCTCAAAATAAGTCATTTAATCTGATTTGTAGTGTGAAATATTTTCACACTAAAGGTACAAGGCCTCAGCTTTAACGCTGGTGTTGAGCTGTATAGCGTCCGTTATTTGGTAGAAAAACATTGATTATGAACGCACAAATTCAACACTACCAAAACAAGCTGAACTTCGAATGGGATTCAGCCGATCTCTTTGAAGCACTGGAAACAGCAAACAACATCGTGGTCATCGACACCAGGAAATCTTTTGCCTACGACATAGAGCATATTCCGGGTGCTGTGAGCTTGCCACATCGTGACATGAATACAGAAACCACTGACACCTTGGATAGAACTTGCCTCTACATTTGCTACTGCGATGGTATCGGTTGTAATGGTTCTACCAAAGGTTCACTTAAAATGACAGAACTGGGTTTTGACGTTAGGGAGTTAGTAGGTGGGTTAGATTGGTGGAAAAGAGACGGGTATGCAACTGAAGGCACAAAGGCTACTGCTGGCCAAGCACTTACCTGCGCCTGTTAGTATGTCCTGAGCTCATGGTGAAAGTGTAGAAGGTTGTCCTGGCTGTAAAACTATCAGTAGATTTTGCCGGGCAGAATCAATTTAATAAATTGGTTAAAACAACTTACCGCTTCCCATGAGACTCATCTTGCCAATAATATTGATATGTTCTAGCCAGTTCGTTTTCAGCCAAAATAGGTTCAATTGGAACGATTATATCCCCGGCGGCCAGGTCGATTCAATACTTTTACTGAGTACCAACAAAGATGTGCCTTCCCTGAAAGAAAAGGGCGATGAAAATACTCAGCAAGACTCGGATGATCTACTCAGGGAAGTGTTGCTACAGGCCGGCTTGCCTTTGAATGATTTCACACATTACCTGGAAATATATGAGTTGAAAAAGACCGTGAAAGATACCAAAGGTATAAGGGCAATAATTAACCTCTTTCCGAAGATGGATTGTGAGCACCTGCCTTCAGTAAGGCGCTGCTTGGCTGTTTATAGGGATTGCGCGGTATTCTACAGAAAAGGTATTCCGATCGGAGCTTTAAAAATATGCTTCGCTTGCACAACGGTGGATGCTTCTCCTCCTTCTAGAATGGCGAAGTGCCTGGCGGAATCAGATCATTTTCGAACGATCACACAAAAGTGGATTGAGCTTGGCCAATTGGATTTGGCGGCCAGGCCTTAGCGGCTAGCCTCCAACGCGTTTGGCTCCATAACCTTCTTTGGTCAGGACATCCATTACCTTATTACGAAAATCTCCTTGGATAAGAATCTCACCATCCTTAGCACTCCCTCCTACGCCACATTTTGATTTCAGGAGTTTAGCGAGTTCTTTCAGATCATCCTGATTACCAACAAACCCCGTGATAAGGGTCACTTGCTTCCCACCACGTGCCTTCTTATCCAGCTGCACTTTGAGGTTTTGGTCTGCGGGGTCAAGTGTATCTTCCTCGGACCCATCATCGTATTGGTATTCAAAATCGTTCTCCGTAGAATACACAACACCGTCTCTATTTTTCCAATTCTTCTTTTTGGCCATTAGTGAATGTCATTGCTTGATCAAGCACAAAGATAAGGCCGGTACCGCAAAACGGTACCGGCCTCAATGAAAAAAGGAATGCTTTTTATTTGGCTTTCTTGATATTAAAAGTCAGCACCGGACGCTTAGAATGATTGACTACATCCTCTGCAATACTACCGCTTAAGAGGTGGGCAAAACCTGTACGCCCGTGAGTAGCCAGTGCAATCATGTCTGCGTTTATGCTCTCTGAAAAGTATACAATACCTTCTTCTTCGGAGACGTCGTTAAAGACGTTAACAGTGAAGTTCTCAAAACCGACTTTGGTAGCGAACTCGTTGAGCTGCTGCAGTGAATCACGGTCAGTTTGGAAATTATTAGGTGTATTAATTCTAACAATGTGAACTGTTGCTCCATACATGGCTTGGGTCGTTTTGACCACATCTACATAAGCTGCTTCTTCATCCGTCATGCCCGTGGCAAAAACGATATCCTTGAAGTCAAAATTTTCGACCCGATCCGTAACCGAAAGCACCGGACAAGCCGCGTGTCTTACCACTTTTTCCGCATTAGAACCGACTAAGATCTCCTCCAATCCGCTGGCACCTAAAGTACCCATCACTATTAGGTCAACATCGTGCTCCGTTACAATATCCCGAATACCATGAAAAGGATTACCTATTTGCAGTTCTTGTTTCGCATTGACACCCTCAAACAGGTCTCGCTCCATTAAACCGGCCATATCCCTTTTCGCCTTTTCTACCAGTTTGATCATATACAGCCCCTCTTCACCAGAAGGAAGGTTTATTTCACCTGAGGCGTTAAACGTACCGCCTGAAGGGTGTTCTATGACGTGAAGTACGATCAGTTGGGCATCTACTTTACGGGATATATTTACCGCCACCTCGAGTGCGCGATCAGCAACTTCGGAAAAATCGGTAGGTATTAATATTTTTTTCATGGTCCAGCGTTTTTTTGTTTTACCTCAGAATATACAGCAGTAGGAGTTTCTGCGCAAATCTATGGTCGTAAAATACTCTTTTGTTTGACGTGCCGCATTTTCCTATTTTAGGCAAATCATTTTTATCACTGAAAGATATCCTTGCCCTTATCTCATAATTATGACAAAAATCATCAAACTTTCTAACCTGTGTTACCTAGCTGCCTTCCTCGGCATATTCGGATGCTCAGCACCCACTGAAACTGAAACCGCAAAGCTTTCAGTTACCTCGCCGGATGGCAAGATCAAAGTTGAGTTTTTCAATTTGGACGAAGCTTTCGGCTACTTCGTTTCTTACGATAATAAAACAATAATAGATAGCTCATATCTGGGGTTCGACTTTAGAGAATCGGCTGATATAACTGGTAATTTAAAAGTGGTCGGTACTAATACTGAAGAAGTAAATGAAGACTGGGACATGCCCTGGGGGGAGGTTAAAACAGTCAACAATCATTATAAGGGTCTTCTGGTACAATTGCAGGAAAAGGGCGAACAAGAAAGACTACTCAATATCCATTTCAAGGCGTACAATGATGGTATTGGCTTCCGGTATGAATTTCCAGAGCAACCCAACCTCAACGATGTGGTGATCATGGATGAAAATACCCAGTTCAACTTAACCGGGGATCACAATTGCTGGTGGATACCGGGTGATTGGGACATCTATGAACACTTGTATAATAATACCAAGTTCAGCGAGATTGATGCACTGTCTAAGCGAGACCATCCAAATTTAGCGCAGACTACCATTCCTGAAAATGCGGTCAATACTCCGGTAACGATGAAAACCGAAGAGGGTGTCTATCTGAGCTTTCACGAGGCTAACCTGACCAACTATTCTGGTATGACACTCAAAGTTGACAAGGAGAATATGATGATGCAAAGTGAGCTGGTCGGCTCACCGGATGAATCCAAAGCGAGCGTAACAGTGCCGTTCAATACACCGTGGCGCACTATCCAAATCACTGACCGCGCCACTAAACTGATTGATTCTAAACTGATTGTTAATTTGAACGAGCCCAATAAACTTGGTGATGTTGCCTGGTTTAAACCCATGAAGTACATGGGTATTTGGTGGGAAATGCACCTGGATAAAAGCAGCTGGGATGTGGCAGCAGGCAAGCATGGCGCTACTACTGAAAATGCCAAGAAATTCATCGATTTCGCCTCACAACATGATATTGGTGGGCTTTTAGTGGAAGGTTGGAATACAGGCTGGGAGCGCTGGATAGACTTTCCCGACCGAGAAGGTGTTTTCGACTTCGTCACCCCATACCCTGATTATGACCTGGCCGAAGTTGTTCGCTATGGCAATGAGAAAGGCGTTGAGTTAATCATGCACCACGAAACGTCGGCGGCTCCGCGTACCTACGACCAACAATTAGATACTGCTTACGCCCTCATGCAAAGCCTGGGCATCCATTCGGTAAAGACTGGCTATGTGGGCAAAATCATCCCGGACGGACAATACCATCATGGCCAATGGATGGTGAACCATTATAGGAAGGTTTTAGAAACCGCCGTCAAATATGATGTGGCTATAAATGCACACGAACCGATCAAGGCGACAGGTTTAAGAAGGACATACCCCAATGCCATTTCCAGAGAGGGGCTAAGAGGCCAGGAATTCAACGCATGGGCCGCCGATGGGGGTAACCCTCCCGATCACTTACCTACCGTCGCCTTTACTAGAATGCTGGCAGGACCCATCGATTATACCCCCGGCATTTTCAACATCAAACTAGACCCTTATAAACCCAATAACCAGGTCAATACCACGCTGGCACAGCAATTAGCGCTATTTGTCGTGATATACAGCCCTATACAAATGGCCGCAGACCTGATAGAACACTATGAAGGGAATCCTGCTTTTCAGTTCATTGTTGATGTTGGCGTAGACTGGCAGGACAGCAAGGTAATTAATGGTGAGGTAGGAGAATTTGTTACTATAGCACGTAAGGAAAGGGATAGTGAAAAGTGGTTCTTGGGCAGTATTACCGATGAGGAAGCACGTTCATTTGGTGTCAGTCTTGACTTTCTGGATAGAGATAAGCAATATGTAGCTACCATTTATGCTGACGCCACCGATGCACATTGGGATGACAATCCGACAGCGGTTGAAATCAACCAGTACTTAGTGGGTAATCAAACTACCTTGAATGTCAAACTAGCACCAGGTGGTGGACAAGCCATTAGCCTGATTCCTGCTTCAGAAGAGGAAATCAGCAAACTGGAGGAATATCCAGGGCAATAGGCCTTTGGCTGAGTTGTTTAAGAACAGATTGAAACAGGCTTTATAGTATTGGAGAAGAAGCGGTATATTTTCAGCAAGTCAGAAATCATTATATTCTGTTTGATTGTCGTGTTCATGATCATCGCAATGATGGGGTATCATTACGACTTTCTCAATCCAATCTCTCCTATAGTCATTATGGGAATAGTTGCACTATACTCAATCATTCATATCAAGCTAAATAAAACTGATAAAGTCGACAAAGACCAAGAAAACCCATCTTTCAGAGTGAGAGTACTAGCATCAGATTCAGGATATGCTCTTATTAATTTAATCATATTATCGACTCAAATGATTAATCTTTCATTATCAGGAAACAGAGTTGAATGGAACACGCTTAATATGATTCTATTATCTGTATCACTGTTACTCATAATTATCCTGTTGTTAGGGGTTAAGCATTTTGCCAAGCTGACCTTCAAAAAGCAAGAACTTGAATATGATGGAGACAATTCTGCTATCCCTTGGGATACTATTACCAGAATCTATATTCGAGACAATAAAGAAATTGTAATTGACAGCACGAAATATATCAATCACCTTGAACTCAAGCTAAAAAAGATATCAGATGACGATTTAGAAGGTGTGGTTGAAGCGTTCAACCAAAAAATAGAAGCATTTAATATCGAAGGTGGTATGGTCAAGCTTAATCGGGCCGCCTGACTGCACAAATTCAAATAAAAAAGCCCCGGACAAATAATATGTCCAGGGCTTTTTTATTTATTAAGCTTCTGATCACTGTTGAAGGTAGCCGGTGACTGCCTTTACCATTTGATCATGTGAGTGTTTTTTGTTGAGAATCTTCTTTACTTTTTTCTCGTCGTTGTCTACAAGCAGTATAAAGCCTGTTCCCGCATGCTTTTTAATTAAATCGGTCAAACCGTGCTCTTCTACTTTTTGATCTGCTTGTGCACGTGTGTTTTCATCCGTGAAATCCAGCAGCACAAATTCAATGGGTTGATCACTAACTGCATTTTGCAAATCTTCAAAAGCCGATCCCATAGCCCTACATGATTTACACCAATCGGCGTGGAATTTAACCGCTAACAATTTTGGGTCCGATGACTGCGCTCGGCCTTCTGTGATACCAACAAAAGAAAGAGCAAACAACATTAAGAAGGTCAATCTGATAGTCATGTCTTTATAATTTGTTTGTGTTAAAAAGGTCTTCAGCAATATCCAAAAATGAATATTAAGCAAGAATGTATAACTTATTTAATGAGTATGTAACTGCTTAACACGCAAAACCTGCATTTGGTATAACATATTTGTCTGAGGCGCGACAAAAGGTTGAAGTAAATACCGAAAAGGTTAAACAGATGACCAGTAAAAGCAAAGGTCTTAGATTGCGAAAAGTAGTGCCGAAGAAGGGATTCGAACCCCTACGATCTTGCGATCACATGTCCCTGAAACATGCGTGTCTACCAGTTTCACCACTTCGGCATTGGCTTTGAAGTCTTTCAAATCTATCCACTATTCTCTTGATAAAAAATAGTCGACCGAGACTTTAATTAAAAGCCATAAAAAAAGCGACCCGATTGGATCGCTTGTGCGCACGAGAGGAGTCGAACCTCCACGGCCAAAAAAGGCCACTAGGCCCTCAACCTAGCGCGTCTACCAATTCCGCCACGTGCGCAATTAAGGTGTGCAAAAGTAATTATGTTTTGGTTTTTTCCCAATATTTATTGAGAAGGCTTATCTCAAATTCTCTCCCAGAGTGAATCAACGAAGAACTTACGGCTGTCGAAAAAGTTTTCTTTGACTTTAAAGTTGCATCTTTCCGCCATATCGTAAATCTCACCGAGATCGTATTTTTTAGAAATCTCAGTATGTATCGCTTCCCATGCATCAAAGTGATAATGTGTATTCAACGCCTTTATGCGCACGGTTTGCTCTTTCTTACTGACGATAAAGCTTAAAGTTTCCCCGTTCTGAGGGTTATAGACGGGGTAGTGCATAAACTCATCAACCTGAAAATCAGCGCCCAACTCGTCATTGATACGATCGAGCAAATTCATGTTGAATGCCGCAGTAGTGCCTTTCGCATCATTATAGGCATTGAGTATGACGCTCGGGTCTTTCTTCAGATCAAAACCAATCATCAATTGATCTCCTTGGTTAAGATTATCAGACAACTGGCATAGAAATTTTTCAGCGCCCTCAATGCGAAAGTTACCAATGTTACCACCTAGAAAGAGTACTATCTTTTTGGTGGTATCAGAAGCACTTATACTGCCAAGCGCATGGAAGTAGTCATCATTGATACCCTCAGTCTGTAAAGACGGAATTTCCTCCTTCAGGCTCTCTGTCAGTTCTTCCAATACATTAGCAGAAATATCAATCGGTAGGTATTTGAAATTGACTTGCTGTTCTACGAAATGGGTCAATAATAGCTTAGTCTTAAGCCCGTCACCGGCTCCGAATTCTATTAAATGAAAGGGCTTGCTGTTCTCTTTAAAATGTGACAAGAGAGTAGACTTGTGCCGATCCAGCACATCGTATTCACTTCTGGTAAGATAGTACTCTTCCAATTCCATAATTTCCTGGAAGAGCTTGTCTCCTTTCTCGTTATAAAAATATTTAGAAGGTAAATACTTGGGCACAGCAGAGAGCCCCGCCAATACATCTTTGGCAAACTGTTCAGTCATTGATACTATAGGTTGTACTTTTAAATCGATTTTGCTAGTCGGATTCCGGTGAAAAACCACCTTAAATGAGGATGGAAAAAGTTTCTGTAGGTTGGCCGGATATGATCCTTTGGTGTGGCGCATGATCCTCCTTTGAGCACCATTTGATTAATCATGAATTTACCATTGTATTCTCCTATGGCGCCTCCTGGTGGGTTATAGCCCGGATATGGTGAGTATGCACTGCTAGTCCACTCCCAACTATCTCCATAGAATTGATTACTTCCTGCCACTTGTGGCATGGGTGCATATTTCTCAGATTCCACAAAGTTAGCACTGTCAGTTTGTTGTGGGTAATGCGAAAATGCTACTTCCCATTCAAATTCTGTGGGCAGCCTCAGTCCCTTCCAGCGAGCAAAGGCATCCGCCTCGTAGTAGCTTACATGAGTAACAGGAGCGTGAGGATCGATTTTCTCTAAACCACCCCTAAGGTTATATTGGTACCAGTTTCCGTCTATTTGATGCCAATGGAACGGGGAATTGGCTTCATTGTTCTTGACCCAATCCCATCCTTCTGATAGCCAAAGGTTGAATTTTTCATACGCCCCACTCTCCATGAATTCCAGGAACTCTCCATTGGTCATAAGCCGGTTGCCTATACCATAGTCGTTGAGGTATACTTTATGTCTTGATTGCTCATTATCAAAGCAGAAGCCTTGCTCTTCAAAGCCTACACTATAAACCCCTTCGGGTATTTCCAAAAATGCGAGATCATCTGGCGCAGATACCGCAGCTATGTTAGCCTCATCAAGATAGGCTGGAAACAAAGGGTTTCTACCTAAAATGTATTTGATATCGTAGAGTAATAGCTCCTGGTGCTGTTGTTCATGTTGAAGACCCAACTCTATAAGCGTTGCTAGCTCAGCCGGAACTTCATTTTGATCTATCAGCTCAGCCATTTGCTCATCAACATATTGGCGATATGCATATACTTCTTCTACCGTTGGTCGCGTGAGAAAACCTCGATTCGGCCTTAGCACACGTTCTCCGACAGTTTCATAGTAGCTATTAAATATATAGTTGAAATCCGGGTCGTATACTTTGTAGTTTGCTTTGTTTGGCGCGAGCACAAAGCACTCGAAAAACCAGGTGGTGTGACCTAGATGCCATTTGGGAGGGCTTACATCAACTATTGGCTGAACTACATAGTCTTCTGTTTTGAGTGGTTTGCAAAGTTTAGTGGATTGTTTTCTTACCGCATCAAACTTTTCTCCCAGTTTGGTTTTCTCCAGAATCATGTTAAAAAAATGGCATTAAAAAAATAAATTCGGTTTAAAGATAGTATTTGGAGGTTAGCATCCTAGTAAATCCAAGTAAAACAGGAGACAATGATGTAAAAAAGTAACCTAAGCTAAATCGTTAGAATTGCCGTTAAAAACTGCTGACAACGCAGCATGTAATTACAAGGTAATTATTTCGGATTCTGGGGTAAAAAATTAAGGTAAGACAGCGTTTAATTACGTTTTCCCCTATGGAAGAAAATTTTAATCAAAACGACAACCCGGTCTGGGAATTGGGGTATAAGTGAATAATCTACTGATCTTCTTCTATTAATCTAACTTGGCCTTATTTGACCTAATTAGCAAATAATAGAATGAGGCATGAAATAACGCAACGCCTACCAAACAAACCAAATACATAAGCCTCTCGATTTACTGAACCACTAAATTGGCGAATAAATTGATCATTTGTCGGCGCTTATGAGACGTGAAACAACGCTTGTAAGGTATCAAAATAATTTTGCAAAAAACCATCGTCAAAGACTAGGGAGACGGCATTTTGGTAACATTCCTTCAAATTATGGCAATACTTTCTGAACCGATTACCCGCAAATCGGATTATTTTTATATCCTAACCGTTATTTTGAGGTAGGTGGTCCGACCGTTTTTTATTAATTTGGACCTCTTTTTGTTTTTTATAAAATCATTTAACTGAGAATAGAATATGAAAGTAAAGTTGGGAATCGCCATTCTCTTAGTTATTAGCATAACCAGTTCCTATTCAGCCAACTACATATATGTTAATGACCCCTCAGACAGCACCAATGTACCTGATAATTGGTTTAATCTGGACCCTTCTGAAGATAGCGTTCAGGGTATAAGTACTGAAAAGGCTTACGAGCAACTGCTAAAAGACAAACCTTCTCGAACTGTGGTAGTAGCCGTTATAGACTCTGGTGTAGATACAGAACACGAAGACCTGAAAGAAAAAATATGGATCAATACAGGCGAAATAGCCGGCAACGGCTTAGATGATGACAATAATGGATACATTGACGATATCCACGGATGGAATTTCATCGGTAACGCCAATGGTGAAAACGTAGAATTTGATACCTATGAAATAACGCGTGAGTACATGCGATTATCGGAAAAATTCGGTGATACAGAGGAAAGGAAGATCAGAAAAAAAGATCGAGAAGATTTCAAGTCATTCGCAAAAATCAAGAAAGACTATGAAAAGCGCGTAGCTGATGTCACTGAGCAGTACAAGAACTTTACAGAATTCAAGCAAGTCTATTTCGCAGCGAAAGAGATTATAGATAACTACTTCCAGGGAGAGGATTATGACCTTACCAGGCTGGACACCCTTGAATCAAATAGCGAAAGAATTGTAAGAGCCAAGTATGTCATGCTTTATGCACTAGAAAACAATATAGAAGATGCTAGTTTCGAAGAGGGGGAAACGTACTTTACGGCCCAAATAGATTATGGGTATAATCTCGAATATGATTCCAGGTCTATTGTTGGCGATGAATACAGCAATTCGAATGAACGATATTATGGTAACGCTGATGTAAAAGGTCCCGATGCCAATCATGGAACGCACGTAGCGGGCATCATTGCCGCAGTTCGCAATAACGATCTGGGCATCAATGGCATTGCAGAAAATGTACAAATCATGGCTATCAGAGCCGTGCCTAATGGTGATGAAAGAGATAAGGATATAGCAAACGCTATATACTATGCCGTTGATAACGGTGCTCATATCATCAACATGAGCTTTGGAAAAAGCTATTCCCCTGGAAAGTCTCTAGTAGATAAAGCGGTCAAGTATGCTGAATCCAAAGGTGTATTGATCGTACATGCGGCTGGCAATAGCTCAAAGAATATTGATACGGCTCCAAACTTTCCCAATAAGCGTTTTGAAAAGGCAAAAGCAAAGGCCTCAAATTGGCTTGAAGTGGGAGCATCCTCATGGGGTGACCGAGATAACTTCGTAGGTACATTCACCAATTATGGTAAAAGTAACGTAGATGTGTTTGCACCTGGTGTAGATATTTACTCAACTACTCCGGATCAGCAATATGAGTCTTCTAGTGGTACAAGTATGGCTGCACCTGTCACGGCTGGAGTAGCGGCTTTGATCTGGTCACATTACCCGGATTTCAATGCACAAGAAGTGAAGGAGATTATCATGCAGTCATCCAGAAAGTTTGATAACCTTAAAGTGAACAAGCCTTCGAAGAGTGCTAATGGCCCTAAGAAGGATGCTGAGTACATAGACTTTAGCAAGTTATCCGTATCCGGTGGAATTGTAAACTCTTTCGAAGCTTTGAAGCTGGCTGAAGAAATGAGCAAAAAGAGAAGAATAGAATAATTGATCGACACATATCATCAAAAGAAAAAAGGACCTGTTGGTCCTTTTTTTGTTGGTTAAGCAACGAAATACTTTTGCCCACACTCAAATCTTTCTACGAGTTATCTTTGCTTAACGCTGGGCTAAACGATGCTCTTCTATAAGATTACTTCGTTTTTATCAGTTTCTTGGTTGCTTTATTAGAACTAGTCTCTAAGCGATACAAATAAGCTCCAGTAGGCAGGTCGCTAATATCTACCTTTATCTCATGTAAACCAAAACCCTGCCTTTCATCAACTACATCACGAATTAGTTTGCCAGCTGCTGTAAGAATAGACAGCTTCACATGGCCTACATTATTGATATAGTATGATAAAGTCACTTCATCATTAGCAGGATTAGGATAAGCATGATTCAGTCTGAATCGGTTCTCAAAGAAAGTATTATCAACGCTAGTTATCGTACCTCCTATGAGAGGTTTCTCTAGATCTGGAACTTCATTGAACAAAGAATCGGCGATCGCATCTTCAGGTGCTTCCATCCATTCTTTCAGGGCTGCTTTGAAAACGCTACGATAGTCAGTTCCAATACGGTCTACTCCTCCACTGCTATTACCCAACTCAAACGGAATATTGAAACGTGCCCTGTTCATTGCTTCAGGTGAAATATCTGGATTACTTCCAAATACCCCGGCATTTACGCCCTTACCAAAAACAAACATAGGCGCTGCTTTACCATGGTCAGTACCGTAACTACCATTCGAAGACACCCTTCTACCAAATTCCGAAAAGGTCATTGTCAACACACGATCTTCCAAGCCTAACTGCCTTAAATCGTCCTGGAATGATTTAACAGCAGATGAAATGTGATATAAAAGTGCTGCGTGATGCCCCATCGTTCTATCGTAATCTACTACCTGATCGGCATGTGTATCAAAGCCACCAATTTTAGCCAGGAAAATCTTGGTCTTTATCCCACCATCCAGCAGTCTGGCTATCATGCGCAACTGTGAAGTCAGCGGATTTCGAACAGCACTATTGGTAACAAAAGGATATTTTTCAGGGTAGATCACCCCAGAATTGCTACCATTGTCATATACCTCTTTGAGTCGTCCGGCGTACTGATTGGATTTCTCTTCAATGCCCATAATCCATAACAACTCCTGGCCATAGTAACTGTTAATGATCGACTCAGGTGGCTCCCCTCCTACACTATTGACCAAATCAAAGAACTGACCTGGGTTATTTATAGCGATACCGATAGGAATACCCTGGCCGGTATGGAACAACAAATTCACACTTCTACCGATTTCGAGTGCCGGTGGATCTGGCATCATCGCGTCAGGAAGTCCTTCAGGATAGGTAGGGAATTGGTTCTGCAGATATCTACCAGCCCAACCTGATCCGAGCTGATCGTCATAATCACCACCCATATACCAGATGTCACGGCTTCTAAAATGCGAGCCATTCATGTTAGGGTGCCCAACTGAATGAATAATTGCTGCCTTACCTCTATCGTAGAGCTCCTTTACACCGATCATATCTGGGTGTAGCCCCACTTGCTCTTGAATAGGCAAAGTATTGTCCAAAGCTATGGCCTTTCTTCTTGCGCTAGAGTCAATTGGCGGAATGGCAATATTCGCTCTCCACTCAACATAATCGCTGTACTGCTCCACAGGGATCAATGTATTCAAGCCATCATTACCTCCATGTAACTGGATTAGCACGATGACCCTATCGTTTTCACTACTCATCGCCAGCCTGTTTATTTGGCTATTAGCAGCCGCCAGGCTAATCGGCATGCCGTTCAGCATAATCGGCGCAGAGGCAGCGATAGGTATTTTCTTTAAAAAGGATCTTCTTTTCATATGCTTGTGAGTGAAAGTCAGTGTTTAGAAAAGTTGATATTCTGGAGTTTGCAATAACACATTGACCAGGTTTTCTAATGATGTTCTGATACCTGTATCATCATTTGTATTGATGAATGTGTTCCAGTCAAGTCCCCAGTTGATCACTTCCTGGTCACGTAAGGCTTGAATCTCAGCAGGAGAAAGCTCCGGCGAGTTAGGTACATCAAGGAAGGTATCTATAAAGTAATCGAACCTTTCCTGAGTTATGATTTCCGGAAACAGGTACTCAACCAGTGCCTGCACCAAATTTGTTGCTTCTGCCGGTTGAAAATTATTGGCAGGATCGCGCACAAAATCTATAATATCTAATACAAACCCATCTTCCGGGTTACTCATTAAGTTATCTATAAACAGATACCTAAGTGCCAAAAAATTGGCGCTTATCCAGTTCCTGTTGAAACTAGGCGCTTGGTGATAGGCAGGATAACCCGCTACTTCAAAAGGATTATACAAATCCAGTCCTTGATCGTTCAGGCTTCGCAGAATACTCCGATAAGCATCGTAGAATGCCGGGAGTTCTGAAGCTGGGTCGGGCAATTCAACCCTAAAGTAGCGCATAGAACCGATGACCAGCTCCAAAGGTGATTTGATAATAGCACCGTGATTGTCATCGACTTCAGTAGCATTGTCGGTATCGAAAAAGTGCTCGCTACTTAGTAGCTGAGTTAAAACAGGTTGTAACTCATAGTTATTATCCCTGAATGTTTGGGCAAGTGGTTCAATCACATCTTGCTCCACTTCTTCGGTTATTTCATAGTAGACGAAGAAGCGATATAGCCTTCTACATATATATCTCGCCGTTTCATCTTGTGCGAAAATCATCTCAACCAGTTGGTCGAGTTCGTCCAATGCCCCTTCAATAGTGGTATTGTCACCTTGCATCTCTTCAACCGGTGGGGCTATTACGGCATTATTGAAACGCTCACTGAAAGTTTTTGGAGTAGCGTCGTGCTGACCCGCTATAATACCATTGCCCCTAAAGTTGATAGTGGGCAGTTCAGTTTCAAGATCTATATTGGCATATGTTCTATCTTCTTGGTAACCGGAAAGCACTCTTGCTGCTTCCTGTACATCCAACTCAGTATAAGTCGTGTAGTCATCTTCCCCTACCTGAGGTCCTTTTCCAATAGTGTAGAGTTCTAGAAATTCACGGCCAAAATTCTCATTGGGCCTCCCTTTGATATTTGATTTACCGTCCAGGAAAATAGTCATCGCATTATCCAGACATATGCGCCTACAAATTTCTTTGAAGTTGCCTACAGCGAATTGTCTGAAGAGTGCATTCTGATAATATATGGCAACGCTATCTGTTACCTTATCATTCTTAGTGGTGAAATGGGTATGATAGAAATAGACCATACGCTCTCGAATGTTTGCACCTGAATTTTTCATCTGGTCCATCCACCATCCCAGAACCATACTCATGTGCCCTTCAGGACGCTCCTCAGGTATTGGAGCTTCTACCCACGTCTGACCCGTATTCGGATCAATGGGAGCTTCTGGGGCTAATTGTTCTTCATAAAGCGTGTTGACAGCTTGAGCCACGCTAAGACCAGTAAATTGATCTATTTCTTCCTTTGTAGGACCGAAAGTAGCACGCCTTAAAAGATGGGCTGCTTTACGTCTATCCAATACACCGTTATACTGCGCAAGTGATGCCATAATGTAAAGTTGATGTTGCTTAGTTGTCCGCTAATAAAGCAGGTTTAATTAAGTCAGTCAATCTATTCAAGTTGTAAATTATAGTAGAAGACAAAAAGTAACTTTATAATTCCGTTTAAAGTGAAATCGTACGGACAAATGGTATTATTTCTCCACAGATCACAATGAAGAAGCAAAGGCGATGTTTTCCCAAAATGAAACACCATCCCAATTAAAGACAGGTCTTGATTGTTAAGGTACTGATTATCAATTACTTATTCATTAAGCACCTTTATTGCCATATTAAAGGCAAACAATAAACAGTTAGCTTAAGTGCATTATGAAAACATTAGGGAGAAAAATCAAGGTTACCATAGCAAACGACTTCTTTTTTACGACGTTTGTCTTTTCAACTGGGCTATTCGTATTGATCATTGAGATGATTTTTTGATCAATAAATACCTAAATCAAACCCCTTCCCCTTAAGAATACATCCCCTTCGCAGTTCACCCCCTCTATTTAGAGCCTTTCAAAATAGGATCACTGTCAAACGGTTGACTATTTAGAACGTTTTAAAATAGGATTTTGAAATTGTTTGAAACTCCATTCAAATATAACTTTGGTTAGTTAGTTAATTACGCACTGTTCAACTAAACCCATAAACTAAACAATGAATTGGTTTGTAAAAACTTTTTCCAGCACCTTGGGGAGAAAGCTTCTGGTAGCGCTTACTGGTATTTTCCTAATCCTTTTTCTAGTCGTGCACCTTGCCGGAAACCTACAGTTGTTGAAAAATGACGAAGGAGAGGCCTTCAACATTTATGCCCACACCATGGCCAGCAACCCCTTGATCAAAGTTGTATCCATTCTGAATTTTGCTTTTATCGCCTTACACGCCATAGTAGCACTGGTTCTGGCCCGATACAACAAAAAAGCACGACCTGTATCTTACGCTGTAAACGCAGGCTCAAGCAACAGTAGTTGGGCCTCAAGAAACATGGCTGTACTAGGTCTGATTGTATTGGTATTTATACTTGTCCACCTCAAAGGTTTCTGGTATGAAAATAAATTTGGCAGTATAGAACAAGAGACATATCCGGAAGTAGGAGCTGTAAATAACCTTTATAAAGTAGTTGATGCTACCTATGCCGAATGGTGGTATGTATTGTTCTATGTGGCATGCATGGGCTTCGTAGCTTTTCACCTCTTTCATGGATTTCAAAGTGCATTTCAAACACTTGGCCTAAACCATGTTAAATACACGCCTGTTATTAAAAAGATTGGGGTTGCATTTGCAATTGTAGTACCGCTATTGTTTGCGGTAATACCGATCGTCATGTTTGTTAAAAATATGGGCTAAACCTTTATACCAATATGATAAAATTAGAATCTAAAGCTCCTGATGGTCCTTTAGCTGAAAAATGGACTAAGCATAAATTCAATATTAAACTTGTCAATCCGGCCAATAAAAGAAAATACGACATCATCGTTGTCGGAACCGGTTTAGCCGGTGCTTCTGCAGCAGCTTCTTTTGGAGAGTTAGGATATAATGTGAAGGCATTTTGTTTTCAAGATAGCCCTAGAAGAGCGCACAGTATTGCAGCTCAAGGAGGAATCAACGCAGCCAAGAATTATCAAAATGACGGCGACAGTATTTTCAGACTATTCTACGACACTATAAAGGGAGGAGACTATAGAGGCCGGGAAGCCAATACTTACAGGCTGGCAGAGGTTAGTGTTAACATCATTGATCAATGTGTTGCTCAAGGTGTTCCTTTCGCTAGAGAATATGGCGGGCTACTAGATAACCGTTCATTTGGTGGTGCTCAGGTATCAAGAACCTTCTACGCGCGTGGCCAGACAGGACAACAGTTATTATTAGGTGCCTACAGTGCCCTGAATCGCCAAATAGCCAATGGTAAAGTCCAGATGTACAATCGTAGCGAAATGCTCGATGTGGTTATGGTCGATGGCCAGGCAAGGGGTATCGTAACACGTGATTTGATCACTGGTAAAGTAGAATCACATAGCGCTCATGCGGTAGTATTAGCCACAGGAGGTTATGGAAACGTATTCTTCCTTTCTACCAACGCCATGGGGTCTAATTGCACAGCCGCTTGGAGAGCCCACAAGAAAGGTGCTCTATTCGGTAATCCTTGTTACACTCAAATTCACCCTACTTGTATACCTGTTTCAGGTGATCATCAGTCGAAACTGACGTTGATGTCCGAATCCCTTCGAAATGATGGTAGAGTGTGGGTACCTAAAGACGCCGCCAAAGCCAAGAACCTTAGCGCAAAGGACGCTGTCAACCTTCCGGAAGAAGAGCGGGACTACTATTTGGAAGTTAAGTATCCTTCATTTGGTAACCTGGTGCCTCGAGATGTGGCTTCCAGAAATGCCAAGCTCGTATGTGATGAAGGAAGAGGTGTAGGTGCTACAGGATTGGCTGTATTCCTCGACTTTGCTGATGCCATTAAGAGGGATGGAGAAGATGTAATCAAAGCCAAGTATGGTAACTTATTTGATATGTACCAGCAAATCACTGGTGACAATCCTTATAAAATGCCTATGATGATCTATCCTGCCGTTCACTATACAATGGGCGGATTATGGGTAGATTATAATCTTATGACTACAGTGCCCGGTTTATATGCCATCGGAGAGGCAAACTTCAGTGACCACGGCGCTAATAGACTGGGAGCGAGTGCTCTCATGCAAGGTCTTGCAGATGGTTATTTTGTTATTCCTTACACTATAGGAAATTATCTGGCTGCTATGCCTTATGATAAGGTGGGTACAGACCATGAAGCTTTCAAAAAAGCTGAGGAAGAAGTACATCAAAGACTTGACAAGCTCATGAGCATCAAAGGAAGCAAGACAGTAGATCAATTCCACAAAGAGCTCGGGCTGATCATGTGGGACTACTGTGGTATGTCGAGGAACGAGGAAGGGCTGAAAAAAGCCAAAGAAAAGATCAAGGCGCTCAAAAAGGAATTTTGGGAAAATGTAAAAGTAGTAGGAGGAAAAGATGAGCTCAACCAGTCTCTGGAAAAAGCGAATCGTGTTGCAGACTTCCTTGAACTGGGAGAATTAATGGTAGATGATGCCTTGAACAGAAGAGAATCTTGTGGTGGCCACTTTAGAGAGGAATCTCAAACCGAAGAAGGGGAAGCTAAACGTATGGATGATGATTACGCTTATGTAGCCGCTTGGGAATACAAAGGTGATGATCAAGAAGAGGAACTACACAAGGAGGAGCTCAAATTTGAAAATGTGAAACTTACTCAACGAAGCTATAAATAAATTGCCCGTATGAATATCAAGTTAAAAGTTTGGAGACAGAAAAACGCTCAAGACAAAGGGCGTTTCGAAACATATGATTTAAGTGATATATCGCCTGACATGTCTTTCTTAGAAATGTTCGACGTATTGAATGAGAAGTTGGTATCAGATGATCAAGATCCAGTTCATTTCGATCACGATTGTAGAGAAGGTATATGTGGCATGTGTAGCATGGTTGTAAATGGTAAACCACATGGCCCTAAGAAGGCCATAACAACTTGCCAATTACACATGCGTAGCTTCAGCGATGGAGATACTATCACAGTAGAACCATGGAGAGCGTCTGCATTCCCGGTAGTTAAGGATCTGGTAGTTGACCGCAGTTCTTTTGATCGTATCCAACAAGCTGGTGGATATGTTTCAGTCAATACCGGTGGTGTTCCTGATGCGAACGAAATACCAATCCCTAAGAAAATAGCAGACGAAGCTTTTGATGCTGCTACTTGTATCGGTTGTGGCGCTTGCGTTGCGGCTTGTAAGAATGCATCAGCTATGCTTTTCGTTAGTGCCAAGGTATCACAGCTTGCCATGCTTCCTCAAGGGCAGGTGGAGCGTAAAACCAGGGTGGAGAATATGATTGCCCAAATGGACGAGGAAGGTTTTGGCGCTTGTACAAATACAGGAGCTTGCTCTGCTGAGTGTCCAAAAGAAATAAGCCTTACCAACATTGCGCGCTTGAACAGAGAGTATTTCGCTGCTAAAGTAAGTTCGAATAATGTTTGATTAGTAGTATGACCAACTGATGTTGGTTGGTCTTATTCATATTGAAGGAGTTAGCACTGAGGTGTTGGCTCCTTTTTTATTTCAATATGTCAACTATATTTTGAGCTTCCTTATAGTTGAATTCTGACGGTTTTACTGCCTCGAAAAGATCTCTAGCTGATTGACACTCATTTTTTCCTAAATATGCTAGGCCCAAGTACCAGTTAGCATGGCCTTTGAACCTGTTATCGGCATCATGCTTAACTTCATTTAAGAAAAATATGGCAGAATCGTATTGCTGAATAGCCATATGGCTCACACCAGCGTAGAATAGTTTGTCTTGATAGAATACATCCTCAGTCGCAACACGTTTGAAGAAAATCAATGCTTCCTCGTATCTGCCGGCAGAGTAGTTTTGCATGGCTTTGCTGAAGACATCAAAGTTATCTCCTCGGGTTGTAACAAGATTAGGATAAGGTTCAAAGTAGGTACCGTAAAGCTCCGCACTAGACACCGAGCTAAAATAAATGAGGTAAACCGAAATAAGGATTAAGATAAAAGAGGCTGCTATGCCAGACAAAAAATAGGGGTTGCGCAAGCTAAATCTACGTTTCTTTCCGAAATGTAATTGGTGGAATTCCTGTAACTCGCTTTTAAGCGCGTAATCCTTTAAGCTATCAACTACTCGCTCCATCGCCTCCAACTCTTCTTTCAACTCAGCATTAACACTCAACTCCTCTTCAAAAGCAATCTGCTCGGCTTTGGTAAGCTTCCCCTCTAGATATTTCTCAATTTGTTCAATATCGTATTTCCTTTCCTCCAATTATCATTAAAATTATTATGTTTTATCTTAAAAAGATATTTAATCTATGAAATATTTTATCTTAATATTCTTTTCGCGAATAATCTTGATCAAAAACTGCAAGCAACGGTATTTCTTATTCTTAGCAGTGGCCAAACTTTGAAGTCCGTATTTCTCCATGATCATTTTCATGGAAAACTCATTGTAGTAGTAATCAATTAGAACTTGTTCACAATTGCCTTTCAATTCGGCCATCAACTCTTTAAATACTTTAGCTGATTTGCTTATATCGAAGACACTGTCGTTATTATCAACATCAGCTAAGTCGTCCAACATATCTACTACGGCAATTAACTCGTTAGAGTTGGCTTTGATCTGCTTCAACCAGATATTTCTTACTATTGAATACAGATAAGTCTTAATTGTGCTCTTGCTCTGAAACTTCCCTTCCTTGACCTGCTTATGAAATACGACCATGGCATCTTGAAAAACATCAGCGGCGTGCTCTTCAGTGCCTCTATTCTTGACTACGAATTTTTTTATCAAAGGGTAATGCGTTTTATATAAGTATTGCATTACCTTGTTCGCCTCTGACCTACTTCCCGTTTGGATAGCAGTCACAATCTGATGATCACTATAGTATACTTTTCTTCTCACTTACTTAGTGTCATTTTTGTTAAAAAGGTAATCTGTTTCAACGGCATAATTTCGAACTTTTTTCTTTTACACCAGAAGCGCCAACTTAGTGCCTTAGTTTAGTACTAATTGGTCATAAATATCAGCCCAGTAAGAAAACCCGCTTTAATTACTCAAATTAAGCCATTCTAAAGACAACATAACGTAAATACTCAGAAAAAATCGGTTCTGTTTTCTTGTCAAAGTACTTTTCTTCTTGTGATCTTCAAAATTATCAAAACCATTCAATTGTTTTGTATACCAGTCAACTTTAATGGCACAACGGGTTTCGATTTCCTCATGGCCAATATGAGAACGTCAGTGTCGGCTCAGCTATATTGTTTATATTAGAAAGTCAAACTCAGCTCAGTATTATCTAAGCATGAAAACCTCATCGGCAGATCTCAATATCAACGAGCATACTACACAGAAGAGCTGTAGGGTATTAATTGTAGAAGATGAGTTTATCATAGCGACAGACCTGTCAACGATGTTAACACGCCTCGGTCACGAGGTAGTTGCCATAGCCGGAACCATTAAAGATGCCAAAACAGCTATCGAAAAAGAGCTGATTGATATTGTGCTGTTGGACATAAACCTTGAGAAAGAGTTCGATGGAATAGCTTTAGCATCTGAAATTGAAAAACGAGCCATTCCATTCATTTTCACGACCGGTCGCTCTGATCCATATATACTTAGCAAGGTTAAGCATCTCCAGCCCTATGGGTTCATTGTAAAACCATACAATGAAAAGGAGATATTTGCGACAATAGAAATAGCCATACAGAAGTCCACTGTTGAGAACATATCAAGGCAGGAGCAAGAAAAGAAATTACTCCTTGATATTAACTCAGCTATTGCCACCGTAAGATTAAAAGAAGACTTACTTAAAGTCATTACTGAGAAGATCAAACCTATTTTTGGGTTCAGTCATATCCTTATCTCTGAATTAGAAGAAACCAAAACCAAATTCAGGCTTTTTTTTTCTGAAAAAGAGACCTATGATTCATTATACAGTGAAGCCTACACCCAATGGATACCGGTGGGTGATAGCTTATCAAATTTGATCAATTCTGAAGACGCCTTTGGCATTGATAACATACCTATTAAAAGTGCTGATGCCGAAACTTACTCGATATTACTTTCCCGGCTCGATGCCAAGCAATGTGTACATGTTCTATTACGGTCAGGCAGGGAGACAATTGGTTTTTTAAGTATGGTTTCCAGTGGGTCGCATAGATTCCTGAAAGATCAAATACCCATAATCAAAGCCGTATCCGAGCAGATCGCTATTGCTGTAAGTAACATATTGGCTTATCGAAAGATTGTCAAGCAAAAGCAAGAGCAGGAAAGCTTGTTGGCGCTAAGTGATAGTATTGCCTCCATACGAAGCCGGGCAGACCTGATAGATGTAGTTACCCAAAAGTTGCATCCACTCTTCCTTTTCGATGACGCTATGGTACTGGTTGGTGATAGTCAGTTAGCCAATTTCCATAACTTCCTCTCTGCTTCTGCCGATGATGTTAGCTGGTCGGAAAAAGATCAGAGCACCGAAACATTACGATCTGATGACTCTTTCCTGGACATGATCATCAAAGCAGACGGGGCGGTCATTTTGAAAATAGACGAACTCAGTGAAAAGTACCCAAACCATCACGGTGTTCAGCTTCTGTTCAAGATGGGTATCAAGCAAGCACTGTGCAGTACGCTCAAATATTCTGAAAATGTTATTGGCTGCCTTATATTTCATACCCAAAAGCCAGATTTTTATCAACCTGATGTATTCAACATATTTAAGGCTGTAGCGGACCAGATCAGCATAGCAGTCGGTAACATAATGGCCAATGAGGAGATCGCGCAGAGAGATAAGGAAAAAACCACATTAGTCGAAATAAGTAAGGCTATAGCTACCATTGATAATGCTGAAGCACTTTTTCAAATCACTACAGACAAACTACAAACCGTATTAGGTGAGGATATTCTATATGTACTGGTCGTATTCAACGATAAAGGAAAGCATGCCAAATTGTATACCGATTGGAACAAGCTTAAAAACGTACCAGATGCATCAATAACACACTTTCAATCCAATAACAAAATATCAATCAAAGGGTCTGTTTTCGAAAGTGTGATTAATGCACCCAGTTCTTTTCTGGTAGATATTCAGGAAATTTTCAAAAAACATCCACATGACGCCTCGGTTAAAGCTGCTGCCAACCTCAACTTGAAGCAGGCCATTATATCTCCACTCAGATATCAGGGGAACATTGTGGGTTCCTTGCACATACACTCGGCTCAGAAAAACCGTTTTAAGGAATCGCACTTCGATCTACTGAACGCTATATCTGAGCAGTTAGCAGTGGCTTTCAGTAACGCCAAAGCGAAAGAGGAAATACTCAGCCGGGAGCGTGAAAAGAGTTTACAACTCGAGCTCAACAATGAGTTGGTTTCAAGTAAAAACTTCAAGGAACTAAGTTTGACAGTCGCCAAAAAACTGGATGGTTGGCTACCTTTTAAATTCTTCATTCTACAAGTGCTAGATTTGAGCGGTACCATACTTCACCAATACATATTTGAGCAAAACCAGGGTAAAACCGAACTGCTCAAAAATCATTTCCCGGACTCTACTGCTGGCACCAACGTAGTTGAAGAAAAGCTTTCCAAACACCAGATACTGTATGATCTTGATCGCAAGAAGTTGAATAAGATTGGTCTGCCCTCTTTGCCTATAGAGAATGCCATTATGTTTAGGTCGCCATTGAGGAAAAAAACCTCGCTTCACCTGACTTTCGGGACTAATCTGCCGGGTGCTTATCAAAAAAAGCACCTGACTTTTCTTAAACACCTGGTACCGCAAATAACACTGGCAGCAGAAAACCGACTCTCTGTGCAGGCATTGAGAGTCAAGCAAAACCGTAGAAACCTACAACTGAATGTTATCAATGCGATCACCTCAATACCGAATCGCCATGACTTGCTCAAGGCCATGATGAACATTCTTAACGGCCATATACCGATTCACGGACTCAGCTTTACTTCAGCAGATGATTCAAACGATAGATATAGTAGCTTAATTGGTATTAACCGGAATGATAAGATAGAAGTAATTGAAGAAGAAACCTTCATCCAAACAGCAGGCTTCACTCAACCGAACTACCATGAATCAGTTAATTCAGCTGAAGCACTGTATATGTTGCCTAGTTTGAATTTGGGCGATACTTATAAGGAGTTATGCGCAAAGTTTGAGATAGTCAGGACATTGAGCAGTATTTATGGTTTCAAGAGCAGCATATATGCTCCCATCTTCAATAAGGACAAATGGATTAGCACACTAACGCTTTACAGTCAATATACGCACGGGTTCTCCACTGAGGATATGGAATCTATCACAGAACTCTCCGAGCAGATTGCATTGGCCTTGGAAAACAGACAGGCGTTTGAAACACTGAATCGGCTAAAACACCAACTTGAGCAAGAAAAGAGCTACCTCAAGGAAGAAATCGACACCAATTATAAGTTTGAGGATATCGTAGGCGTAAGCCCTAAAATAGTTGAAAACTTCAATCAGATCAGCCAGGTAGCGCCATCTGATATGACGGTGCTGATCCAGGGAGAAACCGGTACCGGTAAAGAGCTTTTTGCCCGTGCCGTACACAACCTCTCAAACAGGAAGAATAAACCGCTGATCAAACTCAATTGTGCAGCCCTCCCTCCTAACCTACTTGAATCAGAGCTTTTCGGTCATGAGAAAGGAGCATTTACTGGAGCTACTGAGCAGCGAATTGGTAAGTTCGAACTGGCTCACCAAGGATCTATATTCCTGGATGAGATTGGTGAAATGCCTTTAGAATTACAGTCTAAGCTATTGCGGGCAATACAGGAAAAGGAAATCGAAAAGCTCGGAAGCAACAAAACTATCAAAGTGGATGTACGCATTATAGCTGCTACTAACAGAAACCTCAAAGAGGAAGTCGATGCCGGTAATTTTAGAAGTGACTTATATTATAGGCTGAATGTTATTCCGATCGTTGTACCTCCGCTGAGAGATCGCACGGAAGATATTCCTTTGTTGGCCCAACACTTCCTGCAAAAAGCCAATAAGCGCTTAGGTAGGCGCATTCGCAGATTATCTGAGGAATCAATGGAAAAACTCATGTCCTATTCTTGGCCAGGAAACATAAGGGAAATGGAGCATGTCATTGAGCGATCTTCCATTCTATGTCATGATGAAACACTGGAAATCATCCTACAACCTTCAGAAGGCAGTGAGGAAGTACCACAAACTAGCAACGGCGGGATTATGTCACTGGAGGAAGCCGAAAAAGATTTGGTACTGCGCGTATTAAAACACACCAACGGAAAGATCAGAGGGAAAGGTGGTGCCGCTGAAGTACTCAAGATCAACCCGAATACGCTCGATTCGCGCATGAAAAAGCTGGGAATAAAGAAAGAGCGGTTAATCAAAGGGTAAAACACTAGCCATTGCTCGACCCGGATTTATTTGCTAGCCATAAAAAAAGCCAGAATCTTTCGAATCTGGCCTTTCTATCAATTCTAAACCTAAGCAAATGATATGTACTATATATGGAATTGCTCTTTGATATTTTCAGTCACGATCTTACCATCGAATAAGTTGATGATACGGTGTGAGTAGTTAGCATCGTATGGAGAGTGAGTCACCATTACGATAGTAGTACCTTCCTCATTCAACTCCGAAAGCAATTTCATTACCTCTTCACCGTTAGCAGAGTCCAAGTTACCAGTAGGCTCATCCGCTAGAATCATTTTAGGTTTGGCTACGATCGCTCTGGCGATGGCCACCCTTTGCTGCTGACCTCCTGATAACTGCTGAGGAAAGTGGTTCCTACGGTGCATGATATTCATTCTTTCAAGCACTTCTTCTACCTTTTGTTTTCTTTCAGAAGAAGGGACTTTAAGATACAATAGTGGAAGCTCAACGTTCTCAAATACAGTTAGTTCGTCGATGAGGTTAAAGCTCTGGAATACAAAGCCGATAGAACCTTTTCTTAGTTGGGCTCTTTGTCTCTCTGAAAACTTGGATACTTCTTGTTCGCCAAACCAGTACTCACCGTCTGAGGGGTTATCAAGAAGGCCTAGGATATTCAATAAAGTGGATTTACCGCATCCTGAAGGTCCCATGATGGCTACAAACTCGCCATCTTTGATTTCAACGTTGATGCTGTTCAGCGCAGTTGTTTCTACCTCTTCGGTAGTATAAACTTTAGTAAGTCCTTTACATTGTATCATACGGTTAAGGATTTTATTATTTCAATATTGGTTTATGTTATACTAAATCTAAAAACTAATGCTTACCATACTAGGACTTCAGCCAGGAGATAAAGTAATTACCTCCTCATACAATCACTACGGTGATAATGAAGTCCTTCAAGTACTTCAAAGTACTCGGTATTCTTTCTTCCCAATCTAATATCTCTTCTTTCAGCTTTTGTACCTGATTCGTCGAGTACAAACACCCAGTTTCCTCCGGTATCTTTGTAGAAACCTCCAACCGGAAGTAGTAGCTCTTCCGAAGATTGTCCCAATTCTATGCGCAATCGCAAGGATTGCCCTCTTCTAATACCGCCTGGAGTCTGTCCGTCAAATTCCATGTCAACCTCAAAACGTCCGTTATTGATATCAGGGTAGATGTAATTGATTTTCAACCTGTATTGGTTTCCAGCAAATCTTGTCGTTGCTCCTAATCCAGTCGCAATTCTTGGAAGGTATAATTCATCAATAGGAACTCGTACTTTAAAGCTACCTTCTACATCTACTTGTCCAAGTCTTTGTCCGGAAGTCACGGCTTGTCCTATCTCCAATTGAGGAGTGGTCAACAAACCTTCGATTGGCGATCTGATCACCAAATTGTCTAATATCTGGCTTACACCGTTCAAGCTCTCAGTCATACGAGACTCAGAAGCATTGAGTTGGTTGACTTGGTTCAGGCGACTTAATGAATCACCTTTATATACCTCATAAGTAATTTGTCTTCTTTTGAGGTTGTATTCATAGTCAGCTTTGGTCTGCTCAAACTGCTGTTGCGAAATGAGCTTCTTCTCGAAAAGCATCTTTTCTCGATCATAGCGTGGTTTCAACTTGGCCAGTTCGTTATCAATCAAAGCCAACTGCTGTTGTTGTGATAAGTCGTTCTGAGTTAATTGAAGGCGTGTCTGACGCACTCGGTTGATACTCTCATTCAGGTTAGCCTCTTGAGTAAGTACATTCAATTCCCTGTTGAGATTAGAAAGCTCAACAATTACATCCCCTATTTGGAGCCTTGAGCCACTTTCTGCTACCACTCGTTTGATTGTACCACCTTCTATAGCATCAAGGTAGATGGTTCTACTCGGCTGTACTGTACCTGTCTGTGGAATGAATTCTTGGAAGACGCCTCTGCCGACAGTAGAAACTGTGGCTTTTTCAATATCAATTTTGACTCTTGAGCGTTTATCTGCGAAAAAGATTTGGTACGCGACCAATACGACCAAGAGCGTTACACCACCGATAGTAGCTATTCTCTTTAAGGTCCATTTTTTCTTTTTAATCTTCTTGTCCATTCAAACTGTTCGTTTTGGTTAACGCTTTACCAGCGATTCTACTTTGCCAACAAGTGTGCCAACCGAAAATATGGGTTGATTGATCAAATTAAGGGCTTACAATAGTTCGGTATCGTTCATGAATGAACGTATTTGTTCGGTAGCGAACAATAAAACGTTCGATTGCTGGCAAATCAATTTCTTTTTAGATAAACTCGCCTGTCCGCATTATGACCAATTTCGGGCATTTTAGGTACTACCAGTACTAAATGACCAAGTATAGGAACATTAGGGTATCAACTTTGCAAGGAGATTGGCGTCCTAAAACTGTAAGTACTGCACATGGATAAAAACAATACTAAAAAAGGTAAAATACTCATTGTTGATGATAATGAAGACTTGCTCAAAGCAGCAAGGATTTTTTTAAAAAGGCATTTCTCACAAGTTGATCTGGAGAAAAACCCGGAAGCCATCCCTTCTCTTCTCAATAACGACTCCTATGATGTCATTCTGCTTGACATGAACTTCACAAAGGATGTGAGCAGTGGCAAGGAAGGATATTATTGGTTAGAACGTATTCTCGAAATTGACCCGTCTGCTGTAGTAGTCTTGATCACTGCCTATGGAGACGTTCAAATGGCCGTAAAGGCGATCAAAGCGGGAGCAACTGACTTTGTACTGAAGCCATGGGAGAATGAAAAGCTACTGGCTACATTGTATTCTGCTATGAAATTGCGGGAGACCAAGCTAGAAGTGGAGGATCTGAAATCCAGGCATGAACAGCTAAGCTCTAAGCTCAATGATAAATATACCGATATCATAGGCCAGAGTTTGCCGATGCAAAAGGTCTTTGAAACCATTGACCGCGTCGCTTCTACAGATGCCAACGTACTCATTTTAGGTGAAAATGGTACCGGTAAAGAGTTAATCGCGAGGGCTATACACAATAACTCGATCAGAAAGGACAAGGCATTTGTGAATGTAGATTTGGGATCGATAAGCGAGACGCTTTTTGAAAGTGAGCTATTCGGTCATAAAAAAGGGGCTTTTACCGATGCCAAGGAAGATCGACCAGGCCGTTTTGAGATTGCCAATGGAGGCACTCTGTTTTTGGATGAGATCGGTAACTTATCCATGCCGCTTCAGGCCAAACTACTTACGGTACTTCAGAATAGAAGAGTAAGTCGTGTGGGTGCTAATAAAGAAACTCAAGTAGATATAAGGCTTGTCTGTGCTACCAATATGCCATTGTATGAAATGGTGAAAGAAAATAAGTTCAGACAAGATCTACTCTATAGAATAAATACCATCGAGTTAGAATTGCCACCATTAAGAGACCGCCTTGAGGACATCCCTTTATTGGCCTCCCATTTTGTCACGTTCTATGGTGGTAAATATGAAAAGTCAGTCAGTAAAATAAGCGAGGCTGCACTTTCCAGAATGCAAAAGCACTCATGGCCAGGTAATATTCGGGAATTGCAGCACGCAATAGAAAGAGCGGTGATCATGAGCAATTCAGCCGTTCTGCAACCAGAGGATTTCAACTTTTCCAACCAGGTGATTGATCGTGAAGAAGATATGGTAACTTTGGATCAGTTCAATCTGGAAGAAGTGGAAAAAATCCTCATTAGAAAAGTACTCAAGAAATTTAATGGCAATATCACACAGGCAGCAACGGAGTTGGGGTTGACGCGGTCATCATTATACCGCAGGTTGGAGAAGTATGGGCTTTAGTGATTTCAAATCAAAAGTAGCATTACGCGTCATACTTATCGGTTTGGCCATGGCTGGTTTTGTCGCTTTGATCAGCGATCAAGCCATGTTGATCACCGCTATTATTCTGGGATTGATTATCATTGGACAGCTGTGGGAACTCAACCGGTTCATCTCCCAAACCAATACCAAGCTCACTCGCTTTCTGGAATCCATCAAGTACTCTGACTTTGTCTCCGGCTTTTCGGTAGACAATAAACTCGGAAAAAGCTTCAAGGACCTCAACAGGGCTTTCAATGAGGTAATGGAAGCTTTTCGCAAAGCCAGATCCGAAAAAGAGGAAAACTGGCAATACCTAAATACAGTGGTTGAACATGTCAGCACAGGACTGCTATCATTTGATGCGGACGGCAATGTTGAGCTTATTAATGCCACAGCCAAACGCTTTCTTCAGGTCAAGCAAATTCGCAACATAGATGAACTGATCGAAAAGAAAACAAGGCTTTACAAAGAGATTTTTGACCTGAAACCTGGTAAGAGTACAGTCTACCAGTTAGACAGTAATACCCAGCTTGCCATTCAGGCCACCGAATTGCGCATGAGAGGCCGAAAGATTAAGCTAGTGGCTCTGCAAAACATCCAGCCAGAACTACAGAAGAAAGAAATAGAGGCCTGGCAAAACCTGACCCGTGTATTGAGGCATGAGATCATGAATTCTATTACGCCTATCGCCTCTTTGACCTCCACGCTCAAAGAAATATTGATAGAAGATCTGCATCAGCAAGATAATCAGTATACGCTAGAAAATGAGTCGGTAGAAGATCTCCAGGAAGGGCTCAATACTATAGAAAACAGAAGTAAAGGCCTGATCAAGTTCGTGGATGCTTATCGTGATTATACATCTATTCCAAAACCTAACTTTCAAAAAATCCGGCTACGTGAATTGTTGGATCACCTATCAGGGCTTATGAAAATCGAACTTCGTAAGGCCCAGGTAGATTACAAATGTGGTGTAGAACCGGAAGACATAGAGATATTCGCAGATGAAGAGCTTATCGAGCAGGTACTGATCAATTTGGTTAAGAATGCTATTGAAGCTACAGTCGATAAAGCGGTCAGAACAGTTTCAGTGCAAGGTTTGAAGGACCAAAATGATAATGTTGTCATTACAGTGCGTGATAATGGCCAGGGTATCATCCCTGAGGCGATGGAAAAAGTATTCATCCCCTTCTTTTCTACTAAATCCAACGGCTCTGGTATTGGCTTGAGCTTATCAAGACAAATCATGCAAATGCACAATGGCACGCTGACGGTTGAGTCAGAGCCTGAAGAGTACACACAGTTTTGCCTTAAGTTCTAGAAAGGCTAAGCGCTGATTTTTCGTTTGCTCAAAAAAGGCTTCCACTCATCACAATGGAAGCCTGAGAAATCCCTCAGAAACATAATATAAGAGGGCTTAAAAGGCTGGTTCTTGAGAGGCATACCGGCTTCTTCAGGCAAAAGATCTCCTTTCTTAGAGTTACAGCTTTTACAAGCAGTAATTAAATTAGTCCACGACGACCCTCCGCCTTTGGCACGAGGGATTACGTGATCTAAGGTTAAATTATCTCTATTTCGATCTCCACAATATTGGCACTCATAGCCATCTCTCTTGAAAATGTTATGACGTGTAAGCTCAACACCTCGGTAAGGCACATTGACATAGTTCATTAGACGAATCACGGCAGGCATAGGGAAGCTTCTATTCACTGTTCTGATATGCTTTCCTATTGACTCCTGCACCAACTCCGTCTTATTAAGATATATCAATAAAAAAGCTCTTTGTACCGAGCAAATAGATACTGGAGAGTAATCTTGGTTTAAAACTAATACCCGATGATTCATCCTATGAATCTATAAATCAGATGGCTATTAACCAAATTTTATTTTACATCAACAGCCTTTTTATAGAAGATAATTTGTGAGTGATCTTTTGGGCGTCGGTGTTAAGAATTCCTTCTTCGGTGATCTGGTCAATCCTTACACATCCAGAGGCATGTATGATCTTTTGATCAGTCAGTAATATACCGGTATGAATAACCTTACCATCGTCATTATTAAAGAAAGCGATATCACCTTCTACCGCATCTGATAAAGCCTGAACAGTTGTTCCTTGCTGAGCTTGTTGCCAGGCATCTCTTTGCAGCTTATATCCACAAATCTTGAAAACCTGTTGTGTAAACCCCGAACAGTCGATGCCGAAAGGTGTTTTACCTCCCCAGAGGTAAGGTGCTCCTTGATAGTTCAAAGCCACTTCTTTTAGAAATTCAAAATCGCGCTTCTGGCTTAGGCTTTTTGATTCTCCATTGTAAGCAAGATGCTCCTCCATCTTAAAGATTTCATTCGTAGAAATGGGAAGGACACTTCCTATCACTACGTTGATCTTATTCTTCTTGTAGAGCAGGCTTGCCAAAAAGTCGGTGGATATTTTATAGTCAGAATTATTGATCTGAGAATAGTATTCTTCTGTAATTGACGTATGCTGCTTCCTGTCTATCCAGCCCTCATACTGGTCATAGTTGATTTGTATTTTCAGCCATTTAGTATCTTCTGAGATCTCCAGAATGGCGTAGTGATCACCAAAGAGAAGTTGTGTGACCATCTCAGCCGCATCACCTGACTCTGCCCTGACCGGCACAATCGTCAAACGACAAATACCTTTTTCTTGACTCATATGATTAGTACTGTGTTCGCTGCAATTCGCGCTTCACATCCCGTTCCTTTATGCTATCTCGTTTATCGTGAATTTTCTTACCCTTCGATAAAGCAATCTCTAGTTTCGCCAACCCTTTGGCATTGATAAAAAGCCTTATTGGAATGATCGTCAATCCCTTCTCTTCCGTTTTCGACTCAAGCTTCTTTAATTCTTGTTTATTTAGGAGCAGCTTTCTTTCTCTATTGCTATCGTGATTATAAAATGATCCCTGAGTGTAAGGAGAGATGTGTACGCCTTTCACATACAACTCACCTCCGCTAAAAAAACAATACCCATCCTGCAGATTGACTTTTCCTTCGCGGATTGATTTTATCTCCGTGCCCTTCAGCACCATACCGGCTACAAACTTGTCCAAAAACTCGTATTCGAAGCCAGCCCGTCTATTCTTTATGTTGATCTGGTTAGAAAACCTTGTATCACTCTTCTTTGCCATCGTGCTTCAAATTTGAAAATAATTTCTCTATTCTTTCTTTCTTCAATATTTTTTGACCTGTCTGACCTTCTGCAACTACCCGCTGGCCTACCCTAGCTTCATAATCGCAAATTAGCTCGTTCCCTTCAAAACTGTTCACTACCGCCTCTATCACCAAATTGTCGCCTAGAAACGCAGGCGACTTATGGTTTATGGTGAGAAAGGTACCTATCCCCTCTTCGTCCTCTTCCGTCATTTCCAATACGAACAATCGACTCGACCATTCTATATCACGGCCCAATGCATAGGTAGCATATACCTCATGAACTACTTGGCCATGAAAGCCAGCAAAGTCCTTATCGCTAACGGTAGTTTCGTAAGTCTTCTTATCTCCTTTCTTGAATAACTTCTTCATAGCAATCAAAAAATGACATAACGCTTTGTCAGTCAGACTTAAGCCCAAATATAAAGAAACGGTTAATTGATTGGTGGAAAAATGATACTACTCATATCATTTTATCAGATCATATCAAAAGGCATGCGAGGCATTGGAGTAGCACTCAATTCTCCAAATTGACTGGCCAAATACTTATAATGTGCTACAATGGCAATCATCGCAGCATTGTCTGTGCAGTATTCAAACTTGGGTATATACACATTCCATCCCTCCTTTTCCCCAAGTGTGGCAAGGCGTGTTCTAAGGCCAGAATTGGCTGATACACCTCCGGCAATAGCCACTTCCTTGATGCCAGTTTCCCTGCTTGCCCTGCGTAACTTCTGCATTAGCATTTCCACCAGTGTGTGTTGAATGCTCGCACAAAGGTCATTCATGTTCTCCTGAATGAAATTTTCGTTTTTGGCCTTTTGCTCTCTTAGAAAATACAGAAAGGCTGTTTTAATGCCACTAAAAGAAAAATTTAACCCTTGCATAGCGGTTTGTGGAAATTCATATGCTTTTGGATTACCCTCCTGAGCATACTTGTCAATTAACGGCCCTCCGGGATAGGGCAAATCCAGCAATTTGGCGGTTTTATCAAAGGCTTCACCCACTGCATCATCTTGCGTTTCCCCCAAAACACTCATTTTGAGGTAATCATCGACTTTCACAATTTGGGTATGCCCACCACTAACAGTCAAGCACAAGAAAGGGAAAGATGGATTTGGGTCTTCAATAAAATGAGATAATACGTGCGCATGCATATGATGCACTTCTATCAGCGGCCTGTTCAGACCAAGTGCCATGCCTTTGGCAAAGGAAGTACCTACTAGTAAAGCTCCCAGTAAGCCGGGGCCTCGGGTGTAAGCAATGGCATCCAAATCATGGTTCTCTACTCCTGCTTCCTCCATAGCTGTGGCTATTACTGGCACTATGTTCTTTTGATGCGCTCTGGACGCCAGTTCAGGAACTACTCCCCCATATTTTTCGTGTACTGATTGTGTAGCAATAATATTATTGAGTACTTTGCCGTTTTTGATCACAGCAGCGGAAGTTTCATCACACGAAGATTCTATAGCGAGAATAGTAGGGGCCATAACACAAGGATTTGTCGCAGAATATTAGAAAACGGATCGTAAAAATACTATTTCGCTCAGCCATCTCATTGATTCTTATAATTCTTTTAATGGTTGTAGCGCTACAATTCCCCTATGTACAGACCAAACTCGCAGGCTATGTCTCCAATTATATCTATGAAAAAACGGGCTTTAGGGCAGAAATAGAACAAGTTAACATTGATTGGTTCGACGAGGCCTCACTTAAAGGGGTTAAGGTCTATGACAATGAAAACAATCTGATGATTGAAGCTGAGCGGTTGGGCATTGATTATGATCTCCCCTCCCTTATCAATAAAGAACATAAGAACATTGACCTGGTTGAAGTAACCGGTTCAAAAATAAATCTGGTACATGTCCAGGTTAATGATTCTACCGTCACACTCAATCTAAATGCTTTTATCAATCGGCTGAAATCCCTGAGCAAATCTGCCAAGGGTGGCAGTACCATTTCTGTAGATGCCATACACCTCAGCCCTTCCGTTTTCACTTTTAACAATGTTTTTAAAGATTCTGTACAAAACCGATTAGACCTTAATCACCTTACCGTAGATAGCCTTTCCGGTACTTTTTCCGACTTTTCAATTGTTTCCGATTCTGTCAGTTTTAATATCAGTGGACTCAAGGGAAAAGAGCATTCTACTGGCTTCGAAATCAAAGAACTCAATTCGTTTTTCAGGGTATCAAAGCAATCGTTGGAGTTTCTGGGATTGGAGTTAAAAACGCGGCATAGTGTAATCGGTGATACCATCATTTTGACCTTCAATGAGATTAAAGACCTTAATCAGTTCATGAATAAGGTCAATATCGACGCTCATATATCGAAGTCTTTGGTATCGTCCAAGGATTTGGCTTTTCTCGTCCCCAGAATGAAGCAATTCAATGACGTTTACCAAATAAGTGGTGAGTTCAAGGGTAAAATTAACAGGTTCAGGTTTACTGACTTTAAACTGCTTGTAGGCCAGTCAACCTATTTTGCTGGAGATATCGATATGGGTGGTTTACCCAATATCGATGAGACATTCATTAGTGCTGACTTACAACAGTCCCAGATTAATATATTCGACCTGCAAGAGTATTTCACCAGAAAGGCCTTTGACAGGTTGCTGCCTTTCAAACAATTCAGGTTTGATGGCCGATTCATAGGTTTCCCAAATGACTTTGTGGCCTATGGGGATTTTGACACAAGGTTTGGGCGTGTCAAATCAGATATTAACCTCAAGATATTCGACGACGATCTCGGCAAGTCAGAGTATAGCGGAAACTTGACCATGACCGATTTTGATCTTGGTTCTTACTGGGGTGATACTGACTTTTTCCAGCATGTTAATCTGACGGGAAAAATCGATGGTAGCGGATTCAAATTAGATGATGCTGATTTCGTACTTGAAGGTGAAATTGAAAGCATAGGTATTAAAAATTACACCTACAAAAACATACAGACCGATGCTCGATTTGCCAAAGAGCTTTTTGAAGGAAGTCTGAGTATCGACGACCCCTACCTGCAGTTTACGGCCGATGGTTCTGTTAACTTTCGTGATGATAAAGATGTAATAGATATTCAGGCTAGGCTTGATACCCTGATGCTGGACAAGCTCAACCTGAGTAAGGATAAGATCTTCATAAGCTCAAACTTCAAAGTTGATGCGGAAGGCCTTCAAATAGACAGTCTTGTCGGAAACGCCATAATGAATGACACGCATTTCGAATATAAGGACGAGAAGATTGATGTGGATTCACTGTTCCTTACTTCCACAAAAGAAGATGGGCAACGGTCATTGTCTTTAAGATCCAACTTGTTAGATGCCGACTTGATGGGCCAGTTTGACTATACCAGGGTTTATGTTGACTTTCTAGATCTTTTTGAAGAATACTGGCTCAATTTCAAGAATGATCAATATGAACTAGCAGCATACTATGAACAGAAGAAAAAGAAAAAGGTCAGGGATTATAACCTGGAATATGCTCTAAAACTGAAGGACATCAATTCTTTCATTGCTGTTTTTAACAACAAATTAAGCGTCTCTCCCAATACGCAAATCCAGGGAAGCTTCACCGGCGGGTACACATCCATATTCTCTTTTAATACTTATATAGATACCCTGCGATACGATCAAAAGGTTTTCATCGGGAATGAGGTTGACCTCAATAGCTCGAAGGTTGCAGACAGCACCAATGTGCTGGCCATGTGGTATATCACCTCAGAAAAACAGCAGCTCAACAAAGTCAAAACCAAAGATTTCTTATTAGAAGCCATATGGAATAAAGACCATATTGACTTCGAAATGGATATTGATGAAGTCACTTTTGATAACTACGCCAAGATCGTCGGGACTATTGATTTTCTACGCGATGTTACCAAAGTCAAGATTGATCCATCGGACATAAGAATTTTTGATCAGCCATGGCATTTCAATGAGAATAATCTGATCCAACTGACGAATGATGAAGTAGAGGTAAACGATCTGAAGCTGTTCAGTTCTACACAAAGTATATCAGCCAATGGATTCTTATCACCAGATCCGCAAAAAACCTTGTCGCTTAGTATTGACAGCCTCAATCTGGAAAACTTCAATATCCTTACAAGCTTCGATGTAGCTGGTGTGGCTAATGGGTCTATTGACATTTATGATGCTTATGATGAGTTGGAAGCACAAAACGACCTGACTATTTCACATTTGACTATCAATGAGTTTTTGATTGGTGATATCATCGGCTCCAATAAATGGAATAAGGCGGTTCAGCAATTTGATATTCAGTTCGCCATTCAAAAAAATGACATTAGGGTTTTGGAGTTATTTGGTAACTACGACCCATACGCCCCTGAGAATTCTTTGAGCCTGGATCTTAATTTTGATCAAACCAACCTTAATCTTATACAGCCCTTCGTTCAGAGCTATTTTTCTGGTCTCAATGCAGAAGTAACAGGTAATTTTAGGATTGAAGGTACGCCTAAAGATCCATACATCTACGGCAGCGCAGAAATCGACCAGGGTAAAATAAGAATCAACTACTTGAACACGACCTACCGATTTGATGGCTTCTTTTCCATATTGGATGAGCAAATCATTGTGAATGACATACAGTTGTACGATGCATTCAATAACAGAGGTTATCTCAATGGAGTGGTGGACAACCAAGGTTTCACCGACTTCATTCTTAATCTGAATGGTGAGGTTAATAATTTCCAGGTATTCAATTTATCTTCAAAAGATAATGACTTATTCTACGGGTCTGGTTTTGCAACTGGTGATGTCAGCTTTCTTGGAGATGTTAAAAACTTGTCCATTAAGGCTAATGCCAGTACGGATAAGGGCACTAGAATTTTTATCCCGCTTACCGAAGATGATAACATAGCGCAAGAGGATTTTATCAACTTCAGGAGTCTTAAAGACACTTTGTCATTTGGCGAGGTCATAAAAGAAGAGCTGGAAACAGTCGACCTTAGGGGTTTGGAAGTAGAGCTAAACCTGGATGTCAATACGGATGCCTACTGCGAGATCATCTTCGATCTCAAGGCTGGTGACATCATCAGAGGGCGTGGAAACGGCGACCTTAAACTTCAGATAGATACCAAAGGTACTTTCAACATGTTCGGTGATTACGAAATCGCTGACGGAGGCTACAATTTCACCCTCTACAACATCATCAATAAAGAATTCAAGATCCTTCCAAAAAGCCGTATTTCTTGGTTTGGAGATCCTTATGAAGGGGTAATGGACATTGACGCGACTTACAATCAATTAGCTTCAATAGCCCCTATTTTTGATACCGCATTCCAGAAAGCGCCTGAGATTCGCAGAAGCTATCCGACGGAAGTCAAACTATACCTTGACGGCCCTCTACTTTCTCCAAGTATTGACTTTGACATTAACATCAAGGAATACCCTAGAACGGCAGTAGTGAATAATGAAACGGTCGCCTTGGATACGGAAATAGAAGCTTTTAAACAAAAGCTAATCGACGATGAACAAGAATTGAAGAGACAGGTCTTTAGTCTCATTGTGTTACGCAGGTTTTCACCTCAGGACGCATTTAACACTGGTGGAGCGCTTGGAAGTAGTGTGAGTGAATTCGTCTCAAACCAGCTTAGCTATTGGATCACCCAGGTAGATGAAAATCTGGAAATCGACGTAGACCTGGGGCAATTGGACGACGAGGCTTTCAATACCTTCCAACTTCGATTATCTTATACTTTCCTTGACGGACGCCTGAGGGTAACGCGCGATGGTGGCTTTACGGATCAAAATAACCAGGCGGATATCGAAACCATTGCCGGTGATTGGACACTTGAGTATTTACTCTCCGAAGATGGTAAATTCCGGGTCAAAATGTACAAGAGGACTAATTACAACAACAACATCAATAGTTCGCTTGGTCAACAAAACATCACTACGACAGGTGTTAGTATTCTACATACCCAGAGTTTCAATGACCTTAGAGAATTATTCTCCAGGGCCAGAAAGAAAGAGCGTAAACAACAGGAACAAGAGAAAAAGGAAGATCCAAAGAATAATGATAAGGCGATATTCACTCGGGATGATGAGTCTAAGTAAAACCCGGTTCCTAACGATATGCTTATTGCTTTGGTGCGTCATCAGCCACTCCTCAGTAGCACAAGAGGGTCAAGAACAAGAAGTTAACCCAAAAAGGTTAAGAACGTTCGTAATCGGTTCCTCCGTGCTGTACGGCGCCACACTTGTAGGTCTCAATGAACTATGGTACAAAGATTTCCCGAGACGGAGTTTTCACTTTTTCAATGACAATAGCCAATGGCTTCAAGTAGATAAGGTAGGCCATTTCTATTCTGCCTTCCATCTTAGTAGTGCTGGCACCAAGGCCTTTCAATGGACAGGACTGAACGATGCCAAATCGCATTTTTGGGGAAGTATGTTAGGGGTTATCTTCCTCACGCCAATAGAAATAATGGACGGCTTCTCCTCAGAGTTCGGAGCCTCCTACGGTGATTTGATCGCCAACACTGCCGGGTCCGGGTTATTCTTAGGTCAATATCTAGTATGGAAAGAAGTACGCATCCATCCCAAATTCTCTTTCCAAAGAACCGATTTCGCGCCACTTCGGCCAACTACCTTGGGGGATGGATTCCAAGAGGAAATTCTAAAAGACTATAATGGGCAGACCTATTGGCTATCGGTGGATATTTACAAATTCTTGCCCTCAGAAAGTAAATTTCCGAAATGGCTCAATATAGCCTTTGGTTATGGTGGGGAAAACATGATCTTTGCCAATCGGGAAAGCAATCTCGGCGCAGGATTCGATCCGTTCAGGCAATACTACATTGGCTTGGATTGGGATTTAACGCATATAAAGTCTAGGTCTAAGGTCATCAATACGTTGTTGTTTGCTGCCAATATGATTCGCTTGCCCGCACCTGCGCTAGAATTGAGCAGGGAAAGAGTAAAGTTTCACATCTTATCATTTTAGCATGAACATTGGGGACAAAGTCAGGTTCCTTCACGGTAATGAAGAGGGGATCATTGTAAAAATAGTAAGCGATAAATTACTTGAAGTAGAAATTGAGGATGGCTTCACCATACCGGTAGCCCGTAATGAAATCGTAAAAGTTGCCCAGGAAGAATCCAAGCACTTTGAACCAGAACCGGTTAGCCCCTCCACCACAACCAGACATCAACCCTCGGAAACAGTTCTGGGAGAAAAAGGAATTTACTTAGCATTCATCGAGAAGACGAGGGATATTCTGGATCTGTATATCGTCAACAACACCGACTATTCATTGTCTTTCACGGCTATCGAGGATGATGGCAAAAATACTTCAGGGCTTGGTTCTGGGCATGTCTATGCACGAAAGAGCGAAAAAATTGGCACTAAGTCTCTTCAGGAATTTGAGAGATGGCCATTGCTCATCATTCAGGCATTGTATTTTAGAAGTGGTTTTTTCAAGCCCAAAGAGCCATTGCATAAAAGGCTAAAATTCAAAGGTTCTACATTTCACAAAAGCAAAAGGGACGTTCCCATCATGAATACCAAAGGGTATCTGTTCACACTAGATGAGCAAACCAAGCCCATTGACATTGAAAAAATCAGGGAAAGTCTATCCGAGCCGAAGAAAGGTGAAGATGCCTATTCTACCGAATCCGAGATGCCGGATAGCATTATAGATCTGCATATCGAAAAACTGACCACGGATCATAATACACTGCAAAGTGGAGAAATACTGGAAATGCAGTTGAAAGTGTTTAATCAGGCTTTAGATGCGGCTATTGCTTCTGGTATGGACGAGATTACCTTCATTCATGGTGTGGGTAATGGTATCTTGAAAAATGCGATTCACGAGGCTTTAGGGGGCTATCAGCACGTCCAATACTTCAAAGACGCTATGAAGAGCAAATTTGGGTATGGCGCCACATATGTTAAAATCAAATAACTTTTTATTCCCCTTACCACTAATTTTTGTAAATTGTATTGTGGGATTTTTTTAAACTTTAAACAATCAGGGCATGGATCTTAATACCTTTATGCAAAAATATGCGGAAGAGATCGATGGACAATACTCGGAATACGACGAGGAGAAATCCATTATCATTGTTCCCCTAGAAGACAATCGTTTCCAAACAGTGCTCGGGCATGTTAGAAGTATTGAAAAGTATGAAAAACACAGCATCGAGTTTTCATCTAAAGTTTGTGAATTTGATCAGAGTATCGATCTCAAAAAACTATTAGAGGAAAATGCCAATTTTGTACACGCCAAATTTTTAATTGTTGACAACTACATCAAGGTTGAAGCGGCATCCTTTATTGAAAGTGTAACGGAAGAAGTCTTGAAGGAAATCATTCAGGAGGTGGCGAATCTGGCTGATGAGTATGAATTCAAGCTCACTGGAGTCGACGTTCACTAAAAGAGAGCAAAAGACATTAGAGAAGCAGGCGAGACCTGCTTTTTTTGTTTTTACTGACCACAGAATCTATCTCATAACATTACCCATAGTTTTCTAAAGTTAAATTACCTCATAACTTTGCACTTGAGATGTCAATCGCCTTATCGCTGCGAATGAAAATTCGGAGAGGAAAGTCCGGGCAACACAGAGCATCGTACTTCCTAACAGGAAGGCCTCGATTCGTCGGGGACAGAAAGTGCAACAGAAAATATACCGCCCCGATTTATCGGGGTAAGGGTGAAATGGCGAGGTAAGAGCTCACCGCCCTGCCGGTGACGGTAGGGGCAGTGTAAACCTTACGAGTTGAAAGACCAAATAAGCTATGTTTTCTCCCGACCTGTCGGGGGAAATTGGGCTGCTCGTTCAAGTTTCTCTTTGAGAATGGCATAGTGGGTAGGTCGATTGATCCCGGTGGTGACGCCGGGGCTAGATAAATGATAAGGATCCCGATTCGTCGGGATACAGAACCCGGCTTATAGATTGACATCTTTTCTTTATTGAAGATTTCCCACCTTTACAAGCTTTCTTGATCCTCTTTATGTTGTATAATTACGGTGCTAATTCAAAACCCAATACCTTATGGCGAAAATCCTGATAATCGATGACGAACAGAGTATTCGTACGACACTCAAGGAAATACTTGAATATGAAAAATATGAGGTTGACGAGGCTAAAGACGGTGAGGATGGATTATCTCTATTACAGAAGAATAAATATGACGCTGCCCTTTGCGACGTCAAAATGCCAAAAATAGATGGCATAGAGCTACTTGAGAAAGCCAAGGATGAAGGAATCGACACTCAATTCATCATGATTTCTGCACACGGCACTATCGAAACGGCTGTTGATGCCACTAAGAAAGGAGCCTATGATTTTATCCAGAAACCACCCGATCTGAATAGGCTTTTGATCACACTTAGAAATGCATTGGAGAAGTCTGACTTGGTAACAGAAACCAAGATACTCAAGAAAAAGATTGCTAAGGCTTTTGATATTGTGGGAGAATCGGAAGCCATTCACGAGGTCAAAGAGACCATAGAAAAAGTTGCCACCACCGAAGCACGTGTTTTGATCACTGGCCCAAATGGAACGGGAAAAGAACTAGTGGCTAAATGGCTCCATGAAAAAAGTCATCGTGCCAAGGGGCCTCTGGTAGAAGTGAATTGCGCTGCTATTCCATCAGAACTCATAGAAAGCGAATTGTTTGGCCACGAAAAGGGTTCTTTTACATCAGCAGTTAAACAGAGAATTGGCAAGTTTGAACAAGCCAATGGTGGCACATTGTTTCTGGATGAAATTGGTGATATGAGCCTTTCCGCACAAGCCAAAGTATTAAGGGCACTTCAAGAAAGTAAAATAACCAGGGTTGGTGGTGATAAAGAAATCAAAGTGAATGTCCGAGTGTTGGCAGCGACCAATAAAGATTTACGCCACGAAATCAACGAAAGCAAGTTCCGCGAAGATTTATACCACAGATTGAATGTCATTCATATCAAGGTGCCCGCTTTAAAAGACAGGAAAGAGGATATTCCTCTGTTAGTAGATAAATTCTTGAAAGACATAGCACAAGAATATGGCACAAAACCCAAAAACGTGTCAGAAGAAGCTATCACTCAACTACAGAGCTATGATTGGAGTGGAAATATTAGGGAGTTGAGAAATATAGTAGAACGGCTAATCATCATGTCATCAGACACAATTAGCGAAGAGGACGTTCAAAAATATACAGATATAAACTAAGGCAGATCAATAAAAAAATGATCTGGAGAAAGGAAGAGTTTACCCAATTTAAACTCTTTCTTTTACGCTAGAAGTCTCAGTTTCTTTCTTAGGGCTATCTTTTTTTGAGTATGTAGGGCACGTATACTGGCTACATGCTGAAACTGCAAACAAAATAACCGCTGCAAATAGGAGTCTTAGTCTCATGAATCTATTATTTACGAAGTCTAAAAATACCAAAGTATTCGAAATATTCAAATTTATGCCAGAACAAAACACCATGACCGTAATAACTGTCAGTTAACCAACAAGTTACACCCTCTGATATCAGAGTTATCAAATCTCCCTAATACCTCAAAAGTCCCATCATCATTAATTCTACCGACATCTTGTGTTTCAACAAATGCACAAGAATCAACATTGGCCAAATCAATAACATTAATGCCCCCATTAGTATTAATTAACCCCGCATCAAACGGATCGTTTAAATCCCGAATCACAATTCTCATCCATGGCGGTAGCAAAAACCTACCATCCTTAGCAGCATACGCCTGGGACATTAGCTCTGTCATCCCATATTCTGAATGAATAGTTGATACATTAAAACCGTCCTTTAAAATGGTGTGGAGTTCCTTTCTGATCAGCTCTTTCCTACGCCCCTTCATTCCGCCAGTCTCCATGATAACCACACCCTCAAAGTCAGGTTGATATATTTCAACTAAATCTAACAACGCAAAAGTGACACCGATAAGTATAGTTTTCCGGTTGCTTTTGCGTGCCACAGTTAAGTTTCGAACCAGCTTTTCATAATCGTCCAAATAAAAGCCGGAAAGAGAAGATCCAGTTTGGCTGATGAAATATGCCGACATTTCAACCAGGGAAGATGCGTCTCTTTCCAGATAAGAAGGCAACAGAGCGAATACGTGATAGTCGGAAAGATCACCATAAAATCGAGAAAAGATCTTTTGTGTATTATACAAGTAACCCTCAACATCACGCACATAATGCTGGCTAGTAGTCTGTCCAGTGGTACCGCTACTCTCGAAAATTTTCTCTTCTTGCCATATACCTGTTTTGATTTTCTGCGTTTTAAAAAAAGATATGGGTAAAAAAGGAATATCTTCAATACGCTTTATGTTGTTGGGTTGAATACCCAAATGCATTAAATATTCCTTATAAACAAGGTTGTTCTCCGCTTGATATTGAAATAATGAAAGCGCCAATTGATCGAATTGGCTTTCAGCTTGTTGGAATAATTTTTGTTTAAAACTTTTATAAAAATCCAATCGTTATATATTTGATTTGAAGACAGCGATGAATTGCACTAACAAGCCAATGAAAATGAAATTTACTAAAACGAGCATAGCTTGTATAGCCCTCATATCCATTATTTTGTCTTCATGCTTTGATGCTCCCAATTTCCCTGACGAACCACAAATCGAGTTTTCAGATGTCTTTTTAAAAGAGCGGATAAATACCAGCACGGCCGACTCGCTGGTGGTAGTGGTTACATTTGAAGATGGTGATGGTGACTTGGGCTTGTCTAACACTGAAATAAACCCTCCTTACAACGAGTTTAATTATCCCAGGTTCAATGGACAACTGATTACCCTTGCCGATAGAAGCATACCTGAGCTTGATACTTTACCTCCATTCGCTTTCCCTTATACATGTTTGAATTGGGCGATTGAGCCTCTTGTTAATAATAATATTGTAGAAGATACGGTTTACTTCCAGTTCAATGAAAACTTTTTCAATTTCTTCGTGGAAGTGCTAGAGCAACAACCATCTGGAGAGTTTGAAACGGTGAACACTAGACTGCTTTTACCGCCAGATTGTCTTGGAACACTTGACGGACGCTTCCCAAGATTAGGGGAAGACTCGGAAGGCGACAATGCCAAAGAAGGCACAATTAGATTTGCCATTCCTTCTTTCATCTTTGGTTTCAAAACTCTATTCGGTGGAGAATCTGTTTTAAAGATTAGACTGCGCATTAAAGACCGTGCTCTGAATACCAGTAATACGGTAGAATCACCCGAATTCACCTTGAACGATATCACTATTTAGCATTGATACCGTACTAATCTTTCTAGAAAGATTATCCTTTAATCTAAGCCCTGATTAATTTTAATATATATCAGGGTATTGTGTAGGGTTTACTTCCGACATCATAGCATAGATTTTATCGAAAACTTCCTCTGGATTGGGTTTAGAGAAGTAATCACCATCAGATGCGTAAGCTGGTCTATGGTCTTTTGCCGTAATAGTTAATGGCTGAGAATCAAGGTGTTTATATCCGTCCTGTTCTTCCAAAACCTTCTGCATCATATAAGCTGAAGCACCACCAGGTACATCTTCGTCAGCGAAAACAACTCGATTAGTTTTCTTCAATGATTCTACAATGCTGTGATCTAAGTCAAAAGGAAGTAAACTTTGAACATCTATGACTTCGCAAGAAATACCAGTCTTTTCTAGCTCATTGGCCGCCTCCAGAACTACACGACACATTGAACCATAAGTAACCACAGTGATATCGCTACCTTCTTTTATCACTTCAGGAACACCCAAAGGCACTGTAAATTCTCCAATGTTATCAGGAAGCTTCTCTTTCAATCTATAGCCGTTGAGGCATTCTATCATCAGCGCCGGATCATCAGACTGAAGCATGGTATTGTAGAAACCAGCCGCCTGGGTCATATTTCTTGGCACCAATACGTGGATACCCCTCAGGCTATGTAAGATCATTCCAATGGGAGATCCGGAATGCCAAACTCCTTCTAACCGGTGTCCGCGTGTTCTAATGATCAAAGGTGCTTTTTGCCCGCCCTTGGTTCTGTATTGCAAACAAGCCAAGTCATCGGACAGTATTTGCAATGCATATAATAAGTAATCCAGATACTGAATTTCTGCTATAGGTCTAAGTCCTCTTAGCGCAGCACCAATACCCTGACCAATAATGGTACACTCACGAATGCCAGTATCCGTTACGCGCAAATCACCGTATTTATCCTGTAAGCCGGCAAAACCTTGGTTCACATCACCAATCTTTCCGACATCTTCACCAAAAGCAAAAACTTTAGGGTGATTGGCCAAAGCAGCATCGAAGCAGGCTTGAAGTACCTCTCTCCCATCTACCTCTTTAGATTCGTCAGAATATACTGGTTTGTTTTCCTCTACACTAAGCGCCGATTGTGGTGATTCACTGTAAAGATGAGAACTGTATCTAGCATGATTAGCTTCATCAGATTCTTTCAACCAAGCGATTACCTTTGCTTTGCTTTCGCTTTGCTCACCTCTTATTAATCTCAAAGATCTCTTTACTGCCTTTATTCCATCCAATCGTATCGGGTTAAGCGCACCAGCAAGGTCATCTTTGATCTTTAAGATGTGTTCCGCTTGCCCGCCATGAGCACCGGCAAGATCAGTTAGAAGTTGTACTGCTTTATCGTGGTCAACTTTTATATCAGCAACAAACGCCTTCCATGCGGCGTTCTTAGCTTCTTTGGCTGCAAGCTTGGATTCTTGTTCTATCGCTTGTAATTCATCAGCTTTTGCCAATTCATTTTCTAATATCCACTCACGCATTTTCCTGATACAATCGAACTCTTCTTCCCATGCGAGTCTTTCTTTTGATTTGTATCGTTCGTGTGAACCTGAAGTCGAGTGTCCCTGAGGTTGGGTCATTTCATAGACATGCACCAGCGTTGGCACATGTTCTTCTCTGGAAAGCTTTGCGGCTTCCGCGTAGGTCTTGCAAAGCGCTCTGTAATCCCAACCTTTCACTTTGAAAATTTCGTAACCCGGCAGCCCTTCTTCTCTTTGAAAGCCACCTAGGATTTCAGAAATGCTGCCTTTAGTGGTGTGATATTTTTGCGGCACTGAAATACCATAATGATCATCCCAAATAGATACCAGCATAGGCACCTGAAGAACGCCACCTGCATTCATTGTTTCGAAGAACATACCCTCAGAAGTCGAGGCATTTCCTATCGTGCCGAACGCTACCTCATTGCCATTTACGGACAGGTCTTGAAATTGATGTAATTCGGTATTTTCCCTAAATAGCTTAGAGGCATAAGCCAGGCCTAATAACCTGGGCATCTGAGACCCTGTGGGCGACACATCTGAAGTGCTATTTTTTAGTTGAGCCAGAGGCTTAAGACTGCCTTCATCGTCAAGCATCCTTGTAGCAAAGTGCCCATTCATTAGCCTTCCAGCTGAGGCTGGTTCAGCTTCAACATCCGTGTGAGCGTACAATTGGGCAAAATACTCTTGAATGGAGAGTTCTCCTATGGCCATCATGAACGTCTGATCACGATAATATCCTGATCTGAAGTCACCTGCTCGAAAAGCCTTGGCCATAGCGATTTGTGCGACTTCTTTACCGTCTCCAAAAATCCCAAACTTAGCCTTACCCATAAATACTTCCTTGCGACCTAGTAAGCTCGCCTCCCTACTCTCACAAGCCAAGCGGTAATCACTTAGTATCTCACTGACTTCTGATTTGGTTTTTTTGATAGTCTTTGTAGCGCTCAAAATCAAACTGAATTTAGTTTTGACAAGATGTGATAGATAACAAAAATAACGAAAATGGAAGAGGTTTCAAATTCAGAAAAGTTGCAACAAAGCGTATAGAAGCCTATTCTTTAAATTTCACAGCATACATAATTTTGATTTAGAATGCATCGACAGAATTATAGCTAAAGAAATTACGAATTTTCAAAATATCATTCTTACTTGATTTTTTTTGAGGCTTGAAACCAGCACACTGGCCTGTATTTTGAGTGTAGGAGGCTGTAAAATTTAGACCTGTTCGGACATTTATATGTTGTACCTCTTACTATATTTGTCTTCCTAATTTTAATTAAACCCTTCCAGCCATGAAGATTGGTGTACCCCAAGAAATTAAAAATAATGAGAACAGGGTGGCGTTGACTCCCTCTGGAGCCCAGGAGTTAGTCAAAAGAGGCCATAACGTGTTCGTCCAAACCAATGCCGGAGCAGGTAGCGGATTCAGTGATGAAGAGTATGTTTCTGCAGGAGCTGAAATTCTACCGAGTATTGAAGCTACCTACGAAACGGCAGAAATGATCATAAAGGTGAAAGAGCCGATCGAGCCTGAATATGGCTTGATCAAACCTGATCAATTGGTATTCACCTATTTTCATTTTGCTTCTCACGAGCCTTTGACCAAAGCCATGATGGACAGTAAAAGTGTTTGCCTGGCTTATGAAACAGTAGAAAAAGCTGACAGAAGTTTACCTCTACTTGTGCCTATGTCTGAAGTAGCAGGTAGAATGTCAGTTCAGGAAGGTGCCAAATATTTGGAGAAACCTTTGAAGGGAAGAGGAATTCTTCTGGGCGGAGTACCGGGTGTGCGTCCTGCTAAAGTATTGATACTTGGCGGTGGTGTGGTAGGTACCAACGCTGCAAAAATGGCATCTGGAATGGGTGCAGATGTGATCATAATGGATCTAAACCTACCGAGGTTACGCTATCTGGATGATATCATGCCTGCCAACGTAAACACCTACATGTCTAGTGAGTACAACATTCGTGAGCTTATCGGCACACATGATCTCATCATTGGAGCCGTACTTATCCCGGGAGCTAAGGCACCGAGTCTTATTACAAGGGACATGCTCAAAGATATGAGACCAGGCACTGTTCTGGTAGACGTAGCGGTTGATCAGGGTGGTTGTATTGAGACTTGTAAGCCTACCACTCACGAAGATCCTACTTTCATTATTGACGATGTAGTACACTACTGCGTGGCTAACATGCCAGGTGCAGTTCCATATACGTCTACTTTGGCCTTGACTAATGCTACTTTGCCTTATGCCATTCAACTGGCTGATAAAGGTTGGAAGAAAGCTTGCCAGGAAAATGAGGAACTCAAACTCGGACTTAATGTAATCAATGGAGAAATTGTATACAAAGCAGTAGCTGACGCTTTTGGCCTTGGCTATACAAGTGTTAACAATTTCCTTAGCTAATATTCAATAGAGGTTTAGTATTACATGACTAAGCCTCTATTCACTCTTCTCACCATTGTTGGGGATATCTTCTAAGAACTTCAACACGCGCCCTTCTTCTAATACACAACAGTAGTGCTCAATCCCATTTGTCACTACCAGATACTGAGTGCTCAAGCTCCGGTTGTACACCATTATCTGATCAAACGTCTTTTGCGATATTCTTTCTTTATATGATTTACATTCGACAAGCATGTGAGGGGCACCTTCTCGGGTATAAATAAGGATATCAGTCCGTTTTTGCACCTTATTGTAGCGAAGACCCGATTCTACCCTAATGAGGGCTTTTGAGTAATTCTTATGGTCTACCAGGAAGTGAATAAAATGCTGTCTTACCCACTCTTCGGGTGTCATGACAATATATTTACGCCTGATTACGTCAAAAATTTCCAGTTTATCGTTTCTTTCCCTGATTTTATAATCAAATTTGGGAAGGTTTAACCGTACTATTGACTGTTGATCCATTGCGTTATCTTCACCCTAGCGTGTAGAATTAGTTAACAAGGATAAAACATAAAGTTGTAACATACACTAATGAATATCATTCCCTTTGAGTATCAGCCTTACTTTGTGCTCATTGTCATATTCCTAATCTTCGCGATTATTTATAAAGAGTGGTTGCAACCTGCAGTTTGCTTCGGCTTTGGTGTTTTGACGCTTTTGATTACAGGTATCATCAGCGCAGATGATGCCTTAGCAGGTTTCTCAAGCCAATCCATTGCAACGGTTCTACTATTAATTCTCATATCTGCCGGTCTTAGGGATCGATATAATATAGAATTACTTTTCGATAAGATATTCGCACGTGCTAAGAGTTACAGACGCTTTCTTTTATTGATGATGACCAAGGTAGCGCTACTTTCTTCAGTAATTAGCAATACTCCAATTGTTGTCATCATGACCCCTTATGTGTTCAGTTGGGGTAAAAAGAATAGCATTTCTCCATCCAAGTTGTTGATACCGTTGTCCTATGCCACCATTGTAGGTGGGATGATTACAGTTATAGGAACTTCTACAACAATGGTACTCAATGGTTTTCTTATGGAGAATGATGTGGCCGAGCTAAAAAGTACCGACTTGCTGATCATTGGATTAATGGCCACTGCTGTTGGCATTCTATTCATTACTCTTTTTGGTAATAAACTACTACCAGATCACGCCGATATTTTAGACAAGTTTGAGCAAAATCGACGGGAGTATCTCGTTGAGAAAAGACTTGATTTTAATTCTAGTCTCATCGGCCAAACGGTAGAAGAAGGTGGCCTCCGTAATTTGAAAGGTGGCTACTTGGTGGAAATCGTTCGGGGCACACAAGTTATTTCACCTGTTAAACCTACTGAAACCATCGAGCAGGACGATGTACTTATCTTCGCTGGAAATACTGAACACATTATTGAGTTGACCCAATCCAATCTGGGTTTATACTTGCCTAAAAAGGCCTATTCACTGGACAATGATGGTAAAATCGAGCTAATAGAAACGGTGATCAGTGGTAACTCCAGTCTTCTGGGAAAAACTGTAAAGGAATCAAACTTCAGAAATCGCTATGATGCCGCAGTGGTAGCCATCCATCGAAATGGCGAAAAGCTAAGCGGTAAGATTGGCGATATAAAGCTAAAGTCCGGAGATGTATTACTACTTTTTTCTGGCCCCGAATTTATCAATCGAGTTGACCTTTATAGAGATATCTACGTAATCTCCACCGACCGTAAAGTGATCAAAAACGAGCAGAAGGATATGTACTCGTTGGCCCTACTCGGAGGCATAGTAGTACTAATGCTCTTTACAAGTTACTTTTCGTTATTCACATCGGTGCTTATTGTATTTGCGGCTATGATCGGTCTCAAAATGATCACCATGAAGAATATCAAGCGAGATCTTGACTTCAACCTTGCTATTATACTGGTACTTTCAATAGCACTTGGTCAAGCGATGGTAAAGACCAAAGCCGGAGATATGATCGCCTTATGGGTACTCGATTTGCTGCAACCCTTCGGAGTAATCGCCATAATATGTGGTTTGATGATTATCACTACTGTGCTGACTTCTTTCATTACGAACGTTGGAGCCGTTGCCATTACGTTTCCTTTGGCCTATTCGTTGAGCCAGAAGTTAGGATTGGAAAGTAGTCCATTATACCTCGCCATTGCATTCTCAGCATCGGCGGCTTTTCTTACGCCAATAGGTTATCAGACTAACTTAATTGTGTTTGGTCCGGGAGGATATAAATTCAAAGACTTTTTTAAGATTGGCCTACCCATGACTCTTGTTTACCTCGTAACCGTCTTGCTGGGCATTATTCTTCTTTACAAAGAATCCCTGTTCTAACCTCAGACTGGCTTAAGCCTGACTAACCTACCCCTGATCTTTAGGTATCCTTACAAAATACAGGAATGACATACCAATAAAGAAGAAAGTAGCAAGCGCTAAGGAACCGCTTCTCATGCTTGAAGTAATCTGCTCAAGTAGTCCGTAGGTCACTGTCCCGAAAAATATAGACAGGTTGAATGTGACATCATAAAAGCTGAAGTAAGAAGCAGTGTCTATGGTACCTACTGGGATTAGTTTAGAAAAAGTAGCCCTAGATAAAGATTGAATACCTCCCATCACCATACCTACTACAAACGCTAGTGAGTAAAACTGCATGGTATTCTGCACCAAGTACGCTCCAAAACAGATGAAGATCCAAACGATGATCATAGTCATTAATGAGTACTTATTGCCTTTGATCTTCGATATGTACGCAAATAGATAAGCACCTCCAATCGCCACCAATTGTATTACCAAAACGATACCGATTAGATCTTGATCCGCTAATTTGAGTTCCTTCGTACCGAATGTAGTGGCCAAGTACATAACTGTTTGCACTCCCATATTATAGAAGAAGAAGGCAAGCAGATAAGTAGCCATTTGTCTGTTGTGGAATAGGCTTTTAGTTACTTTAATAATCTCTTTGTAACCTTCAGTAAGAATATTGCCTTCTGGTTTTTGCTGGTTAATATTCTTCTGTAAGTATTTAAAAGTGATTTGTGAAAATAGTATCCACCAAACCCCTACTGTTACGAATGCTATGCGAGAAGCCAATGCATCATAGTAATCCTTAGCTTTTAACTTGGCTGCTTCATAAGATAGCGTATCATTAGCCACATATGCTTGAATCTTTTCTTCTACCGGGAAAAACAAATCGGGCATCATTAAGACCACCAGGTTGATGATCAAGAGAATCACACCACCTATATATCCAAGAGAATAACCTTTGGCACTGACCATATCAAAACGGTCCGCGGTGGCTATCTCAGGTAAGAAGGCATCATAGAATACAAGACCACCTGAATACCCTATGCTGGCTAAAAAAGAAAGTATGATGGCCAACTCAACATCGCTAACTCCTCTAAACCAATAGAGTCCAATACAGGCAGAAGCGCCCAGGTACATAAAAGCCTTCAGAAACAACTTCTTTTTGCCGCTATAATCAGCAATTCCGGATAACAAGGGAAGTATTAGTGCAACCACCAAAAAAGACGTTCCAAGCGTATAAGAATATAGCACTGAGTTCTTTAGCTCAAAACCAAAGAAATCAACAAGGTCTTCCGTTCCTGGCTTTTTGGCAACACCATTAAAGTAAATGGGAAAGATGGCTGAAGTTATCGTAAGTGCATAAACGGAGTTGGCCCAATCATACATGCACCACGCATTGATAACTTTTGGGTTATTCTTGGCAAACATTTACTCAATTAAATAAAAAAAGCCTTTCCATTAAATGAAAAGGCTTTTATTTATATGAAATTACCTTGATTAATTATCAACCGGGCGCTTAGTTGTATACAACAGCTTCCGGGCATTTGCTTTTCGCAATTCTAATTCCACGTCAGAAATCAAACCTCTTTTGGCATCCTCATCAACTTTGAGTGCCACAGTCATTTGGTCTCTTTCTACCTCTTTCAACTTAGCTCTTTCTTCATTCACCCAACGAGTAACATCCTTTGTGTCAATGAACACATCGTTCGCCTGAATTTTAGGTTCTGTACCCCATTGAGCAGTCTTCTTAGGCTCTCCTATATATAGATAGCTTACCAAAGACTTTTTCTGAAGTTTCCTAAGCTGAGTCGCATCTGGAATCCTCTGCTTTACATTAATCGTAGTCTCCCTCAGAATGGTGGTCACCATGAAGAAGAACAAAAGCATGAAGATAATATCAGGAAGCGCCGATGTAGGTATTTCCTGCTTGGTTTTGGTTTTCTTTTTAAACTTTGCCATACTATCCTCCTACTTTAGTTGGTTCTGCAATAGATATCTGCATTGGAAACTCAATAGATCCATCATCTTTTTTACCTCTACCCTTATCATAGAGCTTTCTATTTTCAGGGTCATTGAGTTGAGATGCTATTTCTCTCCAGCGGTCATTAGTTACACCGATTCTGTTAGCATACATATCATAATACGCAGCTTGCAGTTCGTCCAATACTGTGATATACATTTTGTAGCTTGTTCCTCTATCAGTTTTGAAGGAGACAATAGCCTTTTCAGGGCTATCTGAACTCGTTGGATCAGCACCATTGTTAAGTACAAAGTCTTTTACCATTTGTCTTAACTTGTCTACATCTTCCAACGGCTCTCCTTCGACTAACAGACGGTCAGCCGAGTTTACCTGTACCTTAAAAAGGTTCCTTTCCGGAATCTTGATATCTAATTGTTCAATGTCATCCGGATTGGGAGGTAGCTGAATACTCAATCCCTTGTCATTAGCTATAGTAGTAGTAACAAGGAAGAAGATCAACAGCAGGAACGCAATGTCCGCCATCGAACTGGAATTGATTTCAGGGTTATCCCTTTCCTTTTTAGCCATTACTTAAAAACTTTACTGATCTCGGTGAATACGATTCCTACTATTCCTACAACTAAAAGTATCCATGTTGTAAGCAACGCTCCTCCTACTAATTTGGAGGTATTTGAAGTCAGCCCCTCTGCAATAGCTCTAGATGAGAGCGCATCACCGGCAAGGCCCCATCCTATCAGGAAAATGACCGCCAGCCCTAGAAAACCTATCAAACCTTTAATCAATACTTTAGGATCTCCTATGGCATTAATAAGAGGAAGAACAATAGCGCCAATAATAGCTAGCACTACCAGTATATACGATAATATTAAACCTATACTTACAAAATCCATCTATTTATAATTTAAGGTTTATGCTTTTTTTGAAAGGTTGTGCTTCACTAATATATCTACTAAAGAGATAGAAGCATCTTCCATAGAGTTGACCAAAGAGTCGATTTTAGATACCAAGTAGTTATAGAATATTTGAAGTATTATACCTACGAATAGACCCGCAACCGTTGTTAAAAGGGCAGTTTTAATACCGTTTGCCACAATTTGAGGAGAGATGTCACCGGCAGCTTCAATCGCGTCGAAGGCGCCAATCATACCGATTACCGTTCCTGTAAATCCAAGCATTGGAGCAAGTGCAATAAACAAAGACACCCATACTAAACCTCTTTCTAATCTACCCATCTCTACGGAACCGTAAGCAATGATTGATTTTTCAACCATCTCGATACCTTCTGGCATTCTCATCATACCTTGAGTGAAGATAGAAGCAACAGGGCCTTTAGTATTGGCAGTTACATCTTTAGCTGCGTCGATGCCTCCTGAAGCAAGTGCATCTTCTACGTTGGCAAGCAGTTTATTAGTGTTAGTAGTGGCTAAGTTCAAGGTAATGATTCTTTCGATAGCGATAGCAAGACCTAAGATCAAACAGATCAATACAGGAGTCATCCAGGTTACACCACCTTCGATGAACTTCTCCTTGATAACCTGATGGAATGATCCTTCTTCTTCTCCAGCGTCCTCATCGGTAGATTCGGTATCTGCTGCAGTTGAGGAAGCGGCGTTTTGGCTGTCATCTTCTACTGGCGCAGGAGGAGTTTCAGATTCGGTTGAAGCAGTATCGGTTTCAACTTCTGTAGAATCAGTTACATCATCTTGAGCCATTAAGTTACTAGAGTAACCAAAGGTTAGAAAACCCGCCAATGCTATTAAAGCAAATAATTTTTTCATAGTTCAAGGTTTAGTGATTTCAATTGAGTTAAAGTTACAACTAACAAATTTATGTTTAAAGTTTAAAATACAAAATTAGATAAAGCGGAGAGGAAGGGATTCGAACCCCCGGTACCCTTTTGGGGCACACTCACTTTCCAGGCGAGCACCTTCGACCACTCGGTCACCTCTCCAAAGCCTTTTTTTTCGGCACAAGCGTCACAAATAAATTAATAAAAAACACTTTATGCAAGCGCAATGAGAATATTGTCAGTGATCATACTTCATCGCCAAATTCTACATTAACAGACATTTCTCCGCATATTGGTTTTACTATCCGCTGCTTTACAATTTCATTATTCTGCTCACTACCAAGCAAATGCATCATTTTGGTAACCGCCGATTCGGTGGTGATATCCCATCCACTCAAAACACCAATCTTTTCCAGATGCTGGCTCGTTTCATATTTACCTTGTACTACCTGACCTCCCATACACTGAGACACATTGAGTACGATCAGTCCCCGTTCAACGGCATTACGCACACAATCCAAAAACCAGCTTTCCGTAGGCGCATTACCGGCCCCAAAAGTCTCGATCACCACACCTTTCAATCCTTTGATACTCAAAATAGAATTGACCACTGCTTTACAAATACCTGGAAATAGCTTTAAAATCGCCACATTTCTATCGAATTCAGTATGTAACTGCAACTCGCTATCGCGATTAACTTTCCGGATATATGAGTGATTGTAATCAATAGAGATACCGGCTTCAGCCAACGCTGGGTAATTCTCTGATTCAAAGGCGTCAAAGTGATTACTTTCTACCTTCTTGGAGCGATTCCCTCTTAGCAAGAAGTTATTAAAGTATATACAAACCTCGGGGACTATTGGCTCACCTTCTATTGTTGCCGAAGCTAAATCGATGGCTGTCAGAATATTTTCCCTTGCATCAGATCTGATCGCAGAAATGGGAAGTTGTGCACCGGTAAAGATTACTGGTTTGTTCAACCCCCTTAATACAAAACTCATGGCAGATGCTGTATAGGCCATAGTATCTGTGCCATGCAATACGACAAAGGCATCAAACTCTTCGTAATTCTCGTGTATGATTTGACCAAGTAACCGCCAATGTGCTGGGTTCACATTTGAAGAGTCGATCGGTTCGTCAATCGCTACAACACTCAATGTCAGATCAAATGCCCTCAATGAAGGAATGTGATCTAGCACCATGCTGAAATCAAATGGAATCAATGAACCTTCTTGATCATGTCCCATTCCGACTGTTCCACCAGTGTAAATGAGCAAAACCGAGGAGGTATCTGCTCCACTTTGAGTAACGAGTATTTTCTTTCTAGAGTAGCTCACAGCTTAAATATCTTTTTAGCATTCTGAGATGTGATATCGGCTACTGCTTCGGCATTTTCCTTTTGCCTTATCTCTGCTACTCGATCAGCAACCATTTTTACATAAGCAGGTTCGTTGCGTTTACCTCTTTTGGGCACAGGGGCAAGGTATGGGCTATCTGTTTCCAGCACTATCGTACTTATATCTACGTCAGGTAGCACTTTATCAAGTCCGCCATTTTTAAATGTCGCTACTCCTCCTATTCCGATAGAAAAACCCAGTTCAATGATCCGTTCGGCCTGTTCTGTTGTACCGGTAAAGCAATGAAATATGCCTGTTAGATCATCGTCGTTAAGATCGGCCACAAGTTCAATGGTCTCATCAATTGATTCCCTACAGTGTATAACGATAGGAATATTGAACTGCTTGGCAAAACCTACCTGAACCCTAAATGCCTCTTTTTGCTGCTCCCAAAATGTCTTGTCCCAATAGAGGTCAGTACCTATTTCGCCTACCGCGATGAAGTCCTTTTTGTTTAACCATTCTTCTACAAGGTATAACTCTTTCTCAAACTCCTTCCCCACAGAACAAGGGTGCAAACCCATCATTGGAATACAATAATCAGGGTACTTGTGCTCCAACTCGAGCATATCATCAATTGATTTATGGTCAATGTTGGGCATTAGTATTTTACTCAAGCCTGATTCTCGGCCACGAGCAATGACATCGTCTACGTCCTTTTTGAATTGATTAAGGTAAATATGTGCGTGAGTATCGATCAACTCCATTTTCAGGTACCGATTTTCTTCTTGTTAGTCTTATTCCATAATCTACACCTTACCGAAAAGTCACAAGGCCTAATCTAGTATTTCCTACCCTTCCAATCGATCTTAATAGGAAGGACAAGGTAAATAGTGGTTATCGTGGAGATAAGGAATGAATAAAAATCAAAAATAAATGTTTGAATGATTTTAAGTGACATGTTCAGTCTTTTCCTGATCAAAGAGATGAAAATAGTTTGAGCAGTCGATTTTGAGATGAAGATTGCCAAGGCCAGCCATGGAAAAGAAAGTGCTAGAATAACTAATGCAGGAAGGTATAGTGACATTAGTATTAAAATAATGACTACTTGAATGGGGAGTTGCAAGGCTCCCTTAGTCCAGCGCTGTCGCTGTTGTATCAATGTCTTAAATTTTTTGGTGGGTGGCGTAATCGATAGTAGATCTGGTTCTATAAGGTTCCTGGCCTTAAATCCTTTAAAGCGTACTTGCTTACATAACTCAAGGTCTTCAGTCACGGAAAAGGGTACAAGTTCATAACCGCCAACCGCTTCGTAAGCTTTTCTAGTCACCAACATATTATTTCCCATAGCCGTCACCGGCAAACCAAGATCGGTCACTACCTTGATCATACCCAATGCATACAACCATTCCGTCTGCTGAAATAGCGCGTCCTTAATTGTGGTAATGCCTGTCACAATTGCCACCCCTTCATCACAAGCTCTGAGCATACTTTTGACCCATGTTTTAGGAACTTCTATATCAGCATCTGTTATAAAGAAAATTTCCCCTTTTGCCTGTTTAGCCAACTGAGCAAGCACATTCGCTTTTCCCAACGCATTGCCAGTTTTCTTTTCTTTTATATCAATCACCTTCACCCGATTATCGCCAGCAGCAATTTTATTAGCAATAGCTAATGTATTGTCTTCAGAGAAGTCATTTCCTACCAGTATTTCTATCTTATCATTTGGATAGTCGATGGCCAAAACACTATCAAGGCACTTCTGAATATTACCCTCTTCGTTGCGAGCGGCTATTAATATGGAGATTTGCGGTTCTTGATCTTTGTAGTAGCTTTTTGCATTAGTTAGCCAAAAGAAAATGAGCAGCAGTTGAATTCCTAAACACAGGAGCGCAAATATCAAACTGAGAATCTCCAACCAATTCATAGCTTACTGAAAGTGTAGCCTTGGTGAGCGAAATGTTCCAGGTACTTGGGCAATGCATATTGAAGGTGTGATTCGGCTTTTACATTATCGTGAAATACGACAATCGATCCTGGCGAAGTAGCATTGATAGTACTCTTCAGGCATTCCTCTTTTGATATCCCCTGGCTATAATCTCCAGAAAGCACATCCCACATCACAATTTGATAATCCTTTTTGAGGTTTTTTATTTGAGCAGGTTTGATTCTTCCATAAGGTGGTCGAAATAACCTCTTCCCCACATTTTCGGTGTGTTTCATCATCTCTACATGACATTTTTCCACATTGTCCTCGTATGCAGTAGAATCGGTTTTCCACCCGTTGATGTGATTATAAGTATGATTGCCCACGGCATGTCCTAGCCACAGAATCTTATCAAAAATGTCCGGATGCTTTCTGATATTATCACCTACACAAAAAAAGGTAGCCTTAGCATGGTATATATGAAGTGTTTCTAGTACAAATTCAGTGACACGTGGAATAGGGCCATCATCAAAAGTCAGGTAGATCCTTTTTTCCTTCGTGTCCTTACGCCACAGCAATTTGGGAAATAGTGCCTTAAGAAGTGGTGGAGTCTTGTGCAAAAACATCTATACAAAGCTACCGCTTAAGATCCGATTTTACACGATAGCATTGTAATGTCATCTCGATAGCCGTTGCGGCCTTTGAATGTATCCAACTCCACTATTATATCTTGATGAATTTCTTTGAGGTCTTTATGATTGTTCGTTTGGAAATATTTCTCAAGGTTTTCAATACCAAATTCTTCCCCCTCTTCATTCTCTGTTTCGGTTAAACCGTCAGTATAGGTAAAAAGTAAAAAGTCTTCCAAGTCAGTTACAAAGCCTTCATTAACAAAAGGTAGCGGATGAAAAGCGCCGAGCACCGTAGATCCATCTTGCAACTGTCGAATGCCGTTTTGCTTATCAATCAATAGAGGTGGGTTGTGACCAGAGTTAACGTAAACCAGTGTTTTGAGTGTATGATCATATATACCGCCAAAAAAGGTGATAAATTTCTCTCCTTTGGCATTTTCCATCACCTGATAATTCAATTCTTCAATGATTTCTGAAAGGTTAGGGGTCTGTCTGATCAATGTCCTGAGCGATGCTTGGAAGTTAGACATTAGAATAGCAGCAGGAATGCCTTTACCGGAAACATCAGCTATACATATTAAGAACTGGTTTTTGTTAATCGGAATGTAGTCGTAATAATCACCCCCTACCCTATGGTGAGGCAAGTAGCTGGCTTCGACCTTTAACATGGCTCCGTAAGGCAAGTTATCCGGAAAAAGAAACTGCTGTACATCGCTGGCAATCTCGATTTCCTTCCTCAATGCTTCTTGTTCTAATTCTTTTCTGGCCAGTTTCTTATTCTCAATGGCCACAATGATAATATTGCTTAAGGCCTGAATGAAATTGGTAGAATCATTGAGTACGCTTTCATCAGCATTATCCATCCCTCCCACAAATACCAGCGCCAGAGTTTTATTCTTATGAAACACAGGAACGGCCAAATCGAATTCTTCGAAGCCTGTCTTTCCGTCAGCTTCGATGGCCATAATGTTTTTTAGATTGGCAAATAGTGGATCGATCTCTTTTTCGAAGAAATCAGTTTCGGTACCATAATTCACCTTGCAATCCCATTCCTCATCAAACACATATAAAGCGAGTCTTTTGATATTGAGATTCGCTCGTAGGGTGAAGTTATAGATCTTGTAGAGTGAGTCCTCAGGGAAATTATTATTGATAGCTTGGGTAATTTCCAATAAGGCATTCAGTTCAAGCTCTTTGATCTTGAATTTATCTTCTGCAGAAAGGCCAGTCATCTACTAAAAATACAGCTATGTTAAGGTTAAGATCAATTTAAAAATTCTTTCACAATATCCCTTCTTCATAATGCAGAAGTTACGCAAAGGTACAAGGTCAGCGACCCAAAAAACTAGTTTAGGTTATAATTTTGACTGTTTACCATTCAAAATCAACCTTCCTTTCCACATATACCTGTTGGTATTACTCATTATTCCAATGGTTATTGCGTAGAACGGATAAAAAATCTGCAAAAATAGAAAAGGTACAATTTTCACTTTCCTATTCAGGAAAGTAACTATGCCGCTCAAATACCAAAATTCAATCAGACATTTCCATGCAAGGATTACCAACATCCAAATCATATCAACAACCCCCAAAATGCTCAGAATAACACCGGTGAACATCAAAAGATGAAAAGTAAAAATAAAAAGTGCTAATAGCTTCACATACCAGGGATGATATCGCCATTTACTTGCCCACCTTACCCGTTGTTGAAACAAAGCTCGTAAATTGGATTGATGATCAGTGGTGACTACAGCATCTTTACTCTTCAAGAATTTTACTCTACCCTTGAATTTGTCATGCATTTTTTGAAGCAAGAATTCATCATCGCCCGAAGGAATTTCACGATTTCCATCGTACCCTCGTACTTCTAAAAATGCTGACTTTTTATAGGCTAAATTAGCTCCGTTGCCCATACCAGGAAAGCCGAGTGCCATAGTGGCAGCGCCGGTTCCTATCAAACTGGCAAATTCTATCACTTGAAGTTGGGAGAACAAACTACCATTTTCCTTAAAAGTAACAGGACCAAAAAGAAGCACTTGATCTTCGTTTATAAAATGGCTATTTATCTGCTCTAACCACCTGCTTGGAATCACGCAATCTCCGTCTGTAGTCACAATAATATCTCCTCGTGCTGCAGCAATGCCTTTTTCTATTGCGTATTTCTTACCTGTTTCAGCATTTAAGGACAGCGTCTTGATTTCAAATGAATAGTCACTTTTAAGATCAGAAACATAAGATATAGTATTATCGTCAGAATGGTCATCAACGATGATTACTTCAAATGCAGCTTTAGGATATGTTTGCTTCTCAATACCGTCAAGAAGATCCTTTATGCCTGAGATTTCATTTCTAACCGGTACTACGATAGAAATGTGTTCAATGGTTCCGACATTATTAATACCGGCTTCGGGTATAGACCTCCATAACAAGATCAATCCAATGACAAATAATGAATAGAGTATGGCACCTGTTAGAATTACGATGGTCATTTTGCCCTTATAAAGCGTAATTTGAAAACAAAAATCAGGCCTAACAATGTAGGAACTAAGATATTGATAAGCCACAAAAAGAGGCTTGAAGCTATAACATCTACATTATCAGCCGCATATTGTTCAAAAAATTGAATCGCTGCAAACTCCCGAATACCCAGATCACTTAGAAAATTGAATGATGGTAGAATAGATTTAGCCAGAAAAATCCAGGAAACCCCTGCCAACTTGATATCGGCGGGTAGTGCCACTTCGAATAACGTCAAAATCCAAAAGAATTGAAAAGCGAAAATACAGTACCGAATCACAGATAATAAGCCTACCGTAAGTAGCTCCAACCGTGTGTAATCCTTGATGATGCTAAAATAATAGCTAATCCACCTGTAAACTCTGAGTCGAGAAAATGACCGAAATATGCCTGCCAATGCATTAATAAATACTTTGGGCTTTAAACATAAGGCGATAACCAAGACAATAAATGAAACGATCAGAATTAAGGCGATACAGCCTGGGAAAAGGTAGTACACTCCCAAAGTCCCAAAGAGTAGTGTAGCCAACATTTGCAACCAGCGTCCTACGAGTATACTTCCCAACAACCTATTCCGGTTCGTTGCATTTAAAGACCATATTCTTCCTGCATAATCACCAATCCCATGAGGTGTGATGAACGAAAGGCTCAAACCTACTAAGACGCCCGAGTAAGCTTGAAAAAGGTCGATTTTTTGAATTTTTGAAGCTAATATTTTCCATTTGATGGCCTCCAAGAGCCAATTGATAGGCATGAGCAATATGGGTAGTATTAGCGCAAAACTGCCGTTGTTTCTATTGACGAATATAAATTGGTCAAATAGTTTGCGGTCAAGGTTATCAATATCGTTAAGTTTGAAATATATAAAAGTGATTACCCATACAAGAATCAACAGCTTGGCCAGAAAGAGTATGGTTCGGTTAAGCTTTATACTCATTCTGATTATATAAAGAAGTAGGCGATTTGGCTAAAGCGAATAAATCCAGTGAAAAGGAAAATATCATACTTGGGCTTGACCCAGGTACCAGTGTTATGGGTTACGGATTGATTTCGGTAAAAGGGCAACAGCTCAAATTGCTGCAATTTGGGGTTATACACTTGAATAAATACACTTCTCACGAGCTCAAACTTAAAAAAATATTTGACAGGGTCTTGTCATTGCTAGAAGAGTATCACCCTGATGAGGTAGCGCTTGAAGCTCCATTCTATGGTAAAAATGTTCAATCAATGCTGAAACTAGGCCGGGCACAAGGCGTAGCAATGGCCGCTGCACTTTCCCGAGAAATACCTATAATGGAGTACGCGCCTAAGAAAGTTAAGTCCTCAGTTACTGGCAATGGCAATGCATCTAAAGAGCAGGTAGCCGAAATGTTGATGACCTTGCTTCATTTTAAAAAGACGCCAAAGCTTCTGGATGCTACAGATGCTTTGGCGGTTGCAGTTTGTCACCACTTTCAAAAAGGCTCTTTGAATATATCGACAAAGAGCTGGAAATCATTTATAAGCGAAAACCCTGATCGCATCAAAGGTTAACACAGACAAAATATCCTCTTATGATTGACTTATTCTAGAGGCGATTTGCTCTAGTTCTTCTTTGGAGGGGTACAGCTTTGGGCGGCTGAAGTTGATATCATCCATGGTATTCAAAGGCACAAGATGGACATGTGTATGTGGTACTTCAAGTCCTATCACTGCCACTCCTACCCTCAGGCAAGAAACAGCCTTTTCTATTTTTGAAGCCACTTTTTTTGCAAACAAGTTCAACCCTGCGAGGGTATCATCATCAAGATCAAAAATATAGTCTACTTCTTTTTTGGGTACTACAAGTGTATGACCTAGCACCAGTGGGTTGATATCAAGGAAAGCTATAAAGTGGTCATCTTCGGCCACAATATATCCGGGTATCTCCCGGTTGATGATTCTTGTGAAAATACTAGGCATCTTACAGTCCTATTTCTACGACTTCAAATTCTATTTCACCACCTGGTGTTTTTATTTGAGCTACATCTCCCTGCTTTTTACCTAAAAGCCCCTTACCAATCGGAGATTGAATAGATAGCTTACTTTCCTTCAAATTGGCTTCTTCCTCTGACACCAAAGTGTAGGTAAACGAAGCGCCGTTCTTCTTATTCTTTATGGTGACTTTAGATAGTATAGAAACTTTGGAAGTATCGATAGTAGACTCATCAATTACCCTGGCATTTCCAACCACTTCTTCTAACTGGGCTATTTTAGCCTCCAAATGACCTTGAGCATCTTTTGCAGCATCGTATTCTGCATTCTCACTCAAATCTCCTTTATCTCTGGCTTCGGCGATCTGCTGAGCGATATCAGCTCTACCCTTTGTCTTAAGTTGGTTAAGCTCGCCGACTATTTTATCCAATCCTTCTCTCGTATAATAAGTTACCTTTCCCATGACTTATCTTTTAAAAACCTTTTAGAAAAAAATAACGGCCTCAGTACCTGAAACCGTCACATAATATTTTTTATAAATATTACACAAATGTAATGTTTTCCGTTAGCCAAACAAAGTATCGGATACAGCAGAATGCTTAAAGGGAGGTCACTAGGCCTTGTTTATTGGCTTATTTTCCTACTAACTCTGGGATGTTAGTTTTGATCTGCCCCAATAACTCATCATCGAATTTAGCCAGATACAATGTTTTCGCCTTAGTCAATTGATCAATGGTGAGGCCTTTTGCTCCTCTTAGGTCGGCTTTGTACAAACTTGCGTTTTCGAAATCCGCTCCTGTGAGGTAGCAGTTACGCAAATTAGCCTCCATCAAAAAGGCGTTTTGGAAATTACTCTTGATCAAAAAGGCGTTTTCTAACTCGGCCTTGATCAGGTATGCATCTTTAAAATTAGCTCCACTAGCATAGGCACCTTTAAGAATAGCTTGATTCAAATTCGAGTTTTCAAGGTTAGTCTGATTGAGCCGTGTATTTTCAAGATTACACTCAATCAGAAAAGCATTTGATAGGTTCGCCGAGTTGATATTAGAACCCCGCAGATTCACATAGTTGAGATTGGTTCTGGCCAGGTGGCAATTCACCAAGTTCACCTCGAATATTTTGTGTCTGTTTAGTCTTTTTATATTACCTACCGTTCTAAAAGCCGCCTCTTCTGATTCCCATAAACGGAAATCATCAATCTCATCTTTGTAGGTTCTTATCCGCTGCCTTTGTTCTCCATTCTTATTCAACCAGAATATGAGAATACCGATGACAGCAATATCGAAGAGCATACCATGGGCTTCTGCCAACACCTGCCCTAGAAAAGTGTGTGCATCTTCTAAGTAATAGGGTAAACTTAATCCAAGTACCACTAGTCCTAAAAACAACAATACAATAGATGATGTCAGTATCGGTTTTTCGATAACTGAGTTGCAATAATCCACCACCTTCTTGAAATAATTAGTCATTCTGATTTAGCTACTCTACTCTTAAAAATTGACTTTCAGAGTCCTATATTAAAAAAACACGACTAAAAAGAAAAGCCGTCTATGAGCCATGAATGTTTTTATATGTAATATAAGATATTAATTTTCTAATTCCTGTTTAATTTTCTCTACAAGCACTTTGTTGATTTTCTCATATGACTCATACGTCCAACCGGCAACATGAGGAGTCAAAATAACTCTACCCGATCCCTTCAAATAATCATACTCTTCACTGAACTCATGGGTAAGCCTAGTTACATCCTCAATTTCCAATACATCTAAACCTGCGCCCACTATTTTACCCGATTTGAGGCATTTAACAATGTCCTTGACAGGAGCCAATTCACCTCGTGCAGTGTTGAGAAAATAGATATTCTTTTTGAAACGATTAAAATAAGCTTCATTAAAGATACCTTTATTTTCACTAAGCAAAGGTACATGCAAGCTTAAAACATCGCTTTCGTCAAAAAGTTTTTGCTCGTCTACCTCTTCACAATAGTCATCTGCAAAACCTTTCTTATACAAATCATAGCTAATCACCCTGCATCCAAAAGCCTTCAACCTTTGTGCAAATGCTTGACCCATGTGTCCGTACCCTACAATGCCTACAGTCATCTGGTTCAATTCATAACCTCTATTCGATTCCCTGGCCCAGACACCTTCTCTTATCTCACGATCGGACTTAACGATATTGTTCAATAGCCCTAATAGCATACCAACTGTGTGCTCAGCCAGCGCATCACGATTACCTTCTGCGGCATTCAATATTTTGATACCCCTGCTTTCGATAGCCGGCACATCCAGTTTGTCTATACCAGCTCCTGCGCGAGCAACAAACTCTAGTTTATTGGCACTCTCCAATAATTGGTCATCAACCGTAGTCTTGCTTCTAATTACCAGGCCAGAATAATTGCGAATGATATCTATTATCTCTTGCCTTGAGATATCCGGGCGGTAATCCACCCTTAAGTTGATACCTTCTAACAGCGGCACGATACTATCGTGCATCTTATCTACAATCAAACAATTTCTTTCTCCACTGGTCATCTTCAAATAAGTAAAAAGTGCACGATTGAAAAGTAAATGGCTAAACCCAATAAGTCATTGGTTGTAGTGATGAATGGCCCAGAGGCCAAGGCTGGGTTTATGCCGAATTTATCTAGGACCAAAGGCGTAATAGTGCCCATGAAAGAGGCAAGTAATACGACACTAAAAAGTGCAATAGAGACTGTAATGGCCAAATTACTTTGCTCACCAATCAAAAGGTTAACAGTTAATACAATTGATGCTAAAACCAACCCGTTGAGTAAAGCCACTAGCAATACCTTGAACAGCCGTCTCCACATTGAATCATCGAATGCTGAAGGGTTGGCTAGGCTTTGTACCACTATAGATGAAGATTGGATTCCTACGTTTCCCCCTGTTGCCTGAATCAGTGGAATAAAGAAGGCAATCGCAGCCTGTTTCAAAAGGTCATCTTCAAATAACCCCATAAAACGGGCACTGAGAAGGCCACCAACTACACCTATAAGTAACCATGGTAGTCGGGCTCTTGAAAGCATCCAAATACTGTCATCCTCTTCCACATCTTCAGAGATACCAGCCATCAGGTTTCTTTCCTCTTCTGCCAGTTCGGTTATTACATCCACCACGTCGTCTATGGTAATTCTACCCAATAGCTTTCCAGTAACATTTACCACTGGCACTGCATCCAGGTCATATTTTTGCATGATAGAAGCCACTTCTTCTTCACTCATATAGGTTTCCACAGAAATGATATCCTTTTCATAGATATCCGAGATGTGTTTATTGTCATTAGCCAGAATCATTTCTTTCAATGATACTCTGCCAAGCAATTTATCCTGATCATCTACGACATAAACGGAATATATTTTCTCAACACTTTCTGCCTGTCTCCTTATTTCTTCTATACATTGTACGACCGTCCAGTTAAAATTTGCCTTGATAAGTTCTTTTGCCATCAGACCTCCGGCACAGTCATCTTCATAGCGCATGAGGTCAAGTATATAGGCTTCCTTTTCTTTATTATCCAGAAGCGCTATTACCTCTTCGCGCGTTTTGACGGGCAGGTCATTTAGAATGTCTACACCATCATCTGAATCCAGCAGGTTGACAAATTTTGAAATTTCGGCAGGTTCAAAGATCTTGAAGAACTTAGTTCTAGTATCCTCTTCAAGGCCTTTAATTATATCTGCCCCCACCTCATCATCTAGTAGGTCAAGTACGTATTTAGACTCTTCAGAATCAAACTCATTCAATAGCGCAGAAATATCCTCCGGCATCGCATCGGATAAGCTATCTTTAATGAATGTCACATTCTGGCTATCCACTGCCTCTTTGAAGTGGTCAAGGTATTCCTTGGATAGCTCGAATTGGATTGATTGATTCACGAATTTTGAATTTTCTGTGTGAGGTCCACAAAATCAGCAACTGCCAATTGCTCCGCTCTTTTATCCAGTATTGGCAACTCCCTAATTTCCGGCGCTAAATTTAGCGGTTTTAGGGCGTTGCGCAATGTTTTCCTCCTGTTTTGAAATCCTTGTTTTACTACTTTCTGGAATAATTTTTCATCACAATCCAACTTCTCAACATCGTTCCTTTTTAGCCTGATCACCGCTGATCGCACCTTAGGAGGAGGATGAAAAACGCCTGGCTCAACGGTGAACTTATATTCTATGTCATAATAGGCCTGAAGTAGTACACTAAGAATACCATAAGTCTTATTCCCATGCTTGGCGACTATCCTATCCCCTACTTCTTTCTGTATCATTCCAACCACTTCATGCACCTGACTTCTCATCTCCAATATCTTAAAGAAAATCTGGGAGGAAATGTTATAAGGGAAATTACCAATGATGCCAAATTTGCCTACAGTGAGCGCCTGAGGGTCAAACTTCAGGAAGTCACCTTCCTTTATATCGCAACCGGCACCAGCATATTTTTCCTTAAGAAAAGCAATAGACTCTCTATCTATATCAATTACAGTAAGCTTCAAGTCAGCTTTTTGAACTAAAAAGTCTGTGAGGACACCTGTGCCTGGACCAATTTCCAAAACATGACCGTATTCTTGATACTGTGTTAGACTATCTACAATCCTTTCGGCAATATTTTTGTCTTTTAAAAAATGCTGACCTAGATGTTTCTTGGGTCTGACGGTTCCCATGTGCTCTACAATAGTTAAAAAAACCTTTAAATTGCGCTTTCAAAACTACACATTATAAAGAATGATATTCAGCGCAGGGTTAATACTTGCGTTTACTGACCTCCTTAACAATGAGTAATAAGCAGAAAAAAATCAAAATCGGTATCACCATCGGAGACATCAATGGTATAGGTCCGGAAGTTATCATGAAATCTCTATCGGATAGTCGTATCAACAACTTTATGACTCCTGTTATATATGGATCTACCAAGACACTGTCTTATTATAGGAAATCATTAAACATCAATGATTTCAACTATGCCCAAGTAAAGAAGGAGAATGAAATCATAGATAAGAAGGTCAATGTTGTCAATTGCTGGGAAGAAACTATTGAGATAAACGTGGGCGAATCCACCCAAAAAGCGGGGTTTGCTTCATTCAAGGCGTTGAAAAAAGCGACGGATGACCTAAAGGAGGGTGTTATAGATTGTATTGTGACTGCTCCTATCAATAAAAGCAACATCCAAAATGAGGAGTTCAATTTTACTGGACATACTGATTTTCTAACCAAAACGTTTGAAGCCGAAGAAAGCTTAATGATGCTGGTCAGTGAATCGTTGAGGGTAGGTTTGGTTACAGAGCACATCCCGTTAAAAGATGTATCTAAGGCAATCACCAACGATAAACTAGCAAAGAAATATCGCATCATGGAACGCTCGCTGAAAAATGACTTCGGTATTTCCAAGCCCAAGATTGCCGTGCTGGGTCTCAACCCTCACGCAGGTGACAATGGCTTACTTGGCGAAGAAGATGGCAAAGTGATAGAGCCTTTCATTAATGACCTGAAAAACGAGGGTAAATTAGCATCCGGGCCTTACTCACCTGACGGCTTTTTTGCATCTGGACAGCACAAACGTTTCGATGGCATATTATGTATGTATCATGACCAGGGCCTGATACCTTTCAAACTACTCGCATTTGAAGATGGGGTAAACTTCACTGCGGGCTTGCCAATTGTCAGAACTTCCCCAGATCATGGCACTGCTTATGCCATAGCGGGTAAGAATAGTGCCAGTGAGGTTTCAATGAGACAAGCATTATTCCTCGCGGTTGATATCGCCAAGAAGAGAAATAATATAGAATAACTCACCTTAAAATGCCTAAGCTTAGTCGTGTATAACTTCGGGTTATCGGCATCAGAATTTACATTACAGGTAAAAATTGATAACTTGTGTAGATTAAAGTTCTTTCTACCAATGTAAATCATATCTAACATGAACATCGTTGTTCGGCAACAATTAAACATGCTTGTTCAACTGGCCAGAGCAGACGAGAATTTTGCGGAAATAGAAAAAGAGACCATACTTCGAATCGCTCGGGCTAATAACTTTCCCGAATCTGAACTTCGAAAACTAATATTGAACCCCGAACCAATAGGTTCTTTTGGTGCATTGTCGCTTAACCAAAAATTTGAATACCTATATAATAGTGTTGACTTAATGATGGTTGATGACTCTATTCACAATAGTGAAAAGCTTTTTTGTATGAATATCGCCATTAAACTAGGGTTCAAAAAAGACGTTATTGACTTTCTAATTAAGGAAATTAAACCCAAAAGGAAAGAGACGTTAAAAGACATCGTCTTTGCCAAATACACTTGAATTTCCGCCACCACGGCCAACCAACAACACACTTTGTGTCATATTTACGACAGGTTTTATCCCTAGAAACTATTTGATTGAGAATCGTTGAACTTAATACTTAAATCATTATCTTGTTAGACTTATCTCTTTGTGATAAGGTGTTTTAATCAACCATGGTAATGGTTTTTAGTGAAGTTGTATCCTGCTAATTCATCCTATCGTATGAAAAACATTTTACTATTCGTTATTTGTGCTGTAATCTTTTCCGGTTGTTTGGGTTTCAAAGAGCTTCCCGTAGAATACGACTATAGTTACTACGGCAAATTCAAGCGTTACAAAACTTTTAACTTGATGAGCCAACCGGTACTCAGTTCTGATTCTAGTATGGAGAACTCCATCATAGAAAGCGCTATTGTCTCCAGAATGCGGTTCCTCGGTTACAGACAAACCACCAAAAAACCCAACTTACTTATTGCTTACAAGATCTATTATGATAGTCTTAATTTTAATGGTTATAACCAACCTGACATTGAGGATTGGGTCAAGAATCCTACCATCAATGAGGATTATGAAGAGAAGGACGTAAGTATGAAAACCGGTACACTATTGGTGCAGCTCTATGATAGAAAACAAAACAAGCTAATATGGAATGGCTACGCCACCAGCCTATATGGTGATATTCATTTCGAGAATAAGAGGCAAATTAGAAATGCCGTTATATCTATACTCGACAAGTATCGGTTCTTCGCGGATGGGTTTATACAACAAGGTCAAGTTGTAGAAGATGCTCAATAACCCTTAGTGCTACATTAAGCGAGCTTTAGTCTGCTTTTAAAACTAAAATTCATCTGCCTTCTATTTTTTTTAGGCAGAGTTTTTAGATTTTAAAAAAGAATCATATTTTTGCTGCCCCAAACTAATTGGGATGACAATACTGCCCGATGGTGTAACTGGCAACACGTCTGATTTTGGTTCAGAAGAGTCTAGGTTCGAGCCCTAGTCGGGCAACTAATCCCGGAATTATTCCGGGATTAATTGTTTTACGCGCTCTACTAAATTACTAGACCCTTGGATGTCAAGCACCCTTCGTTAACTTCAGCACCAATCAAAATATTTTCGGGCAATGCTTCCACATACTTAGCTGAAAAAATAGCTGCTTCTTACGGGCAGTCGCTTGGTAATGTGACACTACAAGAATTTAGCGATGGAGAAATGTCTCCTTATTTTGGTGAATCAGTAAGAGGTTGTCACGTCTTTCTCATACAATCAACTTTTCCTCCTTCGGATAATTTCCTGGAATTACTGTTGATGATCGACGCAGCAAGAAGAGCAAGCGCAGATTATGTAACGGTTATAGTACCCTATTTCGGTTATGCTCGTCAAGATAGAAAGGATAAGCCTCGTGTAGCTATTGCAGCCAAACTGATGGCTAACTTATTGTCTGCTGCTGGCGCTGATCGCTTGATGACCTGCGACTTACATGCTGATCAAATCCAAGGCTTCTTTGACATACCGGTTGATCATATGGACGGATCTTTCATCTTCGTACCATATGTAAAGTCCTTAAACTTGGATAACCTGATTTTCGCTTCTCCTGACGTAGGTGGAGTGAAAAGGGTACGTAGATTTGCTGAATTCTTCAACGCGGACATGGTTGTCTGTGACAAGCATAGGAAAAGAGCCAACGAAGTGGCTTCAATGCAATTAATTGGCGATGTAGAAGGCAAAGACGTGGTATTAGTAGATGACCTGATTGATACTGGAGGCACCATGTGTAAGGCCGCTAATTTGATCAAAGAAAAAGGCGCTAATACAGTACGTGCAATTGCAACTCATCCGGTTCTTTCAGGAAAAGCTTATGATAACATCGGCGGATCTGTATTGGAAGAATTGGTGGTGACAGATACCATACCTTTGAAACGGCAATCAGACAAAATCAAGGTATTGACCGTGGCGGATCTTTTCTCAAAAGCTATTGAAAAGATTCAAACACACGAGTCAATTAGCTCCTTGTTTATATAGTAAACTATTAATCAAACATATATTACAATGAGAACTTTAGAGATTATAGGGTATAAAAGAGCAAATCTCGGCAAGTCAGAATCAAAGAACCTGAGAGCCGAGGGCAACGTACCATGTGTACTTTACGGAGGGAAAGAGCAGGTGCATTTCCATTCACCAATGATCCTTTTCAGGGAATTGGTTTATACTAACCAAGCTAGCTTCGTAACATTGAACATTGAAGGAGAAATTAAAACAGCCATTCTTCAAGATATTCAATTCCACCCGGTTAGCGAAGTTATCCTTCATGCAGACTTCTTGGAGTTATTCGATGACAAGGAGGTGAAAATGGATATTCCTCTAACGTTCAGCGGTAGCTCTCCAGGGGTAGCGAAAGGTGGAAACCTCATCCAAAAATTGAGATACCTTCAAGTTAAAGCCTTACCAAAGGATATGCCTGAATCAATCAATGTTGATGTTTCTGATCTTGATTTCGGAAGAACCATTAAAGTAGGAGATATTGCAGAAGAAGGGTTCCAAGTAACGAATTCTAAACTAGCATCGGTTGCTAGTGTCGAAATACCAAGAGCCCTTAGAAGCCAGCAGTCTCAAGAGGAAGAGGATGGTGAAGAAGCTGCAGAAGAGTAGGAAAATAAATCTTAGTCTTTACGATATTAGACAAAGTCCTATCTTTTCAGATAGGACTTTTTCATTTCCAATTTAATTAAGAGTATGAAATATTTGATTGTTGGCTTAGGTAACATTGGCCCAGAATATGAGCTCACACGCCATAATATTGGGTTTCTTATCCTAGATAAATTGGCTGATACTCAAAATACAGGTTTCAAAATTAATCGTCACGCCTATTTCAGCGAGATAAAACATAAAGGCAGAAGCATTTACCTCATCAAACCGACCACTTATATGAATTTAAGCGGCAAAGCGGTCAACTATTGGCTCAAAGAGCTAAAGGTAAAAGTTGAGAACACACTAGTTATTACAGACGACATAGCATTACCATTTGGTAAATTACGCATGCGTGCTAAGGGTTCAGCCGGAGGACACAACGGTCTTCGTAATATAGAGGAGGTGTTGGGAGCTAATAAATATCCTCGCCTTCGCTTCGGAGTTGGAGATGATTTTAATAAGGGCAGACAAGTAGATTATGTGCTTAGTAATTTCAGCACCGGCGAATTCGAGCTATTACCTGAAAGAATGGATAAGGCCATAGACATGATTCTATCTTTCTGTAGCATTGGTATAGACAAAACAATGAGCCAACATAATGAGTAACTTTTCAGAACACAAAATTAACATGTCAATTCAGATTGTTCCGAAAACTGAAAAGGCTGATTATTATCCAATCATAGATGAGGCTATTGAGGCGATCAAAGCTTCGGGATTAAAGCATATGGTCACACCCTTTAGCACGGTAATAGAAGGGTCATACGATGAGCTGATGGAATTGGCCAGGCTTGCACAACAGAAGTGTTTAGAAGCAGGGGCTAATGAACTGTTGGTTAACATTCAGCTTCATTTGAAGCAAAACGCCGATGTGACGTTTGAAGAGAAAATCAGTAAGCACACCTAACAAGTAGGCGGCTTACTTGAAAAGAATAATATTCGTCCTTAGCTGACAGTAGAGCCGGAGCTTACTGGCTCAGAAGGAAGCACAAACTTCAAACTACCGTCCTTATCTTCAGCCATTAAGATCATTCCCTGAGATTCTGTGCCCATCATTTTTCTAGGAGCCAAGTTGACCAAAATACTAACTTGTTGACCAATAATACTCTCAGGGTTGTAGTGCTGACCTATACCGCTCAGCACTGTCCTTTCATCCAAACCGGTATCGACGATAAGCTTCAATAGCTTTTTAGATTTCTTGACTTTTTCAGCGGCTTTGATAGTACCAATACGAATATCAAGCTTCATGAAGTCATCAAATACGATTTCTTCTTTGAATGCTGGCACTTCAGCCTTTTCTAATTCGTTGGCTTTCTTTGTGTCTTCCAATTTTTTAACCTGTTTTTCAACTGTACTATCTTCAATTTTCTGGAATAGCAGGCCAATATTCACCAATTCAACACCTGCTTCCACTAAATCAATACCACCTGCATCTGCCCATATCTTCTTGCCCAGGCCAAAGCATTTGCTAAGTTTCTGTGATGAAAATGGTAATAAGGGTTCTCCTAGAACAGCTAGGTTCGCGGCAATCTGAGCACTAATATTCATGATTGTCTCTACCCTGGCTGAGTTTTCTTTGATCAAATGCCAAGGCTCTGTATCTGCGAGGTATTTATTCCCTAAACGAGCCAAGTCCATATAGTTATTCAAGGCTTCTCGAAACTTGAAGTTTTCAAGCGACTTTGCAATCTTATCTGGGAATTCGCTTAGTGAATTGATAACCTGAGTATCTACATCGAATAATTCTCCTTTCTCAGGTAGCCTGCCTGAGAAAAATTTGTTGGTCAATACATATACCCTGTTGACGAAATTACCGAGAATAGATACCAACTCATTATTATTCCTTGCCTGAAAATCCTTCCAGGTAAAGTCATTATCACTTGTTTCCGGAGCGTTAGCACACAAAGTATACCTGAGTACATCCTCCTTGCCTTCAAATTCTTCCAAATACTCGTGCAACCAAACTGCCCAGTTTTTGGATGTAGAAATCTTGTTTCCTTCCAGATTCAAAAACTCATTGGCCGGTACATTATTTGGCAAAACATAGGAACCTTCAGCTTTTAGTATGCATGGAAAAATGATACAGTGAAAGACAATATTATCCTTACCTATAAAGTGTACAAGCTTGGTATCCTGCGATTTCCAGTAAGGCTCCCAATCCTTATTATTGGCAGCCGCCCATTCTTTGGTAGCGGATATATACCCTATGGGAGCATCAAACCAAACATACAGTACTTTTCCATCAGCATTGGCTAAAGGCACTTTTACGCCCCAGTCCAAATCTCTGGTCATCGCCCGCGGTAGCAATCCCTGACTGATCCATGATTTGCATTGCCCATAAACATTTGCTTTCCACTCCTTGTGCCCAGCGATGATCCATTCTTTGAGCCAGTCCTCATACTTGTTCATGGGCAGGTACCAATGCTTGGTTTCTTTCATCACTGGTTTCTCACCACTGAGCGTTGATACTGGCTCGATGAGTTCAGTTGGGCTAAGAGAGGTTCCGCAATTCT